>BEIF01000004.1 GCA_002898215.1 bacterium HR29 | reverse complement strand
CAGCCGGTGGCCTGCGAGGAGGGGCAGCGGTTCGCCATCCGCGAGGGGGGCCGCACCGTGGGCGCCGGCGTCGTCACCAAGATCCTGAAATAGCGCAGCCGGGTCGCCGCGCACGCCCCGGGCGCGGAGGAGGTGTTCCCGATGGCGAAGAAAGCCAAGGGCGATCGCATCATCATTCACCTGCAGGCGACCGAGGGGCCGCCGTACCGGTACACCACGACGAAGAACCGCCGGAACGACCCTGGCCGGCTCGAGCTGCGGAAGTACCACCCGCTTCTCCGCCGCCACGTCATCTTCCGGGAGACGCGGTAACCGCATGGCACGCTCCGCCCGCCGCCGCGCGCCCCAGCGGGCTCCCCGCACGCCCGTCCGCCCCGCCGCACCCGCGGCCGACGGCGCCATCGCCGCCCGGAGCGCGGCCCCTGTCGTCCGGCCCCACCCCCGGCGTCGCAACCCGCTCGCAGCCCTCGCTCGCCTCCAGCCGCGCTTCGTCGCCGACATCGTCGCCGAGCTGCGGAAGGTCACCTGGCCCTCCGCCTCCGAAACCCGCTACCTCACGATGGTCGTCGCCGTCGTCGCCGTCGTCGTCGGGGTCATCCTCGGGAGCTTCGACCTCCTCTTCGGCTGGGTCATCGAACAGCTCTTCTTCCAGTAGTCAGCGAGGGACGCCATGGACGAGCAGGCCAACGCCCTTTCCGCCATCGGCGACGACCCCCCGGCTTCCCGGCAGCGGGTCCGCGGCCGCAAGGAGGCCGAGGAGGAGTTCGAGCAGGTCCAGCTCACCGACGAGGAGATCAACGCTCCCGGCCGGAAGTGGTACTTCGTGCACACCTACAGCGGCCACGAGAACAAGGTCGCCCGGGCGATCCGCGCCACCGTCGAGCGGATGGACGCCAAGGACAAGGTGTTCCACGTCATCGTCCCCACCGAGGACGAGATCGAGATCCGGGAGGGGCAGCGTCGCACCGTCAAGCGGAAGCTCTTCCCCGGCTACGTCCTCGTCCAGACCATCGAGCTGAAGGAGGGCGACCCGGTTTCCGACTCCGTCTGGCATCTCATCCGGAACACGCCGGGCGTGACCGGCTTCGTCAGCTCCGGGTCGCAGCCCGTGCCCCTTTCGCCTGCGGAGGTGAACGACATCCTCCGCACGATGCGGCTGGAGCAGCCGCGCGTGCGCGTCGGCTTCACGGTGGGCCAACCCGTGCGCATCATCGAGGGCCCCTTCGAGGATTTCGTCGGCACCGTCGACGAGATCAACACCGAGAAGGGGAAGGTGAAGGTGCTCGTGAACATGTTCGGCCGCGAGACCCCCGTGGAGCTCGACTTCCTCCAGGTGGAGAAGCTGTAGCTTCTCGCTTCCTCCCCCGTTCCTCCCACCCTCTCCGTCGTGCCACGAACTGCCGGTTTCCCGAGGGGAGGGCGTTTCGCTCGGCCCTCTCCCGTCTCCGGATGGGGGAACGGGTTCGGGGCGAGGGCCGGCCGCGCCGGAGGAGGTCACACGTCGGGGGCCGATCGCGTCACCTGTTGACGACTTCTCTGCAACCTGCAACTCTAACGCGTTTCTTATCAGGGAAGGGATTGCGCTGGATCGGGGAAACCCCGTAGAGTGTTGCCACTCGAGCTCAACGGTGCGGAAACCGATGCAGGGCGGAAGTGGACGCATCGTGAAACGCAACCAGCGGAGAGCCGGGGAGAGGAGCACCGGCGGGTAGGCGTGCCGACGGGGAGGGCATCGGCTCGCTGGGCGCCACTCGACGGAGCACCTGAGCACTAGTTCCCCTTCCGGGAGGACGGAAACCATGAGTCTCCAACCATCGGTCCCAACTTCGGGGCGCGGTCGCCTTACCCTGGCGGCCGCCCTCCTCGTCATCCTCGCCGCCGCGGGGGCGCTGCTCGTGTCCGAGCCCTGGCGCGCCACGGCGGCGGTGAGCGGGCAGACTAGCGGCTACGCGGGAACGGCGAGCGGGTGGACGAACCCGGGCAACGCCACCGGCGGGGATAACGGCGCGAGCGCCACGACGCAGACGCACCACGCTACTCTCACACTTCGGGACTTCAACCTCAATGTCCCGCCTGGGTCCGTCATCGACGGGATCGAGGTGAAGGTGAACGCTTGGATCCTCAACACCGGAGATAGCGGTGACTGCCAACTCGAGGCGCGACTCTCGTGGGACGGCGGTTCCAACTGGACGAGCCGCAAGACCGTTACGCTGGGCACGAACCAGAACGACGTCGTGACCTTCGGCAGCAGCAGCGACCAGTGGGGCCGCAGCAACGCCTGGGGACCGTCGAATTTCACGAACGCCAACTTCCGCGTCGAACTTCGCGCGAACGACGACGGCAGCGACTGCGACACCTCGGGTAGCACGAGAGATACCTGGCACGTCGACTGGGTCCAGGTGACGGTTTACTACCGGCGCATTAACTCCTATCAGACGGGCAACCCTACGTTCACTGGCAACGTGTGCCGTGAGGCCGACTTCATTCTCCTGCTCGACCGATCATCGTCAATCAACGAGACGGAGATGGCAGCGATGAAGTCGGCCCTCACCGGCTTCATCTCGGCCTACGACACGGCGTCGAGCGGACTGGGGATGTACAGCGTGACGCGCTTCGACGTCGACGCCGCCCACCTAACGTCCGGGTTCGTCGCGGCTTCCCCAGCCATCAGCGCCATCAACGGCATTTCTGGCAGAGGGCCCCGGACCGACATCGAGGAAGGGATCAGGACGGCGCTCACGAACGTGACGGGCCAGCGCCCGGGGGTGCCGAAGTACTTCTTCGTCATCACCGACGGCTCCCCCAACCAGTGGGTTTCGCCTCCCCCTCTCAACACCGACCTCGATCTGCAGTCGACCTGGATGACGGCGGCAGACGAGGCGATCGGAGCCGCGGATGACGCACGCGGTGCAGGATGGCGGGTATTCGCTTTCTACGTGGGCCAGCCGGACTCGTCGCTTCCCCTGCCGGACGCGGACAAGGGCCCCTGGGCGCAGTACGTGATGGACCAGATCGGCGCCGGCTCGTCGTTCATGCTGGACGACTTTTCGGGCCTGGAGAAGGCGCTGCTGGTTGCAACGGGATGCGTGGGCTCCATCGAAGTCCACAAGGACGACGGGGAAGGGAACCCTGTTCCCGGTGCCACCTTCAAGCTCGAACGGAAGGAGAACGGCCAGCCGGTCGAGACGATCTGCGTCTTCGACGACTCGTCCTCCGACGGCGATGCGAGCATCCCCTCTGGCGTGTCCTGCTCGGGAACGAACAAGGACGACCAGGACGACACCGGCGGGAAGGTCCTCCTCAGTGGGCTCAGCGAAGGCACGTGGGTCATCTCCGAACCGGGACTGCCCGAGGGCTACGGCCCGGATACGTGCCAGAACGGCAGCCGCACGGTGCAGGTCGTGCACGGCCAGCCGATCGTCCTCGACAAGGCCGCCTGCGGGAACAACGGCAAGTTCCGCAACCCCCGACTCACCGGCACCCTCCAAATCTGCAAGGTGTGGGAAGACAACGGAGACGGGATCACCGTCAACGAGTTCGGGTGGGAGTTCTCGTACTCCGGTCCGCAGACCGGCACGGCCACCGTCACCGTCTCGCAAGAGGACGAGGACGCCTGCGAGGCTCGCACGCTCCCGACCGGCGACTACACCGTCAGCGAAGGCAACGCGCGACCCGACGGCTGGGCTGGCGACGAGCAGGGTTACCCGCAGGTTTCCCCGCCCGGCGGCACGGTGACCGTGGCCGCCGGGCAGACCGCGACCGTCACCTTCACGAACAAGGAGGAGCCGCGCACGCGCCAGGTGAAGGTCATCAAGGTTGTCGAGGGGACGTACATTCCGTCGGGGACCTACATCTTCGGTGGGAGCCTCACCTCCGGACTCGGCAGCGATTCCTGGAGCGTCACCGTCGATTACCCGACGGAATCCTCCGCTTCGCAGACCCTTACGGTGCCGACGGCTGCCCTAACGGTGACCGAGGACGATCCTGGCTCCAACTGGTCGCTTGACGGCTTTGCGGTCCTCGAGGGGCTCGTGGAGAGCTGCGCGAACGCGCAGTATTCCGGCACGCAGGCGACCGTCCCCGCCGGACAGCAGGACTACACCGTCTGCGTCAAGAACACGAGCAACATCCTGCCGACGTCGGACATCGTCGTGACGAAGTACCAGGGGAAGCCCGGGGACACGGGTACTCCGCTGGGCGGCTGGACGATCTCGTTCAGTGGGCCCAATAGCGCCTCCGATGATGGCAGCACCGGCTCGGACGGTCAGGTGGTGTTCCCCGGTCTCGGCCCTGGGGAGTACAAGGTGTGCGAGACACTGCAGAGCGGCTGGGCGAACACCGGGGCCCAGGTGAACGGGAGCGACGTGACCCCGTCGAGTAGCGGCGGCCAGGTATGCGTGACGGTGACGATTCCGGACAACAAGGTCGAGAACCAGAGCGTTGTCTTCTGGAACGAGCGCCAGAAGGGCGGCCTCCAGATCTGCAAGGTCTGGGAGGCCAACCAGGACGGCGTGACCGTCGGGCCGTTCGATTGGGAATTCGACATCGACAAGAAGTCGGGCAAGCACTGGCAGCAGGTCACGAAGAAGAAGGTCAGCGCCACCGAGGGCGGTGAGGCGGCTTGCACCACCATTTCCGACCTCGACCCCGGCGAGTACCGCGTCCAGGAGGAGGGCGACCGCCCCACCGGATGGCAGGGGAGCGCCAACGGTTACCCGAAGCACCAGATCGGCAATGGTCAGCCGGCCTCAGGCTCCATCGCCACGGTCACCGTCACGCCCGGCGAGACGACGGTGGTCACCTTCTACAACAAGGAGAAGGACCGGAAGCGGATGCTCGAAATCTGCAAGACGGTCGAGGGCAACGGCGACGGGAAGTCGGACGGTGGCCAGTTCAGCTTCAGCTACGACGACGGCTCCGGCGATGAGAGCTTCAAGCTGGACGTCGACGAGGGCGAGACCAAGTGCAAGAAGGTCGAGGTCCTCGCGGGGAAGGACGTCACGGTGACCGAGACCGGGCGGCCCGGTTCCGGCGGGAACTCCGGCACCTGGAACGGTGATGCTTCGGGGTACCCGAAGTACCGCATCGGCGACTCCGGCAGCTTCACCGAGGGTGACTCGGCCACGGTCCCCCAGGAGAAGGGGAAGGTCACCTTCAAGAACAAGACAAACCCGCGCCGCATCATCGAAATTTGCAAGCTCGTCGAGGCGAACGACGACGGCAACAACGACAGCGGCGACTTCACCTTCGACCTCTTCGTCGACGGCGAGGAGACATCGTTCGCAACGGTGACCATCTCCGCCACCGAAGGCGGTGGGAAGAAGTGCCAGAAGGTCGACTTGACCGATTACAACGTCGCCGCGAACGCCGACATCGTGGTCACCGAGCGGGACGACCGGCCGTCCAACTGGACCGCGGACGAGTCCGGCTACCCGCAGTACAAGGTCGGCAGCGGGGACTGGCAGTCCGGGAGCACGGCCGACCTCGGCACCTCGGGCAGCGAGGTCACCTTCAAGAACAAGGACGGCCGCTCGCAACGGATCACCTTCATCAAGGTCGTCTGCCCCTCCTACGGCGTCGTGCCCGGGAACCAGGAGGGCGGCGGTCCCGACCACGTCGGCCAGCCCGACGATACCCACGACCTCGTGACCGGCAATGACCTTGGCAGCGCCGCCCCGAGCGGCGGGAGCGACCCGGTGACGCCAGACGTGATCCCCAGTGAGTGCGACCGCGTCGAGGGTTGGAAGTTCTACACCTGGACGTCGAACCCGAACCAGGGCGGCGGCACCCTGCTGGGCACCTACACCACGGGGTCTGGCGGTTCGGTGACCGTGTCGCTGAGCCCGGCCGAGATCGACGAGATCCGCAGCGGCGACGGGCTCTGGGTGAGCGAGGAGTTCCGCTCCGGCTACGGCTTCGCCAGCCTGAAGTGCTACACGGACCACCTGAATCAGGACAACTCCGAGTTCATCAAGCTCACCAGCGTCCCGACGGAGGGCGTCTACTGCATCGCCTTCAACGTTCAGAGCGGCACGCTCATCGTGAAGAAAGTCGTGACGAACGACTCGTCCGACTCCACGAGCTTCGACGTAACGGTGGACCCGGGGAGCCACACGGGCTCGATGACGCAGAGCAGCCCTGCCACCTTCAGTCCGCTGGTCCCCGGCAGCTACACGGTGACGGAGACCGTTCCGGACGGGTACAACGCCCTCGGCTGGGCGATAGCCGGTGAAGATGGGCGGTGCCCGAGCGAGCCGTCCGGTGGCCGGAACGGGGACGAGGAGACGTTCCAGGTGCTCGGCAACGTCGCCGAGGTCGAGGTCGCCGCTGGGCAAACCACCGTGCTCTGCTTCTACAACGAGAAGCACGGCACGGTGGGCATCGCGAAGACGAACGACCTCACGGCAGCGCTCACTCCTGGCGGGAGCTTCACCTGGACGGTGACGGTGAGGGTCGCGGACGGCCCGCTGGGCAACGACGTGGTGGTGACGGACAACCTGCCGTCGGGTCTGAGCTACGGCACGCCTCAGTACGACCCGAGCGGCTGGTGTAACGATACGAATACCGCCGACGGAGTCTCCTGCACGCTCCCGGCGGGGACGCAGCCCGGTACGTACACGATTTCCATCCCGGTCACCGTACCGGAAGACGCGGGATTCAGCGTGTGCACGAGCTTCACGAACACGGCGGAGATGGCAGCGGGCGAGCAGGTGCTCGGCAGCGCTGAGAACACGGTCCAGGTCTCCTGCGTGGCCGGTTCCGGGACGATCATCGTGAAGAAGGTCATCGTTGCGGGTCCGACGGACACGACCTTCACGACCACCGTGGGTGGAGTCGGCTCGCAGCCGTTCAGCGTGGCGAGTGACGCGGTCTTCGCGGGCCTCGATGCCGGCACGTACACCGTCACCGAGAGCGCGCCCATTGGCTGGACGATCGTCGGGACAGCCGTCATCTCAGGCAGCGGTGGAAGCTGCCCGAGCGAGCCGAGCGGTGGCAGCAGTGCGAACGTCACCATCTCGCTCGACCAGCCGCAGGTGACAGTCTGCTTCTACAACCGTCGCCTTCCCGACCCGACCGGTTCGGTGTGGGTGAAGAAGGTGGTGGTCGACGAGCAGGGGAACCCGGTGCCTGGCGATACGACGGTGTTCCTCGTCGACATCCAGGGCTACCTGTTCAACGGGACCTTCAATCAGAGCTCGCCGGCGGTGGTGGTGGGAGTTCCCATGAACACGTCGGTGACGGTGAGCGAGCACGACCACCCGAACTACGACGAGCTTGGATACGTGGTAGTGCAGGGTGCGAACATGCGATGCCCGGCTGACGGCCAGCCGCAGGCGGGGTCGGCGACCGTGACCGTCGCCCAGGGCGGGCTCGATTGGACCGTGTGCTTCTACAACCGCCCGGCCACGAGCTCGGCGACGCCCAGCCCCACGCCCTCGCCGTCGCCGAGCCCCACGCCCTCGCCGACTCCCAGCCCCACGCCCTCGCCGACTCCGTCCGTGGAGCCGAGCCCGAGCCCGACGCCGACGGAGACGGTGGCGGGTGAGGCGACGCCGGGTCCGTCGGCGACCCCGACGCCGCGGGTCGGCGGCTTTGGGAGCGGCGCTGCGGCGCCCTCCGCCGGAGCGTTCAGCGCCCTGGCGCTGCTCGGCCTGGCGGTGGCAACCGCCGGTGCGGCCCTCCTCGTCCTCCGCCGCCGAAAGGCGTAGGAGCCGACGCCGGCCCCTCGACCCCTAAGCCCCCTGCTCCCAACCCCGAGGGAGCAGGGGGCTCTTCCTTCCCCAGCTACCCTGCCCCGCGGAGCCGGGACCGGGCTGGAGGGCGCCGGGCCGGGGTGCGCCCGGCGCCGTTCTCCGGTACAGTTCCTTCGCAGCCCCCGAAACGTTCCACCTCCCTCGTGGGGACCGCCTCATGGACCTTCCGGAGCTCGAACAGCGCCTCCTTCCGTTCGTCCGCGCGAAAACCGGAGACCCGTCGGCCGAGGTGACGCGGGTCTGGAAGATGCCCGGGCACGCCGGCTTCTCCTACGGGTTCACCGTGCAGGGCGCCGAAGGGGAGCGCTCCTACTACCTCCGCATCCCGCCCCCGAACGTCCGCTGGGTCGGCACGGCCGACGTCCTCCGCCAGGCGCGCGTCCTCCGCGCGCTGGCGCCGACGCCCGTGCCGGTCGCCGAGGTCGTCTGGGCCGGCGACGACCTGGAGTGGTTCGGTTGTCCCTACTTCGTCACACCCCTCCTCGAGGGCGACGTCCTCCGCTTCGGCGAGGGTGGCTGGGCCGACTCCCTCTCGCCCGAGACCATCCACTGGATGGCCCGGCAGGCCATGGAGGCGCTCGCGAACATCCACCTGGTGGAGTGGGAGGTCGCGGTGCCCGACCTGGGGCCGCCCATCCCGTTCGACGAGGACGTCACCCGCTGGGACCGCTTCCTCGAGCGCGCCGCCGAACCGGAGATGCTGGCCGAGGCGCCGGCCGTACGGCAGCTCCTCCTCGAACGGCAGCCGAAATCGACGCCCATCGGCATCTTCCACGGCGATTTCCAGTGGTCGAACCTCTTCTACGCGCCCGACGGCCGCTTGCTCGCCGTCATCGACTGGGAGCTGGTGAACATCGGGGCCACCCTCAACGACCTGGGCTGGGTCGTCACCTTCAGCGACCCCTCGGCCTGGGCCCACGAAGGGGCCGCCGCCGGCGGACGCCTGCCGAAGCCCGACGAGCTCATCGCCATGTACGTCAGCGCCTACGGCCGTGACCCCGGCGACATCGCCTGGTTCCGGGCCCTGGCCGCCTACAAGTTCGCCATCATCACCGGGCTCAACCTCGGCTTGCACCGCCGGGGGAAGCGGCCCGACCCCCACTGGGAGGTCATCAAGGATTCGATGCCCACCCTGCTCGCCTATGCCCGCCGTCTGCTGACGCAACGGTAGGCGGCTGCCCACCTTCGAACCTCACTCGGCCCAGGAGGAACCCCCATGCCCCGCGAGAAGCGCTGGTCCCTTTCGGTACCCCTCGACGGCTTCACCCTGCCGGAGCATCCCGACATCGCCCGAGAGGCGGAATCGCTCGGATACACCGACGCCTGGTCGTCGGAGGTCGACGCCCTCGACTGCTTCTCGCCGCTGGCCGTCCTTGCGACGACCACCACCCTCCGGCTGGGCACGGCCATCGCGAACGTCTTCACCCGCGGTCCGGCAACCCTGGCGCAATCGGCCGCGGGCCTCGCCGAACTCGCCCCGGGGCGCTTCGAGCTGGGGATCGGGTCGGGTTCGCAGCCCATCGTCGAAAGCTGGAACGGTCTCACCTTCCGCAAGCCCGTCACCCGCGTTCGCGAGATGGTGCTCTTCCTCCGCCAGGCGCTGAGCGGCGAGCGCGTCGTCTTCGAGGGCGAAACGTTCCAGGTCCGCGGCTTCCGGCTCACCCGTCCACCGAAGGAGCCGGTTCGCGTCCACGTCGCCGCCTTGCGAGGCGGGATGCTCCGGGTCGCCGGGGAAGTGGCCGATGGCGCCATCATCAACTGGCTCTCCGTCGAGGACGTGCGCACGTCCGTGTCGGTGGTGCGCGAGGCTGCCCGGGCAGCCGGTCGCGACCCCGACGCGGTCGAGATCAGCGCCCGCCTCATGGTGCTCGTCGACCCGCCCACCCCGGAGGCGATGGAGGGGATGCGGCGCGTCATCACCGCCTACCTCACGGTGCCCGTCTACAAGGCGTTCCACCGGTGGCTCGGGCGCGGCGAGCTGCTCGCTCCCATGTGGGAGGCGTGGGAAGCCGGGGACCGGCGGGCCGCGCTCGAAGCGGTGCCCGAGACGGTCATCCGCGACCTCATCGTCATGGGGAGCCCGGCGGAGCGCCGGGACCACATCCTCCGCTACATGGAGGCCGGGGTCGACACCGCCTTCCTCGCCCTCTTCACCTTCGAGCAGGACCCGGCGAAGAAGCGGGAGAACATCCTCCGCGGCCTCCGGGAGCTCGCGCCGCGCGCCTGGGCCTAGTCGCTCCTGCGTCCCACACGGGCCCGCACCCTCCGACCGGCCCGTTCCGCGACGTCTCGCCGCTTGCGGTCCGGGGTCGTGCGTCGCCCCGGCGGGCTCGGCGCGTGCAGCGGGCGGGCGTAGACGCTCCCTCTCCCACACGGGCCCGGACCCTCCGACCGGTCCGTTCCGCGAGGTCTCGCCGCCCACGGTCGGGGTCGTGCGTCGCCCCGGCGGGCTCGGCGCGTGCAGCGGCCGGGCGAAGACGCTCCCTCTCCCACACGGGCCCGGACCCTCCGACCGGTCCGTTCCGCGACGTCTCGCTGCTTGCGGTCGGGGTCGTGCGTCGCCCCGGCGGGCTCGGCGCGTGCAGGGGCGTCTTCGGCTGTTCGCCGGGAGCGCAGCGGGTGGCCGGGGGTCTCATTCGATTTCGGCGGCGTGGTAGGCCCCGCGGGGCACCTGGACCACGCGGAATTCGTACCAGTTCTCCCCCAACACCTCGCCGTCCGGGCGCACGAGCCGCACCTCCGCCCGGTACGCTCCCTCCGGAGGCTCAGGCGGGATGCGCCAGGCGATGTTCCGCGCCGCGCGATGGACGGTGTCGGCCGGGACGGAGCCTGTCCCGCTGAAGGAGAAGGCTGGCGAACCATCGGGCGCTCGCACGGCGAACTCGACGGTGACCGTGTCCCAGCCGCGGGGCAGGTCGTTGACCACCGGTACATCGAAGCGGACTTCGGAGCCGGCCGCAGCCACATCGCCGCCGAAGGAGGGCCGGATGACCGGCAGTACCGGCTGGTAGGCGAGGCGCAACGCCTCGTACCCCCGCTTCGGTCGCCGCCAGTAGTCGACGACCGACCAGGTGATCGCCGGCCAGCAGTCCATGAACATGAACTGGAAGATGCCCGTCACCGGGCGGTCGCCCGGGCGGAACCGCCGCAGCCGGTACTGTTCGATGGCGAACTTCAGGAGCCGGGCCTGGTACTCCTGGCTGTTGGCCACGAACTCCTCCAGCGACGCCCCCATGGACACCCCGGCGATGTGGAACGTTTCCCGGTACTGGAAGTCGTGGTAGGCCCAGCGGGCCCAATCGGGCGGCCAGGCAGCATCGCCGAACGCCTCCCGCATCGAATCGACGTTCATCAGCGCCTGCGCGCCGAACTCGTTGACGAAGGGGGCCCCTGGCGCCTCGGCGAATTCGCGCCAGTGTCCGTAGTACCAGCCCGGGTAGGGGTGGTAGCGGAAGTCGCTCGCCTCCTCGACGTGCCGCGTGCCGTCGGCCTCCCGCACCGCCGCCGCGAGCATCGGGTCGAGCGACCGCCGGTTCTTCTCCGGCTCGTTGTGGCAGCACCAGACGACGATCGATGGGTGGTTGAACAGGTGGTGAACCATTTCCTGGATCTGCCGGCGGCATTCCTCGGCCACCGCGTCGCACTCGGCGTAGCTCCATTGCAGGGCGAAGTCCTGCCAGCAGAGGATTCCCGCCTCGTCGAGGGCGTCGTACAGCTCCCGGCGGTTGACGTGGGCGTGGACTCGAACGGCGTTGATGTTCGCCCGCCGGAGGAGCTCGACGTCCTGCGCGATCCGTTCAGGGGTGTACTCGGAAAGCCATTGCGTCGGGATGATGTTGGTTCCGCGGGGGAAGATGCGCCGACCGTTCAGCCGCCACGTCCAGTCGGCGTCGATGCGGAGCTCGCGGATGCCGAAGCGTCGTTCGAGGGTGTCCGAGGCGCCATCCGGAAGGCGGGCGGTCATGCGCAGACGGTACAGGTTGGGGAGCCCGTGGTCCCAGGTCCACCAGAGCCGTGGCTCGCGGACCGTGACCACGCAGGAGAGCGTCCTCCGCCCGGGCAGGCCCGATTCCCGCCCCTCGGCCGAGGCGGCAGTCGTGCCGTGGGGGTCGACCACCTCGAGGCTCCATGCGAGCTCCTCGCTTCCGGCCCAGGAGATATCGGCCTCGACGGCGACGCGGGCCGAACCGTCCGGCTGGAGGAAGGGCGCCGCCCGGACCGCGTGCACGCGGACGCCCTCGTCGAGGAGCAGCTCGACCGGCCCCCAAATCCCTCCCGTGTTCCCGTCCTGCCCGCGCTCCGGGTCCCAACTTCCCGGACGGCAGTCGTGGTGGTTGAGCACGCCCTTGATGACCACCTTGTCGTTCGGCCAGGAGCCCGGCGGGTCCTTGGGCGAGTTCACCTCCACCGAGAGCTCGTTCTCGCCGGGGCGGAGGAGGGTCGTGACCTCGAACTCGAAGGGGGCGAAGTACCCCCGGTGGAACCCGACCGGCCGGCCGTTGAGGGAGACCGTCGCTTCGTAATCCACCCCCTCGAAGCGGAGCCAGGCGCGCTCGCGCGGGGCCAGCGGTGGCAGTTCGAAGGTGCGGTGGAAGGTGACCCTGCCGGCGTAGTCTGGGAGTCCGCGGAGGTGCCAATTCGAGGGGACCGGCATCGTTCCCGACCGGCCGTCGGCTGTCGCGAAGGTCCAGGTGCCCGAAAGGTCGAACCGTCGAGCCATGGGGTGCTCCTGTGGGGGTTGGGGTTGGGGAATGGTGACGCACCGCGTCGCCGGGCGCAAGCGTGCCTGACAGGGGCGCTCCGGCGTGCGAACATGGGAGGCGTGGTCAAAGGGTCGTGGGTGGTGCTCGGGATGGCGCTCGGCGCCCTCGCCATCGTCCTCATCTTCCAGGGGCTGAACGCTCTCGCCCGCTGAGCGCCTCTCCGCCCCCGAAGGAGCTGCGTATGTCGTATAAGACGCTCTTCCCCCACCTCCCCGGCGAGCCGATGAAGTTGGAGCCCGTGGAGCGTGCCCTTCTCGCCGAGGTGTACGGCGTCCACGTCATCGGCTCGCGCAGCGCCGAAGGGGTCTACAACCTCATGCTCGCCGACTGGGTGATGCAGGTTTCGTTCAAGCCCCGCCTCGTGGCCGTTTCGTTGGAGAACGATGCTCGCACGTTGCGCTTCGTGCGGGAGACGCGCCTCTTCACGGTGAACCTCCTCCACGAGAAGGACGGCGAGGAGGTTGCCCGGAAGGTGGTGATGCCTTCGGAGGCGGCGAAGGTGCGCGGCCGCTCGCCCGAGGAGGCGGCGAAGGTCATCGACAAACTGGAGCGCGTGCCCCACGCCTTCACCCAACGGGGCATGCCCATCGTCGCCCAGGCCCTCGCCTGGTACGAATGCGAGGCGGAACAGTTCGTTCCGGTGGGCGACCACACCCTCGTCATCGGTCGCGTGCTCGACGGCGACCTGTTGCGCAGCGGCGAGATGCTGACGGAGAAGGAGCTGGGGTGGGAGTACGCCGGCTGAGGGCGGCGGTCACACCACCACGTACTCCTTGTACTCGCCGAACACCCGCCGCCAGAGGTTGCAGATCTCCCCGTTCGTAGCGCCCGCCTTCACCGCCTCGATGACGTAGGGCATCGTGTTCTCGCGCGGGTTCCGGCTCGCCGCCTCCAGGCGTCGCATCGCGAGAGCCCAGGCGTCGGCATCGCGCTCCGCCTTGTGGCGGCGGAGCCGCTCCAGGTGCCGGCGCTCCCCCTCGCGGTCGATGCGGAGGATGGGGATCTCGATTCGCTCGTCTTCCTCGACGTACTCGTTTACGCCGACGATGATGCGCTTCCGCTCTTCGATCTCCCGCTGGTAGCGTGCCGAGGCCTCGGCGATCTCCCGTTGGAAGAACCCCGCCTCGATGGCCGGGATCACGCCGCCGAACGCCTCGATCTTCCGGAAGTACTCCTCGGCCTCCCGCTCGATGTCGGCCGTGAGCCGCTCCACGTACCAGGAGCCGCCGAGGGGGTCGATGGTGTTGATGACGCCCGATTCGTGGAGGATCACCTGCTGGGTGCGGACCGCGAGCTTCGCGGCCTTCTCGCTCGGGAGGGCGAGAGCCTCGTCCATGGCGTCGGTGTGCAGCGACTGGGTCCCTCCCAGCACGGCGGCCAGCGCCTGGATGGCGACCCGCACCAGGTTCACCTCGGGCTGCTGCTTGGTGAGAGAGCAGCCCGCCGTTTGGGTGTGGAAGCGCATCCACCACGACCGCTCCTTCTTCGCCCCGAAGCGCTCGCGCATGATGCGCGCCCACAGCCGCCGCGCGGCTCGGAACTTGGCGATCTCCTCGAAGAAGTCGTTGTGGCAGTTGAAGAAGAAGCTGATGCGCGGAGCGAAGCTGTCGACATCCAGCCCCCGCTCGATCGCCCAGCGGACGTACTCCATCCCGTCGGCGAGGGTGAAGGCGAGCTCCTGGGCGGCGGTCGACCCCGCCTCGCGGATGTGGTAGCCGCTCACGCTGATGGGGTTCCAGAGCGGCATCTCCTTGGTGGCGAACTCGATCGTGTCCGTCACCAGCCGCATCGAGTCCCGCGGCGGGTAGATGAACTCGTTCTGAGCGATGTACTCCTTCAGGATGTCGTTCTGCAGCGTCCCCGCCAGCTTCGAGCGGGGGATGCCCCGGTTCTCCGCCGCCACGATGTACATCGCCCAGATCACTGGCGCCGGGCCGTTGATGGTCATCGAGGTGGAGATGCGGTCGAGAGGGAGCCCGTCGAGGAGGATCTCCATGTCGCGGATGGAGTCGACCGCCACGCCGCAGCTTCCGAACTCGCCCTCCGCCCACGGCTCGTCGTGGTCGTACCCCATCAGCGTGGGCATGTCGAAGGCGATGGAGAGGCCGTTGTTCCCGGCGCGGAGGAGCTCCTTGTAGCGGGCGTTCGTCTCCTCGGCGGAGCCGAAGCCGCTGAACATGCGGATGGTCCAGGGCTTCCCGCGATACCCGGTCCTGTGGATGCCGCGCGTGAACGGGTAGCTTCCCGGGAGGCCGATGTCCCGCTCGTAATCGAGGTCGAACACGTCGGTGGGGTCGTACAGCCGGGCCACGGGGCGGCTGGAGACGGTCATGAAGGGGCCCGGACGCTCGGTGCCTTCGGCCTCGACCTGCTCGTCGTAGCGGCGGCGGAGTTCACGGGCGCGGTCGGGGTCGATGTGCACGGGGCAAGCCCTCCCTCGGCGAGCGAGTGTTCGACCGACAGTATAGACCGATAGGCCCTGCCGAAGGGAGCCTCCCGGTCGGCGGTCCTGTGCCCGTGCCGGTGGACCGACCGTGGCGGCCAGGCATCCCCGAACGGCGGGGGCGCGTTTCCCTACCCTCCGGTAGACTGGAGGCACCGTCGCGAGAAACCGTCAGGAGCACGACGATGGACTTCCACTTTACCCCCGAGCAGGAGCAGCTCCGTCAGGAGATTCGGCAGTTCCTGAAGGAGAACCTCCCTCCCGATTTCCGGCCGGTTCGGCCCACCGACCAGGACAACTGGGAGTTCCAACTGCAGTTCAACAAGAAGCTGGCCGCCCGGAAGTGGATCGCGCCGGCCTGGCCGCCTGAGTACGGCGGGCTCGGCTGGTCTCACATCCAGCAGATGATCTTCGCCGAGGAGCTCGCCTACGCGGGCGCACCGGACGGGGGCCGCGTCTTCAACGTCGGCATGATCGGCCCCACGCTCATCGTGCACGGAACCGAGGAGCAGAAGCGGGAGCATTTGCCTCGGATCACGAACGCCGAAGTGGTGTGGTGCCAGGGGTATAGCGAGCCCGGCGCCGGGTCGGACCTCGCCAGCCTCCAGACCCGGGCCGTACGCGACGGCGACGACTACATCGTGAACGGCCAGAAGATCTGGACCACGGGCGCGCACCATGCCGACTGGATGTTCATGCTGGTGCGCACCGATCCCGACGCGCCGAAGCATCGTGGCATCACCTTCCTCCTCGTGGACATGAAGACCCCCGGCATCACCGTGCGGCCCATCGTCAACATGGCCGGCTACCACGAGTTCAACGAGGTCTTCTTCGAGGACGTGCGCGTGCCGGTGAAGAACCGCGTCGGCGAGGAGAACCGCGGCTGGTACGTGGCCATGACGCTGCTCGACTTCGAGCGGTCGAACGTGGCCTCCATCGCTGGCAACCAGCGGACCCTGGAGACGCTCGCCCAGCACCTCCGGGAGCGGAAGCCGGGCGGACCGTACCGCGACGTCCTCCGCCACAAGCTGGCCGACCTGTGGATCGCGAACGAGACGGGCCGGATGCTCAGCTACCGGATCGCCTGGATGCAGGACCACGGCCAGGTCCCGAACTACGAGGCCTCGGTCATCAAGGTGTTCGCCACCGAGCTGGGCCAGAAGATCATGAACTTCGGCGTGAACCTCCTTGGGCTCTACGGACAATTGGAGCCCGACTCGAAGTACGCCCTGTACGGTGGCGCCATCGAGAAAGGGCACCTGGTGGCCGTAGCCCCGACCATCTATTCGGGGACGAGCGAGATCCAGCGGAACATCATCGCTCAGCGCGGCCTCGGGCTTCCGCGCGACTGACGCGTAAGCTCCCTCGTTCTTTGCCCCCTCGCCCGCAGCAGTGGGCGAGGGGGTTCGTGTTCGGGCGCGGCGCGGGGGCTAGGTTCGTCCGTCGGCAGGGGGCGCGCCGGCGTGGGCGGCTCGTCGCTTCGCGCGCCGGCCGTGGACGGACGGGAGAAAAGAGCCCCCTCTTCCGCGTGAGCAGGAGAGGGGGCGGAGGTTGTGAGGGAGGGTCCGCGGTGAGCGCCTCAGCCGGCGGCCACGGGCTCGGCGACGCGCACCTCGCGGAAGGTGAACTGGCCGCCTTCGTAGGACACGTGCACTTCCGAGCCCTCGTGCAGCTCGCCCTGGAGGAGCTTCATCGCCAAGGGGTCGAGGAGTTCGCGCTGGATGGTCCGCTTGAGCGGCCGGGCGCCGTACACGGGGTCGAATCCTTCGTCGGCGAGCGCCTGCCGCGCGGAGTCCTCGACCACCAAGGTGATGCGGCGGTCGGCCAGCCGTTTGGCGACGTTCCGAATCTGGATGTCGACGATGCGCAGGATGTCCTCCCGGCCGAGCTGCCGGAAGATGACGATTTCGTCGATGCGGTTCAGGAACTCCGGCCGGAAGTGCGCCCGCACCGCCGACATCACCCGCTCCCGCATCGTCGCCGGGTCCAGGTTCGGCTCCAGGATGTACGTGCTGCCGAGGTTGCTCGTCATGATGAGGATGGTGTTCCGGAAGTCGACGACGTGCCCTTGGCCGTCGGTGAGGCGTCCGTCATCGAGGACCTGCAGGAGCACGTTGAAGACGTCCGGGTGGGCCTTCTCGATCTCGTCGAAGAGGACGACGCTGTAGGGCCGCCGCCGCACCGCTTCCGTGAGTTGGCCGCCCTCTTCGTAACCGACGTAGCCGGGCGGCGCACCGATGAGCCGGGACACGGAGTGCTTCTCCATGTACTCGCTCATGTCGATGCGCACCATGGCGCGCTCGTCGTCGAAGAGGAATTCGGCCAGGGCGCGAGCGAGCTCCGTCTTCCCGACGCCCGTCGGTCCGAGGAAGATGAAGGAGCCCAGCGGCCGGTTCGGGTCTTGGAGGCCGGCCCGTGCCCGGCGGATGGCGTTCGCCACCGCCCGCAGGGCCTCGTCCTGGCCGACGACGCGCTCCCGGAGGCGTTCCTCCATGTGGATGAGCTTCGCCGTCTCGCCCTCCATCAGCTTCGCCACGGGGATGCCCGTCCAGCGGGAGACGACCTCGGCGATGTCATCCTCGTCCACCTCCTGCTTCAGGAGCCGCGGTCCGGAGGCTTCCATCTCGGCCTCGAGCTCCTTCAGCTTCGCTTCGAGCTCGCGCAGGGTGGTGTAGCGCAAGCGGGCTGCGCGCTCGTAGTCGGCGGCGCGCTCCGCCTGCTCGATCTCGTGATGCGTCCGCTCGATCTGTTCCTTGATGGACTGGATGGCCTGGATCTGCTCCTTCTCCCGCTGCCATTGGGCGCGGAGGGCCGCCTGGCGCTCCTTCAGCTCGGCCAGCTCCCGCTCGAGGCGTTCGAGCCGCTCCTTCGAGGCCGGGTCGTCCTCCTTCCGCAGGGCCTCGCGCTCCACCTCGAGCTGGAGGATGCGCCGCTCGACCTCGTCGAGCTCCACCGGCATGCTATCGATCTCCGTCCGGATGCGGGCGGCCGCTTCGTCGACGAGGTCGATGGCCTTGTCGGGCAGGAAGCGGTCGCTGATGTACCGGTGGGCGAGGACGGCCGCGGCGACGAGCGCCGCGTCCTTGATGCGAACACCGTGGTGGACTTCGTACCGCTCGCGCAGGCCGCGGAGGATGGAGATGGTGTCCTCCACGGAGGGCTCGGCGACGTAGACAGGCTGGAAGCGGCGTTCGAGGGCGGGGTCCTTCTCGACGTGCTTCCGGTACTCGTCGAGCGTGGTAGCGCCGATGGCGTGGAGCTCGCCCCGCGCCAGCATCGGCTTCAGCATGTTGGCGGCGTCGACGGCACCTTCGGCAGCTCCGGCGCCCACCACCGTGTGCAGCTCGTCGATGAAGAGGATGATGTTCCCCTCCGACTCCTTCACCTCGCGGAGGACGGCCTTCAGCCGCTCTTCGAACTCGCCCCGGTACTTCGCCCCGGCAAGGAGGGCGCCGATGTCGAGGGCGATGACCCGCTTGTTCTTCAGCCCTTCGGGAACGTCGCCGCGAACGATCCGCTGGGCGAGCCCTTCGACGATCGCTGTCTTGCCGACACCGGGCGGCCCGACGAGCACAGGATTGTTCTTCGTCCGCCTCGAGAGGATCTCGATGACCCGCCGGATCTCCTCATCCCGACCGATGACGGGGTCGAGCTTCCCCTGCCGGGCGAGCTCGGTGAGGTCGGTGCCGTACTTGGTGAGGGCTTCGTACTTCCCCTCGGGGTTGGGGTCGGTCACCCGCTGGCTGCCGCGAAGCTGGGCCAGGGTCTTGTAGACCTCGTCCCGAGTCAACCCTAGGGATTGGAAGTAGGCGGCGAGCTCCCCCTCGGCGTGTTCGAGACAGGCGACGAAGAGGTGCTCGGTGGAAACGTACTCGTCCCGCAGCCGCTCCGCCTCCTTCTCGGCGAAGGTGAAGGCGGCGTTCAGCTTCGGGCTCAGGTATACCTGGGGGGCGCCGAACACCTTCGGCTGCCGCTCCAGCAGCGAGCGAATCCGACGGCCGACCTGCCTCGGGTCGATGCCGCGGAGGTCGAGCAGTCGGGGCACGACGCCGCCCTCCTGCTCGACGAGGGCGGCCGTCAGGTGGGCCACGGTGAGCTCCTGGTGCTGTAGCTCCTCCGCTAGCCGCTTGGCACCGATGACCGCCTCTTGGGCTTTCTCGGTGTACTTGTTCAGGTTCATGGCTTCGCTCCCTCGCGCGGTTCCCTTCCAGGGTAAAGGCTGACAACGATATTATCAAGCTTCGTTCATCGTCTACGGAAGGCGAAGGCGCGCGAAGCGGGGCTCCCGTCGCTCCCGGAAGCTGGCCAAGCCCTCGGCGAAGTCGGGCCAGGTCACGCTCGCGTCTTGGAGGGCGTTCGTCTCCCGCATCGCTTCCCCGAGGGGGAGCGTCAGGTGGCGCCACACCTGCCGCTTCATGTACATGAGCGAGGTCGGTGACGAGGCCCGCGCAAGTTGGCGAACGCACTCCCGCGCCTCGTTGAGCAGCTGCCCGCCGGGGGTCACCCGGTTGACGAGTCCCAGCTCCTTCGCCTCGGCGGCGCCGATGCGGCGGCCGCTCCAGAAGATGTCGAGCGCCCGGGAGGGGCCGACGAGCCGCGGCAGGATCCAGCTCGTGCCGTGCTCGGCGACGAGGCCTCGCTGTGCGAACGTGGGCAGGAAGTACGCCTCCTCCGCTGCGAAGCGGAGGTCGCAGAACATGGCGATGGAGAACCCGAGCCCGACGCACGGCCCGTTGACGGCGGCGATGACCGGCTTCCGCACCGACAGGAGAACGCCCCAGCCCGACCGGAAGTCCTCGCCCATGGTCGGGTCGCCCGGCTCGCGCGGCTCGAGCTCGGTCTCCTCCCGCATGGCAGCGATCTCGCCGGCGGCCTGGATTCGTGCCAGCGCTCCCATGTCCACGCCGGCCGAGAAGGCTCGGCCCGCTCCGGTGATCACGATACCCACCACCCGTTCGTCCCCCTCGGCCGTGGCCACGGCGTGGCGAAGCTCCTGCAGCGTCCGATCCGTGAGGGCGTTCAGCTTCTCCGGCCTGTTGAGGGTGATGAGGGCTACCGGGTCGTCGATGTCGAGCAGCACGTCACGGTACACGAGGCCCTCCTTCGCGGAAGCATCGGGGCCATCGTACGCCGGCGAAGGTGGGGCCATCACCTGCCCAGGGGTTGACGGTACCTCCGCGGTCCGGCATAGTGCCGGCGACAACCGCATACGGCGGCCGAGACCGCAGCCGCGTTCGGCTGTGCGTGTCCCCTCGGGGACCAGGGGCAACTCCGGTGAAAGTCCGGGGCTGTCGCGCAACTGTAACTCCCGCTTCGGGAGAAGCCAGAAAACCCTGCCTCGCCGCCCGCTCGGTAACCTTCGCGTCAAAGGGGACCGGCACATGTGTACACGTGTGACGTAACCCGCCGGCGAGGGCGGGTTTCTTCGTATTCCCCGCTCTCCTGACCAGTCCGGTACAACCACCCCGCGTGGCCCCGCTCTTGCCACGCCCTGGTGGCCATTCCACGTCACCGAGGAGGGATATGTTCATCCGATTGTCGGCTATCGGTCTTACGCTCGCGGCAGCTCTCGTTGCCGCGGCTGCGGCGGCACTCCCCGCGCGGGATGCGGCCCTCCGCGGCGTCGAATTCATCCGCACGACCCAGCAGTCGGATGGCGGCTTCGGCGGCTTCGGGCCCGGCCAAACGATGGACGCCATCTTCGCCATCCGCTCCGTCGGTATCGACCCGAATACCTTCGTGAAGGACGGAAAGACGCCGGCCGACTTCCTCCGCGCCAACGCTGCGGCGGTGAACCGCCCCGGCCTGGCGGCGAAGTTCATCCTCGGCGCCCTCGCCCTCGGCCTGGACCCGCGGAACGTCGATGGCACCGACCTCACGGCCGTCGTCCGCGGCGCGTACGATGCCGGCACCGGTCGGTACGCGAGCGATGACTTCAACCAGGCGCTGGCCATCATCGGCCTCGTCGCCGCCGGCGACCCTGTGCCGTCCGCGGCCGTGGCGGCCCTGCGAAGCTCGCAGGTGGCCGACGGTGGGTGGGGGTTCGGCGGTTCGAGCGACCCCGACAGCACCGCCATCGTCCTCCAGGCGCTCCTGGCTGCCGGCCTTCCCGTCTCCGACCCCGACGTCCAGGAGGCGCTCGGTTACCTGCGCGCCTCCCAGGCGAACGACGGCGGCTGGGGCTTCGACCCGGCCGCCTCGAACGTCAACTCCACGGCGTTCGTTGTGCAGGCGCTCATTGCCGCGGGCGAGGACCCGGAAGGCCCTACCTACACGAAGCCCGGCGGAAACCCGATCCAGTTCCTGCTCTCCCAGCAGCAGGCTGACGGCTCCTTCGTCGGCTACGACCCTGCCTTCGCCACCAACCAAGTCGTGCCGGCGCTCATGGGGCGGACGTTCCTGAACGCGCCGTTTACTCCCCTCGTCCAGGAGACGCCCACTCCGACGGCGACTCCCACCTCGACCGCTACCCCCGCCGCCACACGGACCCCCACTCCTGCGGTGGCGAAGACGGGCACCGGGTCGGCCTCCTCGAGCGGCAGCGGCTGGACGTGGGCAGCGGTCCTTGCCGGCGCGGCCTTGTTGACGGCGGGGGCGGCTGCCGGGGCGGCACGGGGCCGAAGGAGCTGAGGCGATGGCGACGACGGCCTGGTTGGCGTGGGCGGCGATGGTGATGGCGGTGGCCCTCACCGTCACCAACCCCTTCTACCTGGCCGTCGTCGTCCTCGGCGTCATCCTCGTGGCGGTGCTGGCGCCGAAGGACGCCGCCGGGGCCGCCGGCCTCCGGGTGATGGCGTTCTTCGGCGCCAGCGTCCTGCTCTTCGCCGCGCTCGTGGCCGTCATCAACGGGAGCTACGGTGAGCACGAGCTCTTCCGCGTCCCCAGCCTGCGGGTGCCCGAATGGCTGGGAGGGCTGCGGCTCGGTGGCCCCGTCACCGCCGAGCAGCTCGTGAACGCGGCCATCCGCGGGCTGGCGATCCTCGCGATCGTCCTCGCCTTCGCGACTGTCAACGCGGCGGTCACCCCACAGCGACTCCTGCGGGCGGCGCCAGCGGCGCTCTTCCATGCTGCGCTCGTCGCCACCATCGGCTTGACGCTCCTGCCGGCGACTATCGAGGATTCCCGCCGCATCCGCGAAGCACAGGCGCTGCGGGGAGGCGGGACGGGGCTGCGCCAGCTCCCGGGGCTTGCCGTGCCCGTCGTCCTCGGTGGGCTCGAGCGCTCCCTCCGTCTCGCCGAGGCGATGGAAGCGCGGGGATTCGCGCCACCCCCTTCGCCGCCTGCATGGGCGCGCGCCGCGGCCCTCCTTTCGGCGCCCCTCGGCCTCGCCGGGGGCTTGTGTTGGCTCTACCTCGGCGATGCCCGGTGGGTCGGTGCCCTCCTGGGCGGCGTTGCGGTCGTGCTCTTCGGAGCGTGGCTCACGGCCGCCTCTCGTCGACGCGTGGGGAACCGCCTCCGCCCCGAGCGCCTGACCGGGTCGGAGCGCGCCGCTGTCGCCTTCGCCGCCGCCATCGCGGCGCTGGCCATCTTCGGGCGCGCTCCGGGCTGGCTCGAGCTCGGCTACTCCCCCTTCGCCGGGCTGGCCTGGCCTCCGTTCGCGCCGTTGGAGGCTGGGTTCGTCCTGAGCGTGGTGTGGCCGTCCCTCTTCCTCGCAGGCCGCTGGAAGCCGGCGCCCCGGGGCCTGCCCGCGGCCGGCGTGGCCGAGGTGGGTCGCCCATGATCGCCCGCTGGGAGCGCGTAACCTATACCTACCCCGGCGGTGCGGTCCCCGCACTCGCGGACGTCACCCTCTCCCTCGAAGCGGGCGAGCTCGTGCTCGTCGCCGGTCCCTCCGGCGGGGGAAAGTCGACCCTCCTTCGCACCCTGAACGGCCTCGTCCCGCAGTTCCACGGCGGCACCCTTCAGGGAAGGCTGCGAGTCTGCGGTCTCGACCCTGCCCGCACGCCGACCCGCACGATGGCCACGCGCGTCGGGATGGTGTTCCAGGAACCGGAGGCCCAGGCCATCGCCGAGACCGTCGAAGAGGAGATCGCCTTCGGGTTGGAGCTTCACGCGGTCCCGGGCGACGAGGCGCGCCGGCGGATCGAAGCGGTGCTAGAGATGCTCGGGATCGGCCATCTCCGTGTCCGGCGCCTCTCGACGCTATCCGGGGGCGAACGGCAGCGGGTGGCGCTGGCGGCGGTGCTGGCTCTCCAGCCACAGCTGCTGGCCCTCGACGAGCCGACCTCCCAGCTCGACCCGGAAGGAGCGGAGCAGTTCGTCGAGGCAGTGCTCGACCTTCACCAGCGGTCGGGCCTCACGGTGCTCATCGCCGAACATCGGCGGGAGCGCATTCAAGCCATCGCCTCGCGCGTCCTCCACGTGGATGGCGGCCGCGTCGTGAGCCTCGGGCCTCGCGAGGCCGGCAGCCTGCCTGGGGCGCCTGCGCTGCCGCGCCTGGGGATCCGCTTGGGTCTCTACCCACCTCCACTCACGCTGGAGGAGGCTCGGGCCGCCCTTGCCGGCCGGAGCGTTGCCCTCGTGCCGGCGAAGGAGGCTCCTTCTCCCGGCGCGGAGCTTCTCCGGGCTGCGGGAGTGACCGTCTCGTACGGGGAGTGCGTCGCCCTCGCGGGGGTTTCGCTTGGCCTGCGCGAAGGAGAGCTCGTCGCTCTGTTGGGTCGGAACGGGGCGGGCAAGACGACGCTGCTTCGGAGCCTCGTCGGCCTGGCGCGCCTCGAATCCGGCGAGATCCGATTCCGCGGGGCGCCCGCTCCTGCCGGCGTGCGCGAGCGTTCGGCGTTCGCCGCTCTTCTGCCTCAGAATCCTGCCTACGTCCTCTCCCGGCGCACGCTGGCCGAGGAGCTGCGAGCCAGCCTCGAGGCGCGCGGGCTTCCGGTTGGCCACGTCGAACACGTCGCTGCCCGGTGGCGCCTCGATGGCCTCCTCGGCCGGCATCCGTACGACCTGAGCGTCGGTCAACAGCAGCGCGCGGCGCTCGCGGTCATGCTCGTCCACGAACCGCCCGTCTGGCTGTTGGACGAACCCACCCGCGGCGCGGACCACGCGACGAAGGAGTGGCTCGCCGGAGTCCTTCGCGACCACGCCTCCCGGGGCGGCGCGGCGATCGTGGCCACGCACGACGTCGAGTTCGCCGCGCGGTGGGCCGCACGGGCCATCGTTCTCGATGGTGGGCGCGTCGTCTTCGACGGGCCGGCTCGCGAGGCGTTCGGCAGTACAGGGCCGTATCCCACGGCCGTGGCCCAGATCATCCCGGGGGCGCTCCTGCCCGAGGAGGTGGCGGCCGCATGAGACGCCTGTTCCGCGCCGTCCTTCCCGTCGCGGTCGCGTGCGTCGCAGCGCTTCCCCTGGCGGCGCTGGCGGACGGCGAGGCCGGGCTCGTCATCGATTACGGCGATGGGCGGGTCGAGACGTACTGCGTGGCATTCGAGGGGGACCGGATCACCGGGCAGGAACTGCTGGAGCGCGCCGGGCTCGACGTCAACCAGTTTTCGGGCATGGTCTGCGCGATCGACGGCGTCGGCTGCCGCCATCAAGGTAACTTCGCCAGCTGCCACTGCCAGTGCGAGGACCTGAGCGACTGCACCTACTGGGCCTACTTCGTCCAGCGGAACGACGGCGGCTGGGTGTACTCCTCCCTTGGATTCCAATCGCAGGTTGCGCGGCACGGCGACCTGCACGGGTGGCGTTGGGGGAAGGGCACGGCCGGGAGCGCGCCGAAGCCTCCTCCGCTCACCTTCGCGGACGTCTGCGGTGGCGCCGGACCGTCCCCCACGGGGAGCCCGCCTCCGGCCTCCGGCTCGCCGGCTCCGCCGCCTACCACCGGAGCCGGTGCCGTATCGCCCAGCCCGGCCGCGTCGCCGGCTTCCGGGGAGGAGTCGCCCTCGCCGGAGCCGACGCTGGCCGGGGGTTTCACGCCGCTTCCGGCCTCACCGACCGCGGGGGAGCATGCAGGCGCTCCCGAGCTGCCCTCTCCGACGTTCGCTCCCGCCGAGGAGCGCGCCCCTGCCGGCTCCGACCGCCTGCCGGTGGGCCGCCTCGCCGCATTCGGCGGCCTCGCCGGTGCCCTCGCCGCCGCCATTGCGGTTGCCGCCCTTGCAAGGAGGTCCCGACGTGGCGACGGTTGAGGCGGTCATCCCTCGGCCCGCTGCCGTGCCCGCACGGTGGCTGGCTCCCGTGAGCTTCGTGCTCCTCAACCTGGTGGGGCTGGCGGCCTACGTCTATCCTTTCCTCCTCGCCGACGTGCAGCGGCCGGATGCCGACTGGTACATGCACCGCGGCGACGGGCCGATCCTCATCGCCGCAGTCACGGCCCTCGCTCTCGCTCTGTTGGTGGGCGAGCTCACCAACGGCGGTCTCGACAGCAAATCGCTGGCGGCGCTGGGGGTGCTCGCGGCCCTCGCAGCCGTGCTGCGGACGTTCACCCTGCCCGCGGGCGCGAACCTGTACTTCTTCCTCGTCATCATGGGCGCCTATGTGTTCGGCCCGCGGATGGGGTTCCTTCTGGGCGCCTTTTCGTTCTTCCTGTCGGCGCTCGTGACCGCCGGCGTCGGTCCCTGGCTTCCCTTCCAGATGTTCGCGTCGGCCTGGATGGGCCTCAGCGTGGGGATTGCGCGGCCCCTCGTCGAACGGCTGGGACTGGGCATGCGGGGCCACTACGCTGCGCTCCTGGCCCTCGGCTTCGTGTGGGGGCTCCTCTACGGCGCCATCATCAACCTCTGGTTCTGGCCCTTCTTCGTCGGCGGTCCGGACATCTCCTACGAGCCTGGGCTCGGGTTCGCCGAGACCATCCGCCGCTACTGGAACTTCTACCTGCTCACCAGCCTGGGGTGGGACCTCTTCCGCAGCTTCGCGAACGTCGCCGCCCTGGCAGCCGCCGGCTGGGCCCTGTTGCCGGCGTTGTTGCGCTTCCACGCGCGATTCCGCTGGCGGCTTCAGCCGGCGGAATAGGCCGCTCCGCTTTGGGGGAGGGGCGGCCACGCCGACATTGCAAACAGTGGTACCTGACGACAGAGGGGTTTCCGTGTCCGCCCAACGACGCCGGTTCGAATGGCTGCGGAGCCGCGGCTACCTCGAGCTCGGCGAGGGAGCCGTGCTCGCCCGGGTACCCGAACCGCTGCCTCCCAACCTCCTGTTCGACCGCGTCGCGGGCATGCTGCTGGGTGTCGCCATCGGCGACGCGCTCGGGAACCCTTCCGAATCGATGCTCCCCGCCGAGCGGCGACGGCGATTCGGCGAAATCCGCGACTACGCCATCCCGCAGGATAGCATCGTCCCCCGCGGACGCCCGTCGGACGACGCCCAGCTCACGTTCCGGACGGTCGAGGGGTTCGTTGAGGACGGGCAGCTGGACCCCGACAGCCTGCTGCGCCGGTTCGCGGGGCGCCGAATCAGGGGAATCGGCTCGGCCGTCCGGGCCGCGCTCCAGCGGTACCAGCAGGGCGTGCCCTGGTACGAAGTTGGCGAACCTTCCGCGGGAAACGGGGCGCTGATGCGCATCGCCCCGGCCCTCCTCCTCCACCTACGCCGCCCGAGCGCGGACCTGTGGTGCGATACGGCGGTGCTCGCGCACCTAACCCACCGGGACCCGGCGTCCACCGCCTCCTGCATCGCCTTCGTCGATATCCTGTGGGAGCTGCTCCGGTGCGCGCGGACGCCCGACCCTATGTGGTGGGTCGAGCGGTTCGTGAGCACGGCCGCCGGGCTCGAGACCCGGTCGTATCGGCCCCGTGGCGGCCCGTTCGTGGACCGATTCGAAGGACCGCTCTCCCGGTTCGTCGAATGGGCGGTGCCATCCGCGTGGCGGCAGCGGAAGCCGGTCCTCGAGGCGTGCAACGGGTGGTACTCGGGCGCCTACCTCCTCGAGACCGTGCCCTCCGTGCTCTACATCCTCATGTGGTACGCCGACGATCCCGAGGAGGCGGTGGTCCGAGCCGTAAACGACACCCGCGACAACGACACGGTGGCGGCCATCGTCGGGGCGGCCGTCGGCGCGCTCCATGGGGCTGCCGCCTTCCCCGAACGGTGGCGCGAAGGGCTTCCGGGCGAAGTCGACGGCGGCGACCCAGGCCGCGTCCACGAACTGGTCGAGCGCGTTCGGGCGTTCGTGCCTGCGGGTTGATCAGGCGTGGTCCTGCCAGAGCGGCGAGGACGCCTTCATGAAGCGGAGCATCATCAGCATCGCCGCCACGTCGCGGCCGCTCTCCGGCTCGAAGAGAACCGCCTCGTACCAGGCGAACTCCGATTTCGGGGTTTCGCCGATGGCCACGAGCCGCCCTCGTACCTGGTAGTCGCGGCCGAGGAACACCGGTCCCGCCAGGAAGCGAAGCTCGATGGCGCCGAAGAGGCCGACGGCCCGGTGGCGCCGTAAGTCCATCCCCTGTTCCACCGGCCGCATCGCCCGCACCACGAGCGCCGGCGTCGCAATCGGGCCGCCCCAGGGCGACTCCGTCGCATACCAGGGCAGCGGTTCTGTGATGACCCGCATCCGCTGTTCGCCTGCCTCCAGCGGAAGGCGCGTCGGAACGGGGGGAAGCTCCGTCCCCGGCGCGAGGTGACCAAGGATGCGCACGTCGCCGCCCGTCCGCTGGCTGGCCAGGAGCTGCGCGAGGCGCGTCGGCGCCCCGGGGTCGCCCACCGAGGCCGTGCCTTCCAGGACCTGGCGACCTTCGCGGTCCTCCATCCAGATCTCCGTCTGCACGTCGTCCGTTCTGTCGGGGATGCGGACGTAGGTGCGGACCGCCTCGCGGTCGGTGGTGGCGTTCCGGAAGTAGGCCGAGATGCTGCCCCGTTCGAACCACCGTGGCCCCCAGAGACGGAGGAACGAGGGCGGGAACTGCTCCAGGTGGATGGACCCGGCGACGGTACCGCCGCGGAAGCCGAGCCGGCGTGCCGTTTCGTCGTCGTGGATGCTGCCCCGCTGGTCGGCGGCCTCGTTTCGGGGCTCCCGCCACGGCCCGACGAGGACCCCTCCCTCCTCGATGAAATCGGCTGCTGCTGCGGGCGTCGTCATCGCGTTCGCCTCCGATTCGAGATACGCACGGTATACGCCTCGCCGAGGAGGCTGGCAATCGCCGGCCGGGCCCTCCATCTGGTATCCTGCGGCCGTCCGGGTGACTGGCGTCGCGCGGAGCACCGCGGGGGAGCCCGGACCTCGGGATGGCCGCCCGCCTGGGCCGTGATACCAAGCTCGGGAGGTCATCGCCCATGCGTGCGCTGCTCACCGTCTACGACAAGCGCGGCATCGAAGCGTTCGCCCGCGGCCTGGCCGAGCTCGGCTGGGAACTGGTCTCCACCGGCGGCACGTTCGAAGCCCTCCGCGCCGCTGGCCTGCGCGTCCAGAAGGTCGAGGACGTCACCGGCTTCCCCGAAATGCTCGACGGGCGGGTGAAGACGCTCCACCCGCGCATCCACGCCGGCATCCTCGCCCGTCGCGACCGTGTGGCCCACCTCGAAGCGCTCGACCGCCACGGCATCGCCACCATCGACCTGGTGGCGTGCAACCTCTACCCCTTCGTGGCCACCGTCTCCCGTCCCGGGGTCACCTTCGACGAGGCCATCGAACAGATCGACATCGGCGGTCCGACGCTCCTTCGGGCGGCCGCGAAGAACCACCGTGACGTCATCGTCGTGTGCGACCCGGACGACTACGAACCGCTCCTCGAAGCGCTCCGCGAGGGCCGCGCCGACGACGCCCTCCGTCGGCGGCTGGCCTGGAAGGCGTTCGCCCACGTTTCGGCCTACGACAGCGCCGTCGCGGAGTGGCTCTGGCCGGACGAAGGCTTTCCGCCATCGCTCACGCTACCGCTCGAGCTGGTTCAGCCGTTGCGCTACGGCGAGAACCCCCATCAGCGCGCCGCCTTCTACCGCGACCGCTCGCTCGCTGCCGCGGGCCGGGGCGGCATCGCCCTCGCCGTCCAGCATCACGGCAAGGAGATGTCGTACAACAACTTCCTCGATGCCGACGCGGCCTGGAATGCGGTGAACGAGTTCCCCGAGCCCTCCTGCGTCATCGTGAAGCACACGAACCCGTGCGGAGCGGCCTCCCGAGGCGACCTGGTCGAGGCGTACCGGCTCGCCGTGGCCGCCGACCCCGTGAGCGCGTTCGGCGGCATCGTCGCCTTCAACCGGCCGGTGGACGAACGTCTGGCGCGGGAGATCCGCGAGTTCCGCAGCCCCCTCGATGGCCAGACGCGGATGTTCTACGAGATCGTGGTCGCGCCCGGATACACCCCCGAAGGGCTGGCCGTGCTGAAGGGGAAGTCGCGCGACCTGCGCATCCTGGAGGCGCCGCCTTTGGCGCGCGGGACGCGCTCCTTGCGGCAGGTGGGCGGAGGCTGGCTGCTCCAGGACGCCGATGAGCTCGGCCCCGACGACGTGACCTGGACGGTGGTGACGAAGCGCGCCCCAACCGACGAGGAGCGCCGGGACCTCGCCTTCGCCTGGCGGTGCGTCAAGCACGTGAAGAGCAACGCCATCACGGTGGCGAAGGACGCGCGGCTGCTGGGGATGGGCTCGGGCCAGCCGAACCGCCTGAAGAGCGTCGAGCTCGCCCTCGAGAAGGCGGGCGAAGCGGCGAAGGGGGCCGTGCTCGCCAGCGATGCCTTCTTCCCCTTCGCGTGGAACGATGCGGTGGAACGCGCCTGTCGGGCCGGCATCACGGCGATCATCCAGCCCGGGGGTAGCCTCCGCGACCAGGACGCCATCGACTGCTGCGACCAGTACGGGGTGGCGATGGTCTTCACCGGCGTCCGGCACTTCCGGCACTGAGCCTCGTCAGCCCGCTGCGCCGTCGAGCACGTACCGCTCGCTGAACTCCGCTTCGTCGAGGCGCGCTCCCCGGCGGCGCGCTGCTACTGCCATCTCCATCCGGCTGAGCTGCGCCAGTCCCTTCCGCGTGTCGCTCGCCACCCGCGCCTTCTCCTGACGCTTCAACCGGTACTTGAACAGCCAGTACGTGAACTCGAGGAGGTCGTCGTAGGAGACCTCCCGCTCGAGGATGATGCCCGTCTCCTCGTAGTAGGCGGCGAACAGCTCCTCTGGGGGCTTGCCATAAATCCGCTCGTACACGCCCCGGTCGACGCGTGGGGTCAGCCCCCAGACGCAGGCGCTCGCCTCCTTGTGGAGCTCCTCCTCCACGGAGAGCTGGAGCGCTTGTTCGACGAGGACGCCGTAGAGGAAGTTGAGATGGGCCGAGTGCTTGGCCGGGCCGATGCGGGCGGCGAACTCCTCCTCGGCCAGCTCGATGGGCCACCTGCCTTCGAAGAGGAGCGCCTCCGCTTCCTCGGGCGGGATGAGGTCGGCGGCTGCGTCCACCAGCCGCTCGGCGAGGCGAAGCCAATCGAAGGCTTCGCCGCCGATGAGGTAGCGGTAGCGGTGGCCGTCGATGACCTCCTCGGGGACGCGCCACCGGCGCACCGCTTCCAGGAGGGCGGTGAACCAGTGTTCCCCTTCGAGGATGGCGCGCCGCATCTCGGCGATGACGTCGGCCGGCGCGAGGGCTTTGTCGCCCTCGGCGAGAAGGGGCGCCGGCGCTTCGCTCCGCTGCCTCGCCATAACGCCCCCGATGATACCAGACGGCCCCGGCAACCTCGCCGGGGCCGTCCGGGGAGCGGGGGGCGCCCCTAGGCGTGGGCCGGGACCGCAGACGTGACCTCCTCGCGGACGATCGCTGGCCGCCAGAGGGCTGCCAGGGTGAGCACCCCGAAGCCGCCGCCCGTGACGATGAGCACCACTCCCATCACGATGCTGAAGGTCGAGACCTGCTCCGCGAAGTACGACATGTACAGGGCGGTCCGGAGAGCCGTAGCCGTGACCCACGTGTTCCGTGCCGGGTTGGCGACGGGATTCCCGTTCGCATCCTTCACCGCTTCGTCGGGATTGTTGGTGTCGCCCCCGCCAACCTTGAGGTAGCGGCCTAGCTGTGCGTACGTCTTGCCGCCAGCTGCTTCGAGGGCGTGCTTCTTGATGGTGTCCGCGAAGACCTTCGCCTCTGCGCCGGTGTCCACCAGTTGGCCGGCGATGGAGCTGTCCTCGGTGCCGTAGATCTGCTCGCTTCGGAGCTGGCTGCGGACCTCACTCCGGCCCCAGACGCCCATGACGATGAGGGCGACGCCCACCGCCACCAGCAGGACGCTGGAGACGAGGCCGCCGGCGATGAAGACCTTCCGTGCTGAGATTCTCATGACTGGAGTCCTCCTCGTTCCGGACTGCGCAGCTTGTTCTGCGCATCACAAGCGTCTCCCTTCCTCGATGATCCTGGGTCGGCCGATGGGGGTAGTGAGGCTTCCCCAATGGACCCAGTTCTCCCTATGCCACGCGGCTGCGACGATCGGTGCATGTCCGTGCTCCCGTCTCCAGAGGAGAAGCCGCGCGCCGTACGCACCATGTTCGACCGCATCGCGCCGCGCTACGACCGGCTGAACCGCATCCTCACCGGCGGCTCGGACCTTCGCTGGCGGCGGGAGCTCGTACGACGTCTGGCCATCCGGCCGGGCGACCGGGTGCTCGACCTCGCCTGCGGCACGGGCGACTTCGCAGCCATCGCCGTGGCGGCCGGGGCGGAGGTCGTCGGCCTCGACTTCGCTGGTAGGATGCTCGCTCTCGCCCAGCGCCGCGGGGTCCCGCGGACGGAGTGGGTGCAGGGGGACGCGCTCCGGCTTCCCTTTGCCGACGTCTCCTTCGATGCCGCCCTCTGCGGGTTCGCCCTGCGCAATTTCGCCGCCCTCCCGCCCGTGTTCGCCGAGCTGGCGCGGGTGCTGCGGCCGGGCGGACGGCTGGGCCTCCTGGAGGTCGACGAACCGGCAAACCCGCTGTTCCGCGCCGGACACCGGCTGTACTTCCGGCGCGTCGTACCGGTCGTCGGGGGCTGGCTTTCGGGCGATCGCCAGGCGTACCGGTATCTTCCCCAGTCGGCGGTCTACCTTCCCGATGCGCGCACGCTCGCCGGCTGGCTCCGCGAGGCGGGGTTCCGCGACATCCGGAAGCGGCAGTTCATGTTCGGCGCCATCCAGGCGATTTCGGCGGTGAGGGCGTGAGCGAAGCGGTCGCAGCCACGACTTCGAAGCTGGGGGCGTGGCGGCTGGCCGTGCGCCCGCCCACGCTCACCGCTTCGGTGGGGCCCGTCCTCGTGGGCTGGGGCGTCGCCTGGGCTCTCGGAGGGTTTCGGCTGGGCCCCGCCTGCGCCGCTCTGGCCGGGGCAGTGCTCCTCCAAATCGGCGCCAACCTCGCCAACGACCTCTTCGACTTCCGTCGCGGCGCGGATACGGCCGAGCGCCTCGGTCCGCCGAGGGCCGCGCAGCTCGGGCTCCTCAGCGAGCGCGAACTCATCGCCGGCATGGTCGCAGTGTTCGGTGCTGCCTTTCTCGTGGGCGTGTACTTGGTCGCGGAGGGCGGATGGCCGGTCGTCGCCATCGGTCTCTCCGCCATCGCTGCCGCGGTCGCTTACACCGGGGGGCCGTTCCCGTACGGCTACCGTGCTCTGGGCGACCTCTTCGTGTTCCTCTTCTTCGGGCCGGCGGCGGTCGTGGGGACGGTGTGGGTCCAGGCCCAAGAGGCCCCCTTGTTGTCGTGGCTCGCCTCGCTGCCGATGGGCGCCCTGGTCACAGCCATCCTCGTGGTCAACAATCTCCGCGACCGCGAACAGGATGCGCGCGCGGGAAAGATCACCCTCGCGGTCGTGCTCGGCGACCGCGGCACCCGGCTTTGGTACCTGGCGCTCGTCGTGGTTTCCTACGCAGTACCGGTAGCACTATCGCTGGGGGGGCTCGCTTCTCCCTGGGCGACGATGGCCTACGCGAGCTTGCCGGTTGCGCGCGGCCCGGCTCGGGCTGTTGCCAGCGGCGTCTCGGGACGGCCGCTGAATACCGCCCTGCGTGACACCGCGCGGCTGGTTTTCGTCTTCGGGGCGCTCTTCGGCGGGGGCTTGGCCCTGGGCCGGTGAGGGCCGAAAACGCGGAGGCGGCACGGAGCTCGTGCCGCCTCGGACTTCGCTATCCAGTTGTCCCGGACGAGAGCGACGCGGCCGTCGTCCCGCCTTGCCCCTACCCGGGGCGCCGGCACGCCCGCTTCAGCGGGCGGTGGGCCGCTGGACGGGCGAAGTCCCCGGGACTCCGGCCGCGGGTCGGTCCGGTCGATGGAGCGTTCTCATCGCTCACCACCTCCTTTCCGTCCCGACGGACCTTTGTCCCGTCGCGGGAGGCCTCTCGGCTCTCCACCTCCTTCCTACCACACACGCCGAACCCTGTCAAGATCATTGTCAGGAATCGTGAGCGTATGGGGCAGAAGCAATCGGGCCCCCTGCCGGGGGCCCGATTCACGTCGACCGATTGGCCGAGTCGGCGGGAGCGCTTCCATTCCGAGCTTCCGCTCCTGCCGCCCCTTCCGGGGGCGATGCTGCCGCGCTTCCGCGTCGGGCAGGTCATCGGCGAAGGCAACGAGCGGCGCCGGCGGGCGCCCCGCCTTCACGCCCGCGCTTCATCAGCGCGGGCATGCTCCCTGCACGATCCAGACCCCGTAGAAGGTATGGAGCTTGGCTCTCATCTGGCTACCTCCCATACCTCCCGATGTCTGGCCGGGGAGTGAACTCCGCCGGCACTTCAACAATAGCACCGCTGTCAAGGGTGGGAGCGGGTCCGTCCGGCGGAATTCCGGAAGAATCGTGTCTGGCGAAGCTCGCCTCAGCCGGTTCCCTGCACTTCGTCCCGGCTCTCGAGCTGGAAGGCGTCGTGGAGGGCCCGGACCGCCTCCTCCACGCGGTCCTTCTTGATGATGCAGGTGAGGCGGATCTCGCTGGTGGAGATCATCTCGATGTTGATGCCGTGCTCGTACAGGGTGCGGAACATGCGTGCCGCGTACCCCGGGGCCGTCTGGATGCCCGTCCCGACGATGCTCACCTTGGCGAGGTTGGCGTCGGTGGAGTACCCCGCCGCGCCGATGGCCTCGCAGATGGCGGGCATGAGGGCCTCCGCCCGCCGCAGGTCCTTCGTCGCCACGGTGAAAGTGAGATCGGTCAGGTTCGCCTCACTGGCGTTCTGGACGATGGTGTCGACACTGATGCCGGCCTCTGCCAGGGGCTCGAAGATCTGGGCCGCGATTCCCGGCCGGTCGGGAACGTGGCGGATGGTGATCTTCGCCACGTCCGTATCGTGGGCAATGGCCCGCACCCGGTTCCGTTCTTCCATCAGCGGCCCTCCGTGGATCAGCGTACCCGGCGCATCGACGAAGCTCGACGTCACCAGAATCGGCAGCTCGTACACCGAGGCGAGCTCCACGGCGCGGTTGTGCATCACCTGCGCCCCCTGCGTCGCCAGCTCCAGCATCTCCTCGTAGGTGATCTCGCTCAGCCGTCGGGCGGTTGGCACGATACGCGGGTCGGCGGTATAGACTCCTTCCACGTCCTTGTAGTTCTCGCAGCGGGCTGCCCCGAGGGCGACGGCCAGGGCGACGGCGGTTGTGTCGCTCGCCCCCCGGCCCAGCGTCACGATCTCCTGGTCCTCCGTCGCCCCTTGGAAGCCGGCGACGATCGGCACCCTGCCTCGCTCCAGCTCGAAGCGGATGCGGGCGGTATCGACCCGGATGATGCGCCCAGCCCCGTACGTCGGCCTGGTGTAGATGCCTGCCTGCGTGCCCGTGAGCGAAACTGCCTCCTGACCGAGCGCTCGCAGCGCCATGGAAACGAGAGCGATCGAGACCTGCTCGCCCGTCGAGAGGAGCATGTCGAGCTCCCGTGGGTCCGGGTCGTCGGTCACCTGCAGGGCCAGGTCGATGAGCTCGTCGGTGGTGTTCCCCATGGCCGAAACGACCACCACCACCTGGTCGCCCTGGCGCACCCGGCGCACAATCCGCCCCGCCACGTGCTTGATCCGTTCGGCATCGGCGACCGAGGTTCCACCGTACTTCTGGACAACGAGCACGACACGAGGGTAGCGACCGCTCGCTCCACGAGATAGGGACTGCCGTCCGGCATCTTGCCGCACCCCGAGGTCCGATGCCACGATGCGAAGGCCATGGCCCTACCCGAACCCCTCGCCTCCCGCTCCTGGTCCCGCCTCCGTATCGAGGCCGACCCCGAGTTGGACGGTCTCGTCACGGTGAGCCTTGCCCGTCCCGAGAAGCTGAACGCCATCGACGCGGCGATGCACCGCGAGCTGCAGGAAGCGTGCGCCATCATCGCCCGGGAACCCGCCATTCGCGTGGTGGTGTTCGCGGGCGAAGGTCGCGCCTTCTCGGCCGGGGCCGACCTCGGCCGCTCCACGCGCGACGGCGCCCGTTTCGCCGATGAGGCGATGACGCTCCGGGAGCCGCCCCTCGTGGAGCGGGAGCGGGCGCTGACGGGAGTCCGCACCGCTGAGGCCATCGAGGCGCTGCCTCAGGTCACCATCGGCGCCGTGCACGGCTTCGCCGTTGGCGGGGCGGTGGTGCTGCTCGCCTGCATGGACCTCCGCCTGGCCGAGGCCGGCACCTGGTTCTCCATCCCCGAGGTGCCGCTCGGAATCCCGTTGACCTGGGGCGCCCTCCCACGCCTCGTGCGCGAGCTCGGGCCTGCCCGGGTCCGCGAACTCGTTCTCTTCGGCGACCGCTTCTCGGCCGAAGCGGCGGAGCGGTGGGGCTTCCTGAACGCGGTCACGGCCCGCGGGTTCGCGCGGGAGACGGCGAGGGCGTGGGCGGCGCGGCTCCTGGCGACGGACCCCCTGGCCGTCGCCCTCACGAAGTCCCAGACGCGCGCCCTCGCCGACGCGATGGTCCCGGCCCACGGCGCCTACGCCGATGCCGACCTCCTGACCCTTGTGCGGGCGGTGCGGGCGGCGAGGCCGAGCCCGTCGGAAGCCGGGCCCGCCGCGCCGCCCGCAGCCAGCGCCTAGAAGCCGAAGTCCCAGTTCCCTCCGTCGTGGTACACCTTCAGCACATGCTTCGCGATGAGGATCCGGTGCACCTCGTCGGGTCCGTCGGCGATGCGGAGCGTCCGCGCGCCCCGGTACATCCCCTCGAGGGGCAGGTCGCTGGAAACGCCGGCCGCGCCCCACACCTGGATGGCACGGTCGACCACGCGTTCGAGGGCCGCCGGCACGAAGACCTTGATGGCCGAGATGTTCGCCCGCACGTCGCCGACCCCGGAGTCGATCACCTGCGCGGTGTGAATCGTCATCAGACGCGCCGCCATGATGTCGATGTACGAATCGGCGATGAACCCCTGGATGAACTGCTTCTCTTCGAGCTTGCCCCCGTGGACGACGCGCTCCGTGGCCCGGCGGACCATGAGGTCGAAGGCGCGCCACATCTGGCCGACGCAGTTCATGCAGTGGAAGACGCGCCCCGCCCCCAGCCGCTCCTGGGCCGCCTCGTGGCCGCTCCCTTCCCGTCCCAAGGTGTTCGTCACGGGAACGCGCACGTTCTCGAGGATGATCTCGCAGTGGTCACCGTCGGTGTGCCCCCACACGGGCACACTCCGGACGATGCGGAAGCCGGGGGTGTCGGTGGGAACGATGATCTGGGTCATGCGGTCCTTTGCCTTGCCGGTCCCGTCGTCCTCGGCGGTGCGGCACATCACGATGGCGAAGTGTGCCCGGCTGGCGTTCGAGCAGAACCACTTGTGACCGTTGATCACCCACTCGTCCCCTTCGCGGACGGCTCTCGTCTGGATCGCGTAGGGGTCGGACCCCGGCGCGTTGGGCTCGGTCATGGCGAAGCAGGACTCGATCTCCCCTCGGATGAGCGGCTCGAGCCACTTCTTCTTCTGCTCCTCGGTTCCGTACCGGAGGAGGATGGTCTGGTTCCCCGAGTTCGGCGCCACGACGCCGAAGAGCCGGGCACCGAAGGGGCTCCAGGCCAGGATCTCGTTCATGTAGGCGTGCTTCATGAAGCCGATGCCCATCCCACCGTACTCCTTCGGCAGGTGAGGGGCCCACAGCCCTTCGGCCTTCACGCGCTCCTCGATCTCCTTCCGGAGCTGGCGCGCCTCCGGCGTGCGTTGTCTCAAAATGTTCTCGTTGGGGATGATGAGCTCGCTGACGATCTTGGCTGTCCGCAGGCGGATGTCGTTCGTCTCCGGGTCCAGCGTCGGAATGGGTGCGATGCGCATCGATGCGGTCCTCCGCACGGCGAGTTTCGGCGCGGCAAGCGTACCCCAGCGGCGACCGCCCTGCACCCGTGGAAGGTGGCCATGGTAGCATCGCCGCCGTGACGCACGACCCGTACGAAGTCGACGCGCGCTTCTACGACCTCTGGCACCCGCCCGACGGGCCCGACATCGGCCTCTGGCAGTCGTTCGCGGCCCGCACCGACCGTCCCGTACTGGAGGTCGGCGTGGGAACGGGCCGCATCGCGCTCGCCCTCGCCCGCGCCGGGTTCGACGTGGTCGGCGTCGACCCTTCGGCGGCGATGCTCGCCGTCGCCCGCGCTAAAGCCGACCGGGACGCGCTCGATGTCCAGCTCATCGAGGGTCGACTCCCGGAGCTCACCTTCGAGCCGCGAAGCTTCGGGCTCGTGCTCTTTCCGCTCGATGTCTTCCTCGCCTTTGCCACTCCCGATGAGCAGCTCGCGAACCTGGCCGCCGCCCGACGCCTGCTGCACTTCGATGGCCTCGTCATCCTGGACCTGCCCGGGCCAGCCCAGTGGCTCGACCCCGGAAGCAATGGCCAGCCCCTCTTGGTGTACTCGGGGGTGCTCGGCGGCGGCGAGCGGCTCGACGTCTGGCATGTTCGCGAAGACGATCTCGCCCGCCAGGAGCGCGTCCTGCGGGTGGCCTACGAGCTCACTGCGCCCGACGGCACGGTGCGCCGGTTCCTCAGCGAACACCAGCTCCGCTACCTGTATCCGGCCGAGACCGAATACGTGCTTCGGGCCGCAGGCCTGGCGCCCACCGGCCTCTACGGGGACTATGAGCTTGGCCCGCTCACGAACGACAGCGAGCGGATGATCGTCGTCGCCAGGGGGGTGGAAGGGTGAACGTCCGGATCGCGGTCGATGCCATGGGGGGCGACTTCGCGCCCGCCGAGGTGGTCGCCGGCACCTTGATGGCTGTCCGGAGCCTCGCCATCGAGGTCCTCCTCGTGGGCCGCCCGGAGGCGCTCCGCGCTGAGCCTGGCGTTACCTCCGAATCCCGGCGAATTACGGTCGTGGAGGCCCCCGAGGTCGTCGCGATGGACGAACACCCCACCGACGCCGTGCGGGGAAAGCCCGACTCCTCGATGATGGTCGGGCTCCGTCTGGTGAAGGAGGGGCGCGCCGACGCCTTCGTTACCTGCGGAAACACCGGAGCGGCGATGGCTGGGGCGCTCCTCACCCTCGGCCGTGTGCGGGGGATCGCGCGTCCCGCTCTCGCGACGGTCGTCCCCAACGGTCAGGCCGGGGTGGGACTGCTGCTCGACGTCGGTGCCAACGCCGATTGCCGCCCGCTCCATCTCCTCCAGTTCGCGCACATGGGCTCCGGCTACATGGCGCGAACCTTCGGCATAGCCCGGCCGCGGGTCGGCCTCCTCTCCATCGGCGAAGAGGACAGCAAGGGCAACGCGCTCGTCCTCGAAACGAACCGTCTCCTCCGCCAGTCCCGCCTCAACTTCGTCGGCAACGTGGAAGGGAAGGACCTTACCCGCGACGTGGCCGACGTCGTGGTCACGGATGGGTTCACGGGGAACGTGGTGCTGAAGACGGCGGAGGGGATGGCGGACCTGCTCTTCAACGAACTCCGCCGTGTCTTCGAACTGAGGCCGTGGAACCGCATTGCCGGGCTTCTCCTCATGCCGGAGCTGCGGAAGGTGAAGCGACGCCTCGACTACGCCGAGTACGGAGGCGCGCTCCTCCTCGGCGTCGAGGGGGTCGTCGTCATCGGCCACGGCCGCTCCAAGGCGAGGGCGGTGTTCAACGCCATCCGTGCCGCGGGCGAGGCCGTTCGGAACGGCGTCCTCGCTGTCGTGCGCGAAGCGGCATCCGAAGCTCCCGCCCGTCCCGGCCGCGATGCCGAGGCGGAGGAATCCTGACCCTTCGAGGAGAGCGATGCGGACCGACTTCTACGAAGCCGACCCCTTCAGCGGCGGAAAGGGAGAGCACTACCTCACCCTCGACACCGACTACCGGTTCGAAAAAGGGGACGAGATCTGGATCGAGGCCAAGGGGCGCCGCATCAAGGTGCGCGTTACCTGGGTGAACGTCACCGTGCGCGAAAACGGTGAGCTCACCCGGGAAATCCTCGGCCTGAAGCTGTAGTCAGCTCCGGCCCTGCGCCGCTTGCTCCCGCGCCATGGCCAGGGCACGGCTGTACAGCCCCGCCGTGATGCCGCCATCCGGGAAGACGATCGTGCCCGTCACGAACGAGGCCTCGTCCGAGGCGAGGAAGCTCGCCACCGCCGCTACGTCCTCGGGTGTGCCGATCCTTCCCACCGGGGTGCGGTCGATGAGGTACTGGGCCAGGGGCGGGAATTCCCGCAGCGGCGCGGTCATCTGCGTTTCGATGAACCCGGGGCCGATGGCGTTGCAGGTGATGCCGTACGGTGCACAGGCGAGCGCGAAGGAGCGGACGAGCTGCTTCACGCCACCCTTGCTGGCGCAGTAGGCGGGCGTGCCCGCGCTGCCCCATTCGGCCATGATGCTGGCGATGGCGATGAGGCGTCCGCCGGTGCCCTGGGCCCGCATCTGGTTGGCGGCAGCTTGGAGCGTGAAGAACACTCCCTTGAGGTTCACCGAAATCGTCCGGTCCCACTGCTCCTCCGTCATGGTGAAACAGTCGGTCTCCCGCTCGACCACCCCCGCGTTGGCGACGGCGATGTGCAGTCCTCCGAACGTCCGCACGGTTTCGGCCACGAGCCGGTCGATGTCCTCCTTCTTCGCCACGTCACATTCGACGGCGAGGACGCGCCGCTCCTGCTGCCGCACCAGACGCGCGGTCTCCTCAAGGCCGGCCGTGTCGATGTCGGCGATGGCCACGTCGGCTCCGTCCCGGGCGAAGCGCACCGCCATCGCCCGTCCATTGCCGGACGCCGCTCCGGTCACGAGTGCCACTTTCCCGTCCAGGTGCCCCATGCTGCCCCCTCTCTGCTCCAGGAACTGTTCGGCGGCAGTGTAGCCGGGCGCGGAGCCGGCGTCATTGACGGCCCGCCCGGGTAGAATGCGGGAGATGCTCGTCGATGCGCTCGACCACCTCGTCCTCGCCGTTCCCCGCCTTGCCTCCGCAGCGGAGCGGTTCGAGCGCCTGGGGTTCGTCCTCTCGCCGACGACTGCCCACCCAGGCATGGGAACGGAGCTCCGCGCGCTCTTTTTGGGCGAGGGACCCGGCCACGCCTACATCGAGCTGTTGGCCATCCGTGACGAGGCGGAGGCGCGCCGCATCCCCGGCCGCGAGGCGGAGTTCGAGGTGCTCGCTCGAGGTGGGGGGCTCTCCCGGCTTTTCCTCGCGACGAGCCGTCTCGGCGAGGCGCTCGAGCGACTGCGCGCCGCCGGCTATCCCGTTGCCCCGACACACGTGCGCCGCATCGACGGCTCTCCGGTCGCCAGCACCCTGGCCGTGCCCGCCAGGGATCGGTTGGGCGCTGCCGTGGGGCTCATCGAGTATGCAGTGCCGGCCGAACGGCGGTGGGAGACCCGGCAGGCGAACGGGCTCTTCGCTCATCGCTTCCCCGCCGTCCGGCTCGACCATATCGCCGTCATCGTCGACGACGTGGAGGCGGCGGCTCGCGGCTGGGAGGAGCTGCTGGGCGTTGCCACGCGCGGCGAGGTCCGGACCCCTGCCATGGTCATCCGCCAGCTCGACGCCGGCAACGCGGTGATCGAGCTCATCGCCCCCACCGGACCGGAAAGTCCCGTCGCGGTCCGTCCGCGTGGCCTCGTGAGCATGGCGGCGGTCGAGGTTCCCGACGTCGACGAGGCGGTCCGCCTGGCCCGTGAGCGCGGGTTCACGGTGACCGACCCCTCGCAGGGGCCGCTTCCCGGCACCCGGACAGCGACCATCCCCGCCGGGGAACTGGCGGGGATGGCGCTGCAGCTGCTGCAGTACGAGCGCTGAGCCAGCGGCCTCAGGCGTGGATACCGCGCGCCCGGCGGAGCGCGCGGAGGATCTCCTCCAACACGAGCTGCTCCCGCTCCAAATCAGGCTGGACCCGGCGCGAGGTGGAGAATCGCACCGCCGTGCGGATCACGTCGACGTACCGCTCCACGACGTGCTCCAGCACGTCAGCCTGCTCGCGGGTGAGCCGAAGCTCCATGGCGGTTGCCTCCTCGCGAACTGTGCCGTCAGGCTACTGGCGCGTATTCGTGGTTCCGATGGCCGGATGGACATTTCACGGGGTCCGAATGGTCCCCACTTGGTCAATCGTCCCCCTATGGGGCGGCCCGGCGGCGCCCAGCGTCGTACGCCTCCCCTTCCCGCAGGGCGCGCTCCAGCGCCTCGCGCGGCGTCGAGACCAACACGAGCGCGATCGCCAGCAGGGCGACCAGGAGGTCGTCGAGGTGCCCCAGGATGGGCACGGCGTCGGGGATGATGTCGAGGGGGAAGGCCAGGTAGATCGCGAGCCCACCGAGAATCCACTTGGCGCGACGTGGCACGGCGGGGTCGCGAACGAGGGAGCGCCCGAATCGGACCTTGCCCCGCCGGGAAAGGGCGAGGAAGCGCCGGCCTGCGGCGGTCGCCCGCAACACCACGTAGGCAGCGACAGCACCAACTGCCGACGCACCGCCGAGTCCTAGCAGGAGCCACGCCCACCAGGGCAGCATCGAGGCTCACTCCGAAGTGGCTTGCGAGTGGGCGAAGAGGTCGAAGAGGGGCGGGTACTTCCGCAAGCTCGCACCGCCGTCGAGGTAGATGGTTTGTCCCGTGAGCCACCGCGCCGCGGGCGAGACCATCCAGAGCGCCAGGGCTGCCACGTCGGACGGTTCGCCGACGAAGCCGAGCGGCGTCTCGGCGAGGTACGCGGCCTCCACCCCCGGCACCGCCCGCAGCGGCTCCGTCATGGGCGTGCGCACGAGCCCTGGTCCGATGGCGTTCACGCGAATGCCGTGACGGCCCAGCTCGAGGGCGGCTACCTCGGTGAGCATGGCTACGCCCGCCTTCGCGGCACAGTAGGCGGCCATCCCTTCGGCAGGCTGGCGCGCGTTCAGCGAGGCGATGTTCACGATCGCGCCGCCGTCGCCCTGACGGATCATCTGCGCAGCCTCGTGCTTCAGGCAGAGGAACACCCCGGTGAGGTTCACGTCGAGCACGCGCTGCCATTCCTCGAGCGGCATTTCGTGCACGGGCGAGAAGGCGCCGGTCCCGGCGTTGTTGACCGCGATATCGAGCCGGCCGAAACGTCGCACGCATCGTTCGACCGCCCGCCGCACGGCGGCTTCGTCCCGCACATCGGCTTCGCAGCCATCGGCCGTGTTGTGGCCGTGGTCGGCGATGACCCCGGCGATGCCCTCCGCGTTCACGTCGACGATGAAGATGCGAGCGCCCTCGGCGGCGAACGCGCCGGCGATGGCCCGTCCGATGCCGGACGCGCCGCCCGTCACGATGGCGACGCGGCCCTCCAGGAGTCCCATCGGTGTCTCACGCGTTCACAGGTGTTCGCGGAAGAAAGCCAGAACGCGCTTCCAGCTGTCTTCCGCTGCCTGGGGATGGTAGATGCCGGGCCGTTCGTCGTTGAAGAAGGCGTGCTGCGTGCCCGGGTAGGTGACGAACTCGTACTTCTTCCCTCGGCGCTTCAGCTCCTCTTCGTAGCGGGGGATGTTCGGGTTCACGAAGTCATCGTGTTCGGCCCAGATGCCGAGGAGGGGGGCGGTGAGCCCGTCCCAATCGTAGGTGACAGCCGGGTGCCCGCCGTAGAAGTCGACGCAGGCTCCCACATCGTCCCCAGCCTTGCAGGCAGCGAAGAGGCTGAGTGCCCCGCCCATACAGAACCCCACCGTTCCCACAGGACCGCCCGTGAGCTCCCTCAGGTAGCGGATGGCGCCGCGCAGGTCCTTTTCCGCCTCGTCGATCCGCAGCGCCATCATCAGCTTTCCGGCTTCGTCCGGCTCCTTCGTCACCTTGCCGTGATACAGGTCGGGCGCCAGGGCGACGAACCCCTCGGCGGCGAAGCGATCGGCGATGTTCCGGATGTTGGAGTTCAGCCCCCACCACTCCTGGATGACGACCACGCCCTTCCCCGTGCCTGAAACAGGCTTGGCGAGGTAGCCAGGGCACGTCCTGCCGTTGGCCGGGAACTCAATCATCTCGCCCATGTCGCGAATGCCTCCCAGCGACCTGTCGGCGGACAGGGTACTTGCCGGGAAGTCGGTTGTCAGGCCCTGGGTGTTTCCGCCAGCGCGTTCCGCAACGCGCGGATGTGGGCGGCGTGGTCCGCGAAATGGTCGGCGCCGAGGCGCACGAGCCTGCCCACGGTCATTGGGCCGAACTCGGGGTGGAGCCCCGACCGCTCCCAGCCGGCCGCGTCGAGCTGCCGCAGCAGCTCCGCGTTCGCGTGACAGAGGAGCTCCAGGAGGGTAAGGGCGAGCTCCGGGTCGCGCCACAGATAGGCGAGGCGCCGCTTCCACAGGTCCTGGTCGAAGGGCCGAAGCTCCGGCGACTCCTCGGCGACGATCCTCCGGAGTCGTTCCGCTCGGACGAGCTCGGCATCGCTGAGGTGGATGATCACGTCCCGCACGCTCCACTCGGAGCCGGCGGGGCGCTGGCTCAGCCGTGTCTGGTCGAGGCCTGTAACGGCCTCGCGGATACGGCTCGGACCGGCGAGGTACGCCTCGAACGCCTCGCGGTGCGCCGCTGGAATGGAAGGCACGGCCAGCCGATGATAGCAGAGGAGAGCGGCTGCGGCGCCGGCCCTTCGATGCCGGCAATTCGGATTGGTAGGCTAGAACCGTGCCAGCCCAGCAGCGCGACTACTACGAAATCCTCGGTGTTCCCCGGGATGCGAGCCAGGCGGAGATCAAGAAGGCGTACCGCCGTCTGGCCATGCAGTACCATCCCGACCGGAACCCGTCGCCGGACGCGGAGGAGCGGTTCAAGGAGATCAACCGCGCCTACGAGGTGCTTTCCGACCCGGAGAAGCGAGCGGCGTACGACCGCTTCGGCCACGCCGGAGTCGATGGCACCGCCGGGGCGGCTGGGTTCGAGGGCTTCAACCCCTTCGAAGGGTTCGGCGACATCTTCGAGGCCTTCTTCGGTGGTACCCGCGCCCGGCGCCGCCAAGGTCCGGTCCGGGGGGCCGACCTCCGCTACACCCTGGAGCTCACGTTCGAGGAGGCGGCCTTCGGCGCCGAGAAGGAGATCGAGTTCCAGCGCCACGAGGTGTGCAGCGAGTGCCGTGGCCGCGGAACGGCGCCCGGCACGGACCTTGCCGTCTGCCCCGATTGTCGCGGCGCCGGCGAAATCCGCCGCGCGGCCACGAGCATCTTCGGCCAATTCGTCAACGTATCCACGTGTGGCCGCTGCGGTGGCGAAGGTCGGATTATCGTCACCCCGTGCTCCCGCTGCCGCGGCACCGGCCGCGAGCGCGTCACCCGCCGGTTGGTGGTCCGCATCCCGCCCGGCGTCGATACGGGCTCGCAGATCCGGCTCTCGGGCGAAGGTGAGGCCGGCCTCCGGGGTGGGCCGCGGGGGAACCTCTACGTCGTCGTCTCGGTGGCGCCGCATCCTCACTTCACGCGGGTGGAGGACCACCTCCTCTACGAGCTCCCGCTGAACATCGCCCAGGCTGCGCTAGGCACCACCGTCCGCATTCCCAAGCTCGACCCGGCGGGAGGCGAAATTGAGCTGGAGATTCCGCCGGGCACGCAGCACGGGGACGAGTTCGTCATTCGCGGCGAGGGCGTTCCGCGCCTCCGCGGTCCGGGCCGAGGCGACCTGGTGGTGCGGGTGGCCGTCGTCGTGCCCGAGCGGCTCACCGACGAGCAGCGCCACCTGCTCGAAAGGCTCGCGGAGACGATGGGTACCCCGGCGCTCCCCCGCCGGAACGGGAAGAAGAGCTTCTTCGAGAGGCTGCGCGATGCTGTTGCCGGGTAGCTCCCAGCGATGAGCGGCCTCTGGTACGAACTCACAGCCGCCTCGCCACCGGTGCTCGCCGAGGCGGTCGCCGAGATCCTCCGTCGACACGTGCCCGCTGGGGTCAGCATCGAAGAGCCCATCGAGCCGCTCGGTCCGGAGCAAGGCTTCCGTGTCGTCGAGGGCCCGGTGCTGGTCCGCGCGTACGTTCCCAGCAGCGAACTCGGCGCCGTCGTCGTTGCCCGCCTCCGCGAAGAATTCGCCTCCTTCCCGGAGGTCGAGCTGGTGGCCCGTCCGATGTACGAGCGCGACTGGCAGACAAGCTGGCGGGAATTCTTCGGTGTCGTCCGGACAGGAAGCTGCCTTACCGTCGTTCCCACCTGGGTGGAGCACGCTCCGGCCGACGGGGAGGTGGTGATCCGTCTCGACCCCGGCCAGGCGTTCGGTACCGGCCACCACGAAACGACCCGTCTTTGTCTTGCCGCGCTCGCTGCTGTCGTCCGTCCGGGACACCGCGTCCTCGACGTCGGTACCGGGTCCGGGATCCTCTCCATCGCCGCGGTGAAGCTCGGGGCGTGCGCTGTCGATGCCTGCGACATTGACCCGGTGGCCGTCGATGTCGCGCGGGCGAACGTCGACGCGAACGGCGTGAGGGGTGCGGTTCGGGTTGCGCTCGGTTCGATCGCCGATGCGGCGAACGGCGCGTACGACGTAGCGGTCGCCAACATCAACACCGAGGCCGACATCGCCCTCGCTCCTGCCCTGGCCGAAGCGCTCGTTCCAGGCGGGCTCGCCATCGTCAGCGGCTTCCTCGCCGTGGACCTGCCAGCGGTGCGTGCGGCGCTCCGGCGCGCGGGGCTCAGGCCGACGGCTGCGCGCCACGAGGGAGAGTGGGCTCTGCTCGAGGCCTCCCGGGTGGGGTGAGGCCTCGAAGGTGGCGCGGCTTCCCCGCATCTACTTCCCGAGCGCCGGCCCCGGCCTCCACCGGTTGGAGGGGGAGGTTGCCCGTCGTTTGGCAAACGTCCTCCGGCTGCGGGAGGACGACCCGCTCCTCCTCTTCGCAGGCGACGGCCGCGAGTGGCTTGCGCGCATACGCCGGGTGGAAGCGCGCGCTGTGCTCGCCGAAGTCGTGGAGCTCGCCCGCCTCGGTGCGCCACCGCGACTTCTCCTCGATGTCCGCTGCGCCCTGGTTCGTCCGCAGCGCTTCGACTGGGCGGTGGAGAAGGTGACGGAGGCCGGTGCCGACGTGATCGGCGCCCTGGTTACCGAGCGCACCACCGAGCGCAGCACGGACGGCGCGCGGCGGGCGCGGTGGGAGCGCATCGCCGCCGAGGCTGCCGAGCAGAGCGGACGGCTTTGGGTCCCGGCGATCGCGCCCACATCACGGCTGGAGGAGGCCCTTCAGGCTGCTGCGGGGCCGATCCTCGTCGGGGATGCTCGAGGGATGGCCTTCGGCGAAGCGGCTCGCCGGATCCCCGAATCGGGCCGCCTCACGGTCCTCGTCGGACCCGAAGGGGGCTTTTCGGAACGGGAGCTAGCGGCCGCCGAGGCATGCGGCGCGTTGCTGGCCTCGTTCGGGCCGCATACCCTCCGAAGCGAGACGGCGGCGGTGGTCGCGACCGCTCTCATCCGGACTCGCTGGGAGTAGCGATGGAGGCAGTGACGCGCCGGGCGCTCCAACTCAACTTCGCGCGGCTTCGGCCGCTGCTCGGCAGCACCGCGGCGGTGGGTGCTTTCGCTTTCGCGTTCGCTCTCCACATGGCTGCGGGCGCGGCCGGCCTCGACTGGCTCTTCGCGGCGGCCGTGGGCCTCATCTACCTCTCCGCGGCTTCGCTCCCGGCGGTTGCGTGGATGCTGGGCGGAAGACGCCGGCGCTCCCCGGTCTGGTGGGTCCTCCACACTGGCCTCGCCCTCGTCTTTGCGGGAGGGGCACTGTGGGCTTCGGCCGGACGGGAGCTCGAGTGGTGGGTGCCGCCGGGTGCCGCGTCCTTGGTGGCGGCGGGTACGCTATCGGCCGTCCTGCTCGCAGGCTTCGCCCGGCGTTCCGGCGCCGAGGCTACACGAAGGGATGGTCGTCGAACTCCTCGCCACCGGTGAGGTGAATGAGCGCCGCCCATAGCGCCAGCACCGCGGCCACGCCGGACACCGCCGCGGCCGGGACGAACCACCAGGAGAACGTCCGCAACCCGAACCACGCGAGGGCGGCGAATACCGCGGCGAGGAGCAGCAGGCCGAGGCCACGGCTCGCAAGCGGCCAGGGCGCCAGCTCGATCCAAGGACGTGGCGGCTTCCTGGGGAACCGCTCCTCGGCGCAGGGGTCGGACATGGTCTAGTCGCGCAGGTCGGGCGGGAGCATGTTCGGGATGCCGTCTTCGATGGGGTACCGTTCGCCGCAAGCCTGGCAGATGAGCCGCCCGCGGACGATCTCCCCGTCGCGCTCCTCCTCGGTCTGGAGCTCCAGCTCGCCCTTGCACAGCGGGCAGATGAGGATCTCGAGCAGTTCGGTACGCACGGAAGCATCCTACTACGCCTTGGCCCTACGCTCCTGTTGCTGTTGAACCTTCCGTGTGCCCTCTGCAAGGTTGAACCATCCGGCGCCGGAGCTCCGCTGCTGTGGATTGGATCTCGCTGGTCATCGTGGGCGGTATCGCGCTCCTCACCTGGCGGGCCTACCGCCGGGGGCTCATCCGTGAACTCGTCTCGCTGGCCGCGGTCGTGTTGGCGATTCCCCTCGCCGGCATCCTCTACGACGACATGGCGCCGAAGGTGGAGCCAATCGTGGCGAACGAGCTCCTGGCGCGGCTCATCGCCTTCCTCTCCATCCTCTTCGCCGTCATCGTCGCCGGACAGGTCGTGGCGTACACGCTCCGCCGGGGCGTCGAGCTGCTCGACCTCGGCGCCGCCGACCGCGTCGCGGGCGGACTCTTCGGCTTCGCGAAGGGGTTCCTCATCGCCCAGGCGGTGCTCATCGCCCTGGTGGCCTTCCCCGACCCCGACCTACGAGGCGAGATCGACGCCTCACCGGTCGCCCGGCGAATGCTCGAAGCGACGCCGCTGGTCCTCCGAATCCTCCCGCACTCCTTCGAGGAGCCGGTACGTGGTTTTCTCGAAGGGGCACCCGCCGACGAGCAGGCCTGAGGCCGACGCCTCGCCGGCCGGTGGTAGGATGGGGGCATGGCGCTCATCGAGGCGGCGGGATTGACGAAGCGGTATCCCGGTGTCATCGCCCTCGACGACCTCACCGTTTCCATCGAAGGCGGCATCGTGGGGCTCGTCGGCGCCAACGGAGCGGGCAAATCGACCCTCATCAAACTCCTTCTGGGGCTCATCGAGCCGACGCAGGGCACGGCGGCTGTGCTCGGATTCGACGTGTGCCGGGATCGGCCTCACCTTCGCCGGATCGTCGGGTACATGCCCGAGCACGACTGCCTTCCCTCCGATGTCTCGGCGACCGAATTCGTGGCTCACATGGCACAGCTATCGGGCCTGCCTCGGAACGCCGCCCGGGAGCGCACCGCTGACATCCTCCGCCACGTCGGGCTGTTCGAGGAGCGGTACCGGCCGATGGGGACGTACTCGACCGGGATGCGGCAGCGCGCGAAGCTGGCTCAGGCGCTCGTCCACGACCCGCGCCTCCTCTTTCTCGATGAGCCGACGAACGGGCTCGACCCGGAAGGGCGCGACGAGATGCTCGACCTCATCCGGCGGACGGGGAGGGAGTTCGGCATCGCCATCCTCATGGCCTCGCACCTGCTGGGCGAAATCGAGCGCGTGTGCGATTCACTCGTCGTGCTCGACGCCGGCCGACTCGTGGAGGCGGGTCCCCTGCGGAACTTCACCGCCGCCACGGGACGTCTCGTCGTCGAGGTCGATGGCGACCGCGACGCGGCAGCGGCGGCCCTCCGCGCCCGCGGCCTGCGGGTGACCACCGATGGCCGCTCGGTCTTCCTCGTCGAGCCGGCTGACGACAGGACGCTCGACCTCGTGCGCGACGTGGTCGCGGAGCTCGGACTCGGCCTGGTCCGTCTCGAGCCGGCCCGCCGGCAGCTCGAGGACCTCTTCCGCCGCTCCGAGGCCGCGACACCGGAGGCGGTCCGTGTCTGAGCAGGCGGCAAGCTCCATCTACGACCTCGGCTACGCACGGTACTCCGGCCCTCGCCTCGGCCAGGCAGCGATCCTCACCGAGCTCTTCCGCTACTCGGTTCGGGGAATCTTCGGCTTGGGTCGAGGCCTGGGCAGCAAGGTGGCACCGATGGGGCTGGCGGTGTTGGCCGCCATCCCGGCCTTCGCGCAGCTGGCCATCGGAGCCCTCATCCCGCGCGAGGTGGAGGTGTTCCGAGCGGAGGAGTACTACGGCTACATCCAGGTGGTGATCGCGCTCTTCGTGGCCGCGACGGCGCCCGAACTGTATGGGCGAGACCGCCGCACGGGTGCGCTCGTCCTCTACCTCGTGCGGCCGCTTTCGCGGGAGGCGTATGCGCTCACCAAACTCGGCGCTCTCTCCGCTGCGCTCCTCGTGATCACGCTCGGACCGCAGCTCGTCCTCTTCCTGGGGAACGCCTTCGCCAGCGACGACACGTTCGGATACCTCGCCCGTGAGGCGGATACCCTCCCCGCCATCGTGGCCAGCGCGGCGGTGATCGTCGCCATGTCAGCCGCCTTGGGCGCTGCCATCGCCTCCCAGAGCCCACGGCGGGCCTACACCACGGTGGGGATCTTCGCGGCCTTCTTCCTCCCCTGGGGGGTCGCCAGCGCGATCGTCGAAGCGGCAGGCGGGGGGCCCTCGGGGTACGTCCTGCTCGCGAGCCCCTTCCACGTTATCCGCGGCTCGACCCTCTGGCTGTTCGGCGCCGACCCCGAGCCGAGCTCGCCGATGGCAACCGCCGACCTCTTCGGCGGTTTCTACCTGCTGGCGGCGCTCGCGCTTGCCGCCGGCGGCACCTACGTCCTGCTCCGGCGGTATCGCGAGGTGGCCGTGTGACCGGCCAGCCGCCTGCCCTGGAAGCGCGGAACGTCTCCCGCTGGTACGGCAACGTGGTTGCCGTCAACGGGGTCAGCTTCGCTGCGGGGCCCGGCATCACGGCGCTCCTCGGCCCGAACGGCGCGGGGAAGTCGACGCTCCTGCACATGCTGGCGGGTCTGCTCGCACCCTCCTCAGGTGAGGTTCGCGTGCTTGGGGAGATCCCTCGCGGCAACCCGGGAATCTACCGCCGAGTTGGCCTCGTTCCCGAACGCGACACCACCTACGGCTTCCTGACGGGGCGCCAGTACGTGCGGGCGAGCGCCGCCCTCTTCGGTCTCCAGGAGCCGGACGCGGCGGCACGGAGGGCGATCGCTGCGGTGGGGATGGAGGGAGCGGAGGATCGCCCGATTGCCACCTATTCGAAAGGCATGCGGCAGCGCATCAAGGTGGCGGCCGCCATCGTCCATGAACCGGAGGTACTGGTCCTCGACGAGCCGTTCAACGGCACCGACCCCGCCCAGCGCCTGGCACTCATGGACCTCTTTCGCCGGATGGCCACGGAAGGGCGAACCATCCTCATCTCCTCTCACATCCTCGAGGAGGTCGAGCGGCTCGCCGAGCAGATCGTCGTTCTGTACGCCGGTCGGCTCGCGGCCGTGGGGGACTTCCGCGAGATCCGCCGGCTCATGCGAGACCGCCCGCACACGTTCACCGTTCGCGCCAGCGACCCCCGCCGCCTGGCGGCCTGCCTCGTTGGCGACGCGGCCGTTCGGGCAATCGAATTCGCCGACGACTGCGTCATCCTCCGAACGACGGACTTCGGGTCGCTCACGCGATTCCTGCCGCGCGCGGCCAAAGAGCACGGCATCCGCATCTACGAGTTGCGGCCGACCGACGAGTCGCTCGAGAGCGTGTTCGCCTACCTGGTGGGGAGATGAACGGGGCGTCGGGAGCACTTTGGACGTTGGCGGTTGCCCAGCTCGCCGGTCGCCGCCGTCTCTGGTTGGTTGGGCTTCTCTCCCTGCTTCCTGCTGCCGTCGCCTCGGTGTACCTCGCCGTCGGCCGAGCCGAGCCGGAGCGGTGGACCGCCAACGTGCTGATGAACGGCATCGTGATTTCGGCCGTGGCTCCGTTGGTGGCACTCCTTGCCGCCACCGCCGCCATGGGCTCCGAGATCGAGGAAGGAACGATCGTTTTCCTCCTAACGAAGCCGGTGGCTCGCTGGCGCATCGTCGCAACGGAGTTGCTAGCGGCGGGTACGGTCGCCGTGGGTGCCGTCGCCGTGGCCGCCGCGGCCTCCGGCATCATCGCTACCTGGGAGGGCGGAAGCCGGCAGGCCGTGGCCGCCTTCCTCGTCGGCGCGGTCGCGGCCTCGGCAACCTACACCGCCGTGTTCACGGCCCTGGCCGCCTTGACGTCGCGCGCCCTGGTCGTCGGCCTGGCGTACACCTTCATCTGGGAGTGGGTGGTGAGCTCCCTCTTCGAAGGGGCGAGGTGGTTCAGCATACGCCGCTACGCCCTGGGCATCGCCGACGCGCTCGCGGGGCTCCCCCCGTTCCGCTTCGATGAGCCGCTGCCCTGGGCTCCGGCGCTGCTCGCCGCGGCTCTCGCTGGTGGCTTCGCCGCCGCCGTCTGGGCGCTGGAGCGGTACCAGCTCCGCGGGACTCAGTGACGCAGAGCTCCCCGCGGCGGGGATTTCGTGGAAGCCGGCTGCGCACGCAAGATTCGTTTCGTACGGGCCGGAGGCGCAGGTGTCGGAGCGGCTCCGGCGCTTCCCCCGCTCGTTCCGTAGGCGCCCCCTCCGCATGGGGCAGACACGTCGGGGCTAGCAAAGAACAACGCTCGTCGCTTCGCGCGTTCCCTTGGGCCCTCTGCTCCACGTCGACGGCGAGGGCGAGCGGTGGTCGTCGTGCGGATTGGCGGGGAAAACTCCTACCGCGACCCCGGTGTGTCACCCGACGTATCCTCCGCCGGTAATCCGCTGGCCCGCCCGACAGCGCCGGCTCGGAACGTCCCCCGTCGCCGTCTCCTGGCGCTCATGGCGGGTCCCGATGACGTCGGTGGCGACGGGGACGGGATCGGTTGCGGGGGTCGGCCGACCTCCCTGGCGCTCAGGTGACGGACGCCTCGTCGGGCTCCACCGATTCGAGCCAACGGGCGATGTCCTTTCCCGAGCGGAGGCGCGTCCAGCGGAGATGGGGAAAGGCGGCGCCGCTAGCCGCCCGGGCGTACTCCCGCCGGCGCCGTCGATGCGTCCTCAACGCCCACCAGAGGAGCGATTCGTCCGTCGGCCGGAGCTGCTTCCAAAACGACTCGCGGTTGGTCCCCCAGAGGAGCTCGCGGCTTCGCCACCGTCGCCACGACCGTCGCGCCACGCGCCACAGCACCGTCGGCAGGGACACGTCCAGCCATACGACGTCGGTCGCGCGCGCCCAGACGATGTCGCGCGTCTCCCGGTAGTTCCCGTCGAGGACCCAACGGCTGCCTCGGGTAGCGGCCTCCACGCGGGAGCGGAAGGAGGTCCGCTCCGCGGGCTGCCAGCCCGGCTCCCAGTAGAGGGCATCGAGTTCGACGTGGGGAGCGCCCAGCTTCGCGGCAAGGGAACGCGCCAGGGTCGACTTCCCAGCACACGGTGCCCCGACGACCACCGCTCTGGGGCCGACCCTCGGTCGCTGGTCCTCAGGGCGCATCGCGGGGTTCGATCGGGGGCTGCTCCATGACGATTCGCCGGAACGCCTCCGCGTATTCGAACGGCTGCCCTCGGGCCGACTCGCGGGCGAGGAGGGTCACGAACGCTGCCACGCCCTCGTCGAGCTGGCTCGGGTGGGCCAAAAGCGCCTGCCGTTTCACCTCGAGCACCGAACCGATATCCACCCAGAAGTTCGGCTCGTGGGTGGTGCCCAGCCAAAGTTCGCGGACCTTGTGGGGCTCCAATCCTTCGGCCAGGAGCTCGGCGAAGGTCAACCGGTCGCGAGCCGCCGGGTAGACGGCATCGACGGCCGCGTCGCCCGTCACGCGGTGGTCGGGATGGTTGGTGTACGAGTCGCGGAAGAACCGCGTCGTGGGGTCGAACGTCACTACCACCTCGGGGCGATACCGCCGAATGAGGCGCACCAGGTCGCGTCGCAGCTCCAGCGTGTACTGCAGGTATGCATCCGGGTACCCGAGGAAGACGACCTCTTCGACGCCGAGGATGGCGGCGGCCGCGCGCTGCTCCTCCTCCCGGATGCGTGCGAGCTTCTCCGGCGTCATCTCCGGGTCGTCACTTCCCTTGTCGCCCTTCGTCACGACGACATAAACGACGCGGGCGCCCGCACGCGTCCAGCGTGCCACGGTGCCGGCGGTCATGAACTCCGCGTCGTCGGGGTGGGCGACGATGACCATCGCCGATTCGGGCACCGGCAGGGGGGCAGAGGTGGTCACGGTGGTCCTCCGGGACGGGGCTTCGGGATTACGAGGGGCACGGCAGCATCGACGGCTTCGATCCCCCGGATGAGCTCCTGGGCCGGGCCGACGAGCGCGTCGGGGTCGACGAAGGCGAGTTCGCAGAGGCGGCGCAGAAGCTCGGCCCGGACCATCCCGCTCAGCCAGCGCAGGTCGTCGAGGGGCATCGGCCCGCCCGCCTCGAGGTACGCCTCGGTGAGCTCGGTGGCCAGCGCGGGGTCGGGGGCGGAGCTTCCGGGTCGACGCGCGAACTCCCAGGCTGCGATGGCGAGGTCGGCCACCAACCAATCGCCACGGCATCGGTGCCAGTCGTGCACGGCGGTAGGGTGGCCGTCGCGCACCAACAGCGCTCCCGGGGCTAGGCCGCCGTGCACCAGGCCGAACGCCGGTCCCGCGTCGCGGGCGGCTTCCAGCCAGGCGGAAACCTCGTCGCGCGCCTGTCGCAAGAAAGGCAGCGCCGCGGCCAGCTCCCGGCCGGCGGCGCCGGAGGCTGCAATCCGCCGGCTGGCCCGCTCGAGGTCGGCCCACGTCCATGGCTCGTTCAATTCCCAATCGAGGCTCTCCCAGCTCGGGAAGCTGGGGCGTGGTGGCGGGCCGAAGTCCAGGCCGGCCACGTGGACGGCGGCGAGCGCCTGTCCGGCGGCCCTCGCGCCTTCGACTCCAGGGCGCGACGGCTCCCCTTCGCCGGCGGCGAAGAGGAGCATCGCCATCCCTCCGATTTCGCCGTAGCTGCGCCCGTCCTTGGTCAGCAACGCCTCGGGCACGAGCGGGGTGCGTTCGGCGAGATGCCTGACAGCGAACACTTCGAAGGGAAGCGCTCGCACCTCGTGGCGACCGTCCATCGTGCGGGCGAGGAAGCGTCCCTCCGACGCCTCGACGCTCCACCAGGCGAGGCCTGGGCCCTCACCGACGGGGCGCACGGCGCGAACGTGGCCGACCTGTGGGAACCACGTCGCGATTGCCTCCCCCACCGCATCCGACGGCAGCATACCCTCAGGGTAGCGTGCAGGACCGCTACGGGCGGAGTACCATGCTCCCGTTCACGTTCACGTGAGGGGGCGCGCCATGTGCTTCGAGCTCGATTCCTCTCCGCCCATCCCGCCCATCGCCGGGGCCGCGGTCGATGCCCGCGACCTCGTCCTGGAATCGCGCGATGGCACCCGCTTCGCCGCCTTCTTCGCGAAGGCCGAGCGGCCGACGGGTGCGGCGGTCGTCATCCTGCCCGATGTCCGAGGGCTCTACCGCTTCTACGAAGAGCTGGCGCTCCGCTTCGCCGAGGAAGGCATCGACGCCGTGGCCATCGACTACTTCGGCCGAACCGCCGGTGTCGGCAAGCGCGGTGAGGACTTCCCGTTCATGGAGCACGTCATGCAAACGAAGTCATCGCAAATCGCCGATGACGTCCGCGCTGCGGTCGCATTCCTCCGTTCTCCCGAGGGGGCTGGGGCTCGGCATGTCTTCACGGTCGGGTTCTGCTTTGGCGGCCAGCAGTCCTGGCTCCAGGCAGCGAACGGCCACGGCCTCTCCGGGGTCATCGGCTTCTACGGCCGCCCGGGGCCCACGCGCGACGGTGCCCCCGGCCCGGTGGACCGTGCCCGGGAGATGGCATGCCCCGTCCTCGCGCTCATGGGCGGCGCTGACCAAGGCATTCCGCTCGAACAGGTGGAGGAGCTGCGCCGGGCGCTCGAGGAGGCGGGCGTGGAGCACGAGGTCGTCGTCTACCCGGGCGCTCCGCACAGCTTCTTCGACCGCCGGTACGAGGAGTACGCCCAGGAGTCGGCCGATGCCTGGCGTCGGTGCCTGGAGTTCATCCGGCGGCACGCGGGCGGCGCCGGTCCCTGACCGGCTTGAGCGGACATCCCTCGCGGAGGGTTGCCGTGCCCTGGCTCGAACTTCCCCATGGCGACATCTACTACCTGGAGGAGGGCAGCGGGCCACCCCTCGTCTTCCTCCACGGCAACAGCTCCTGCGCGGAAGCGTGGTGGCAGCAGTTCGAAGCGTTCCGAGCCCGCTTCCGCTGCATCGCCTACGACAGCGTGAACCACGGGCACTCGTCGAACTCACCTCGCGACGCCGACGAACCCGACCGTGCGGATGAACTCGAGGCGGTGCTCGCCGCGCTCGGGGTCGAGCGCCCCATCCTCGCCGGGAACTCCATGGGGGCGAACACGCTCCTGCGCTGGGCCGTTCGCCATCCGGAGCGCGCTCTCGCCCTCATTCCCTCGGGCATGGGCGTCCCGCTGGAGGGCGAGGAGTACCGCCCGCCGTTCCGTGAACCCCTCGGAACGGAGGTGCTGTTCATCCCGACCGGCGATGCCCTTACGGACCGGCTTCGCCGTGAGCGCCCGCTCCTCTACGAGCGGTACCTCCGGATCCGTTCCACGGCCACACGCCTCGAGGCGCTCCGGTACCCCCGCCGGCCCTCACCGAAGTCGATCCAGGAACGCGCGGCGCTGGCCCAGCACGTCGGCACCATCCGCTCCCCCATGAGCATCATCGTCGGCTCCCTCGACCGTCTCCTCCCCAACGCCGAGCGGCTCCACCGCCTCGTGCCGGGCTCCGAATTCCACGTCATCGAAGGCGCACCGCACAACGTCTACTACGAAGCAGCGGAGGAGTACAACGCCATCGTCGCCCGCTTCCTGGACCGCGTCCTGGCCGGGGCGACCCCCTGAGGGCTCACAGGTCGTCGAACGAGCCGTGACGCCCCTTGCCGGCAGCGAACCGGCTCGCCCCGGCGCGCGTCTCGCCCGACTCGATCGTCGCCATCCCGAGGCGGAACTCGTTCCGCATCGCCTCTTCGAACGAGAGGTCCCATTGCTCGTATGCCGAGCGGCGATCGCTCCGCAGGCAGCGTTGTGGGAAGCGAGCGAGCTCTTTGGCCAGCTCCAAGGCCACCTCGAGCGCTTTCCCTGGTTCCGCCAGCCGGTTGACCAGGCCGATCTGGTACGCTTCCTCCCCGCTCACAGGCCGTCCGGTGAGGATGAGGTCCATGGCCCGGCTGTGCCCGATGAGCCGTGGCAGCCGGACCGTCCCGCCGTCGATGAGCGGCACGCCCCAGCGACGGCAGAACACCCCGAAGACCGCGTCACGGGCGGCCACGCGCAGGTCGCACCAGAGGGCTAGCTCGAGGCCGCCCGCGACCGCGTACCCCTCGACGGCGGCGATGACCGGTTTTTCGAGGAACATCCGGGTCGGGCCCATCGGGCCGTCGCCGTCCGGCGCGGTGCGGTTGCCTCGCCCTTCCGCAACGGCCTTCAGGTCCGCGCCGGCGCAGAACGTGCCGCCCGCTCCCGTGAGGACGGCGGCCAGCAGGGCCTCGTCCGCTTCGAACCGGCGGAAGGCGGCAGCCAACGCCTCGGCGGTAGGCCGGTCGACCGCGTTCCGCACCTCCGGGCGGTCGATGGTCACGATGGCGATGGGACCCTGGGTCTCGTACCGAACGGTCACGGACGCACCTCGTGTGCTGCGGGCTTCCAGCCGATTCTAGGGGCTGGGGCCGAATCCGGCCCGAGCCCCCCGCCCGGTAGAATGGCCGTATGGACGCTTCACAGCCTTCCCTCACTCCGCAGCTGCAGCAGCTGCTAGAACAGCTCCAGCTCGAACAGCTCGACCGTGACCTCTTCCTCGGCGACCCCGGCAAGGGTGAAGGACGTCTCTTCGGAGGGCTCGTCCTCGCGCAGTCGGTCGCCGCTGCCTACCGAACGGTCGAAGGCCGTTCCATCCACTCGCTTCACGCCTACTTCCTCCGGCCGGGCCGCCACGATGTGCCGATCCGGTACGTCGTCTACCGGATCCGCGACGGCAAGTCCTTCACCACTCGCGACGTGGTGGCCTACCAATCGGGCGAGGCGATCTTCAACCTTTCGGCCAGCTTCACGAACCCGGAGCCTGGCTACGACCACCAGGAGCCGATGCCGGCCGTTCCGCCTCCCGACAACCTGCCGGAGTGGGCCTTTTTCCGCCCCGGGAAGGACGAGCTCCCGGAAGAGATGCAGCGCTGGGTGCGGGAGCGGCCGATCGAGGTCCGCGCTATCGAAACGCCGGAGCCGAGGCCTGGCGAGACGCCGATGCGGCGAGTGTGGATGCGTCCGAAGGGGGAACTGCCGGAGGACCCGATGGTTCACGCCGCCGTGCTCGCCTATTCGAGCGACATGGGCCTCTTGAGTACGGCCCGTCCGACGATGCAGCGGTGGCGGCACCGGGGCATGGCAGCCAGCCTCGACCACGCGGTCTGGTTCCACCGCCCGCCTCGCTTCGACGGCTGGATCCTGTACACGAGCGAGAGCCCCGTGGCTCACGCCGCCCGGGCACTCATCTTCGGGCACATGTACCGGCCCGACGGGACCCTGGTGGCGACAGTCGCCCAGGAAGGCCTCATCCGGCTGCCGCGGGGTGATGGCGAAGGGGCATGACAGCCTCGCCCGACCCAGTGGCGGCCCGCGTCCTCGCCGCGCTCGATGCCGCGGGCGTGATTTACGAGGTCGTCCCCTGTGACCCCGAGTTCGCCGATACGGCGGCCTTTTGCGAGCGCTACGGCGTTCCCCTCGAGCACTCCGCGAACACCATCCTGGTCGCCTCGCGGACAGAGCCGAGACGGTACGCCGCCTGCGTGCTCCTAGCCAGTACCCGCCTCGACGTGAACCACACCGTGCGCCGGCGGCTGGGGGTGCGGCGGTGCTCCTTCGCCGACGCGGAGGAAACGCGGGCTCTCACCGGCATGGAGGTCGGCGGTGTGACCGTCGCCGGCCTCCCGCCCGGTGTTCCCCTCTGGGTCGATGCGCGCGTCTTCGGCCAGCCCTGGGTCATCGTGGGCGGCGGCAGCCGCAACCTGAAGGTGAAGCTGTCGCCGCAGGAGTTGTTCAAGCTGGGCGCCGAATCGGTGGAGGGCCTGGCGGTCGAACGGTCCCGAGGCTAAAGCACCACCAGGTTGTCCCGGTGGATGACCTCCTCGCCGTACGTGTACCCCAAAACACCGGCGATCCGGTCGCTCCGTAGGCCCTTGATGCGGGCGAGCTCGCCGCTCGAGTAGTTCGTCACGCCGACGGCCACCCGTTCGCCATCGAGGTCGACCACGGGAACCGCCTCGCCCCGTTCGAAGGTCCCTCGTACGTCGCGAACGCCCGCCGGTAGGAGGCTCCGGCCCCGTTCGCGCAGGGCCGCGGCCGCCCCTGCGTCGACCACGATGCTGCCCGTGGTCGTCACACTCCCCAGGATCCAACGCTTCCGGCTCTCGAGCGGGTTCGCCGTCGCTGGGAAGAAGGTGCCGACGGGCTCGCCCTCGGCGATGCGAACGAGCACGTTCGGCAGGTGCCCGTTGGCGATGACGACGTCGGCGCCCCCTTGGACGGCGATGCGTGCCGCCATCAGCTTCGTCACCATCCCACCCGTCCCGGGGCCGTGTGCACCGGAGGCGAACCGCTCGATGGTCGAATCGATCCGCTCCACACGAGGGATGAGTTTCGCCTCCGGGCTCGTGCGCGGGTCGGCATCGAAGAGGCCGTCGACGTCGGTGAGGATGACGAGCAGGTCGGCGTCGATGAGGTTGGCCACGTGTGCGGAGAGCGTGTCGTTCTCGCCGATACGCGAAGCGAGCACGTGGTCGAGCGCCACGGCATCGTTCTCGTTCACGATGGGAACCGTTCCCGCGTCGAGAAGGTCGCGCAGCGTGGTGCGGGCGTTCAGGTAGCCGAGGCGATCGGCGAGGTCGCGACGGGTCAGCAGCACCTGCGCCACCACCACGTCGTGCCAATCGAAGAGCTCGTCCCAACTCTGCATGAGGTGGCTCTGCCCCACGCTGGCGAACGCCTGCCTGCTCGGCTCCTTGCCCGGCCGCAGTCGATGGGCAAGCCGGTGGCGGCCAGCCGCCTGGGCTCCGCTCGAGACGATCACCACGTCGGCGCCGCGTTCGCGCAGGCGCACGACCTGGCCGACGATGCGCGACATCGCCTCCAGGTCGAGACGGTCGGACCCAGCCGTGAGCAAGCTGGTGCCGCACTTGGCGACGATGCGACGGTACTTCACGCAGCCGATGGTACGCTCCCCGCTGCTCGACGCCAGCATCCTACGGAAGCGACTCGCACGCTAGGCCGTCGCCATCGGCATCCAGGCGGTTGATGTCCCGGGGGTCGAGTGTCTCGTGGAACCATTGAGCCTGCGCCCGGCTGGAGAAGTCGCTGCAGTTGCAGGTGTTCCGGCCGGGCACGTAGCAGGCGGGCGGCGCGAACCCTCCGCTCCCGCCAGGGTTCGGCGGTGGAATGGTCGGCAGCGCCGCCGCTTCGCCCCACAGCCCACGGCCGGCTTCGCGGGCGGCCGTCTGCGCCGGCAGGAAGCGGGAGGCGGCGTACTTCACGTCGGGCGGGTAGGTCACGACCATCGCCATCCCCGCCGCCACGAGCGCCTCGTTCACGAGCGTGCCGTCCTCCAGCCAGACGTACCGGAGCAGGCGGCCGTATCGGTCCCGTTCGGAGATGTCCCGCTCGAGGCAGAAGCGCTGCCCCGCGAGCAGTCTGGCGAGGTAAGCGGCCGCCTCGGCGCCGTACGGCTCCGCTCCGCGGGTCGGATGGTGTAGCTCTGGCGCATCCACCCCGATGAGGCGGACGGTTTCCGACTGCCCTCCCACCACGACGGCGATCGTGTCGCCATCGATGACGCGGAGGAGTTGCGCTGGCTCGCACTCCGAAGGCAGCGCTCCCCGCACCGGTCGAGCGTACGGCGTCGCGGTGGGGGTGAGAGCAGGGGAGGAGGTTGGGGGCGGCGTGGGGGTGGCCGAGCGAGCGGTCGTTGCCGCCTTCGACGCAGCCGTCGGTTCGCCGTCCCCGCTCGTCGGCGGGGTACAGGCCGCCGCGAGGATGGCGACGAGCGTTGCCGCTACGGCGAACAGGGCCGTCACTCGATGTCGCATGCCATCAACGATACGCCCCTGGGGCGACAGCTGGTGACGTTGTCAGCGTGCCCGCTTGACTGGCGTCCCACCGCTGCGCACCGTCGTGCGACGAAGCACGCACGCACGGAGGTGCCGAATGCCCTTCCCGCTTCCTCCCGGCAGCTTCCGGGCCGAGCTCCGCGAGGCTCACGGCGGGCTCTTCGAGGCGATCGCCGAACACCCGTTCGTTCGGGGCGTCGGTGACGGCTCGCTCCCGAAGGAATCGTTCGCCTACTTCCTCTCCCAGGACTTGCTCTACCTCGACGAGTTCGCGAAGGTGCTCGCCGCCGGGGCGGTCCTCGCCGACTCGCCCGATACCCGCCAGCTCTTCCTCCAGCACGCTGCCAATGTCCGCGCGGTGGAACAGCGGCTGCACGAGACGCTGCTGCCGGCGCTCGGCGTCGATGCGGACGGGGTCCGGTCCCAGGAACCGAAGCCCGGGACGCTCGCCTACACGAGCCACCTCCATCACGCCGCCAAGGGTCCACTGCCGCTGCTCGTGGCCGCCGTCCTCCCTTGCTACTGGGTGTACGCGGAGGTGGGAGAGCTGCTCCTTGCTCGGCAGCCTCGGGACCCCTTGTACCGAACGTGGGTCGAATCGTACGCCTCGCCCCAGTTCGCCGAAAGCGTCGCCGCCCAACTCGATCTCGTCGATCGGCTCGCCCCGCTGGCAGGCGAACCCCTCCGCGAGGAGATGCATCGGGCCTTCCGCCGGAGCCTGCGCTACGAATGGATGTTCTGGGACCAGGCCTACCGCCTCGCCGATTGGCCTGTCGGACCCTGAGCCTCCCTCGTCCCGGCGGGGGCCTCCGCACCGGCGAGGAGGTGGCTTGCGTGGTCGTACTTTCCGGCCAGTTCGTCGAGCACGGTGTGGTGCGACAAGGGGATGCCGAGGAAGTAGGAAACCCGTGCCAGCAGGTGCGCCGCTAGCGGTGCGGTGAGGAAGAGGAACGCGACGATGGCGAGCACACGAGTCGTCACTGCGATGGCCGAGAAGTCGATGGCCGCCGCGGTCAAGATGAGCGTGGCACCGAGCGTCGTCGCTTTGCTGGTGGCGTGCATGCGCAGGAGAAGGTCGGGCATTCGCGCCAGCCCGAGCGCCGAGACGAGCACCAGCGTGGCGCCCGTGAGCAGGCAGACCGCGACGAGGAGGTCAGCGGCCATCCTCTCCCTCCTCTCCCGGTGGGCGGATGCTGCGCTCGAGAAAGTGGGCGAAGGCGACCGTGGCCAGGCCAACGATGAGTGCCATGGCGATCCCCACGTCGATGATCTCCGCGCGGCCCGCGACCATCGCCTGCACGGCGATGAATGCGAGACCGATGGTCGCCAGGGTGTCCACCGCCAGCACGCGGTCGGGCAGGCTCGGGCCGCGGAGCAGGCGCCAAACGGCGAGCGTGGCGGAGATTGCCAGCATGGTGAGGGCAGCCGATTCGACGGGGTTCGGGTTCATGGCTCCAACGCCTCCTTCACGCGCCGTTCGAGACCGTCCTTCAAATGCCGCCGGAACGCCTCGGCCGACTTCAGATGCATGGTGTGCACGTAGAGGGTGCGGCGATCGTCCGACACGTCGAGGGAGACGGCGCCCGGCGTGAGGGTGATGAGGGTGGCGAAGAGCGTCGTGGCAGCTTCGCTCTTCGTATCAAGCGGTACGGCCACCACGCCGCATCGGAGGTCGTCGTTGGGGGTGACCACTTCGATCGCGACCCGGATGTTCGAGAGGAGCAGGTCCCAGAGGAAGTACGCCCACAAGGCAACCCAGGCTCTGATGCGGCGCCAACTGGGCGTGGGAGCTTGCCGTGCCGCGACGAGCACGACGTAGCCGATGGCCGCCCCTTCCGCGAAGACGAACGGTGAAAGCTCACCGCGGAGGGCGACCCAGGCCAGCGCCAGGAGCAGGATGCGAGAGAGCGTTCTCACGGTTCGGCACTCCCCGTGAGCTGGATGAAGGCGGCTGGGTCGGCCAGCGCCTCGCCGGCCAGGGTCGCGAATTCGAAGAGCGCGCCTGCGGCAAGCCCGGCGGTCACCGAGAGGGCCGCGAAGCCGAAGAGCGCGGTCCACGCCGGCCAGGGAGCCCGTCCCTGGGCGGTCGATACCGAGGGCGGCGGCTTCCAGAAGGCTTCGTGCCAGATCTTCGTCATGGAGTAGAGCGTGAGGATGCTCGTGAAGAGGGCGACTCCCGCGACGGCGAAATGGCCGCCGGTGAAGCCGGCCTGCACCAGCGCGAGCTTGCCGAAGAACCCTGCCAAGGGCGGAAATCCCGCCAAGCTCGCCGCGCAGACGGCGAACGAGGCTGCCAACGCGGGGTGGCGGCGCATCAACCCGCCCAGCGCGCGGACGTCGTAGGCTCCCGCGAGGCGGTAGGCGATGCCCGCTGCTGTGAACAGCCCCGTTTTCGCTGCCATGTTGTGGCCAAGGAAGAAGAGCGTCGCTGCGTATCCAGCGCTACTGAAGAACCCGGCGCCCATCACCATGTAGCCGCACTGACTCACGATGTGGAACGAGAGGATGCGGCGCATGTCCGTGTGGGCCGCCGCGCCGAGCACGCCCGCGACCATAGTGACTCCTCCGAGGGTCAGGAGAACCGCCTGCGCCGTGTCCCGGCTCTCGCCGCCGGAGAGCAGCAGTCCCGAGACCCGTAGGAGCGCGAACACCCCAGCCTTCGTCAGCAGGCCGGCGAACAGGGCCGTAACGCCGATGGGCGGGGTGTGATACGAGGCGGGGAGCCAGGCGAAGAAGGGGAAGGCCGCGGCTTTGACGAGCAGCGCAGCGAGGACGAGCATCGTCCCCGATTCGGTCGGCCAGGCCAGGCCGCTCTCATGCGCCGCGCGAGCAAGGTCCCCGAGGGAGACGGTTCCCATCGTGGCGTACACCACTCCCACGCCGGTAAGGAAGAGCGCCGAGGCGACCACGTTCAGGGCAACGTACTTCGTCGCCCCCTCCATCTGGAGGCGTCCGCCACCGAGTGCCATGAGGACGAACGAAGCGATGAGCGTGACCTCGACCCACACGTAGAGGTTGAAGAGGTCGCCGGTGAGCACCATTCCCGCGACACCCAAGAGGAGCACGTTCACGAGCGGGTAGAACCCGAACGCCTCCCGTCGCCGGTCGATCGTGGAGGCCGCGAAGGGCACGGCCAGCACTGCGACGGTGCCCACCAGCACCACCATGACCGCGCTCGCCATATCGGCGACGAGGGCGATCGCGGCGCCCTCCGGCCAGCCGCCGACCGCGAGCGCGGCCGGTCCGAAGGCTCGAGCCTCCGCGGTGAGGGCAACACCAGCCGCGAGCTGGCAGACGGCGGCGGCGAAGGTGATCGCTGCCTGCATCCGCATCGAACGTCCGACGAGCAAGCATGCCGCTGCGGCCGCCGCAGGAACCGCGAGCGGGACTGCCATCAGCCACGCGGTCACGCTCGTTCCTCCGGAAGCGCCTCGCTGTTGGTCAGCTCATCCGTGTCCTCCGTGCCCGCATCCCGGAGCGTTCGGTAGGCCAAGGCGATGGCGAAGGCCAGCACCCCGAACCCGATGACGATGGCGGTGAGGATGAACGCTTGCGGCAGCGGATCGGCGTACGGCCCGGTCAGCCGCTCGCTGTCCCCCTCGATGAGCGGCGGACGGCCACGGATGACCCCACCGGCGGTGAACACGAGCAGGTTCGTGCCGGTGGTGAGGAGCGCCAGCCCGATGAGGATGCGCGCCAACGCCCGCCGCAACATCAGGAAGGTGCCGGCTGCGTACAGCACACCGATGACGAAGGGGAGCACCGCTTCCATCAGTCCCGCTCCTCGGCGAAAGCGAAGACGATCCCGGCGGCTGTCCCCACGACCACCAGGAGGACGCCCAGGTCGAAGGCAAGCGGGGTACCGACCTTCAACTCCCGTCCGAGGACGGTGATCGAGGTCCAGAGGCCCTTCCCGAACGCCTCACCCATCGCCACGGGCAGGGCTACGCTCACTCCCGCGACGAGGAGGCCGGCGCCCAGGTAGACGCGCGGCGCCAGGCCCAGCGCACGGCGTCCGGCCTCGGGCCCGAAGGCGACGGTTGTGAGCGCGAATGCCGCCGAGGCGACGAGGCCTGCCGAAAACCCACCGCCTGGCTCGTTGTGACCTCGCATGAAGATGAACACCGCGAATACGAAGAAGAGCGGCAGCAGCACGGGAACGGTTGTGCGGAGGATGAGCGACGCACGCGTTCTCATTCCTCTTCCCTCGCCCGCCTCAGCTTCAGAAGGCCGTACACCCCGACGCCGGCGGCCGCCAGGACAGCGATCTCGCCCAGCGTGTCGAGGGCGCGGAAGTCCACCAGGATCACGTTCACCACGTTCCTGCCGAACGCCTCGGTGAGTGAGCGCTCTGCGAACACGGCGGAGATGCGCTCGCGGGCTGGTTGGGCGGAGGCCCCGAGGAGGAGCAGCGTTACGAAGCCACCTACGGCGGCGGCGAAGGCTGCATCGCGCAGGATGGTCCTTCGCGGGGGCTGCGGCAGCGCCCGGGGGAAGTGGTAGTAGGCCAGGACGAAGACGATCACCGCCAGCGTATCGACCAGGAGCTGCGTCAGCGCCAGGTCGGGCGCGGAGAAGATCACGTACACGAGCGTCGTTCCCAGCCCTACCGCTCCGAGGCAGACGATGGCGAAGATGCGGTCACGCGTCGCCGCCGCGCCGAGGGCGCCAACAACGATGAGCGCACAGACGGCGAGCTCGTAGACCCTCCACTCGGCTTTCGGGATGGAGAGCCCCGCGGCATCGCTCCGCAGCATCGGGAGGAGAGCCAGCGCCAGCCCGGCGGCCAGGGAGGTCGCAATGTACCAGCGGAGCTTTCCGTGCTGGAGCGCCCGGACCGTGACGGTGGCTCCTCGGCGGACGGCGGCGAGGGCCGCGGCGTACCAGGCTTCGGGCCGGAGCCTCCCGGGCTTCGCCGTCGCTGCGGCAAGCGCCGGCCTCAGCGCGTCCCATCGCACCGCCAGCGCGGCGCCAGCCACGAGACTGGCGGCGGTCGCCATCACGGGCGCGTTCCAGCCGTGCCAGAAGGCGAACTTCGCCTGGAGCGTCTCCCCGGCGATCGCCGACGCGGCGGGAGAAACGAGGCGGAGCGACGTCTCCGGATGGAGGAGCCCCGCGGCGGCACCTGCCGCTGCCATCAGGAGCGGGCCCGCCCACATGCCGAACGGTGCCTCGTGCGCCGACCTGGCTCGGGCCGAAGCCCGCCCGAGCCAAGGCAACAGCCCGACGAGCGCGGCGGCAGCGGCGAAGCCCGCTCCCCCGACCCCGAGGGCGGCGAACGCCAGCGCCTCGGGGAAGGGTCCGTCCGCTGCCTCGAGCGCGGCTTCCTTGGCAAGGAAGCCGATCGTCGGCGGAACCCCCGCCATCCCAGCGGCGCCCAACGCCGCCACGGCGCAGGTTGCCGGCATGCGACCCGCCAGGCCGCGCAGCTCTCCGAGGTCGCGGGTGCCAGTTCCGTGCTCGATGGCGCCCACGGCCAGGAAGAGCGGGGCTTTGTAGAGGGCATGGGCCAGGATGAACGCCGCCGCTGCCTTCGCCGCTCCGGGCGTGTCCAGCCCGACAAGAAGAAGCATCGCTCCGAGAGCCCCGACCGTCGTGTACGCGAGCAGCCGTTTCGCGTCCCTCGTCGTGAGGGCGAGGACGGCTCCCGTGACGAGCGTCATCCCCCCGAGGGTGCCAACCGCTGCCGTCCATGCTTCCGTCCCGCCAAGGGCGGGTGCGAACCGCGCCAGCAGGTAGACGCCCAGCTTCACCATCGTCGCCGAGTGCAGGTAGGCGCTCGCGGGCGTCGGGGCAGCCATCGCGTTCGGCAGCCAGAAGTGGAACGGCACCTGCGCGGATTTCGTTGCGGCCCCGGCCAACACGAGCGCGAGGACGGCCGGGTACCGGTGGTGGCTGCGGAGGTCGAACGACAACAGGTCCGCCAGGTCGTACCCGCCTGCCGCCTGGCCCCACAACACGAGTCCGGCCAGCATCGCCAGCCCGCCCGCCGTGGTCACGAACAGGGCCTGCAAGGCGCTCTCTCGTGCGGACGCGTCCGTATGACGGAAGCCGATCAGGGCGTACGACGCGAGGCTCGTGAGCTCCCAGAAGACGAAGAGCGTCAGAACGTTCGCCGCGCACACCGCCCCGAGCATCGAGCCCATGAAGGCGAACACCGCCGCAGCGAACCAACCTCCCTCCCGCTTCTTCCCGAAGTACGAAGGGGTGTACGCTGCGATGACCGCGCCGACGCCGGTGATGAGCAGGGCGAAGAGGCGGCTGAGGCCGTCGAGCTCGAACACCAGGCGGAGGCCGAGCTCCGTCACCCAGGGGAGCTCCGCCCGCTCGTCGCCGCTGGGGGCGACCCAGAGCCAGGCGAAGGCGGCCGCGGGCACGGCGACGAACGCGGCCGCCCGCAGTGGGCCTCGCAGCCTCCAGATGAGCGGCGCGGCTGCCGCGACGAGGAAGGGAGCACCGACAAGCGCGAACAGCTCCACGCGACGCCCTCCGCCCGAATGGAAGACCGAAGCCCACTCTACCAGACGGCCGTGCCGTGCCTCGGCTTCGAGCTTGACGCCCTGCCTTCCGCAAACCACGATGGAGGCGAGCGCACGGGGTGGTCGGCGTTCGGCCGGCCTGAGAAAGACCCGTCGAACCTGATCCGGGTAATGCCGGCGGAGGGATTGCGCGCGAATGCTCGCTCTCGCCCACTTCGGCTCCCCCAGGTCCCGGCGCAGGCCACCGCCACTCTTCCGCGCGGGAGGTCAGCATGCGCCCGGTGGTTCTCACCATCGCCGGCTCCGATAGTGGCGGCGGGGCCGGTATCCAGGCCGACCTGAAGACGTTCCTCGCCCATGGCGCCTTCGGGACCAGCGTCATCACGGCCGTGACGGCTCAGAACACGGCCGCAGTAACGGCCGTTCTCCCGCTGCCGTTGGACTTGATCGAGGCGCAGTTCCGGGCCGTGTGGGAGGACTTCCCCGTCGCCGCGGTGAAGACCGGCATGCTCGCCGACGCCGAACGGGTGCGGCTCGTGGCCCGGCTCCTGCGGGAGGCCGGGGCCCGGAACGTCGTCATCGACCCGGTGATGGTGGCGAAGTCGGGAGCGCCCCTCCTGACCGCCGATGCGGTTGCGGCGGTGCGTGACGAGCTGCTGCCCCTCGCTGCCGTCGTGACGCCCAACGCACCCGAAGCGGAAGCGCTCACGGGGATCCCTGTGCGGGACGCTTCCAGCGCTGAGGCCGCTGGCCGGCGGCTCATCGAATTGGGGGCGGAGGCCGCCGTCGTGAAGGGTGGACACTTCGGCGCCGACGCGCTCGATGTCCTCGTCACGCGCGATGGCACCGAACGACTCGAGGCACCTCGGCTGGAGACGCGCAACACCCACGGCACCGGCTGCACCTTCGCCGCCGCGCTCGCCGCCCGGCTCGCCTGGGGTGAACCGCTTCCGCTCGCCGCGCGGGCGGCGAAGCGGTACGTTCGGCGCGCCATGGCCGCCGGTTTGCCCCTCGGCGCGGGGGCGCGCCCGCTCGACCACGGCTTCTTCCTCCCGAGCGCCGCACCCGAATGGCCGGAGACCGCCGAAGGAGTCACGCCGTGAGCTCGGCCCCCGTCCCCCGCCTCCACATCCTTACCGACGAGACGGTCCAGAGCCGCTGGTCCCATCTCGACATCGCCCGCTTCGCCGTTGCCGGCGGAGCCGACGCCGTCCAGTTCCGCGAGAAGCGGCTCCGCACGACCCGCGAGCTCGTCGAGACGGCGCGGGCCATTCGCGCCGTTTGCGAAGGCTCCCACGCCCTGCTCGTCGTCGACGACCGAGCCGACGTGGCGGCGGCGGCCGCCGCCCACGGCGTGCACCTCGGCCGCGACGACCTCGACCCGGATACGGCCCGACGCCTCCTCGGGCCTGGTGCCCTCATCGGCAGGACGGCGAATTCGTACGCGGAGGCCGCTGCCGTGTGGCACGGCCCAATCGACTACCTGGGCGTGGGACCGGTGTTCGGCACCCTGACGAAGGCGAATCCCGCCCCACCGCTCGGGCTCGAGGCGCTCGCCGCCATCTGCCGGGACTCGCCCGTCCCCGTGGTAGCCATCGGAAGCATCACACCCGAGCGCATACCGGACGTCATCGCGGCCGGCGCCCACGGGGTCGCCGTCGTCTCGGCGGTGGTGTGCGCCGACGACCCCATGGCCGCCGTCCGCGCCTGTCGGGAGGCGCTCGATAGGGCGTTGGCCGCGAAAGGAGCTCCGTGGTGACCGAGATCGCGGTGGTCGGAGGCGGGATCATCGGGCTCGCGGTGGGCGAGGAGCTCGCCCGGGCGGGTCACGAGGTGACGGTGTTCGAGCGTGATGCGCTGGGGGAGGGGTGCGCCGCCGCCGCGGCCGCGGGGATGCTGGCCCCTGCCGCCGAGGTGGACGCGACGCCCGCGCCAACGACCCGGCTCGCCGTGGAAAGCCACCGCCGCTTTCCGAGCTGGGCGGAACGGCTCTCCCGGGCCTCCGGCATCGACGTGGGGTTCGACCAAACGGGCACGGTGATGGTCGCGCTCGATGCCGACGACCTCCGTGAGCTTGTGCACCACGAGGAGGCGCAGCGGCGCGCAGGATTCGAAACCCGCCGCCTTTCCCGAGATGAGGTGCGTGCGCTCCAGCCATCCGTAGGGCCCGCGGTGGTTGGTGGCCTCCTCCTCCCGCACGACTGGCAGGTCGACCCTCGCCGCCTGCTGGTTGCCCTTGCCACGGCGCTTCGCTCCGCCGGGGGCACGCTGCGCGAACACGCCCCGGTCGTGGGCATCGAGCGGCACGATGGGGCCTGGCTCCTCCGTCTCGCCGGTGGCGAATCCGCCGTGGCCCGGCGGGTCGTCATCGCCGCCGGCGCCTGGAGCGCCTCGGTGATGCCGCCCGGTGTGCCGCTACCGGTCCGGCCGGTGCGGGGCACCGTCATCCGTCTCGGGACGCCACTGGAGTCCCGCGCGGTGGTCCGCACGCCGCGCGCGTACATCGTGCCCAGGGAGGATTCCACCCTCCTCGGCGCTACGGTCGAGGAGCGCGGCTGGGCTCGTGAGGCCTTGGCCGGGGGCGTCTTCGAGCTCCTCAAGGAGGGCCGCCGGGCGGTCCCCTCCGTCGACGACATGCCGGTCGCGGAGCTCGCCGTGGGCTTCCGGCCGGGAATCCGGGACGGAGTCCCTGCCATCGGAGCGCTCGACGAGGAGCGGACGCTCATCGTCGCGGCCGGCCACTACCGGAAGGGGATCGAGCTCGCCCCGCTCACCGCTGACCTCGTGCGCGCTTCGCTCGAGGGGAGGCCCGACCCGCTCTTGGCGGAGACCGACCCCCGCCGGTTCATGAAGGGATGAGAGGATGCTCGCGACCATTCGCATCCGGCTGAACGGCGAAGAGCGGGAGGTCGACGTCGGTACGACCCTCGCCGACCTTCTCGGAGAACCGCGTCCCGGCTACGCCGCAGCGGTGAACGGCGAGGTTGTTCCTCGACGCGAATGGCCCACGCGCCGCCTCTTCGAAGGCGACTCCATCGAATTCGTCCGCGCCATCCAAGGAGGCTGACCATGACGCCGACGCTCGACCCCTGGGCTCCCCTCGAGCCGTGGGAACTCGCAGGACGTACGCTGCGCTCTCGCCTCATCCTCGGGACGGCCCGCTACCCCAGCTACCAGGTCCTCCTCGACGCGATCGATGCCGCTGCAGTCGAGCTCGTCACCGTCGCGGTCCGGCGCGTTCGGCCCGCCGAGGGCAGCGAGGACCTGTACAGCCTGCTCCGCAGCCGCGGGATCGGCGTCTTGCCGAACACGGCGGGTTGCTTCTCGGCCAAGGAGGCGGTCCTCGTGGCCGAGCTCGCCCGCGAAGCGCTGGAGACGGACTGGGTCAAGCTCGAGGTCATCGCTGACGAGGACACACTCCTACCCGAGCCGGTGGAGCTCGCCGAGGCGGCGCGGGAGCTCGTACGCCGCGGCTTCACCGTTCTCCCGTACACGAACGATGACCCAGTCCTGGCCAAGAAGCTCGAAGAGCTAGGGTGCGCCGCGGTCATGCCCCTCGGGGCCCCCATCGGTAGCGGACTGGGCATCCGGAACCCTCACAACATCGCCCTCATCGTGGCTCGGGCGAAGGTGCCGGTCATCGTCGACGCGGGCGTGGGCACGGCTTCGGACGTGGCCATCGCCTTCGAGCTGGGCTGCGATGCCGTCCTGCTCAATACGGCCGTGGCCCGGGCCCACGACCCGGTGGCGATGGCGGCAGCGATGCGCCATGCGGCCATCGCCGGCTGCCTTGCTCGCCGTGCGGGCCGCATGCCGAAACGCTTCTGGGCCGACCCCTCCTCGCCGATGGAGGGACGGGTCGAGGCGCCAGCGTGGCCCTGAGCGCTCCTCGCCTCCTCATCGTCGCCGACCTCGATGCCGCGGGCTCCGAAGAGCGGTGGTTGGCGCTGCTTCGAGCCTTGGTCACCCTCCGGGGCACGGAAGGGATCGCGGTCCAGGTGCGGGCCAAGGGACGCCCCCCGGAGGAGTTCGTCCGACTCGCGAGGTCTGCCCGGCAGGCGGGAGCGGAGGGCCCGCCGCTCATCCTGAACGGACCGGCCGAGCTCGCAGCGTCCCTGGGCTACGATGGTGTGCACTGGCCCGAAGCCGCCCTGCCCCCGGCCATTCCCGCAGCGGCCGCTCCGCTACTCCGGTCGGCGGCCGTCCACTCGCCTGAAGCGGTGCTGCGCGCGCAGTCCCTCGTCCACTTCGTCGTCTTCGGGCCCGTGTTTCCCCCTCGGAGCAAGGAATCGTCCCCGGCGGGGCTGGAGGCCCTGCGCGACGTCTGCGCGGCGAGCTCGGTCCCGGTACTGGCCATCGGGGGCATCGGCCCCGAGAACGCCGCGGCGTGCCTGCGCGCCGGCGCCGCTGGTGTGGCGGTCGTGTCCGCCGTCACCGCTGCTCCGGACCCCGCAGGGGCGGCGGAGGCCCTCCTGCGGGCTGTCGCCGAACCGTCGGACCCTCACCGCTAGAGCGCGGTCGCGCATGGGCGCCATTGCGGTATCGCGGGTGGCGTGGCAGGATTTGGCCGTCTGACGTTCTTTCCGAACGCGAGATTCGCGTGCGGACGTTTCAAGTCCGCCGAGCATCTCAGCTCAGGGAGCGAACGCGATGCGGCTTCTCGGAAGGCACTTCGTGCTCTTCGCGGCGGTTGCCGCCGCTCTCGGCGTCGCTGCCTGCGGAGGTGATGGCGGGAACGGCGGAGGGAGTGAAGAGCAGTACGTCCGGGCGCTGTGCAACGCTTTTGCGACCTTCGACCGGGAGCTGACGGAGCTCATCAACGACGAGGGGGCGTCCGACGAGGGAAGTGACGTGGCCGAGCGATACGCCGAGCTCTTCAGTGAGCTCGTCGACGATTTGAGCCGCATCCGACCTCCATCCTCGGTGCGGGAGTACCACGAGGTGCTTACGGCCGAGCTTCGGCGGGCAGCGGAGGCGTTGGAGAGAGGCGACTTCGAATCTGCGTTTGAGGACGAATCGCCATTCACCAAGCTGCCGGAGGAGACGAACAATCGCTTGCGTGAGGTGGCGCGGAACGTCGAGGAGTGCCAGGGGCTCGGCCTCTTCGGAGAGTGACCCACCGCGGGGGCTAGCCGGCCCCCGCTGACGCCGCTTGCACCGGGGCTGACCGCACGTTAGATGGCGACATCGCCCCGCTCGCCTGTTCGCACCCGCACCGCCTCCTCCACGGGGATGACGAAGATCTTCCCGTCCCCGATGTTCCCCGTGCGCGCGCTGCGGATGATGGCTTCGATCACTCGCTCCACCGCCGTATCCGGCACGACGACCTCGACCTTCGTCTTCGGCAAGATGTCGACGGTTACCGTTTCGCCGCCCCGCCCCTGATGGACGATGCCCCGCTGTGCGCCGCGACCGGTCACCTGCGTGATCGTCAGCCCGTGGAATCCTAGGTCGTCGAGCGCTTGCTTCACGTCCAGCAGCTTCTCCGGCCTGATGATGGCCTCGATCTTCTTCATGTCGCGTCTCCTCTCCTTCTCCGCGCTCCCATCCGGGCCGGCTACGGGTTCATCGCTGGGCGCGGCTGGCCTGCGTACGGCTCCGTTGCGGGCGCCGTGACCGCCGCTGGCATGACGGGAACGCCGACCGCTTCCTCGAGCGTGTAGGCACGTTCGCCGTGCTGGGTGATATCGAGGCCGAGGTCCTCCTCCTCTTCGCTCACCCGGATGCCCCAGACGAGGTCGAGCACCTTCAGGATGACGAAAGTGAGCGTGAAGGAGTACGTCCCCACCGCCGCAATGCCGATGAGCGCGTCCGTGAGGCGATGCCACTCCCCTTCGATGAGCCCCTGGGCGTAGGGGAGGCCGCTCACCGAGGCGGCGGCGAAGATCCCCGTCGCGATGGCGCCCCAAGCGCCGCCGACACCGTGGACGCCGACCACGTCCAGCGAGTCATCGAAGCGCAGCTTCGCCCGCAGCCGAACGGCCAGGTAGCAGAAGACACCCGCACCCGCACCGATGAGGATCGCCGAGAGGGGCTCCACGTACCCGGAAGCGGGCGTGATCGCCACCAGGCCTGCCACTGCGCCGGAGGCGGCACCCACCGCCGATGGCTTTCCCCCGACCCGCCACGCAGTCAACGCCCACGCGAGGGCAGCCGTTGCCGCTGCGACGTTCGTGTTCACGAAGGCGTACACAGCCTGCCCGGTGGCCCCGACAGCGCTCCCCGCGTTGAACCCGAACCAGCCGAACCAGAGGATGGCCGCGCCGAGGACCACCATGGGGACGTCGTGCGGTTCCATCGGCACGACGCCGTATCCCTTCCGCCGACCGAAGGCGAGCACGGCCGCCAGGGCGGCGACCCCAGCGTTGACGTGGATGGCCAGCCCCCCGGCGAAGTCCAGGGAGTTCAGGCCGATGTCGGGCGCTTCGGGGTCCGACGAGAAGGGGCTCAGCCAGCCGTCGGTGCCGAACACCCAGTGAGCGATCGGCGCGTACACCAGAAGCGACCAGAGCGCCACGAAGAGGAGGAAGGGGCCGAACTTCGCCCGCTCCGCGAACGCCCCGGTAATGAGCGCTGGCGTGATGATGGCGAACATCATCTGGAACGCGAAGAAGAGCAGGTGCGGCACGCCGTTCGCGATCGGCTCCGTCCCGACGTCCCGCAGACCCACGAAGTCGAGCCCACCGATGATCCCGAGCCCCTGGTCCGGGCCGAAGGCGAGGGAGTACCCCACGAGCGTCCAGAGGATCGCCACCACGCTGATGCAAATAAACGACTGCATGATGGTGCCGACGACGTTCTTGCTCCGCGCCAGCCCCCCGTAGAAGAACGCGAGCCCAGGCGTCATGAAGAGTACCAGGGCCGACGCCGCGAGCATCCATGCCGTGTTCCCAGGGTCGATCTCCATACCGTCGCCAGTCCTTTCCGCTGGGTTCCGCTCCGACAGCGGCGAAGGTAGGCCCCGCGGATTTCGCCCCCGTTGCGCTCACGTTACGAACGTGTTTCGCCGACCGCCCCGGCTCGCTGCGACAGCGCCCGCTAGAATGCAGGCGCACCTTTCCCGAGGAGGCTACGATGCCCTTCGTCGACCGCGGCGGCGTCCGCATCTACTACGAGGTCCACGGCAGTGGGCCAGCCGTCTTGCTGAGCCACGGCTACAGCGCCACCTCCCAGATGTGGCGCGGACAGGTCGAAGCCCTCACCCCCCGATACCGCGTCATCGTGTGGGACATGCGTGGCCACGGCCAATCCGATAGCCCGGAAGCTCAGGAGGAGTACTCCGAAGCGAAGACCGTGGACGACATGGCTGCCATCCTCGACGCCTGCGGCGTGGACCGAGCCGTGATCGGCGGGCTCTCCCTCGGCGGGTACATGTCGCTCGCCTTCCATCTCGCCTACCCGGAGCGGACGCGCGCCCTCATGCTCTTCGACACCGGCCCCGGCTACCGGAACCCGAAGGGCCGGGAGGCGTGGAACGCCACCGCCTTCCAACGGGCCGAAGCCTTCGAGCGCGACGGCCTGGCCGCGCTCGGCCAGGGCGCCGAGGTGCGGATCGCCCAGCACCGGTCGGCAGCAGGGCTTGCCAAGGCGGCCCGCGGCATGCTTGCCCAGTTCGATTCCCGCGTCATCGAATCGCTCGAACGCATCCGTGTGCCGACGCTCGTGCTCGTCGGCTCCGAAGACACGCCGTTCCTCGGCGCCACCGACTACATGGCAGCCAAGATTCCGGGCGCCCGGAAGGTCGTCATCGAGGGTGCGGGACACGCCGCCAACCTCGATAGACCGGCGGAGTTCAATGCCGCCGTCCTCGAATTCCTGGACTCCCTCCCCGCGGAGTAGGCCGATGCGCGCTGTCGTGATTGCCCGTCCCGGCGGGCCCGAGGTGCTCGAAGTTCGCGAGGTGGCGGACCCCGTGCCCGGACCCGACGACCTGCTCGTTCGGGTGCGGGCGGCCGGCGTCAACCGCGCCGACATCCTCCAGCGGATGGGTGGCTACCCGCAGCCGGGCCCGCGTGGACCGCACGAAATTCCCGGCCTCGAATTCGCTGGCGAAGTCCTCGAGGCCGGTTGGCGAGTGGAGGGGTTCCGGCCCGGTGACCGCGTCATGGGGCTGCTCGCCGGCGAAGGGTACGCCGAACTCGTGTCGGTCAACGCCCGTCACTGCGTTCTCGTTCCGCCCTCCCTCTCCTGGGAGGAAGCTGGCGGCACGCCGGAAACGGCCATCACCGCCCTCGATGCGCTGCTCCAGTGCGGGCTGGCTCCGGGCGAGCGGGTCCTCATCCACGCCGTGGGGTCGGGCGTCGGCACACATGCTCTCCAGATCGCGAAGATGATGGGCGCGTCGCTCGTCCTCGGCACCGCCGGCAGCGACGAGAAGCTAGCGCGGGCGCGGGAGCTCGGACTCGACGTGGGAATCAACTATCGAACGGAATCGTTCCCCGACGTCGTGCGGGAGGCGACCGAGGGCCGGGGCGTCGACGTCATCCTCGACGTGGTGGGCGCCTCGTACCTCGACGAGAACCTCCGCTCCCTCTCGCCCAAGGGCCGCATGATCGTCGTCGGGCTCTTGGGTGGGTCGAAGGCCGAGCTCGACCTGGGGATGCTCCTCAGGGGCAGGCTCCAGGTGCGCGGCACCACGTTGCGAGCTCGCCCGCTCGAGGAGAAGGCGGCAGCCGTTCGCGCGTTCGAGAGGATGGTGCTCCCTCACCTCGCGTCGGGACGCATCCGCACCGTGGTCGACCGGGTGTTCCCTCTCGAGCAGGTAGCGGACGCGCACCGTTACATGGAGGCGAACGCCAACTTCGGGAAGATCGTCCTTCGTCTCTAGCGGGCCTCAGCGCCGCAGCCGCGGGTCCCAGATGTCGCGGAGGGCGTCCCCGAGGAGGTTCGCCCCCAGCACGACGAGGCTGATGGCGAGGCCGGGGAACACCACCACGTGCCAGTAGCCCAACCTCGCCACGGTGAGGTTCTCTCCGCTCATGTCGATGCCCCAGCTCGGCGTGCCCGGCTCCACGCCGATGCCGAGGAAGGCCAGCGCCGATTCGGCGAGGATCGCGCCGCCGAGCGATGTGCTCATGAGCACGACCGTCAGCGGCAGCACGTTGGGGAGGACGTGTCGGAAGAAGATGCGCGCTTCGGAGGCACCGAGGGCGCGAGCGGCTTCGACGTAGGTGCTGCGCGCCTCGACCATCGTCGCGCCCCGCAGCACGCGCGAGCCGCCGAAGAGGGCGCCGATGGCGATAGCGATGATGATCGTCTTCACGCCCTGGCCGAACGCGGTGATGAGCATGAAATAGAAGACGATGGAGGGGAACGCCGCCCACGCCTCGCCAGAGCGCTGGATGAGGTAGTCGACCCACCGCCCGTAGTACCCGGAGACGATGCCGAGGAACGAGCCGATGCTTCCCCCGATGAAGACCGCCGAAAAGGAGATGATGAGCGAAATGCGGGCCCCGGCAATCACTCTGCTGAGGACGTCCTGCCCCAGGGCGTTCGTTCCGAACGGATGGGCTCGGCTTGGCCCCTCCAGCACCCCGCCGGTCCGCAGCTCCCGGGGGTCGTAGGGGGCGATGGCGGGCCCGAAGATCCCGAGCACGACGAAGCCGGCGATCACGACCAGCCCGAACACCCCCGTCGGGTGCTGGCGAGCGAGCCGCGCGAGGCGGACGAGACGGGGCCGCTCCCGGGGGACCGTATCGAAGCTGCGCAGGGATTCGGCAGCGGTCGCCATGGCTCCTCGCTCAGGAGTACTTGATCCGCGGGTCGATGAGCGCGTAGGAGAGGTCGACCACCAAGTTGAGCCCCATCACCACCAGTGCCGAATAGAGCACGAGGAACTGCATGACGGGGAAGTCACGCTGGGCGGCGGACGTGAGGAAGAACTGCCCCAGGCCGTTGATGCTGAACACTTGTTCGAGGATGACAGCCCCGAAGAAGAGGGCGACGAGGTGATTCCCCGCGAGGGTGATGATCGGAATGAGCGCGTTCCGCAGTCCGTGGCGCACGATCACTGCGTATGCACCCAGGCCCTTCGCTCTCGCTGTGCGCATGTAATCCTGTCGCAGTACCTCGAGCATGGCCGAGCGCGTCACCCTCATCATCAGCGCCGACCCACCGACGGCGAGGAGGAGTGTTGGTGGCACGTACAGCCGCAGGTTCCGGATAGGGTCCTCGAAGATGCTCACGTGGCCACCGATGGGGTGGCTGTAGTTCCACCATATCGACGGCAAGACAATGAGCAGGATGAGCAGGAAGAAATCGGGAACTGACTGCCCGAACACGGCGAACACGCGCAGGCCGTAGTCGGCGAAGGAATCCTGGCGGACGGCCGAAACAACGCCGAACGTGACCCCGAAGAGGACCGTGAACCCGAGCGAGAGGACCATGATCTCCAAGGTAGCGGGGAACCGCCGCATCACCTCGTCGAGCACCGGCTGGCGTCCGCGAAAGGTCTCACCGAAGTCCCCCCGCAGCACGTCGCCCAGCCAGAGGCCGAACTGCACGGCGACGGGCTTGTCGAGTCCCAGCTCTTTCCGCAGACGCTCCTGGTCCTCCACGGTGGTGTTCTGGGTCGACATGTAGGTCACCGGGTCGCCCGCCCACGGCATGCGAAGGGTGAAGAAGGTGATCACCGAGACGAGGGCCGCGATGAGGGGGAGGTAGGCCAACCGCCGGAGGGCGTACTGTCGCACCGCTTTCCCCGCTACCGCCGTTTATCGATGTACAGCCTGCCGTTGAAAAGTCCGAAGCTCCCGCGGCCTGTCACCCGCCCTTTCACCCAGTACCAGTAGGCCGCGAAGGTGCGCGGCACGTAGATTGGGAAGGCCGGTGCCACCTTCTCGATGGCCTTCCGCTGTATCTCCTTCAGTGCTTCGAACCGTTCTTCTTCATCCATGATGGTTCGTGACTTCGCAATCATCTGGTTGAGCTCGTCATCGAAGAAGCGGGCCCAATTCGGCCGGCCGCCGATTTCCTTCTCGTACGGGCGCAGGTACTGGCTCGGCTCATCGTAGGCGAGCGTCGGGAAGACGATGAGGTCCTTGTATTCGCTCCCGTAGAGAGACTTCTGCAGCCACGTTCCGAAATCCTCGGTGACGATATTCGTCTTCACACCGAGGTTCTTTTCGAGCTGCGCGGCGATTGCCTGAGCGAACTTCGAGTAGTTATCACCGAGAGCGGCAACCTTGATCTCGATTGGTTGGGACGTATCGAACCCCGCTTGCGCCAGGAGCTGCTTCGCCTGGGTCGGGTCGAACTTCCAGAGCGTCTCCGCCAACTCCTGTTCGGAAAGGGACACGGACGCGAATGCGGGCGGCATGATCCCGGATTTCAGACCTTCGCCGAACGTCATGATCTCGATGATTTCGTCGCGGTCGATGGCGAGGTTCACCGCCCGCCGTACCCGTGGGTCCGCCCACCGGCCATCGGCGCGGGTGAGGACCACCCACACCGAACGGGAGATGTCGGAGTCGATTTCGATGTCCTTCCCGTGCCGCTGCACGAGCTGGTCCCGCTCGAGCACGTTCGCCAGGCCGACGGTGTCGATGTCCTGAGCGGAGAACGCTGCCAGGGCCTGTGCTTGCTCCTGGATGAGGAACCAGCGCATGCCGGCGAGCCACGGCTCGCCCGGGATCCGCCACTTCTCGAAGCGGCGGAGGCGGAAGTTCGTTCCGCCTTCGTGCCCCTCGAAGACGAACCGGCCACTACCGATGATGTCCCGATCCATGAACTCCGGCTGGGCACAGATCTCCTCGGGGATGATGGAACTCGTGATCACACCGCCGAGGGCCGTGCTGGTGAAGGCCCGCGCATCGGGGGCATTCAGCTTGACGATGACCGTCTCGTCGTCCGGCACCTCGATGCCGGCGAACACCTGGGTCATGAAGGTGGTCGTGCTGACGCCTGGCTGCTTGATCGACGTTTCGTAGCTCGCCTTCACGTCCCGGGCGGTCACCCGGCACCCGTTGACCGGCGGTTTGTCGTGGAAGTACCCCTCTCCGAGCTTGAAGATGATCCGGGTCGGTTCCGGCTGCTCCAGCGAGGTGGCGAGGAAGAGCTCCGGCTTCAACGTGTCGAGCGGCGTGTAGAAGAGGTGGTCGAAGACGTAGAAGCCCCAGGTAAGCCCGGAGTCGAGACCTTTCCACGGGTTGATGCTCGACCACGGCGCGGTCTGACGCAGTCGCAAGATGCCATCCTTGGGGATGTCCGCTTCTGGCGGCACGGTGGGGCTTGAGCCCGGGCTCGCCCCGCCTTCCGGAGCGGTGGAGGTGGCGACTGGCGCCTCGTCGTCGCCGCAGCCGGCGAGCAGCAGCCCCCCTGCCCCCAAGCCGGCTGCCCCAGCGCCGGCGAGGAAACGCCGGCGGCTCGCTCTGCTGCCGAAGAGACCGTTCGCACGCATGGCCGCTTTACCCCCCCGAGTTACACAACGATCCGAGCGCCCTTCGTCGATTCATCATATTGTCACTGTCAATAGATACGCCGGGGCTGGTTGCGGGGATGTTCCGCCGCTGCTAGCGTGCGTCTGCATCCGCAGCGCACCCGCGAATTTTCGGCGGAGGCAAACTATCTCGCAGGAGATCACCGATGCCCAGGCGCCTCGCCCTCGCCGTCGGGTTCACCGGCAGCCCCGAACAGAACCGCGAACTCATCGAGCGCATCAAGGTCGCAGAAGAGGTGGGTGTCGAGGCGGTGTTCACCGCCGAAACCTGGGGCCGGGACCAGTTCAGCCTCCTCACCCAGATCGCGCTCGCGACGTCGAAGATCAAGCTCGGGACCGGCATCGCCCCGGTGTACGGGCGCTCGCCGGCCGTGCTGGCGATGACCGCCGCTACCCTCGACGAGCTCTCCGGCGGCCGCTTCATCCTCGGCTTGGGAACGTCCGGCGCCCGGGTCATCGAGCACTGGCACGGCGAGAAGTTCGAAAAGCCCCTCCGTCGCCTCCGCGAATACACGGAGATCATCAACATGATCGTTCGTGGAGAGAAGGTCTTCTACGACGGAGAGATCTTTAAACTCCAGCGCGGATTCCGGCTCCTGTTCCAGCCAGTCCGCCCCCATATCCCCATCGCGATCGCCTCTATTTCTCCCAAGAGCATGGAGCAGGTGGGCGAAATTGCTGATGCGTGGATGCCGATCTTCTGGCCCAAATCGAAAATCCAGGAAGGGAAGGAGATCGTCCGCCGCGGCTCCCGGAGGGCTGGCCGCCCCGACGACGCGGTCGAGTGCTGGGCCAACATCACGGTCGTCATCAACCCCGACGTGGAGAAGGCCAAGGTCCAGGCAGCCGGCCCCGTCTCGTGGTACGTCACCAACATGGGCGACTTTTACTGGCAGATGCTCGCCCGCAACGGGTTCGCCGAGGAGGTCGCGGCCATGCGCAAGGCGGCGGAAACGAGCAAGCCGGCGCCATTCCAGACCACGCCTGAAATCATGGCCGCGATGGGCGACCGGATGCTCGACGAGGTGGCCGTCTACGGCGACCTCGAAACGGTCGCTGCCGGGCTCGAGGAGCGACGCCGCCTCGGCGTCGACCTGCCCATCATCTCCATGCCGCCCGGCGACCTCCGAACCGTCGAACGGGTGCTGGGCACGCTCGTCGCCTGACACCGGCGAGCATCAGACGCCGAGCTGCCGCGCTACGAATTGGAGCGCTTCGAGGACCTCCTCGGGCGAATGCAGCATCGTGTCGGCGAGTTGGCCGATCTCCGGGGGGGTTTCCGGCCCGCCGGAGACCCCGGCGATGACGACGGTGGCCCCGCGCTCGCGGAGCGTCAGCGCTGCCCGGAACATGGCCACGTCCGTCAAGTCGTCCCCCATCACGAGCAGGGAGCGCGCCTTCACGTGCTCCTGAAGGGCGAGGAGCGCCACGTCCTTGCCGCCCCGCGCATCCGGCAGCACCTCGAGGACCATCCGCCCTTCGCGGAGGCGCAGCCCCTTCGGCAGCGGCGTGAGCGCCTTCCGGATAATGGGCTCCAGCTCCGGCGCTGTGCGGAAGTGGAAGGCGGTCGAGATCGCCTTTCGCTCGATGTTGAGGTAGATGGTGGGGGCGGCCTCGATGACGCGCTCCTCCGCCTCCTCCAGCGCCGCAGCGAGCGCGAGGCGGTCCACCTCGGGCAGCAGCGGGCTTTCGAACGACGCCTCGAGCCCGTGGCTGCCCACCACCACCACACCTTCGCACGGCACCATCCGCCGGGCGGTGTTCAAGTCGCGGCCGGTAATGACCGCCACCGTCACCGCCGCCGCGAGCCGGTCGAGCACCGCCAAGGTGGCGGGCGGCACCCGGGCGTCCTGCGGCCGCTCGACGATGGGCGCCAGCGTTCCATCGAGGTCGGTCGCCAGCAGGCGAGGGAGTGGCCCTTCACTGAACCGGCGCAGGGCTTGCATCGTCTCAGTCGCGAGCATGGAGGGCCTCCAATCGTTCGAGGTAGCGGGATGCCCAGGCGCGGGCGTCCCGTCGTCGCACCGCTTGGGCGAACGCATCGCTGATGCGGCCGGGGAGCCCCTCGAGGGCCGCACCGATGGCATCCGCCAGGGCCTCATCGTCCAAGGGGTCGACGACCACGAGCCCCCTGCCGGCGAACTCCGGCCCGTAGGCAGCTGCGGTGCCGGTATCGGCGCCCACGACGAGCACGGCCCGCGCCTCCACGGGACGCATCCCCTGCGCGAGGACCGTCTGTAGCGGCACGAGGTTCATGCCGTCGGCCAGGGAGGCGGCCACGAGCACGTCGGCGGCTCGCAACAGGGCGACGACGTCCTCCCAAGGCAGGGCCTCTCGGCGCTCTTCGAAGGGCAGGCCCACGTCCGCGGCCGCCCGGGCTGCTGCAGCCGCTGCGTCGTCCAGCACGGCCGCCAGAGCCTCGTACCCCGGCACCGAAACCCGCGTCGGAGCCTCGGCGCCCACATGGATGAACCGTCGGCCCCTGTGCAGGAGGGAGGCGACGGCCCGGAGGCGCTCGGGGATTCCCTTCGTGTAGTCGCCTCGCTCGAGGCCCACGACGAGCGGCAAGCCGACGGCTCGCAGCTCGGCAAGCCACCGGGGGTCCGCCACCGTCCGCGCCGGCTCCTCCACGGCGGTGGCGTCAGGCCCAACCGGATGGGCCTCGACGGCCACGAAGCGGCCCTCCGCTCGCAGTCCGCCCTCGGCCTCACGGGCGTCCGCCAACACCGCGGCCGCCCGAAGAAGTCGGCGCGCATCGGCCGATGATTGAACCCCGACGAGGTCGGCAGCGAGGAGGCCGTGCAGCCACTCCGCGAAGCAGGCGCGTCCCTGTGCGTCGAGGAACTCCTGGGCGACTTCCCAGTCGGGGAACGGCGTGTGGAGGAAGAACCCGATGGCGCCGCGGTACCCGGCTCCCCGCAGCATTCGAGGCACCAGGCCGAGCTGGTAGTCGTGCACCCACGCGCGCTCCGCGTCCATCGACGCAGCCGCCTCGGCGTAGGCTTCGTTGGCGCGCCGGTACGCGCTCCACACCTCCCTCGTGGGCGTCAGCGGCTGCGGGAAGTACGTCGTGAGCCGAGGAAACGGCCGTACCAGGTGCAGCAGCGGCCAGAGGAAGGCGTTCGACGCCAGCTCGTAGAAGCCCCGCCACTCCTCATCGGCGAAGAACAACCGCCGGTGACGAAGGTCCCCGTACGGCGTGCGAATCCATTCCTCGCCGCTGGCATCGACCCGTTCGCGGTCGTACCGTCCGCGGCCCGCCCCCACCCATGCCGCCCCCTCGCCGGCCGCTGGCCGCAGGACGGCCACCAGGCCGCCCGCTGCGGTTCCCTCCGGCGTTGCGCCTTGCGGCGTGTCGTGGTCGGCATAGGCGCGGTTCGCGACGATGACGAGCCGGAAACGGGCCATCGCCCGCCAGTATACGGGCGGAGCGGTGCCAGGCCGGACGGGTATACTCGCCTGCGATGGACCCGTACGAAGACGTCCCCGTCGGCGACGAATCCCTCACCTCGGCCGGCGCCCGACGGCGGCTCGAAGAGGCGGTCCGCCGGGCGCGTCAGGAGCCGCCGCCCGCCGGGAGGACTCCGCTCGGGCTGGCCCTCGGCAGCTTCGCGTTCTACTGGGCTCTGCCGCTGCTCCTCGGTCGCGGGCGCCGTTCGCGCGGAACGAAGCCTCGCCGGGGGCCGTGACGGTGCGCCTCGGACTCGTCGGTGCTGGGGCCTGTGCCGAGCACGTCGCGAGGGCCGCTGCCGCGCTCCCCGATGCCGAGCTGGCAGCCGTCGCGGCGCCCATCGGAGCCGACGCCTTTGCCGCACGCCATGACGTGCCCTTCTCCTTCAAGGATTACCGGTCGCTCATCGAAGCGGTTCCCGTCGACGCCCTCGTCATCGCCGCACCGACGGACGTGCACTACGACGTCTGCATCGCCGCGGCCGATGCCGGGCTTGCCGTCATTTGCCCGTCTCCGCTCGCTGTCGGACCGGCCGAAGCGGACCTCCTCGCGGCGTTGGCGGCGCGAGGCGCGCTCCGCTTGGCGATGCTCTGCCCCGAGGCCATCGCGCTCGGACGCGCCCTGGGGCCGCGGCTTCCTGGCCGGCTTCGGTGGACGCGCCGCCGCCGTCGTCCGCAGGGTTGGCGGCTCGACCCCGACCGGGCGGGCGGCGGCGTGCTGATGGACCTCGGGGCGGCGGCGGTCCTCGCCCTGTCGAGCTGGGCGGACTCCGAGCCGCTCGTGCGGGCCGCCGCCGTCGATGCCGCGGTGGATGGCGGTTGGGAACCGGTCGACCGGGAAGCCAGGGTGGTGCTCTCCCTCGCCGGAACGGAGACGGAGCTGCTCCTTCGCTGGGGGGAGGCGGTCGATGGCGAGGAACTCTGTCGTGGCGATTCCCCCGCGGCCGTTCCTCTGTCGCTGGGGGAGGAGTGCTGGCGGCAGGCGCTCGCCGATGCTCTTACGGGGTGCGCCCCCTCGTTCGAAGCCGGGCTCCGCGCCCTCGAGACCGTTGCCGCTTGCTACGCCGCCGCAGCCGAAGGTGGCGACGTGGACGACCATGGCGAGCGGCCCGAGCGGGCCATCGACTACTGGCTTGCCGGGGGCGAGACCCAGCGGTCGGGGAGGTAAGCGCCCCCCGCCCGGAGCTCCGCCTGGAGCCGGCCGACATCGAGTTCGGCGGGAGCCTTCCCTTCGGCGAGCGCCAGAGCACAGGCAGCCCCGGCGGCCTCGCCGGTGGCGAAACAGGCCGGGATCTCCTTCGTCGCGTGATGCACGCGGTGGTCGACCGAGATGCATCGTCCCGCGACCACCAGATTGTCGAGCCCCTGTGGGAGCAGCGAGCGGAACGGGATGGCGTAGACGGCCCCGTACTTGGTCCAGTGGCCGGTGACGGCGACCGCGTCCTCCATCGGGGTGTCCATCTCCGCTCGGGAAAGGACGTGGCGGCCCACGATCCGCCGGGATTCGGTGATGCCGAGCATGGAGGCAGCTTCCGCCACGTAGGCGCGCTCAAACCCCGGGACGTCCCGACGCAAACGGTCGAGCTCTTCCCGCACGAGCGCGCGACAGCGGACCTCGGCGAATGTCAGCTCGTCGGGGTTGGTGGCGTCGATGGTGCGTTCCAATCGCTCGGCGGCGCCCCAGGGGTGGAGGTAGGAGTCGCGGTGCACGGTGCGGTAGAAGCGCAGGCGGTGGGGCGACGAATCGGCTCGCTCCACATCCGCTCCGCCGGTGCGGAACCAGAGCCAGGGGTGGACCCGCTCCAGCTCGAACGGCTCCCCCGCCAGGGCGGCGACGTCGGCGTCGCCGGAGGCGTCGACCACGGTACGGCAGGCGATGGCCTCGCGGCCAGCCTTCGATTCCACCACGAGGTGGGTGACCTGCCGGCCCTCGCGGCGAACCCCGACTACCCATCGATGGAGCCGGAGGTCGACGCCAGCCTCCAGCACCATTCGCTCTGCCTCGACCTTGAACTCGAACGGGTCGTAGGCGACGGAGTACCGCACCGCGTGGGGACCCCTGCCCCAGACGAGGCCGAAGCGGCGATACCGCTCCACGAGCGCCTCGTCGGGAACGCCCCATTCTTCCGGTGGAGGAAAGAACGCTGCCCCGCGCGCGGCGAGGCGGTCGACCATCTCCTGGCAGAGGCCGGCGATGACCTGGTGGCCGCGCCCGTCGTCGAGGGTGAGCAGGAGGATGATGAGACCGTTCGTCGCCAGCCCGCCGAGCGAGCCGTACCGTTCGAGGAGCATTGTCCGCGCTCCCCGCCGGGCTGCCGCCACGGCGGCTGCGATCCCGGCTGCGCCTCCTCCGACGACGGCCACGTCGACGTCGGCGATGACTGGCGTTTCCCGCGCGGGCTCGGTGAGCGTTCGCGGCTGCATCGCGGCTATCGTACGGCCAAAGGGGGCAGCCTGTCGGCGGTGGCGCGAACGCCGTTCGCAGGGGTAGCCTGGGCGCATGGTGATTCTCGCTGCGGCGCCGCCAGCACCCCGCCGTACGCTACGCAACGCGACGGAGCTCCTGATCGCCCTCACGCTCCGCGACCTGCGCCTCCGCTACCAGGGCAGCCTGTTCGGCTGGGGCTGGACGCTCGTCCGACCGCTCGCCCTGGGCCTCGTGCTCTACTTCGCCTTGGGCAAGGTGCTGGGCGCGGGCATCGAAAGTTATCCCGCGTTCCTGCTGACGGGGCTCTTCCCCTGGTTCTGGTTCCAGGGTTCGATTCAGGCCGCAGCAGGGTCGTTCGTGGGGAACGGTGGTCTGCTGAAGAAGGTGCGGTTCCCTCGGGCCGTTCTCCCCTTGAGCGCCGTGATGGGGAACACCCTGCAGTTCCTCCTCGCGCTGCCCGTGCTCATCCTCTTCCTCGTCATCGCCGGACATTCGCCGAATCCGTTCTGGACGTTCGCGCCCGTGGTCTTCTTCCTCCAGCTTTTGCTCACGGCCGGCATCGCCCTCTTCGTGGCAAGCGCGACCGTGTTCTTCCGCGACCTGGAGCACATCGTCGAGGTAGTCCTCACTTTCGTGTTCTACGGCACTCCCATCCTCTACTCCGCTTCGCTCATCCCTCCCCGCTTCGAGTGGATCGTCTGGGTCAACCCGCTCGCTCCGATCATGGAGTCGTGGCGCGACGTGCTCCTGTACGGACGCTGGCCCGAACCGGGCCTTGGCGTGGCTGCGGGCGCAGCTGTCGCCGCGCTCGCCGTGGGCTGGTTCACCTTCCGGAAGCTCGAGGATGACTTCGCTGATGCCGTCTGAGTCCCTTCTCGCCGCCCAACAGGCCGGCGTGGCGATCCGCGTCGTCGGAGTTTCGAAGCGGTACCGGCTCTTGGGGCACGCCCCCCGGGAGCTGAAGACGATGCTGCTCCACCCGCGGGACTCCTGGCGCGCCTGGCGCGAGTCGCGCTCCTACCTATGGGCCGTACGCCAGGTCTCCTTCGATGTCACTCGCGGCGAATTCTTCTCCATCATCGGGGCCAACGGCAGTGGGAAGAGCACCCTGCTACGCCTCTTGGCGGGCTTGTCACGCCCGACCTCCGGACGGATCGAGGTGCATGGGCGCATTTCGACCTTGCTCGAGCTCGGCTCGGGCTTCCATCCCCAGGCCACCGGCAGGGAGAACGTCATCATCAACGGCCTCCTCTGGGGCATGACGCGCCGCGAGATCGAGGCGCGGCTTCCGGAGATCGTGGCCTTCGCCGGCCTGCAGGAGTTCATCGACCAACCGATGCGCACGTACTCGTCCGGCATGTACGTGCGCCTCGGGTTCGCCATCGCCGCCTTCCTCGACCCGGAGATCCTCCTTGTCGACGAAGTGCTCGCCGTCGGCGACGCGAAGTTCCAGGAGAAGTGCTACGACCACATCGAAAGCCTGCGCCGCCGAGGGGTGACCATCGTCATGGTGAGCCACGACTTGGCCGCGGTGGAGCGGTTCTCCACCCGGGCAGCGCTCATGGAGCGGGGCCAGCTCGTGGCCATCGGCGACCCGCACGAGATCGTGGGGCTCCACCTGGAGCGCCTCGCGGCGAGCTCGCCGGAGATTCGCCGCGCGCTCGAGGAAGGTATCGAGCAGCGCATTCGGGAGTCACCCGAGGCGCTCCGCGAGTTCGAAGAGAAGCTCGCCGAAAAGTGGGCCGAGGCCGAGGCGCGCAAGGAATGACGCCTCCGCGCGTGGCTATCCTCACGGTGACGACGAACGCCGCTGACCACATCCCCGAGTACGCGGCGGCTGTTGCCCGACTCAGCTATCCGCAGCTCGAAATCTGGGTGGCCGACAACAACTCCGCCGACGGGACACCCGGGCTCCTTCGGGAGCTCCTCCCCCAGGCGCATATCGTCGGCAACGCCCGCAACCTCGGGTTCACCGGGGCCTGCAACCGCATCCTGCGGGAGCTGCTCGCCGCCGAGCACCCGCCCGATTACGTCCTCTTCCTCAACGACGACACCGAACCGGAGCCGGACCTCGTCGAGCGGCTCCTCGCCCTCGCCGACGAGCGGACGCTGGTCGCCCCCAAGACGTACCTCGCCGGCCGTCCCGGAATCCTCGACGACGCCGTCGGCACCTTCGATTGGACGCGCGGAAGGTGGCGCGAGCGCACCTTCGGCCGTCCGGAGCGCCCGGCCGACGCCTACCCGCACGCGGTCGAGGTCGCAAACCTCTCCTGTCTGCTCGTCCCCCTGCGCTGTTTCCAGGCCGTCGGGCTGCTCGACGACGCCTTCTTCGTGTACTACGACGACACCGACTTCTGCCGCCGGGCGCGCGAGGCGGGGTTCCGCATCCTCTACCAGCCCACGGCGGTCGTGTACCATCGCAAAGGCGCGACCATCGGGGGCCAAACCACGCCGTTCGGGGTGTACTACCTCACCCGTAATCGGCCCTACCTGCTCCGGAAGCACGTCTCCCGGCCGCGCTTCGCCCTCTTCCTCGCCTACTTCCTCGCCGCCCGCGCCGTGCGCACGGCGCTCTGGGCTCTGCGCGGCCGGTGGGATCTCTGCCGGGCTACGTGGTGGGGGCTGTGGGACTTCGCCCGCGGCGCGATGGGCCCCGGCCGCATGGCGCGTTAGCAGCCGAGGTACGCTTCCAACTCCTCCAGGGTGACCCGGGCGACCCGGCGCCCCCGCGCTCGCAGCGAGGCGAGGTCGCCCTGCGCCTGGGCGTCGAAGAGCTCGCCGAAGGTGAACGTCTCCCCCGGGACCGGCAGGTCTCGGCTCCGGTGCCCCACCACCTGGACGAACACGCCCCGGGCGGAACCACCCTTGTGGAGTTGGCCGGTGGAGTGAAGATATCGCGGCCCGAAGCCGATCGTCACCGGGCATCCGGTTCGGACGCGCAGCGCTTCTGCCGCCGCCTCGAGGCGTGCGATGTGCTCGTCCGTTTCGGACAACCAGGCGAGGAGCGCGACGTACGAGCCCGGCCCGGCGGCCCCGAGGACATCGCCGAGGGGTTCGGCCTCTGCCCGCGGCAGGCGCCCTGCGAGGGCGAGCGCCGTCGCGTCCTTCGCCTCCTGGACGTTCGGCTGGTCGAACGGGTTGATGCCGAGAAGGTGGCCGGCGACCGCCGTTGCGAACTCCCAACGGAAGAACTCGGCTCCCAGGCGCTCGGTCCGCTCCAGCCCCGGCAGTCGAACTCCGGGGACCCCGGGGCCGAGCTCGGGCAGGTGGCGCCCGTGGGCGGCGACGAGCCGGTCGGCCCACCCTTGCTCGTCCGGCGGCAGCCCGTCGCCCAGGACGGGCAGGATGCCGCGCCCCTCCTTCCCCGTCGATTCGGCGACAAGCTGTTCCACCCACGCGCCGAACGGCGCTGCCTCGGGGGGAAGGAGGAGGTGGAGTTTGTCCCGTCCCTCCGACGCCGCTGCTCCAAGCACGACCCCGAGCCAGGCTCCCGGGTTCGCCGCAGGCGCCGCCCGACAGGCCTCGGCCATGGCGCTCGCCGCTTCGAGCAGCGGGCCCACGCGCACCCCGCAGAGGACAGCGGGCGCTAGCCCGAAGTAGGAGAGCGCCGAGTAGCGCCCCCCGATGTCGGCCGGGTTGAGGAACAACCGACGGAACCCCTCCTCCGCGGCCCTGCGAGCCAACGGCGTGCCCTCGTCGGTGACGGCCGCGAACTGCCGCGGGTGCGGCACCCGGCTTCGGAAGTAGGCGAGGTGGCAACGCGTTTCGACCGTCGTACCCGATTTGCTCGCCACCAGGAAGAACGTCCGGTTCAGGTCGAGCCGCGCCTCCAGGGCGATGATCTCCTCCGGGTTCGTGGAGTCGAGCAGGTGGAATCGGAGGCCGGCGACGCGCTCCCCCAGGGTGGCGAGGACGGCTGCCGCCAGGCTGGAACCCCCCATGCCCATGAGGAGGAGGTCCGTGAATCCCTCGCCGAGGAGCTCGTCCCGCAGGCGTTCGAGCTCGCCGATTCGCTTCGCACTCCAAGTGGGCGCGCGGAGCCAACCGAGCCGGTCAGCCACCTCCCGCGGTTCCGGCTTCCACACGGTATGGTCGCCCTGCCAGATCCGCTCGACGATGCCCTCATGGGCGAGGGCCTCGAGCCGTTCGGCGGTGCGGGCGGCGAAGTCGGGCGGGAAGTGGGCCTCGGCGTCAGTCCCCACGTGGCTGCTCCGGCTTCCGTGCGTAGCGCGCCTCGATTTCCAAGAGCTTCGCGAGGCGGCGTGCATGCCGATTTTCCCCGGAGAACCGGGCTTCGAGCCAGGCCCGCACCACGTCGAGGGCCAAGCCAGGCCCCACGACGCGCGCCCCGAGGCAAAGCACGTTCACGTCGTCGTCCTCGACGCCCTGGCGGGCGGAAAAGGTGTCGTGGCAAACCGCAGCCCGGACTCCCGGAACTTTGTTCGCGACCACAGCCGCCCCGACGCCGCTCCCGCAGATGACGATTCCCCGCGCGCAGCGGCCGGAAGCGACGAGCTCGGCGACCGCATAGGCGAAGTCCGGGTAGTCGTCGTCCGGGTCGAACGTGTGCGCGCCCACGTCGACGACGTGGTGTCCCAACCGCCGCAGCAGGTCGGCGATCCCCTCCTTCAGGGGCCAGCCGGCGTGGTCGCACCCGAGGGCGATGCGCATCGTCCCGCTAGCGTACCCGGTAGGCGGGCTCCGGTCGCACCTCAAACCACCTCCCGTAGGAGGCCGGAGTCGATGTCGTACACGAAGCCCCGCACGGGGATGTCCTGGCGTACGAGGGGGGAGGAGCGGTACAGCGCGATGTCATCGCGCACGGCCTGGTCGACGTCGCGAAAGGGCAGGAAGGCCACGTGGTCGGCCACGACCCCTTGCGCTCGGAGCCGCTCGCGGAGGTCGTCGTCGCGGAAGGTCGCCATGCCGCAGCCGGTGTGGTGGACGATGGCCACAGCCTCGGTTCCCAGAAGCTGTTGGCTGATGCACAGGCTGCGCAGGGCGTCGGCCACTCGGCCCCCTGCATTCCGGATCACGTGCGCGTCGCCGGGCTCTAGCCCGAACGCTCGCATCGGATCGATGCGCGCGTCCATGCAGGTTACGATGGCAAGCCGCAGGCGCGGCGGCGCGGGGAGACCTCCCCCCTCGAAGGTTGCGGCGTACGCCCGGTTCGCTTCCACCATCCGTTCGAACACGTCCATGGCAGCCTCCCGGCTACAGGACTGCCACCGGGTTCACGGGCGAGCCCGTGCCCCCGCGCACGTAGAGCGGGTTCACCGTGAGCATGAACTCCCACCGTCCTTCTTCGGCGCACGCCTGGGCGAGCGGTTCGAGGAGGGCGTTGTCGAGCAGCGGCATTCCGAGGTAGACGATGGCCAGCACGTGCACGGGCCCCCCGGCCCGCGGCGGCTCCTCGAAGGTGCGGTACGGCGTGGGCCGGTGATCCATCATGTCCCACACCAGGAGGGCGGTATCGTACTTCTTGAACACCGGAACGGTGTCGGCGTGGAGCCCCGGCTGCGGCCGGACTCCGGGCACCCGCTCCGGATGGGCCGCGTAGAACTTCTCCCGACCACCGTACACGCACACCGCATCGCCCGGGCGCAGCTCGACCCCCTGCGCTTCGGCGCACGCTTCCAGCTCCCAACCACGAATGGGCTGGTCGAGTTCGACGTACTCGACTCCCCGGAACCGCGGGATGTCGAGCAGGACGCCGCGCGTCACGATGCCGTCTTTCCAGGCGGCAACGTCTCCCGAGCGGGCTCCCAACGACGTGACGTCCGAGGCGGGCTTCCCGTTCCACATCGTGCCCCGCCAGAAGACGTGGCAGAGGGCATCGATGTGGGTCGTCGCGTATCCGTGGAAGAGGATGCCGAGGTAATCGACCGAGAAGTCCTCCCACACTCGGAGGTAATGTTGGGCGGGGTTCCAGTTGCCCGGCCCGCCCACCGTGTTCCACGGGCGCGAGAGCGAGACCGTCCGCCCGGAGCGCACCAGCCCGGCAGCGTGCCGGCGGACCTCGGGCGTGATGAGGTTGATCGTGCCGGCGCTGTCATCGGGACCCCATCGTCCCCAATTGCAGCACGTCTCGAAGTATCGCAGCACCTCCGCTTCGGTGGGCTCTGGGGGCGGCGTGCGCATCGACTCCTCCTCGATGGGGTTCCACCGCATCGTAAGCGCCGCTCCGCGACCCCGAAAGGCTGCCTATTCGTCCGCTTCCTCGAACCACGCGCCTACGTCGGTGGAGGCTTCCTCGCAGAGGCTGCGGAATTCGCACCAGCCGCAGGCGGGTCCGGGCGTGGGCGGAAATTCCGAGCACGTCCGCATGCGCTGGGCCAGCGCGGCGGCATACTGCATCGCCGCCTTTGCGTCGGCGCGGCCGAGGGCCCGGACGCGCCGCTCGTCCGTACGAAGGTTCCAGGCGACGCTCTCAACCGTTTCCGAGGCGGGGATGCGGAGAACGGTACGGACGATGACGTGGGCGAGGTCGAGCTGGAGGTCCGTCTCTTCGACCCGGAGCTGCCTCTCCGTCTTCCAGTCGATGAACCGGTATCCGCCCTGCGACGTCCGCTCGACGCGATCGACCTTGGCCCACAACGTAATGCCGCCGGCACGCCAGGGCGCCCAGCTCCCCACTTCGGCGCGGGCGTCGCGCCCACCGAGTTCGCGGTGGGCGGCGATGCCTGCCTCGAACAGCGCATGCGCCAGTTCGTATCCCTCCGTGCCTGGACCTACCGCCGTGTGGTCCGGCATCCGCAGGTACGCATCGATCGCCCGGCGGCCGAGCTCCTCGTGTCCGGATTCGGTGAGCACAGCCATCCCCCGATGCACGGCGATTCCCACGAGCGCTGCCGGGCTCGGTGCTGTCGGCGGGGGCTCGATTCCCGAGCAGTACCGGAACCAGTACTGCTTCCTGCAGGTGAGGAAGGAGCGGATTTTCCGGTAGCTCAGACGAAACAGATCGGGCGCACCGTCCATGGCGCGCCCATCCTAACGCCTCTCTCTCACGGCGTTGTCACGGTGTCGGCACTTGCGCCCTCAGCGGGAAGGTGGCGATGACGTCGTACTGGGCTCCGCCGGGGCCGAGACGGCTGCGCATCAGGGTGATTTCGCTCGTCCGCCAGGCGCACTGGGGCACCTCGGTCTTGTAGACCTCGACCTCGAGCTCGGCCCGCTGGCGGGTGCCCACCTCGTCGCGGACGCGGCCCAGGGTGAGGTGGGGGCGGAAGGGACGCCGCTCCGGCTCGAAGCCGACCACCGAGAGCGCAAGGTTGACGTCCCGGGCCAGCGCCTCCAACCGGAGGATGTCCCCGGCGATGCCGATCCACATGATGCGCAGGCCTTCGCGTCCGCCGAAGCTCCCGATGTTCGAGAATTCCAGGTTGAACGGATAGTGGCGGCTGACTGCCTCCTGCAGCGCCAGCTTGATAGCGGGAAGCTTCTTCTGCGGCACTTCGCCCAGGAACTTCAGCGTAACGTGCACGCCTTCGGGGCGAACCCAGCGCACCGCGTTGCCGCTGCGCTCCCGAAGCTGCCCGATGACGCCTGCGATGGCGTCCTTCACTTCTTGCGGGACTTCGCAGGCCACGAAAAGACGCCAGCTGTCGGTGCCGTTCTCGCTCATCTGCCTCGCCTTCGTTCGATGATCCGCATCGCGTTACCACCGAGCACGCGCCTCGCTGCTTCCGCCTCGAGCTGTGCGCGCACCTTCCGCAGATGCCGCGCCGGGTCTACCAGCGGGAAATCGGAGCCGAGCAACACGGCGCCGGCTCCTGCCATGTCGACGAGGCGACGCACGCTGCCTCCATCGTACAGCAGAAATGCGGCTGCTGTATCGAAGAACACGTTTTGGAATCTATCCCGGACGTCCGGCATCTGCCAGAAGAACGGGAGCCCGCCCCCGAGGTGAGCTCCGATGTGCAGCGTGTCCGAGTGCCGTTCGGCGAGTGCGAAGAGCTCCCAGGGGGTGATGCCCCCTTCCTTGCCAGGATACCGGCGCCCGACCGGCTCGCTCGTGTGCCACAGCAAAACCGCTCCCGCCTCGGCGGCGAGGCGGCACAGCCGCTCGGCCTCGCCGCCCAGCGGGTCCCACCCCTGGTGGCGCGGCCGCAGCTCGCCGAACCCGAGCGCTCCAGCCGCCAGGCAGCGCTCGGCCTCGCGCTCCCAGCCCGCCGCGGCGAGGTTGAGGCTGCAGAGCGCTTCCACACGCCGCTCCGTCTCTTCGGCACAGGCGAGCAGGTACTCGTTCTGACGCCGAATCTCGCGCTCGCTGGCGAAGGCGAAACCTGCAGCGAAGGCGCCCGTCAGCCCGGCCCGCTCCATCGCCGCCAACAAGTCGTCGAGGTCCGCCATGGTTGCCGCGGGATTCCCGTACAGCTCCGCGAACGCCTGGTCCGCTCCCGCAAGCGCGAAGCGCTCGACACGCTGCTCCGGCGGAAAGAGATGGACATGGGCATCGAGCAGCGGGGTCTCGAGGTGTGGGGCGGGCATCCTCCCCGACTCTACCCCTCGGGTTGCCGGAATATCCACCGGCGGGTAGGGTGAGTTTCATGCAGCAACCGACCCCTGACCAGCCGCTACTCGACGAGCTCAACCAAGCCTCGATGGGTCGCCTGCCGGGGCTTCTCGGCATGCGCGTCACCGCCGCCGAGCCGGGACGCGTGGAAGCGCGGATCGACCTCCAGCCGCACCACCTTGCCCCGAACGGGTATCTCCATGCTGCGACGGTGGTCGCCTTGGCCGATACGTGCTGCGGTTACGGCGCAACCATCTCCCGTCCCGAAGGGGCGACCGGCTTCACCACCATCGAGCTGAAGACGAACTTCCTCGGCACCGTCCTCGAAGGTGTCATCGAGTGCACCGCGAGGCTGGTCCACGGCGGCCGCACGACCCAGGTGTGGGACGCCGAGGTCCGTGATGCGGCGGGCCGAACCCTTGCCCTCTTCCGCTGCACCCAACTCCTCCTCTACCCGCGCGCGTAGCCCTTGCCGGCCGTCATTGCAGCAGCCTGTGGTACCAGGCGATGCGGGCGCTCTCTTCGAGCGCTGTGATGAAGTGGGCGGCCTGCCACAAGTCCTCGCCGGCTGCGTACGCCCCGTGCCCCCGCACCAGCACCGCCCGATGCCTCAGGAGCGTTGCTGCGACGGTTTCGGCAACCGCCTCGTCCTGCGGAACCACTGGCACTGCCCCGAGGATGAGGATCCCTTCGTGGTCGATGGGCACGAACGGGTCGACGGCGAGCGACCAGGCCGTCGCGCACGCGGGATGGGCATGGGCGACGGCCCCCGCACCGGCCACACGATAGACGGCCGCATGGATCGCCGTATCGCTCGACGGTGCAGGCCCGGCAGCCGTCCCGTCGTCGCCGACGAACGCCAGATCGGCGGCAGTGAGCGAGCCGAGACGCTTCCCCGTCCCCGTGATCCAGAAGCCGCCGTCCGTGCGGACGCTCAGGTTCCCCCCATGGGTCGTCACGAGCCCGCGCCGCGCGAGCTCCTCCCCCACCGCGCGGAACTGCTCGGCGACCTCTCTGTTCGGCATCCGCATGCCTCAGCTCGTGCGCGCCCGGTCGTAGGCGAAGATATTGCCGCCGCCATCGACGTAAATCCGCTCGCCAGTGATGTAGCTGGCAGCATCCGACACCAGGAAGCGGACGACGGCGGCAACCTCTTCGGGCGAGCAGACGTGGCCGAAGGGCATCGTCGGGTCGAGTTGATGGATATCCTGGACGCCCTGGGTGGCCCGTGCGAGCCGCCGCCCCATCTCCGTATCGACCAGGCCCGGTGCCACGATGTTCACATGGATACCGAACTGGCGTTCCTCCTTGTAGAGCGTGAGGGCCAGCGCCTCCAGGGCGGCTTTCGCCATGTTGTACGGTGCTCCGTTGGCAGCCATCGTCTTCGTCGCCGCGCTCGAGATCATCACGATGTCTCCCCGGGGACAGGTCCGCATCGAAGGCAGCACGAGCTTGCAGAGGTAGTGCGCTCCGAACGCGTGGGTGGAGACCACCCGCACCACCTCCGACGGGTCCGTATCGACGACCGAGAGCCCGCGGCTGGCGATACCGGCGTTGTTCACGAGGATGGAGATCGGCCCGAACTCCTCCAGGATGGCCTCCACCATCCGCTTATCGGCCTCGAAATCGTCCACCGAGGCGGCGTACGCCTTCGCCTTGCGCCCCAATTTCCGGATCTCCTCCACCGTCTCGAGCGCGGCCTGCTCGTCCCGCCGGTAGTTGATGGCGACATCCGCTCCGTCCTGGGCCAGGCCGATGGCGATGGCGCGGCCGATCCCGCGGCCGCCCCCGGTGACGAGGGCTACCCGACCTTCGAGCGACATACCGACTCCTTCGTGTTGGGGGTGTGGTGTCCCTGGGATTCTACCCGGCAGCTGCCGGAGCTGCCCGCCGCTGAAGGGTGAGCACGAGCGTCCAGACGACCGCGAGGGCGGTCATCAATGCGGCGGAAACGATGCAGTAGATGCACCATGCCTCCAGTACGAAGGCCTCGATGGCCGTCAGGTACATCGAGAAGGCGAAACCCCCGAGAGCGCCGGCGAAGCCCCCCAACGTGGCCCACTCGCGGGCGGGAGTCCGTCCCGCGAGCCACACGGCGGCTCCGGCGGCCAGAGCTACGTACAGGGCGAACCCGGGGACGGAAACCGGGACGCCGAAGATCTTCCCGTACCGGCTGTTCTGCACCGTATCGCAGCCGTGGACGAGCGTGCACACGCCCGCTTCGCCCTGGAGGTTCTCGACCGCCAGATAACCCGCGAGGCCGGCCCCCGCCAGGGCCAGCACGAGGCCGAGCCACACCAGAGGGGGCGCGAGACGAGGCGCCGACAGCGCTCCGGGCGCCGCCCGCATGGTCGCCCCGCCCCGCGCCACCATGATGCCCCTCGTCCTAGTGGTTCATGCCAGAGCCCATGCCCGAGCCCATGCCGCTGTCCGTCGACTCCGTGTCGTACGAACGCACGGGTACCGCGATGGTGATCTCCCCCGCTCGCTCGAACCGGAGCGTCACCTCGATCGTCTCGCCCTCCTGGAGGGGCCGTTCGAGGTCCATGAGCATGATGTGGTACCCGCCCGGTTTCAGTTCGACGTGACCGCCCGGGGGAATCTCCAGGCCGTGCGCCATCTCCTGCATCTTCGACTGCCCGCCCTCCGTCACTACCTCGTGGATCTGGGCCATCCCGGCGAGGGGGCAGGCAACACCCACGAGCCGGTCCGCCTGGCTGCCCCGGTTCTCGATGTGCATGTAGACGCTGCTTACCGGGTTGGGGTTCGCCCGCGCCGCCGGCCCGACGATCACGATGTCGCCGAGGGTGTAGGTCGCAGCAGCTGTGGGCGTGGCCTCACTCTCGTCGCCGTTGCCCTCGCTGTCGCCGCCCCCGCAGGCGGCAAGCGCGAGCGGCACGAGGGCCACGACGAGGAGGGCGCCGAGCGGCCGGAGGACGAAGCGTCGACTCATTCCCTATACCCTTTCCTCACGAGTTCGATGATGTCGTTCACCCACGCGTCGCGCGTGACCCCGTACGGGTAGACCGTGTACGCCGTGTCGTCCTGCGGCGTGAAGGCGATGACGTACGCCGCGTGGGCGACGGCGTAGTTGCCGCCGCCGAGGTCCTGCTTCTCGGCGGGGTTCATCCCCAACGCCCGTTGCACCCGGTCGATGGTTTCCTTATCAGCCGTCAACCCGATGAACGTGGGGTCGAAGTACCCCAGGTACTGCTTCAGTACGTCGGGGGTGTCGCGGTCCGGGTCGCTGGTGATGAAGACCACCTTCACCCGCTCCCGAACGTCCGGCGGTACCTGCTTCAAGGCGTAGGCGATGTCGGCCATGTGGGTCGGGCAGATGTCGGGACAGTGCGTGTACCCCACGTAGAGCAGCGTGAGGTAGCCGTCGGTCTCCTTCCGAAGGTCGAACGGCTTGCCGTCCTGGTCGGTCAGGACGACGTCCGGCTTCACCAATGGCGGCCGAATCTTCACGCCCATGAGGCCGCCGGAGGGCGTCCCGCCCACCTCCACCGCCCCCTCCGGGACATCGGCCTTCCCTCCGCCGCAGGCCGCGACCACGAGTGCGAGCAGCGGTGTGGCCGCGACCGCAACGATCCATCGGCTCCTCATCCCTGATTCCCCCTTCCTTGCGCGGCGGATGGCGAGGCGCCGCGCCGGCGCGCGGTCTCGCGGTCGTACCGCCGGCCCTTCGCCTCTTCGGCGGCGGCCCAACGCACCGCCACGACCATGAGCGCGGCCAGCCCGAGTGCCTCGCCCACTACGAACATGAATGCCCCCGCGAATTGCTGGTCGAGCAACGGAGACGGCCCCCACGAGCGTGGGATGGTCGCCAGCTGCTCGTACAACACGTTGTCCGGTTGGTAGAACATCAGCCCCAGGAAGGCGTGGATCGGCACCAGCGCCAGCAGGTACGCCATCTGCAGGGGGTACGCGAGGTTCCAGCGCGTTGGATTGCCGGGGACGATCGGCCACCAGTAGTGGACGCCTGCGAAGAGGAAGAGGGCATACCCCCCGTAGTGGAGCGCCTGATGGTCCAGGGAGGCGTCGAAAGCGGGCGTCACGTACCAGAGGGTGGGCACGAGCGCGAAGAGCCCCAGCCCCACCAGCGGGTGGGTAAAGGCTCGGAACGGCCGCGAGTGCAGGAGTGGATAGGCAAGCCGGTGCCGCCGGTCGCGTCCCAGCCGCAGCAGGAAGAGGGTCATCGGGGCACCCATCAGCAGCAGGGGAGGGGCCAAGGTGATGAGCAGGAAGTGCTGCACCATGTGAACGGAGAGGAAGGTGTGGTCATAGGCCGCCGCCGGTCCGAAGACCGAAAGGAGCACGAGCGCCGTGCCCCCGAGGAAGGCCGCTAACCGCCACCGCGGAAACTGCCGGCCGTACCCCCGCTCCCGCGCCCAGCGGAACGCGCGAACGTACCAGAACGCCGCTGCGCCCAGCAGATACATCGGGATGGGTTCCACCACCACGGTGAATAGGGCGTCGGGGAAGCGAGGGGGCGGCACCGTCGCAAAGGTGCACACGAACACGAAGCCGAGCGAGGCTGCCTCGCTTTGTCGCTGCAGCCAGACCGTTGCCGCCACAGCGAGGAGAAGGCCAAACACGAACCACGCCCAGCCGGGGATGCGGGCCAAGGGGCGCATCAACGCTGCATTCCATCCCCGTTCGACGATGGCCACCCACTCGGCTCCTGACTTCGTGAAAGAAGGAACGATCCGCCTCCTACTCTACCGTCCCTCCAGGACCCCTACAATCTGCCGCATGGACGCTTGGCGTCGAACCAGGTTCCGAACGTAAAGACCTCCTAACCCTCAGTCGAGCGCAGCCGGCTCGTTGAACCGCTCGTAGACCAAGTCGCCCTCTCTTGCCAGAAGGTCGCGAAGCATCGCCAGCGCCCGCTCGGCGTCGTGGCGGATATGGTGCAGCCCGCGGAGGTCCCCGTCCTGGACGTGCCGGATCTCCGTCGCCAGGTCTGCGAGCTCCCGTTCGACCCGGTCCATCTGCGCCACGAGCTGGTCGACCCGCGGAATGAGCCAGGGCGCGTCGAAGCGCAGCTCCTCGTACAGCCCGCCCGGTCCGCGAACCTCCATCTTATGGGCGTCGAGCGCCTTCCGAGCTGCTTCCAGCTCCCGGGCCACGCGGTCGGCCCACCGCTGCTCCCGTCCGGTTTGGGGCAACCCCAGGGCGTGCTGCAGGTGCTGCTGGGCCTCCAGCAGGGCGTTCTTCGTCGCGGCTGCTTGGGCGATCGCCCGCTGTTGGCGCTCCGTCAGGGCAGGGGTGTCGGCCATACGACCATCGTGGGGCCTCGAGGGGCTTCGCGTCCACTGCGACGAGGGAGCGCTGGCTCCTTCCAGCCGCCCCCGTACGATCGGCACATGCGCGTGCTCGTTCTCGGTGCCTCCGGGCAGCTCGGCTCCGATATCGTGCGCCTCTGGTCCGGACAGGTGGAGGTCATCCCTGCCGTCCGCAGCGACGCCGACGTGACCGATGCCGAAGCTGTCCGGCGGCTCGTGGCCTCCGCCCGTCCCGACGTGGTGGTCAACACCACCGCCTTCCACAACCTCCCTGTCTGCGAGCAGGAACCCCTCCGCACCTTCGAGGTCAATGCCGTGGGCGGCCGGAACGTCGCCCTCGCTGCCCGCGAGGCCGGGGCGGCCCTCGTCCAGTTCAGCACCGACTACGTCTTCGACGGCTCGAAACGCGCGCCCTATGTGGAGTCGGACGCGAGGCGCGCCCTCAACGTGTACGGCACGTCGAAGATCGCCACGGAAGACCTCGTGCTCCAGGCCCATCCCGGCGCGCTCGTCGTGCGGGTTTCGGGCCTGTTCGGTCTCGCCGGCTCGGCCGGCAAGGGCGGCAACTTCGTCGAAACGATGCTGCGGCTGGCTCGGGAAGGACAGCCCATCCGCGTCGTCGCCGACCAGGTCACGGCGCCCACGAACACGGCGGAGATCGCCGAGGGCCTCCTTCCGCTCGTCGAATCGGGGATGACCGGCGTCGTCCACCTCGCCGCCGCGGAGGGGTGCAGCTGGGCCGATTTCGCCGAGGCCATCTTCCAGCTGTGCGGGCTTCGCCCCGACTTCCGGCGCGTCACCAGCGAAGAGTTCGGAGGCCCGGTCGTGCGACCGAAATACAGCGTCCTCGGCTCGGAACGGGTGGCGCCGCTCCGCCACTGGCGGCTCGGCCTCGAGCGCTACCTGCGCGAGAAAGGCCACATTCCCGCCTAGCGTTGGGCCTATCCCGTGGGCCGGAGGGCGGGTACGATCCCCGTCAGTGTCCGGCCGGTCGGCCGGGTCCTACCGGGAGGTTCTGGCGTGCGCATTCTCGTGACCGGCGGTGCCGGGTACGTGGGCAGTGTTCTGGTGCCCAAGCTCCTCGAACGCGGCCACCGCGTTCGCGTCCTCGATCGGATGTTCTGGGGGCTCCCCCACTACGCCGGCCATCCCAACGTCGAGCTGGTGAACGCCGACGTGCGCCGCCTGCCCGAGGGCGTGCTCGACGGCGTCGATGCCATCGACCACCTCGCGGGCTTCAGCAACGACCCCACCGCCGAGTACAGCCCCGACGCCAACTGGCAGATGAACGCCATCGCCACCGAAACGCTCGCCAAGTTGGCGAAGGAGGCGGGCATCCGGCGGTTCGTCTTCGGCAGCAGCTGCTCCCTCTACGACGGCATCTGCGACGACGGCCGAATCCTCGACGAGACCGCCGCAATCCAGCCGCGCGGCGCCTACGCCACCTCCAAACGGTACGGCGAAGAGCGCCTCCTCGAGCTCGCCGACGACCGCTTCGAACCGGTCATCCTCCGACAGGCGACCGTCTTCGGCCCCAGCGAGCGGATGCGGTTCGACTTGGTGGTGAACTCCTTCGTCAAGGATGCCCTGGTTCGCGGCAAGCTCATCCTCCACGGCGGCGGGTACATGTGGCGGCCCCTTGTCGGCATCGACGATTTGGCCGAAGCCCACATCGCCTGCCTCGAAGCTCCCTCCGAGCTCGTCCGCGGGGAGATCTTCAACGTCGTCCAGGACAACTACCGCATCCGGGATCTCGCCCAGACCGTCGCGGCCGCCCTCGAACGGCTCGGTCGCCCGGTCGGCATCGAAAACGGGCCGCTTCCCCGGATCGTCCGCAATTACCGTTGCTCAGGGGAGAAGCTGCGGCGTCGCCTCGGGGTCGAATTCCGCACAACCGCCGCCGATGCGGTCGAGCAGCTCGTCGCCCGCTTCGGCGATTGGCCACCCGAAGCCTTCGGGCATCCGAAGTTCTACAACATCACCTGGATGGAGCTGCTCGAGTCGATCCGGCCGGCCTATCAGGCGACCCACCATATCTTCGAGCCACTCGAGGAGTAGCCGTGGAGATCCGGGTCACGCCCACCGAACTGGAAGGCGTCCTCATCATCGATACCGACTACTTCCGCGACGAACGCGGGTTTTTCATCGAGAGCTACCACAAGAAGCGGTTCGCCGAGCACGGCATCCCCTGGGAGTTCGTCCAGGACAACCACTCCCGCTCGGGGAAGAAGGTGCTCCGCGGCTTCCACTACCAGGACATGACCGCGCCGATGGGGAAACTCGTCCGCTGCACGGTGGGAGCGATCTTCGACGTCGCCGTGGACCTGCGGGTGGGTTCGCCGACCTTCGGGCGTTGGGTGGCGGTGGAGCTCTCGGCCGAGAACATGCGGCAGGTCTACGTTCCCGTCGGGTTCGGGCACGCCTTCGCCACCCTCACCGATGTCGCCGAGGTCCAGTACAAGTGCACCGGCTACTACGAGCCCTCCTCCGAAGGCACGGTGGCGTGGAACGACCCCGATATCGGCGTCCAGTGGCCGTACTCCGACCCGGTCCTCTCGGCGCGTGACCAGCGTGGGATGAGCCTGAAGGAGTATCTGGAGCGCCCCGCGTTCCGATACGAAGAGCTGAAACGGCTCGGCTACTGAGCGGCCGGTGCGGGCCGGGGATGGTGGGCCGTATGGTCCCGTCCCCACCATGGAAGGGCCCGCCTCTTGAGCGGTTGTTGCAGGCGCTCGGCGGCATCGGGCACCATGCGCCCGATGCGCATCTTCTTCGACGTCGACGACACGATCATCACCTGGGACGTTCGCCTCAGGCCGGGCGTGCACGAGGTGTTCGGGCTACTGCGCGCCGAAGGACACGAAGTGTATCTCTGGAGCGGATACGGGCCCCGCTGGGAGGTCGTGCGGCAGTTCGAGCTCCACGAGTACGTCCTCGATTGCTTCTGGAAGCCGCTCTACGACCATCACGCCCGCCTGGCAGAGCTCGGCGTCCCGTTCCCTCCGGATTTCGTCATCGACGACCATCCCCAAGTGGTGCGCGCCTTCGGCGGCTACCACATCGCACCGCCTCGTTCACCGCTGCACGAAGACCGCGAGCTCTGGGCCGCGTACGAGGCGATCCGTCGGTTCGTGACCGAGCGCCGCGGCGCACCGGGTGGGCGCCACGGGCCCTGATGGCTCGCTTCACCGCGAGAGGCAGCCCTCAGGCGAGGACCCCGTTCGCCTCGAGCTGGCGGCGCAGGTCGTCGAGGGAGGGGATGGGCTTCCCTCCGAGGGAGTCGAACGCATCGACGATGTCATCGCTTGCGTTCTCCCGGTAGGCGAGCTCGACCAGGTCGTTCCGGTCGGGGGTAAAGCCGGCGTCGAAGTACGGCTTCACCAGGGCCTCGATCTCCTCCCAGCGTGCCTTTGCCATCGGATCTCCTCGGTCGCGATGTGTTGCGGGCGTGGGACGAGCCCCGCGCCCGACGGAGGCGTATCGGGGCGCCTCTCCGGCTACCGCTTCGCTTCGTCGCCGAACGCGCCGCCGGTCGGAGGCTTGTCGTAATCGATGTAGGGCGGCCAGAGCGACTCCAGCTCTTTGCGGATGGGATCGCCCTCGGGCAGATAGCGGTGGAACTGCGGCTCCACGTCCCTCCGCTTCCACCCCTTGCCGATGGTGTCGTGACGGATCTTGTCCTGAAGGAGCATCAGCCCGGTGAGCAGCGACTCCGGCCGCGGCGGGCAGCCGGGTACGTAGACGTCCACGGGGATGAGCGTGTTCACGCCCGGGGTGACGCTGTAGGCGTAGGCGAACGGCCCGCCCATGGTGGCGCACCCGCCCATGGCGATCGCCCACTTCGGCTCCGGCATCTGGAGCCAGATGCGCCGCACAGCGGGCGCCATCTTCCAGGTCACCGTGCCGGGGACGATGAGCAGGTCGGCCTGTCGCGGGGAGGCGCGGAAGATCTCCGCCCCAAAGCGCGCGATGTCGTACCGCGGCGTCGCCGTCGCGATCATCTCCATCGCGCAGCACGCGAGGCCGAACATCGCCGGCCAGAGCGAGGAGCGCCGCGCCCAGTTCAGCACCTGGTCGACGCTCGTCACCAGGATGTTCTGCTGCAGCTCCTCGTCGATGGCCGTGTCCGCTGCGAACGGCTGGGGACGGTAGAAGCGGTTCGCGGGCGTCGCTGTCATCACTTGCGCATGCTATCACAAACGCCGGGCTCGCGCCCGCTCCTCACCGCCCGCGCGCCGCGTAATACTGCCCGTCGTTGATCGGCTCGTCGATGAAGAGCTCCCCGTTCCGGATCTTCATGTTGTAGCCGCACGCGGGATTGGTGCATGCCCAAGCCTTGAATTGAATCGGAGCACCATGGCTTCCGAAGTCCGAAAACGGCACCAAGTCTCCCGCGTTACACTTGCGGCACTTCGGAAACTCGAACATGGGTTTCCCCACCTCCTGCCCATCGCTCGCGCGGATACTACCAGCGTGTGATAGTTCGCACAATCCTCAACGGGTCCGTCCCGCCTCCGCGCGAGCCAACGCAGCGGCGAGCTCTGCCCGAAGCAGCGCGAAGTCCTCCTCGGGAATCTCGTGCAGGTTCCCCTGGTAGGCCAGCGTCCAGTGCTCGCGAGGCCACCGCTGCGTCCACCGGAAGCGGTCATGGAGGGGCTCCGCGTCCACCCAGGCCTCCTCGGGCAGGATGATGTCCGCCTCGATGGGAACGCGGTACGGGTAACGCTCGTCCGGCTTCTTGGCACTCTGCCACACCGGGGTGGCATCTTCGAACATCGGCCCCGTCACCCGCGCCGTCCCGGCGAACTGCTTCTTCCCCGTGATGTAGAACGCCAGCATGTCCCCCGGCTGAATGCGCTGCACCATCCCCCTCCGGGTGCTCTTGAAGCCGTGAACCGTGAAGCCGAGCTCTCGGGTTTTCGCGAAGATCTCCGGCCCACCCACGACGACCCAGTACCGAGCCATGGTGCCCCCCGTTTGTTTCGCCCTATGGTACACGCTTGGCGGGCCGCCGAATTCAGACCTCGGGGAGCTTCGGCTCCCAGGGGCCGAACGCTCCCCGGACGAGCACGTCGTCGCCGAACCGCTCGACCCGGACGGCTCGGAGACGCGGTGCCTCGCTCACCTTGGCAACTCCGGGCCAGGCGACGGCTGGAACGCCTCGCTCCCCGATGAGGATCGGCGCCACGAACGCCCAGAGCTCATCGGCCAGCTCCCCGCTCACGAGCGAGCCGAGCAGCCGTGCGCCCCCTTCGGCCCAGACCGAGAGCACGCCTCGCTCGCCCAGCGCTCGGAGAAGCGCGCGGAGGTCGACCTCCCCCTCACCGTCCTCGGGGCAGACGAACACTTCGACGCCGGCTTCCTCCAGCGACTGCCGCCACGCGGCCGAAGAGCGGACCGTCGTCGCCACCATGGCACGGCCGGGGGCGGCGAAGACCCTCGCTCCGGGCGGCACGTTGCCTCGGGCGTCGATGACGAGGCGGAGCGGCTGTCGCTCGCACGGCGCGCCTCCGGGGCGCGCCGTCAGCTCCGGGTCATCGGCCAGCACCGTTCCGGCTCCCACCATCACGGCGTCGACCCACGCCCGCTGGCGATGGGCGGCCTCCCGCGCGGCTTCGCCCGTGATCCACCGGGCATCCCCGCTGGCGGCGGCGATCCGACCGTCGAGGCTCGCCGCGAACTTGAGGATGACGTACGGCATACCCGTCTGTCGGTGCTTGATGTACGGCCGCAGCAGCTCCACCGCTTCCGCCTGGCCGTCTCCCACTTCGACCGCGATCCCCGCCTGCCGCATGAGCGCAATCCCCCTCCCGGCCACGTGGGGGTCAGGGTCCGGCATGGCCACCACCACGCGGCGGACGCCCGATGCCGCGATGCGCTCCGCACAGGAGGGCGTTCGCTTTCCTGGAAAGGGCACGCACGGCTCCAAAGTGATGTACAGGTCGGCCCCTTCGCCGGGCGCCAGGGCGAGCGCCGCCGCTTCGGCATGCGGACCCCCAGGGGGCGCCGTCGCCCCGACGGCCAGGAGCTTCCCGTCGCGCACGAGGACCGCCCCGACCCACGGGTTGGGACTGGTGAACCCCCTGGCCGCCGCCGCCGCGTCCAGCGCCCGCTTCATCCACGGCGAGGTCATGCCCCGACGCCCCCTGCGTTCCACACGTCTCGCGTGAGCTGGGCGTGCCCCAGGTGCTCCCGGAGGTGCGACACCGCCCGGAAGAGCGCCTCTGCGCCCGTCAGCGCCGGCGCCGTGCCGTCGTCGTCCGCCCACTCGATGACGCGGCGGAGGTGGTGCGGCTGACCCTGCGCAGCCAAGCGCTCCAGCTCCTGGACAGCAGCGTGAAGCCTCTCGGAGAGCTCGTCCGCAGCCACACCGGCCGTTTCGAAGGCGCGTTCCCGTTCGCCGCGGCGATAGCCGATGATGTCCCGCCGTTCGCCGACGGCGGCGGCGAACCAGAACGGCGTCGAACTGGCGACGTGGGCGGCTAGCTGGGCCACGGAGCTCGCGCCCGGCGCGGGGCGCCAGTCCAGCGCCTCGGCCGGCAGCGAGCGCACGGTTTCCGCGAACTCCTCGAGGAGCTCGCGGGCGATTCGGACGGCGGCGGCGAACGTCGGCTCCATGGCCGAAGGATACGTCAGCCGGGCGCGCCACGGCCCTCGGGAACCCGGCCGAAGGGTTCGGCGAGCTCTCGGAACCACCCCTCCCAGCCGCTCTCCATCTGCTCCCTCCTCGCCCTCCAGCGCCAGTTCCCTTCGAGCCGGGCAGGCGTGTTCATTCGCGCGTCGCTCCCTAGCCGCAGCACGTCCTGCATCGGGATGAGGGCCCATCCCGCCACCGAGCTGAGAGCCAGACGGGCAAGCGCTTCGGCCGGGTCCCGGACCTCGCAGCCCAGGTATCGGCGCACCCGCGCCCTCGTCGCCACCTCGAGGCCCGCCCACCAACCGACCGCCGTGTCGTTGTCGTGCGTGCCGGGGTAGATGACGGTATTCCGCTCGAGGTTGTGCGGCAGGTAGGGATTCTCCGCGCTGCCGTCGAACGCGAACTGGAGCACCGCCATCCCTGGGCAGCCGGTCGCTCGCCGCAGGGCGTGCACGTCTTCGGTGATGAGCCCCAGGTCCTCGAGGATAAACGGCAAGCCGCCGAGCGCTTCCCTGACCCGGTCGAAGAACGCCAGTCCAGGCCCCGGCACCCAACGCCCCTCGATGGCGGTAGGAGCCGACGCTGGGATGTGCCATGCCGCCGCAAAGCCGCGGAAGTGGTCGATGCGGACTGCGTCGAAGGCCCGCACGCTCCACGCGAGCCGCTCGACCCACCATCCGAACCCCTGGCTGCGGTGCGACTCCCAGCGGTAGACGGGGTTCCCCCAGCGCTGACCGGTTGCCGAAAAGGCGTCGGGAGGCACGCCGGCGACCTCCGTCGGCCGACCGCGTTCGTCGAGGCAGAACAGCTCCTGGTGGGCCCACACGTCGGCGCTGTCGAGCGCGGGGTAGAACGGGACGTCGCCGATGAGGAGGATGCCGAGGCGTCGAGCGGCCTGACGGAGATAGTCCCATCGCTGCCAGAACCACCACTGCACGGCTTCGTGGAAGCCGATCTCCGCGGCGAACTTCCGGCGTGCATCGGCGAGGGCTGCGGGCTCGCGCCGCACCAGCTCTAGGGGCCACTCCCACCACGGCCGACCGAAGGCATCGTGGAGCGCGGCGAAGAGGGCGTACTCCGGCAACCACCTCGCTGTCGCGGCCCGGAAGGCCGCGAAGCCCTCGTCGGGCTGCCACCGTTCGAACGCCCGCCGCAGCGCCACGAAGCGCGCCCGCGCCGCTGCCGGGAAGTCGGCGTACCCATCGTCCGCGAAGGGCTCGGGCAGCTCCTCCCGACGGAGGAGGCCACGTTCGGCGAGGAGCTCCAGCGGCACGAAGAGCGGATTGCCGGCGAACGACGAACGTGCCTGGTAGGGCGAGTCGGCGAAGCCGGGAGGCCCGACCGGGAGCATCTGCCAGAGGGTCGCGCCGGCGGCGGCGAGGAACTGCAGGAAGCGTTCCGCCTCGGACCCGAGGTCCCCGGTTCCCCACGGACCGGGAAGCGAGCTGATGTGGAGGAGGATGCCCGCCCGCCGGCGGTCGATGACGCTCACGCCGCCATCGTACGGCGCCCTGGAGCCTGCGCCAGCCGCCCCCGTACCATGGGCCGCGATGTCCCCCGAATTCCAGGCTCCTGCACCGCTCGAAGGGATCCGCGTCATCGAAGCGGCGAACTACGTGGCCGCCCCGGCCGTCGGCGCCCTCCTCCGCGACCTCGGGGCGGACGTCATCAAGGTGGAGCCTCCGGGTGGCGAGGTGATGCGCGGCGTCGTGCCTGTCGACGCCGAGGGGACGTACAAGGTGAACTTCCTCTTCGAGCTGGAGAACCGCGGCAAACGCTCCGTCACCATCAACCTCCGCGCCCCCGCCGGCCAGCAGCTTCTCCGTCGATTGTTGGCGGGCGCGGACGTCTTCCTGACGAACCTCCTCGGCCCGCGGCTGGAGCGCTACGGCCTTGCGCCGGCCGAGCTGCTCGCTGCGTATCCACGCCTGGTGGTGTGCTCCATCACCGGTTACGGCCTCAGTGGCCCGGAGGCCGGACGGCCGGGATTCGACTTCGCCGCCTTCTGGGCGCGGGCCGGAATCATGGGGCTCATCGGCCATCGCGAGGGCCCGCCAGTCATCTCGCGCATCGCCCAGGGGGATCACACCACCGCCATGAACGCCCTGGCGGCCATCCTGGCCGCCTTGCGCCTTCGCGACCGCACCGGGCGCGGGACGGTCGTGGAGGTATCGCTGCAGCAGACGGGCGTCTACACCATCGCGAGCGACGTCGCGCGGACGCTCATCGACGGCCAACAACCCTCCCGCTTCGACCGAACCGCCCCTGCCAACCCGCTCTTCAACACGTATCCGACCGCCGACGGCCGCTGGATCATGCTCGTCCACATGACGCCCGACCCCTACTGGCCGAAGCTCTGCGCGGCTCTCGAGCGTCCCGACTGGGCGGCCGACGCCCGCTACGCAACCATGAAGCTGCGCCAGGAGCGTGGCGCCGAGCTCGCCGCGATGATCGAGGCGGAGTTCCGCCGCCGGACGCTGGCGGAGTGGGCGGAGCGGCTCGACCGGCACGGGTTGATCTGGGCGCCCATGGTAGAGCTGCCGGATGTGGTCGGGGACCCGAGCCTCGAGGCGCTTGGCGCCTTCCCGGAAGTCGAGCACCCGGCCGGTGTCTTCCGCACCGTGGGCGTCCCGTTCCGCCTCTGGGGAGCGGACGTCGGGGTGCGCGGGCCGAGTCCGGAGCCGGGAGCCCACACGGCGGAGGTGCTGCGCGAGGCCGGCCTCACCGACGACGAAATCGCAGCCTTCGCTGCCGAGGGGGCGCTAGGCTGAGGGCCGGTATACTGACTCAAGGGCGCGGCTGTAGCTCAGCGGACAGAGCACTGGTCTTCGGAACCAGGTGGCGGGGGTTCGAATCCCTCCAGCCGCGCCAGCCGAGCTACTGGCGAGATTGTCACGCGACTTCATAAACTTTACTCCGTGGCAACCGTCGCCGAGGCCCTGAAGCGCCCGACTATTCCCCCGGCTGCCCTTCGGGCGTTGCTGTGGGGCGTCGGCGTGGTCGTCGGCTGGGCCCTCCTCGACGCCGAATCCTTCGCCTTCGGCGCCTACTGGCTCATCGGAATCGCTTTCGGCGTCATCCTCCAGCGCAGCCGGCTCTGCTTCGCCGGCGCCTTTCGCGACCTCATTCTCCTCGGTGACGGGCGTCTCCTGAGGGCAATCCTCACTGGACTGGCGGTCGCGACGGTCGGCTTCGCCGCCCTCGAGGCACGCCTCGTTCCCGACCCGTCGTTCGGCGTAAACCCGAACGGGCCCCATATCCAACCCGTGGGCATCGCAACCATCGTCGGCGGGATCGCCTTCGGGGTGGGGATGGTGCTCGCCGGCGGCTGCGTCTCCGGCTCTCTGTGGCGTATGGGCGAGGGGTACCTCGCCTCCTGGGTGGCGATGGGCGGCATACTCGCCGGCCTCGAGCTCGCCAACCATACGTGGGCCTGGTGGTACGACAACGACATCCGTGAACGCAGCGCGCTCTGGCTCCCCGCCGAGCTCGGATTCGTCCCCTCGGTCCTCGTCGTCCTGGCCGGACTCGGGATCGCCTATCTGGCAGTCCTCTGGTGGGAGTCGCGTTCGCCCCGTATGCCAGCAGTGCCGCCGCCCACCCCGCTGCCGCCCATGGGCGTGCGGGAACATCTGGAGCGCGCCTGGCAGGCGGTGATGTCGCCCCAGGGCTGGAGCTACCGCACGGGAGCCATCGCCCTCGCCGTGGTCTCGATCATCGCCCTGGCCTACCAGGTCCCGCTCGGCGTGACCGGGGGTCTCTCGCTGTGGGCCGACAACGTCGCCGGTTGGTTCGGTCGGTCCGCTCTCCCGCTGAAGGGGTCCGATTTGCTCGCGGGCTGCACGCCGGGGTCCGGCGGCTGGATGACCGTTCGCGGTGCCACCGTGTTGGGGCTCGTCATGGGCGCCTTCGGCGCCTCCTGGCTTTCCGGCGAGTTCCGCTTGCGGTGGCCCCGTAACCCTTCGCGATTCGCGCAGGCCGCCGTCGGCGGGCTGCTCATGGGGTACGCCTCGGTGATCGCCATCGGCTGCACCATCGGGGCGTTCTTCTCCTCCATCCCGTCGCTGGCGGTGGCCGGCTGGGTGTTCGGCGCGGGCCTGCTCCTCGGAGCGGCCGTCGGCGTGGCCCTCATCAAACGCCTGCCCTAGCCGGACCCGAAGGAGCACCGAGGAAGGAGGTGTATCGAGATGGTGGAACTCGACGTCCGCGGGGAGATGTGCCCGTACCCCGCCATGAAGGCACGCCAGGCACTACAGAAGCTTCCTCCCGGTGAGACCCTCGAAGTCCTCACCGACCACGCCCCTGCCCTCTCCACCGTTCCCTGGGAGGGCGCGAAGCTCGGCTACCAATCGACCATCGAAGTCGTCGGCAAGGGCCTCTGGCGTATCCGGCTCGTTAAGGCCGAGGCCCCCATCGACACGCGCAAGGCGCTGGAGGAGATCTCCCGGCGCGCTGCGGAGCTCACTGCAAGCTAACCCGAAGGAGGATGGCCGTGTTTGTATCCGCGCTTCCGAAGGCGAAGCGATCGTTGGGCGCCATCGTCGTGCTCCTGGCTGCTCTGTCGTTCGCCCTGGCGGCTTGCGGCGGGGACGATGACGAGGCACCTTCACCCGCTGCTCCGTCAGGCGAACAGCAAACCGCCGTAGCCGAACCCGAAGGGTACGCCCATCCGGAGCTGCTCGCCGAGACGGACTGGCTCGCTGGCCAGCTCGGTCGGAGCGACATCCGTATCATCGACATTCGCGAGCGTCAGGCGTACGACGCCGGACACCTCCCCGGCGCCGTTTGGTACGACCGAACCCTGCTGAAGGACCCCGACGATAAGCTCCACGTCGTCCGCGAGGAGCTCTTCGCCCAGAAGATGGGAGAGCTGGGCGTCGGCCCCGATACCGAGGTGATCATCTACGACGAGGGGACCGGCCTCTGGGCAGCGCGCCTCTGGTGGGTGCTGAACTACTACGGGCACGAGCGCGTTCGCATCGTCAACGGTGGTTGGGCGAAATGGGAGAAGGAGGGCCGGCCCGTCACGAAGGAGGTCCCCACGGTCACCCCCGCCGTCTTCACGCCGAAGCCCGACCCGAACCTCATCTGCAGCATCGAGCAGGTGAAGGAGTACTCCTCCGACCCGAACAGCGAGGTCGTGCTCCTCGATGTTCGCTCGCAGGCCGAGTACGTGGGAGCCGACGTGCGGGCTGCCCGCGGGGGACACATCCCCAACGCCATCAACGTCGACTGGACGCTCTCGTTGACGGAGAGCGACCCGAAGGTGTGGAAGCCGGCGGCCGAACTCCGCGCCCTCTTCGAGAAGGCTGGCATCAAGAAGGACTCCACCATCGTTACCTACTGCCAGACCGGAGTGCGCGCGGCCCACACCCTGTTCACGCTGAAGCTCATCGGCTACGGCCAGGGGAACCGGCTCTACGACGGCTCGTGGGCTGAGTGGGGGAACAGGACCGATACCCCCGTGGAGCAGTGAGGGGTCGACCGGCACGGAGCGGTGACGGCCGACGCGGCCTGACGGTACGATGGGTGGAGCCGCGCCGGGCGTCGCGCCGGCGCGACCGCAGAGAGGGGGTCGCTCGTGCTCATCAGCGAACGGATGGAGAAGGAGCTGAATGAACACCTCGGCCGCGAGCTGGCGGCCTCGAACCAGTACCTCAACATCGCCGGCTACTTCGACCGGGAATCGCTCCCGGAGCTCTCGGAGTTCTTCGCTCACCAGTCCGACGAAGAGCGGGAGCACGCGATCAAGTTCTTCCGCTACATCCTCGATGCCGGCGCTCACGTCCGGGTGCCTACCATTCCCGCGCCGCCAGCGACCTTCCCCTCCGCTGAGGCGGCTGTGCAGCAGGCTCTCGACTGGGAGCTCGAGGTCACCCGCCAGATCCACCGGCTCGTGGACCTCGCGCGGGAGGAACGCGACCACAGCACCGAAGAATTCCTCCGCTGGTTCGTCGAGGAGCAGGTGGAGGAGGTGAAAACGATGGACGAGCTGCTCGGCGTCATCCGCCGCGCGGGGCCGGACCGACTCCTCGACGTCGAGCAGTACATCGCCCGGAAGCGCGCGGGCGCATCGGGGGGAGAATCCGCGGGTTAGGAGACCTCAGGCTGGCGGCCGTCGGGGCTCCGACACGGAGACTTCCGACACGGAAGGAGTGAAGCTCCCCAGCCGGTCACGGACGATGGGCGTCACCTCCTGACCGTGGGAGAGTACCGCCGTGCCCGAAGGCCGGCGGAGTCCTTCGCCCAACACCATCGTTCGAGGTCGGCAGCCCGCACGTTGCGGACGGCTGGCGGCGCGGCGGCCCGCACTCGTCGCTCCAGCACATCGGGGACGACGGGGCCGGGCTCTTCTCCCCAGCCGGTCGTTCGTCGGCCCTTCCGCGACGCCAGCCGAAATCGGGTCACCGCAATCGAGTGCCGCCTTCAGAATCCGCGAGCCCATCGGAGGAGGCGGGTCGGTGTAGAAGGCGCGGTGCTTCGCCTCGAGGATGGCGGCGACGTCCCACAGCCTGGGGATGCGACGATGGGTTGCGCGCCAAGCTGGGGGTAGCGCTCTTCGTCGGCGTATCGGGCGCGAACCGCCCACGTTAGCGTCGCCAGGTGGACCGCTGCTGCCGGCGAGAAGGCGTTCCCCGCTCGCGGGCCAATGGAGAAGGGGCCCCTTTCGGGGCCCCGGTGCCGTCGTCCGCGTGGCGCCGTACGTGAAGCGCTCGGGTCAATTGCCCGCGGCGACCTCCGCCGGCTGCTTCACGAGCTCAGCGTCGAAGTTCAGCCTCACCTCGTCGCCGATGAGCCAACCGCCGAATTCGAGGGGCGCGTTCCAGGTGAGCCCCCAGTCCTTTCGGTTCACCTTGGCCTCGGCCGCGATGCCGATCACTTCCATACCCCAAGGGTTCTTCGCCGGACCCGCGACCTCGGCTTCGAAGGTGACGGGCTTCGTGACGTCCTTGATGGTGAGGTCGCCGGTAATCCGATACTTCCCCTCGCCCACCCGCTCGATGCTGCGCGTGACGAACGTCATCTTCGGGTACTTCTCGACATCGAAGAAGTCGGCCGAACGCAGATGGGCATCGCGCTGCGGTTCGCCGGTATCGATGGAGGCGACATCGATGGTCACCGTCGCACGCGACTTCGTGAGGTCCTTCTCGTCGATCTCCACCTCCGCGTCGACGTTCGTGAAGCGGCCGCGGACAGTGGTCACGAGCATGTGCTTGACTGCGAAGGCGGCGTTCGTGTGCGCCTTGTCGAGCTTCCACATCGGGGCATCTCCTCCTTGCTGCTTATCGTTCGTTAGCAGCTTACAAGAGGTATGCCATCCTGCGCAAGCGGAAACCTAGGGTCGTGCGACCGGGGAGACCTCGTCGAGGAAAGCGAGGACCTCTCGGATGAAGTCGGCGTTCACGGCCGTGAGGTGGTCGCCGGGCACGGTGCGGAGGCGGGCGTTGGGCAGGCGGGCCGCCAAACGGTCGGCCGTTTGGGCGAGGGCGTCCTCGCGGCCCACCAACACCATCACGGGGATACGCACGTCGGCCAACCGCGCGGGGTCGTAGCGGAACCGTTCTGCCCGCTGCAGAGCCGCGAGGGCTACCAGGTCGTTGCCGTTCCGCTCGGCGAAGCGGCGGAAGGTGCGGGCTACGGGGTCTGTCACGGCCTCGGCCGATGGGGCGAGCAGCGCCTCGGCGATCCGCTCACCGCGCTCGGGGTCGGGGCCTCCTTGGTTCACCATGTCGCCGACGCCAGCGAGGATGGCGCTGCGGAACCGGCTCGGGTGCCGAACCAGGAGGGAGGCGGTGAGGAAGCCGCCCATCGAGTACCCCATGATGTCGGCTTCCGGAATGGCGAGGTGGTCGAGAACGGCGATGACGTCGTCGGCCATCGCCGTTCCGGCGTAGGCTGCGGGGTCGTGCGGTTTGCCGCTCTCGCCGTGGCCGCGGCAGTCGAGCGCCACCACCCTGCGCCCGGCCCCGACCAGCGCGGCGATCACGCCGGTGGCCCGCCAGTTTCCCGTGAGGCTGCTCGCAAAGCCGTGGACGAGCACGATAGCCGGTCCTGTGCCCTCGTCCACGAAGCGAATCGGAACCCCGGCCGAAAGCACGGTCGGCATCCCCGAACCTCCTGGAGGAGCTGAACGGAATTCTGGCACGCCCACGGGGGCTGCCGCCAGGGCCGGTCCGCTTGCCTGGGGTCGGCGGCCTAGGGTACGCTCGGAGCAGGGCTTAGCACTCCGCGTGATTGAGTGCTAAGATCTGGTCGAGGACTTGATAATGGTGTTATCAGAGCGGCGCGCTCGGATCCTGGCTCTCATCATCGACGACTACGTCGACAGCGCCCAGCCGGTGGGCTCGCAGGCGCTGGTGCAGCGGCATAATCTGCCGCTCTCCAGCGCTACCGTCCGGAACGAGATGCAGGCGCTGGAGATCGAGGGCTTCATCACGCATCCCCACACCTCAGCGGGCCGCATCCCTAGTAACCGCGGCTACCGCTACTACGTGGGTTCGTTGATGCGCGAGAAGCCGCTCTCGGCGGAGGAGCGCGCGCGCATCCTCCACCAGTTCCATCAGGCAGCGCGCCGTATCGAAGAGTGGACGAGCCTCGCCGCGACGGTGCTCGCCCGCGCCCTGGGCAACACCGCCCTCGTCACCGAGCCCCGGCTCCGCGAGGTCTTCTTCAAGAACATGCAGCTCGTCGAGCTGGGCGAACGGCGCGCCCTGCTGGTGGTGGTTACCGCCGACGCCGCCGTCCACCAGCGCGTCATCGAGTTCGACGAGTCGGTGGACCAGGAAAGCCTCACCCTTCTGGCGAACCGGCTGAACGTCGAGCTTCGCGGGCGCCGCTGGCACGAGATCCCCGCTCCCCAGGTCCGCCCTGGCGACCAGCTCTCGGTGGAAGCGGCGGTCCTGGCTGAGCTCACCGACCTTCTCCGCAGCCTCGAACGGGAAGGCCTCGATGACATCGTCGTCGAAGGCGTCCGCGAGATGCTTCGCCAGCCGGAGTTCGAGGACTCCGACCGCGTGCTGGACACCCTGGCGGCCGTCGAAGGGCGGGAGCTGCGGAGGGCCCTCCCGGTGGAGAGCTTGGCCCCCGAAAGCGTGGCCGTTGTCATCGGCGACGAAAACCGCGAGGGCCCCTACCAGGAGATGAGTTTCGTTCTGGCGCGCTACGGCGTGGAGGGCGGTGTCGCGGGCATCGTCGGCGTGCTCGGACCGACGCGCATGGCGTACGCCGATACCGTCGCTCACGTGCGCTACATCCGCGACGTCCTTACCCAGCTCATCCGCACCTTCTACGGGGGTGATTGACGTATGACCGCGCAGCGCGACGACGAACTGGTCGCGAACGAAACGACCCCTCCTCCCGAGGGGAATGGCCCGGGCGAAGGCAGGCCCGAGACGGAGGAGCGCGAGCTGTCCCTCGAAGAACAGCTCGCCGCCGAGCGAGAGCGCGCCGAGACGTACTTCCGGAACTGGCAGCGGAGCGCCGCCGACTTCATCAACTACAAGCGGCGCGTGGAGCAGGAGCGCTCGGAGGCGGCGAAGCTTGCCAACGCTGCCCTCGCCATCAACCTCCTCCCCGTCTTCGATGACCTCGACCGCGCCGTGGAGAGCGTCGATGCCCACCTCGCGGGGCTGAGCTGGGTGCAGGGCATTATCGCCATCCACCGCAAGTTCAAGGCCCTGCTCGAATCGATGGGCGTGACCGAGATCGCCGCTGCAGGGGAGGCCTTCGACCCCACCATCCACGAGGCCGTGGCCCAGGAGCCCGGCGAGGAGGGGAAGGTCGTCCACGTGTTACAGAAGGGATATCGGCTGGGCGATAAGGTCCTGCGCCCGGCCCTCGTCATCGTCGGGAACGGCCAGCCTCCCGGAGGCTCCGCGCCCGAAGAAACGAACTGAACGCAACCCGAGGAGGATGAAGAATGGGGAAGGTACTCGGTATTGACCTTGGCACCACGAACAGCTGCATGGCGGTGATGGAGGGAGGCGAACCGGTCGTCATCCCGAACGCCGAAGGCGGCCGGACGACGCCTTCGGTGGTCGCCATCACCAAGACCGGCGAGCGACTGGTCGGTCAGGTAGCCAAGCGCCAGGCGATTACCAATCCGGAGAACACCATCTTCAGCATCAAGCGCTTCATGGGGCGCAAGTTCAACGACCCCGAAGTGCAGCGCACCATGAAGCTCGTTCCCTACAAGGTCGTACCCGCGCCGAACGGCGACTGCCGGGTCGTGATGGGCGGGCGCGAATACAGCCCCCAGGAGATCAGCGCCATGATCCTCCAGAAGCTGAAGGCCGACGCCGAGGCGTACCTGGGGGAGAAGATCACCGAGGCGGTCATCACCGTGCCGGCCTACTTCAACGACGCCCAGCGCCAGGCGACCAAGGACGCGGGCAAGATCGCCGGCTTGGAAGTGCTCCGCATCATCAACGAGCCGACCGCCGCCTCGCTCGCCTACGGCCTCGACAAGAAGAAGGACGAGCGGATCGCCGTCTACGACCTCGGCGGCGGCACTTTCGACATCTCCATCCTCGAGATCGGCGACGGCACCTTCCAGGTCATCGCCACCAACGGCGATACCCACCTGGGTGGCGATGACTTCGACCAGCGGATCATCGACTGGCTCATCGAAGAGTTCAAGAAGCAGGAGGGCATCGACCTTCGCAACGATCGCCAGGCCCTGCAGCGGCTGAAGTCCGAGGCGGAAAAGGCGAAGATCGAGCTCTCCACCGTCCAGCAGACGGAGATCAACCTCCCCTTCATCACGGCTGATGCCTCGGGTCCGAAGCACCTGAACATGGTGCTCACCCGTGCCAAGCTCGAACAGCTCTGTGCGGACCTCATCGAGCGGACCCTCGAGCCCGTACGACGCGCTCTCGAAGATGCGAAGCTGAAGCCGAGCGACATCGACGAGGTCGTGCTCGTCGGCGGTCAGACGCGGATGCCCGCCATCCAGCGCCTGGTGGCCGAATTCTTCGGCAAGGAGCCGCACAAGGGCGTCAATCCCGATGAGGTGGTCGCCGTCGGCGCCGGCATCCAGGCCGGCGTGCTGAAGGGGGAGGTGAAGGACGTCCTCCTCCTCGATGTCACGCCGCTCACCCTCGGCATCGAGACGCTTGGTGGCGTGATGACGCCGATCATCCCGCGCAACACCACCATCCCCACCTCCAAGAGCCAGATCTTCAGCACGGCCGCCGACAACCAGACGAGCGTGGAGATCCATGTCCTCCAGGGGGAGCGGCCGATGGCAGCCGACAACAAGTCGCTCGGCCGTTTCATCCTCGACGGCATTCTCCCCGCGCCGCGGGGCGTTCCCCAGATCGAGGTCACCTTCGACATCGACGCCAACGGCATCGTCCACGTCTCGGCCAAGGACAAAGGCACGGGCCGCGAACAGCACATCACCATCCAGCCCTCCTCCGGCCTTACGAAGGAGGAGATCGAGCGCATGCAGCGCGAAGCGGAGCTGTACGCCGAGGAGGACCGCCGCAAGCGCGAGCTGGTCGAGCTGAAGAACCTCGCCGATTCGACCGCCTACCAGGCGGAGCGCACGTTGCGCGAGCATGGCGACAAGATCGACGCGGCCCTTCGCGCCGAGGTCGAGGAGCGGGTCAAGACCGTCCGCTCGGCAATCGAAGGCGACGACCGCGAGACCATCCGCCGCGCGCTCGATGCCCTCTCCCAGTCCATGCAGCGCATTGGCGCGGCGGTCTACGGGCGGGCGGGCGCCGCTGCCGGCGCCGAGGCCGGTGCGACGAGCTCCTCGTCCGACGAGGGCACCGTCGAAGGCGAATTCCGCGAGGTCTAACCGCTGCCTCCCTGCCAGCGGGCCGCCCCGACGACGGGGCGGCCCGCTTGACGGCCGCCCTGGCCGGCGTACATTAGCACTCGGGAGGCGAGAGTGCTAAGACCGGAGGAGGTTCCTGCGATGGCGCTCCGCATCGCCCACGTCGCTGACCTGCGCAGCCGCAACCCCTTCCTCTCGGCCGTGGCCGCCAACACGGCGTGGCTGGTCCCGGCGCTCCGCGAGCTCGGCCATGAGGTGGAGCTCATCGAGGCGCAGCGGCTCCCTGCCTTCGTCGGCCGCAGCTACGACGTCCTCCACCTCCACGGCGTCATTCCTGGCCCACGGCCGCGCGCGGACCTCACGCTCGCCACCCGGTACGACGAGGAGGCGCCCCCGAGCCGCTTCATCGCCCTCACCTACCGCCAGCATCAGAGCGACGGGCTCCGCGCCATCGCCGTCATCCCACCCGCGGTCGACATGTCGCTCATCCCCGCCGACCGCGACCAGGGAGACCACCTCGCCTTCAGCTTCGATGGCCGGGACGAGTACGCCCTCGGCGCGGCCATCGCCGTCGCCACCCGTCAGGAGCGCCGGCTCGTCGTCGTCTTGGGCCCCGAAGCACAGTTGAGCGAAAGCTGTGGCGCGGCGATCCGGATCGGCGAACAGGGCGGGTGGCTCCGCGTCGAGCGCCTCGGTCCCTCTTCGTTCCCCTCCGCCATCTGGTCGGCGGCGGCCTACCTCTCCTTCGGGCGCCGCGGGTTCGACATGGCGGCGGTAACCGCTCTCGCCTGCGGCACCCCAGTGATCGCCTTCGAAGGCACGCCTATCGCCGAGCTCGTCGTCCACGGCGAATCCGGCTGGGTGTGCCCCAGCGCGCAATCCGCTGCGCAGAGCCTCGAGCATCTCGACCTCCTCTCGCCGGCGCTCGCCCGGGCGCGGGCGCGCGTCGTCTTCGATGCCGAGGCTGCGGCGTTCCGCCACGCCCAGCTCTACCGGCAGCTTCTCCGGCGTGAACTCCAGCGGCCCCCCCGCAGCGACGCCGCGCCCGGCTCCGACATCCTTCGAGACGAGGGGACAGGGCCCCGCCAGCGCGCCGGCTGAACGGAACGCCGCCGTTCCCGGAAGGGGCCGCCTCCGCTACCATGCCTCCGCAACGCCGGAGGTGCAGCATGGAGGTCGGACTTCACGTCCCCCAGGTGGGTCCGTTCGCCCGCCGCGAGGTCATCGAGCGCTTCGCCCGCGCCGCGGAGGACGCTGGCTTCGACGGGCTCTGGGTCTTCGACCACGTCGTGATCCGCAAGGAGCAGGGCTCGGCCTACCCGTATTCGCCCGACGGTCGGCTCGGCTTTCGCCCGACGCTCGACTTCCTCGAGCCGCTTACGCTCCTCGCCTTCCTCGCCGCCGTCACCAACCGCATCCGGCTCGGCACGAGCGTTCTCGTGCTCCCGATGCGGCATCCCGTCCTCCACGCGAAGATCCTCGCGACCATCGACCATCTCAGCGGCGGCCGGCTGATCCTCGGGGGCGGGGTCGGGTGGTGGAAGGAAGAGTTCCAGGTGCTCGGCGTCCCCTTCGAACGGCGCGGCAAGCGAACCGAGGAGTGGCTCCAGCTCGTTCGCGCCTTGTGGACCGAGGAGTGGGTGCAGTTTCGCGGCGAGTTCTACGAGTGCGTCGACTGGACCTGCAACCCCAAGCCGGCGAACGGCTCGATTCCCATCTGGCTTGGGGGCGAAAGCGAGGGCCAGCTCCGCCGCGTCGGACGGTACGCGGACGGCTGGTTGGCGACGGCCAAGAGCCTGCCCGACCTCGAGGCGCGGTTCGCCCTCGCCCGCGAAACGGCTCGGCAGCATGGCCGCGACCCCGACGCCCTCGTGCTCGCGCTCGAAGGCGCGGGTGTGATCGGGCCCGACTCGATGGAGGCCGCGGCCCAACAGCTTGAGGCGCTGGCCCGCCGCGGCGTCCGCCACGCGATCTGTCTCATCGATCCCCGGGCCTACCACCAGGCGGAGGAGGTCATCGCCCGCTTCGGCCGCGACTACTTGCCTGGGCTCCACCGCGCGCCGGCTCGCTCCTAGAGCGCATCGGCGGGGGCAGCTCCGGCCACGGCGTCGAGCGCCGGCCACTGCCGGGCATCCAGCTTCATCAACGCCGCGTACTTCCGCGCCAGCTCCAGCTCGCGCGGGTCGCGCGTGCGCCGGTACCGGTTGAACGCGTCGAGCATCTTGTCGGCGATGATGCGCATGTCCATGCCCATCACGTAGCGGGCGCTCATCTCGTTGAGAGCGTCGACGTAGACGTCGAAGTACCGCGCGAGGCGCAGCAGCGTATCCCGCAGCTGTGCCCACTCGGCCAGTTCATGGTTGGCGGCCAGCTCGTAGTACCGCCGTCCCATCGTCGTGAAGTAGGAGCGGTCCACGAAGGGAGCGCCGCCGAGCCAGCCGCCGCGCCGCCGCCGGCCGAGGCTGGCGGGAAAGATGCCCGCGATGAAGAGCGCGTTGTCGCCGTACTTCCGGTACGCCTCGAACAGGTTCTGGAAGGCCCCGGAAGGATGGGCCGTCTCCTCCATCAGGTCCGAGAGATAGGCCGTGAAGCCGCGACTCTTCCCGCCCAGGATGAGCTCGCTCGCGCGCAGGTAACGCTCCAGCATGCGGCCGAGGTACTCGAGGGTGGCGTAATCGCGGCTCCTCCGCTTCACGTACAGCACCTTGATGAGGAACAGGTCGAGGATGTCCCCCAACCGCAGCGTGATGAGCGTGTCGATGTCGTCGTAGAAAGCCGAAATCAGCTCGTCGACGCGGCGCTCGAAGCTCCAGGTCGCCACGTTCTCGCCGTCGTTGGCGCGGATCGTCTCCCGGAGCTCGGCCACGCCGGCGGCGATCCGTTCGCTCTGAACCATCGCCTGCGCCCTCTGTCTGGAACTCCCTCCCTTCTATTATCGGCGGAGCCCTCGGTTGTCACTCTCCCCGGGTAGACGCGCCGTCGCACCGAAGACGTCCTCGAGGATTTTCAGCCGCTCCTCGACCCCGACGAACTCGGGCCGGTATTGCTCCATGATCCGGTACGGGTGGAGACGCACCCCCGCCAGACGGCCGGCGAGGAGGAAGGCTTCCAGCAAGACTCCCTGCTGGTGCTCGATGGTGTGGACCTGGTCGAAGATGAAGTTTCCCAGCGCGTAGGCGATGAAGCCGCTGCCGCGCGTTTCGATGGCCTGAACCCAGTGCGCCTGGTTTCCCACCACCAGGTCGGCACCGGCATCGATCGCGGCCCGTGCCGCCTTGATGCTCCGTGGACTGGGGTCGTGTGTATCCTCCGTCCCGGATTGGAGGAGGACGATCACGATGTCGGCCTGGGCCTTCGCCGCTGCCACCTGCGCCTGCAGCCGGGAAACGCCGAGCAGTTCCGCCGGGGCGTAGAAGGCCGGATACCCGAGTTCGCGCTCTTCCTCGTACGAGTCGTCCATCGGAGCCGTGCCCGGGGAATTGGCGCCGGCGGCGTTCTCGTTCGGTGGGCCGGCGGCGATGTCGTCGAAACCGAGGACCGCGATGCGCGTACCGCGGACGTCGAAGACGGCCGGTGCCAGCGCTTCGGCCAGGTTCCGCCCGCCCCCGACGGTCCGGATTCCTGCCGCTTGCACCAGCTCGAGGGTCCGCAGGAACGCTCGAGGGCCGCACGCGCCGGCGGTGCCGCAGTCGAAGGTGTGGTTCGTGGCCACCGTCAGCACGTCGAAGCCGGCCTCCTGCAGCGCTTGGAGGGTCTCCGGTGGCGAGGTGAGGTTCGTGGTGGCCACACAGCGAAAAGGCTCGGCGAAGTCCTGAACGCTCGTGTCGAGCGAACCGATGGTCAGGTCAGCCCCCGCTAGGAACGCCCCGAGCGGCGTGGCCAGCGGGGCACGCCAGTCGCCGAGGCCCTCGATGCGCGCCAGGGTACACCGAGTCTGAAGGATGTCGCCTGTCGCGACGACCCGAACAGCCTCCGGCGGTGCCGCGGCGATAGCGGCGGCCGCCGCAGCGGCTGCCGCTTCGCCCCGCTCCGTGAACGGAAGGGCGCGCCAGCGCTCGGCGAACGGCCAACGAGCCGCGGCGGCGGGGTCCCACACGTCCCGCCCCTCGACCTGCAGCACGGCTGCCGCTGGCCGGAGCTCTTCCAGTGGGACGAGCGCCCAGCGGCCCGAGCCGGGCGAGAGCGCGGCGAAGAGCGCTTCGTAATCCTCGAACAGCTCGGGCTCGCCGCCGAGCCAGGCGGTGATGGTCTCCGCGTCGCTCGCCACCGCCGCGAATCGCGGCGAACCGCCGAGCCCGCCCGCCTCCGACCAATCCGCGATCCGTCCAGCGGCCAGTGCCCGGAGCTGGTCGAGGGTGAGGCTCTGCACCCCGGTACCCCAGGCCGAGACGGGCACGAACCATCGCGCGACGACCCCGTCGGGGCTGGCGACCCGCACGAACGCCAGGTCGGCGGGTTCGCCGGGCCCGGCGGGCTCGAAACGCTCCGGCAGCCGTGCGCGGACGGTGGCGGGGAGCGCGCCAGCGTAGCGGAGCGGCCCCGACTCGGCCGTAGGCGACGGCTCGGCTGGTATCGCGGTTTCGGCTGAGCTCGACCTGCCGACCACGGCCGCTGCGAGGTACGCGGCAGCGGCGACGTTCGCCAGCACGGCGGTGGCGAAGAGGAACCGCCACCCCAGGGAGCTCCCGCCACGAGCACGCCTCACGGCGTCATCCTTCGGTCGGGCGATACGGGCGTCAACGGGAGTTGCGGTCTGCTACAGTCAGGGGGCTATGCCGGGCCCCTTCCACCCGCTGGCGCGGCGCGTCTTCTACGGCTGGGTCGTCGTCGCTGCGGCGTTTCTCTGCATGTTCGTGTCCTTCGGTGTTGCCTACTCGTTCGGTACGTTCTTCGAGCCGCTGCGCGACGAGTTCGCGGCGAACCGAGGGGCGGTCTCCCTGGTGTTCGCACTCACGGGCTTCCTCTACTTCGGCCTGGGGGCGGCGACCGGCCCGCTCGCCGACCGGTACGGCCCGCGGGCAGTGTGCATGGCCGGAGCGGCTGCATTCTTCGCGGGCTTGCTCGTCGCGAGCCGCGCCCAGGCGGTGTGGCAGGTCTACCTCTCCTACAGCCTCTTCGTGGGGAGCGGGGTCGCGGCCTGCTACGTCCCCTCCATTGCGGCCGTGCAGCGATGGTTCGTGCGGCGGCGCGCCTTCGCCTCGGGGATCGCCGTGTCCGGCATCGGTCTCGGAACGATCGTCGTACCGCCGATATCGAGCGCCCTCATCGATGCCTACGGGTGGCGCACGGCGATGGTGCTGACCGGCATCGCGGCTGGGGTGCTGGGAGGCGTTGCCGCTTGGGCGCTGGAACGCTCACCGGCCGAACTCGGCCTCCGCCCCGACGGCGGGGATGCCCTGTCTCGCCCGCCCTCCGGCGAGGCAGGGCCCGAGCCGGGCCTCCCCGGGCTCGGCGTCGGCGAGGCGGTGCGGACGAAGGCGTTCGCCTGGCTGTACGCCGCAGGCGTGCTGGCAACGGCGCCGGTGTTCCTCGCCCTCGGGCACATCGTCCCCTACGGCCAGGACGAGGGGCTCTCGCTCGCCCAGGCCTCGCTGGGACTTACGGGTATCGGCATCGGTTCGATGGTCGGCCGTCTCCTCCTCTCCCCGTTCGGCGACCGGCTCGGCCGGCGAACCGCCTACGGAGCGAGCATCGTTGGGATGGCCGTGCTGACCTACGTCTGGTTTGCGGTTCCCTTATCCTCGGTGCCGGCGCTCGTTCTTTGGGGTGCGCTCTTCGGCTCCGCCTACGGCGCGTTCGTGGCCCTCAGCCCCACGCTCATGGCCGACTACTTCGGAACGCGTGCGGTGAGCAGCGTCATCGGCGTGTTCTACACGGCTGCCGGCGTGGGCGCGCTCGCTGGCCCTTGGTTGGGAGGCGTCATCTACGACGCCGCCGATTCCTATCGTCCGGCCATCCTTGCCGCTGCGCTGTCGGCCACGCTTGGCGCGCTCGCGGTTTGGCGCTCGCCCTCACCGGAGGCCGTCAGGGCGGAGAGTTCGCCACGCACCCGCTCCGGTCGCGCCGCCGAGTCGGCCTAGGCCGAGAGCGGCTGATACCAGCGATTCGGGGTTCCCGAAGCGCTCTCGATGAAGGCGAAGGCTCGTTCCAGCACCCGCTCGATCCCGCCTGCCATCGCTTCGTACCGCTCCAGGTCGGCGGGAAGCGGCGGCGGAGCAGCCCCATCGGTCTCGTAGCCGCAGAAGAGGCCGTAGTGGAGGACGAGCCGGTTGGCCTGGGCCACTGCTCCTGCGAGCCCATCTCGCTCGGGGGTGAGCGCTTCGTCGTGGTGGCGCGCGAGGGCCTCCAGCAGGAAGCCGGGGAACTTCCACTTCCGCCCGATTGCCGCGCCGAAATCCCGGTGGTCGATCCCCAGAACCTCCGCTTCGGCGACCCAGAGAGGGATGTGCGCATCGCGCGCCAGCTCCACCGCCTCGCGCATGCCCTCGGGCTCGAGGACGCAGAAGCCTAGCCGGCCGATGTCGTGAAGGATTCCCGCGGTGAACGCATCTTCGGGCCGGGCGGCGCGCGTGCGTTTTGCGATCGCTTCCGCGGCGACCGCAACAGCCACGCTGTGACCCCAGAAGAGGTCCAGGTCGAACACCGACGCGAGCCGCGTCGGAAGGCGGAAGGCGCTCATCATGCTCATGCCCAAGGCCACCTGACGCACCTGACGGAAGCCGAGGACGACGACTGCCTCGCGCACGGTGCTGACCCGCCGGGCGAACCCGTAGAAGGCCGAGTTGCTGATGCGGATGAGCTTCGCCGTCAGCGCTTGGTCCGTGCTCAGCACGTGGGCAAGGTCGATGGCGCTCGTCCGCTGGTCTTCCGCCAGGGCGAGGACCTTGGCCGCGACCGCCGGGAGGGGCGGCAGTTCGTCGAGGCGTTCCAACAGCGCGGAAACGTCCATCCCCATCGCCGTGATCTTCGGCGCCCTGGCCGGGCTGCACACCGGAGGAGGGAGGGCGTTCCCCAGCCTTCACCCTCACGTCCCGCGTCGGGAACCGGCCGACTGACAACCTCCTCGAATTCCGCTACGGTAGCCGTGAAGGTGGCGATTGCGCGCCGGGAGGGCAGGGGATGACGCTCTACCGCTACTCCATGTGGGACGGCACCCAGGACGTTCCCGAGCTGGGCGCCGATGACATCCTCGACAACATCACCGACGACCTCATGAACTTCGGGGACCTCCAGCACGCCCTCCGTAACCTCATGCAGCGGGGCGTGCGCACCCCCATGGGCGACCGCACGCAGGGCCTGCGCGACCTCCTGCAGCGTCTTCGCCAGCAGCGTCGGCAGCAGCTGGACCGGTTCGACTTGACCTCCATCTTCGACGACATCCGCCGAAAGCTCGACGAGATCATCCAGATGGAGCGGTCGACCATCGACCGCCGACTGCAGGAGGTCCTGGGACAGCCCCCGGCCGATGCTTCCGGCAGCTCGCGCGTGGGCGAACCGAGCGGGGGAGAGCCTGGTTCGGAACAGGGAAGCCGCCAGCAGGCCTCCCAGGGCGCAGAGGGCGGGGAGCAGCGGGGCTCCGAGCGAGCCGGCCAGCCGGGCGGTGAGGGGCAGCAACCCCCGCCCGAATTTGCCGAGATGCTTCGCTCCATTGCCCAGCGGAAGCGGGAATTTCTCGACAATCTGCCGCCCGATGTCGCCGGTCAGGTGCGCGAGCTGCAGAAGTACGAGTTCATGGATCCCGAGGCCCAGGCGCGCTTCAACGAACTGCTCGAATCGCTCCGCAAGGCGATGCTGGAGACCTTCTTCAAAGACATCTACCAGCAGATCGCCAACATGACTCCCGAAGAGCTGGCGCGATTGAAGCAGATGGTGAAGGACCTGAACCAGATGCTCCGCGACCGGCTGGAAGGGAAGCAGCCCGACTTCGAGCAGTTCATGCAGCAGTACGGCGACCTGTTCGGCGACAACCCTCCTCGGTCGCTCGAGGAGCTCGTCGCCCAGATGCAGCACTCCATCGGGCAGATGCAGAGCCTCCTCGACAGCCTGCCCCCCGACCTTCGCCAGCAGCTCCAGGACCTGCTCGCGGACAAGATCGGTGACCCGGAGCTGCAGCAGGAGCTGGCCGAGCTCGCGCAGAACCTCGAGTTCCTCTACCCCATGCGCGACCTGCGCAACCAGTACCCCTTCCGCGGCGACGAGGAGCTCGACCTCCAGGCGGCGATGCGCCTCATGGAGCACATGCAGACCATCGACGAGCTGGAGCGCCAGATCGAGCGCACCCAGTACGGCGGTGACATCGACGACATCGACGCCGACAAGCTCGAGGAGATTCTGGGGCCGGAAGCCCGCGAGACGCTCGAGCAGCTCCGCCGCTTCCTCGAGATCCTGGAAGAGGCCGGATACATCCGCCGCCGTGGCCAGGGCTGGGAGCTGACGCCCCGCGGAACGCGGAAGATCGGCCAGCGCGCCCTGGCCGAGATCTACGCCAGACTGAAGAAGGAAAGCTTTGGCAAGCACCAGGTCCAGGAGTCGGGCCGTGGGGGTGAGCGTACCGACTCCACGAAGCCGTACGAGTTCGGCGACCCGTTCTTCCTCGACATCCAGAAGACGATCATGAACTCCATGTACCGCGAGGGGCCTGGGACGCCGGTGCGCCTGCGCCCCGAGGACTTCGAAGTGTCGCGGACCGAATACCTCACCCAGACCGCGACGGTGATCATGCTCGACCTGAGCTGGTCGATGGCGCTTCGTGGCAGTTTCCAGGCTGCGAAGAAGGTGGCGCTGGCGCTCAACAACCTCATCTCATCGCAGTTCCAGCGCGACAGCCTGTACATCATCGGCTTCAGCGCCTACGCCCGCGAACTGAAGCCCGAAGAGCTTCCCTATGTGCGGTGGGACGAGTCGGTCTTGGGCACCAACATGCACCATGCCCTCATCATCGCCCAGAAGCTGTTGGCGAAGCACACGGTGGGCACGCGGCAGATCATCATGATCTCCGATGGTGAACCGACAGCTCACCTCGAGCGCGGGCGCAGCTACTTCGCCTATCCGCCCAGCCCGATCACCATTCGGGAGACGCTGAAGGAAGTGAAGCGCTGCACCCAGAAGGGCATTACCATCAACACCTTCATGCTCGACCGGAACTACTACCTGAAGGAATTCGTCAACCAGGTCGCCAAGATCAACAAGGGGCGAGTCTTCTACACAACCCCCGACAAGCTCGGCGAGTACATCCTCGTCGACTACGTCGCCCAGAAGCGGAAGCAGATCAAGGGGTAGGTGGTCCCGCAGCATCGGATGGCGGGTCGAATGCGCAATCGATGTGCATCCACACCACCCGCGATGCCAGAAAGAGGAGCGGTGCAGCGAGGATGAGCTCGGCGCTGACCGCCGCGACGATCCAGGGGACCTCGAAGCCCGCGAGGAGCATGGGGACCCACACCGGTAGGGTGACCACGGCCCCGAAGGTGTAACTCAGGTACATCGCGCCTGTGTAGTAGCCCGGCTCGCGCTCGAAGAGGTACCCGCAAACCTCGCACCGCTCCCGAGTGTGCCACGGCAGCCGGGCGACGGCGCCCCGCGCACAGCGCGGGCAGCGGTTCCGAACCGCGAGCCGGAGGTGACGCAGCAGACGGCGCGCGCTCGGCCTCGGCGCTGCCATCGACCTAGGGGAAGTCGGTACCGGGGACCGCATCCGGGTCGCTGACGAGGTCGGCCCAGCGCCGGGCGAGCGACTCGAGCGGAGGCGGCGGCGGTCTCCACGGCAGCCCCCGGACGACGACGCCGCGGTTCGGTTCATGCTCGATGAGCCCTTCGGCTTCGAGCCGGCGGAACGCCTCGCGCACCGGCGTCTGCGACACACCCCAGCGGGCCGCGATCTCCTCCTGCCGCAGGTGCTCCCCCGGCTCGAGCTGGCCGGAGAGGATTGCCGCCTGCAGGGCCTCGTAGACGATGTCGGCCTTCGTTCGCCCCCGCTGCCGTTCGATCACCATGCCGCTTCCAGCATACCCGAAGCAGCGTCTTGCGCGCTTTGCGCGGCCTCAAGCTCCGATGGTCACGGGCACGCGGCGCGGGCCCCAGGCTCCCGGAGCGGCTTCGAACACGCCCGGGATCGGCTCGCCGCACGCGGCGCACCGGCCGTCGGCATCCAAGCCCCATCGTCCGAGGCGGTACCAGTCCCGTTCGATGACCAGGGCGCCGCAGCGCGGGCACCAGGTGCTGTCGCCTTCCGGCCAATGCACGTTCCCGGTGTAGACGAACCGCAACCCGTTCTCCAGGGCGATGCGCCGCGCCCGAACGAGCGTCTCCAGCGGCGTTGGCGGGCGGTCGCGCATCTTCCAATCGGGATGGAAGGCGGTGAAATGGAGCGGCACGTCGGGGCCGAGCTCATCTCGCACCCAGCGGGTGAGAGCGTCGATCTCCCCCTCGCTGTCGTTCGCGCCGGGGATGAGGAGCGTTGTGACCTCCAGCCAGCACGACGTCTCGTGTCGGATGTAGCGGAGGGTATCCAGCACCGGCGCGAGATGCCCCGCGCAGACGCGTTCGTAAAACTCCTCGGAAAACCCCTTCAAGTCGACGTTGGCGGCGTCCATCCACGCATAGAACTCCCGCCGAGGCTCCGGGTTGACATAGCCCGCCGTCACGGCCACGGTGCGGATGCCGAGCGCGCGGCAGGCCGCCGCCGTGTCGACCGCGTACTCGTGGAAGATGACCGGGTCGTTGTAGGTGAAGGCGACGCTGCGGCAGCCCAACGCGGCGGCCGTCCGCGCGATCGCCTCCGGAGAAGCTTTTTCGGTGAGGCGGTCGAATTCGCGCGCCTTGCTGATGTCCCAGTTCTGGCAGAACAGGCAGCCCAGATTGCAGCCGGCAGTCCCGAACGAGAGGACCGGCGTGCCGGGGAGGAAGTGGTATAGCGGCTTCTTCTCGATCGGGTCGATGCAGAATCCGCTTGCCCGGCCATAGGCGGTGAGGACCATTCGGTTCCCCTGCCGCGCCCGAACAAAGCAGAAGCCGCGCTGACCCTCGCGCATCCGGCACTCCCGAGGGCAGAGGTCGCACTGGATTCGCCCGTCCTCAAGCCAGTGCCAGAAGCGGGCGGGAAACGCCGAACTCGGCTCGCGTTCCGCCGTACGAACGTGTTCGCGCATCGTCGTCATTGTCATCATAGCGAGTACGATCTCGCGAGACGGCTCGCAACCCGACGAGGATGACGGCGATCGGAGATCATGCTCGCAAGGTTCGTCCTCCGGCCGTGGCGGGCTCCTTCTACCCGGCCGACCCGGAGGTGCTTCGGCGCGAGGTGCAGCGGCTCCTGTCCGCCGGAAGTGTGAGCCTCCCCGAGGCGCCGGCCGCGGCTGTCGTGCCCCACGCCGGCTACGCCTACTCGGGCCCGGTGGCGGGGCGCGCCTACGCCGCTCTCGCGCCGTTCGCCCCCGAGGTTCGCCGTATCGCCCTCTTCGGACCGGCGCACTTCGTCCCGTTCAAGGGTATGGCCCTGCCCGAGGCGGAGGTGTTCGCGACGCCGCTCGGGCCCCTCCCGGTCGACACGGAGGCGGCGGCGATGCTCGCGCCCCTCGCCGGCGTCCTCGTCAGCGACGCTCCGCACGCACCGGAGCATTCCCTCGAAGTCCAGCTACCGTTTCTCCAGGTCCTCTTCGGGACGGTTCCCATCCTCCCGGTCCTGTGCGGTGACGCCTCCCCGGAAGCGGTGGCCGGGGCGATGGAGCGCGCCGTTCAGCTCGAGGGGACGCTCCTCCTCGTCAGCACCGACCTCAGCCACTACCTCGACTGGGCGGCTGCCAAGAGGGCCGATGAGGCGACGGCCCGGGTTGTTGAATCGCTCGCCTTCGAGCGGCTCGCCCCCGGAGCGGCCTGCGGCCGAGTCCCTCTGGCCGGCTTGCTCTGCTGGGCCCGCCGGCGCGGCCTGCGCGCGCTCCGCATCGACCTCCGGAATTCGGGCGACACGGCCGGCGACCGGGCGCGCGTGGTCGGATACGGAGCATGGGCCTTCCTCCCTGCGCAGGCCGAGGCTCGGTAACGGGTCGTCTGGCACTTGGACCGGCGCATGCTACCATGGTCGCGTGGCCTATTCGCATCCCTCCGGTGAGGTGAGAATCCCCCCGCGGCAATCCCGCGGGGCTGCGATTGGCCGCGTCTAGGGCCGCCCGCGTTCCTCCACCCGGGCGAGCAGGTCGTTTTCCTCTCCCCTCCCCACTCCCGTACCGAAAGGATCGCGCGATGCCGACGGATGATCGCGTTCAGCTCTACGACACCACCCTCCGTGACGGCTCTCAGATGGAAGGCATCTCGCTTTCCGTCGAGGACAAGGTCCGGGTGGCGAAGAAGCTCGACGAGCTCGGCGTGCACTGGATCGAGGGCGGGTTCCCCGGTTCCAACCCGAAGGACGCGGAGTTCTTCCGCCGTATCGAGGGCGTGACATTCCGCCACGCGAAGATCGCTGCCTTCGGCGGCACGCGGAAGCCCGGTCTCACCTGCGAAGAGGACCCGAACATCCAGAGCCTTGTCCACGCCAGGACCCCGGGCGTAACCCTGGTCGGGAAGGCGAGTCGCTTCCAGGTCGAGCGCGTCCTCGAAACCACCCCCGAAGAGAACCTCGCGATGATCGCCGACTCCGTCGCCTACTTCAAGGCGATGGGGAAGGAGGTCTTTTTCGACGCCGAGCACTTCTTCGACGGCTTCTACGATGACCCTGAATACTCCGTCCTGGCGCTGCGGAGTGCGGCCCGGGCGGGTGCCGATGTGCTCGTGCTCTGCGACACGAACGGTGGGATGACGACGCCGCGACTGGTGCGCGCCATCGAGGCGGTGAAGCGCGCCCTCCCCGGCGCCCGTCTCGGCATCCACTGCCACAACGATGCCGGGCTCGCCGTCGCCAACAGCCTGGCCGCCATCGAAGCGGGCGTCTACCAGGTTCAGGGGTGCGTGAACGGCTACGGGGAGCGGTGTGGCAACGCGGACATCCTCACCATCATCGCCAACTTGAAGCTGAAGATGGGCATCGACTGCGTCACCGACGAGCAGCTCCGTCGCCTCACCGAGACAGCACACTACGTGGCCGAACTGGCGAACATGGCGCCGAACCCCCAGGCGCCGTACGTTGGAGCGAGCGCCTTCGCCCACAAGGCCGGCTATCACGTGGCCGGCATCATGAAGGACGAACGCGCCTACCAGCACATCGACCCGGCCCTCGTCGGCAACCATGCCCGCGTGTTGGTGAGCGAGCTCTCCGGGCAGCGGAACCTGCTCATGAAGCTCGAGGAGCTGGGCCTGCGCTACCCCTTCACCGACGAGGAGATCCGCCGCCTTCTGCAGGTCGTGAAAGAGAAGGAGAGCCAGGGGTTCCAGTACGAAGGTGCCGAGGCCAGCTTCGAACTTCTCGTGCGGCGCACGCTTCCTGGGTACCGCCCTCCCTTCGAGCTCGAAGACTTCGTCATCGTCGAGCGGCGGCGGGCCCATCGCAACGGCGACGTCAGCAGCGAGATGTTGGCCGAGGCGATGGTGAAGGTACGCGTGGGGGGTGAGCTTCGCCACACCGCCGCGGAGGGCAATGGGCCCGTCAACGCCCTCGACCTCGCCCTCCGAAGCGCCCTCCTCGGCTTTTACCCGGAGCTGGAATCCGTGAAGCTCGTCGACTACAAGGTGCGCATCCTCGATAGCCAGGCGGCCACCGCTGCCGGCGTTCGGGTGCTCATCGCCTCGACCGACGGCACACGGTACTGGACGACCGTCGGCTCCTCGACCGACATCATCGAAGCTTCCTGGCTCGCACTGGCCGACGCCCTCGAGTACGCCCTCGTCGCGCGCGAATGACCTGACGGGCACAATAGGGGGACCCGACCCGCCCTGGAGGGTTCACCGTGAGCACCGGAGCGCCGTACACGATTCCCGGGCTGTGGCCGAGCCCGCTTTCACCTCGTCTCATCGCCTCCACGCTCCGGCTCGGTGAGCTCTGCTGGGATACCGACGGCGCAACGCTCGTCTGGCTCGAGGGACGCGGCGACCACGGCATGGCAGTCGCCCAGGCAAGCGGGGGCCCCATCCGCGACCTGACCCCAGACCGGAGCGTGCGCGCTCGGATCGGCTACGGCGGCGGCGACCTCACCGTCGCCCACGGCGACCTCTACTTCGTCGGCGCGGAGGACCAGCGCATCTACCGCCGCCCGCTCCGGGGTGGACTGGGGCGGCCGATCACGCCCGCGTTCGGCGAAGCGTCGACCCCCGCCGTCTCGCCCGACGGGCGCTGGGTGGTGTACGTCCACTCCTACGAAGGGGTCGACTCGCTCCTCGCCGTGCCGACCGACGGCTCGCAGCTCCCGCAACGCATCGCCGGCGGCCGCGACTTCTTCATGCAGCCGGTGTGGCACCCCTCGGGCGAGTGGATCGCCTGGGTCGAATGGGACCAGCCGAACATGCCCTGGGACGGCACCGAGCTCCGCCTCGCCCGCCTCGACACCTCCTCCGGCAACCTCCGCCTCTCCGAGGTGCGGAGGGTGGCCGGCGGGGCCGACACGGCCGTCTTTCAGCCGGCGTTCAGCCCCGATGGCCGGACGCTCTACTTCGTCTCCGACGCGCCGGGTTGGGGGCATCTCTTCGCCTTTGACTTGGCCTCCGGCTCCCTCCGTCAGCTCACCGATGGCGCCTGCGAGTACGGCAGGCCGGCCTGGAACCAAGGAATGCGGGCCTTCGCGGTGCTCCCCAGCGGACGGATCGCGGCCGTCCGTCAGGAGCGTGGCTTCGAATCCCTCGTCATCGTCGACCCGGAGCAGGGGCGGCTGGACCCACTCGCCCTTCCGCCTTACACCTCGTTCGTCCATCCGGTGGCCCCCCTCCGCGGCGAGCGCATCGCCTGCGTCGCCAGCGCTGGCACCGTGCCCCCTCGCCTCGTCGTGGTCGACCTCCACGGTGCGGAGCCCGCTGTTACCATCCTCCGGCACGCCGACCCCGAGCTTGTTCCGTCCGAGGGCTTCTCGGTCCCGCGGCCGTTCTCCTGGACGGTCGACGGAACCGATGTCCATGGCCTCTACTTCCCGCCCGTGCCTCCGCTACCCCCGGGCGCGGCCCCGCCGCCGCTCATCGTGTCCGTCCACGGCGGCCCTACGAGCCACGTCTCGGCGACCTGGCGGCCGTACGCCCAGTACTTCGCCACTCGAGGCTGGGCGGTGCTGGAGGTGAACTACCGCGGGAGCACCGGCCACGGGCGCCCCTACATGCTCGCGGGCAGGGGCAGGTGGGGCATCGTCGATGTGGAGGACTGCCTCGCCGGGGTGGAGGCGCTCGGAGCGCAGGGACTCGCCGACCCCCGGCGAGCGGTGATATTCGGCGGCAGCGCAGGGGGCTACACGGTCCTCCAGTCCCTCGTCACTTACCCGGGTCGGTATCGCGCGGGCGTGTGCCTCTTCGGCGTATCGAACCTCTTCACGCTCGCCAGCGACACCCACAAGTTCGAGGCGCGCTACCTCGACCTCCTCGTCGGGGCGCTTCCCGCGGCGGCCGACCGCTACCGGGAGCGGTCCCCTATCTTCCACGCCGACCGGATCGTCGACCCGCTCATCATCTTTCACGGGGACCAGGATCGCGTGGTGCCCCTCGACCAGAGCGAAACGATCGTCGCCTCGCTCAAGGCGCGCGGCGTCCCCCACGAGTTCCACGTCTACCAGGGCGAGGGACACGGTTGGCGCCGCCCCGAGACCATCGAGCACTTCCTTCGCGCCACGGAGCGCTTCCTCCGCCAGCACGTCATCTTGGCCTGACCGAGGTTCGATGCGGCCGCGCCAGGGCTCGGTTGGGGACTCGAGCCGAGGCTCCCCACGCGTCGAGATACCTCCGCATTCCTCGGGGCCGGGCGGGGCGAACCGCGAGCAGCGTCGTCGACGAGCGCCGTGGGGCAAGCGCGACAGCGAGCTCGCACGACCGGCCCGGCCCATCCGCCAGCGGACCGACCGGTGGAAGCCGCATCGAACGCCCCGACCTCCCGAGATGGCGGGCGGAGCTTTCTGGGATGGCCAACCGTGCGTCGGCTCGAAGAACCCCCGCCGAGACCGGTCGCTGGAGAGCCGTCGAGCTCGAAGGTCGAGGGTGCGCGGGCGAGCGTCGGAGGCCCGGCGTCGGCCAGCTGTCGACGAGCTCGCTCTCGAACGGTGTGCGCCCCCGCCCCACCGTCGCGAGCGCCCACAGCTACGCGGTTGCCCTGCACCTGGACGTTCGGCGCGCCGGCCGCGTCCCTCCTAGTTCGCTACTGGGCGGCCGTTCGGGCCGGATGTGCGGGAGTCGGCCCGCGGCGGGTGGCACACGGCGGCGCGAGGGCTAGACCGGCAGCTGAAACCAGCGTCGAGCGTAGGCATCTTGCCGGTTCGTGAGGTGATGGACGACCACTGCGCCGAGCACCGCCGCTGCCGCGAGGATGCTGTAGCAAAGGAAGAAGGCCCAGCCGACCGTCACGAGCTCGTCCTCGCTCCGCGCAGCGGTCTCTTGGTAGACGCTCAGCGGGACGCTGCTGAGGGCGTTTCCCAGAACCCACGACACCCACCAGGTCCAGTAGAGAGCCGAGCTTGGCCTGGAGCGCCATTGGCTCCCGACCGGGGGCGCGACCCCGGGGTCGGTGGCCTTGTACGCCTGGTTGATGACGAACATTGGCAGAATCCACGACCCGAAGGGGATGAACCACGCCCCGATGGCCCAGCCGGTGCCCCATGAGCGCTCGGTGCCGAAGACCTCCAGGTTGCCGGTGATTCGGCGAGTCCAGACGAGGAAGAGGACGGCCATCGGCAGCACAGCGAGGAAGCCGATGAGCGTCCCGATGCCGAGGGTGTCGTAGGTCGTCGAGCGAGGGTTTACCACCAGGGCGAACCCCAGCAGGGCGTCGAGTGCGAAACCCAGGACGACGAACGCGGCCAGCACCCTGATGGCGGTCGCCAGCCCGTGGGCGGAAGCGTACTGCCACCGGCCGCCGGCTGCTGCCGGCACCGGCGTGGGCCACGCCCTCTTCGCGCTGGAGGTTTCGGGCGCGGCCGCTTCCGGCTCGGAGGCGGGCGGCGCCCAGCGAAGCCCGCCTCCCGGAGCAGGAGCAGGCTCCGGAGGCTCGAGAGCGGTCGTCGGCTCGTCAGCGGGGGCGCGCGCAGCGCGGTACCCGCAGCGCCAGCAGTACCGCGCTTCCGGGGGAAGATGCGCCCCGCATTTCACGCACTCCATCGCTCACCTCCGACGGGCGTCGGGCGCCAGTGTACCCGAGGCTCGGCGTCAGCCGTCGCTCTCCAGCCATCTCATCAGCGAGGATGCGGCTGCGCGGTTGCGCGCCGCCTTCGCCTCCCATGCCGTGGCGAACGCTGGCCCCAGCAGCTCCTGCGCCCGGGGCCAGCGCAGGGGAACCCCGTCTCGCTCCTCGAGCACTCCTTCCACCGCGGCGAGGAAGAAGCTCGCATCGCCCGCGTCGAGGGTCGCAAGGACCGTGCAGTCGAAGGCTGCTACACCTCCCGGGAACCACGGGTCGTCCCGCGGGGTGAGCGCGTACGGAAGCCCCTGCAGCTTCGGCCCTTCCCTGCCCGAACGGATGCCGAGGGGCCAGAGTAACTCGTGCTGTGCCTCGTCCAGGAGCGTAAGGGCGAAGCTTCCCGAGGAGCGCACCAAGTCGTGTGTCAGGTTCGTTTTCCAGAGCCCGACAATCACCCGCGGCCGTTCGGGGACGATGGACGCGCCCACCACGGCGAGACAGATCTGCGCATTGGGGCCGCCGCTGCCGTGCGACCCGACCGCACAGAGCGGGGCCCAGAAGAGGGACAGGGCCGTGGGCGCCGCTTTCACCGCTGGTGTGCCTCGCGCTTGCCCGCGGTAGAATCGGCCCCATGGTGGCCGATTGCCTCTTCTGCCGGATGCACGCGGGTCAGGTGCCCACGACCAAGATCGCCGAAAACGCCCATGCCTTCGCCATCCGTGATATCAACCCCCGGGCGCCAATCCACGTCCTCCTCATCCCGAAGCAGCACATCGACGACGCCCGCTCGCTCGATTGGGGCCACGCCGAAATTCTCGCCGGGCTGTTCATCCTCGCCAAGGAGGTCGCCCGCAACGAGGGCCTTGCCGAGCGCGGATACCGCCTCGCCTTCAACGTGGGCCCCGATGCGGGCATGACCATCTCACACCTCCACCTCCACCTCCTGGGCGGGCGCCGCCTCGGCCCCGAAGGGTAGATGTCGTCCATCCGCGCCCAGATCGAGGCCGTGCGGCAAGCGATGGCCGACCGCCCCCGCGGGCTGCTGCGCCATGTCGAGCGAGTCGTTCGCGAAGCCCTCTTGCTTGCCCGTTCCTGGGACCTCGACCCGGACCGTGTCGAGCTCGCTGCCTGGGGCCACGATCTCTTCCGTGCTCACCCGCCCGAGGAGCAGCTCCGCCTCGCCCGGGGGCTCGGCCTCGCGCTCGAACCCGACGACGAGCGCGCCCCCATCGTCCTTCACGGACCGATAGCGGCCGCCGTCTTGCGCGAGCGGTACGGCGTCGGCGATGCCGATGTCCTCGAGGCGATCGCCTCCCACACCCTGGGGCTCGAGCGCATGTCGCTCTTGGCGAAAGTCATCCTCATCGCCGACAAGGTGGAGGCGGCGAAGAGGCGGCGAGATTGGCCGATGCGCCTCATCCGCGAGGCGGCCCACCGCGACCTTGACCTGGCGCTCCTCTGCTGGGCCGATTGGAAGTGGGTCGAGGAGCGGACGCACGGCTGGGAGCACCACGCCCAACACTGGCGTGCGCGACGGGCGTGGGTTGCCGAACACCACCTGGACCGCGCCTCACCGCCCCGGGTTTCCGACGCCGAGCTGGAGGAGTTCGCCGCCGGCTTCCTCACGGGGTCGGAATGATGAGCTGCTGGTCCGGGTAGATGGTGCACGCTTCGTCGAGTCCGTTCGCTGCGCGGAGCTGCTCCACGGTGATGCCGAACTCCTCGGCGATGCCGAAGCATGTATCCCCGGCCCGGACCGTGTAGGTGCGCTGTCCGCCGGGTGTGGGGCTCGGCGTCGCCTCCGGTGTCCTGCCCGGCGCTTCGGTCTCCGTCGCGGTGACGGTCGGCGTCCCTTCGCCTGGGGTCCCGGTCGTCGGGGTTGGCGTCGTCCCGGCGAGCGCCTGTTGGGTCTGGAAACGCTCGGCCGCGGTCAACTCGTCGCCGTTTCCACCAAGGGCGCGCTGGATGATGATCGCCAGAATCACGAGGCCGAGGGCGAGCGCGAACAGGCCGACGGTTGCTGCGGGCATGCTGATGCCGCCTCCGCGCCGAGGAAGGGTCATCATGCCCGACGGTGGTGTCCGGGACGGTGCGGCCACGCGGCCTGGGCTCCGTCGTGGTGTCGCGGGCCCTTGCGTCGGTCCTGCGGGCCTGGCGGCGCCCGCCTGGGCGGCTGGTCGCGCTCCGGGCACGCCCTCGCCGCGGTAGACGGGGCAGTTCGCGTATGCCCCGCCAAGGCAGAACGTCTCCTGGTGGTTGAGGGCGATCCGGGTCGGCGTGGGCATGCGGTAGCAGCGGTGCGCCTCGGTCGCGTAGGTCGCGTGCGATTCGGCGTCGTCTGCCAGGCCTAGGTACGGGCAGATGGCTCCGATCTCTTCTTCCCCGGGGCTGGTCACGAGCTCTTCACCCTTGGGCCTGCCGCCACCGGGCCTATGGTGGCACGATGTGGCCCGTGGGGCAATCACCTGCGAAAACGCCGCGCCAGGGGAACTGGCGCGGCGGGAGGGTTTTGGGGGCGCCACCCGTTCGGGCCGCGCCCCCGGCGACGGGGAGGACAATGTCGCTGGCACCCGTTCCCGGGTACCTGCCGTTAGCAACGGCGGCCCTCGGGGGCTAGGAGAGGGAACGCAGCGGACGGTTCGGTGGCAAAGTGGTGCTGCCGGCGCGACGCGACGCCGAAAGGCGCATGTTTGACTCTCGCCACCGGTATGCTACGCTTCTCGATCGTGGCTTAACTGACTGGCAGGCTTCTTCGAGTTCGCCAGGTCGCAAAGCCGAGCGCTTGAAGACGGCCCTGGACGGCGCAGCTGCCAGGGTGCTGTTCACGAACAGGCTTTCCGGCCTGTTTTCGTGCCCCGGAGAACCTTCCGCCAGCGGCCACGCCCAGCGGGTGTGCCGGTGGGCACCAACCGCTCGAACGCCGAGGTTCGCGATGCCGACAATCAACCAGTTGGTCCGCAAGGGCCGCAAGCCGAAGGTCAAGAAGTCGAAGGCGCCCGCCCTGTTGTTCAACTACAACGGGCGGACGGGCAAGCTCACGCGCGTCCGGGGCCGCGGCTCTCCACAGAAGCGCGGCGTGTGTGTCCAGGTCCGCACCCAAACACCGAAGAAGCCGAACTCGGCTCTGCGGAAGGTGGCGCGGGTCCGGCTCTCCAACGGCATCGAAGTCACCGCCTACATCCCCGGCGAGGGCCACAACCTGCAGGAGCACTCCGTCGTGCTGGTGCGCGGCGGTCGCGTGAAGGACCTCCCGGGCGTTCGCTACCACATCGTCCGCGGCGCCCTCGATGCCGCCGGCGTCGCGAAGCGGCGCCGCGGGCGCAGCAAGTACGGCACCAAGAAGAACCAGGAGGTCACCGGCCGGACGGCCCGCCGCTAGGCCAGGGCCGGTTCCCTTCGGGAGGAACGCGCAGCTATGCCGCGACGCTACAAACCAGAAAAACGGCAGATTCCCCCTGACCCACGCTACAACAGCGTGCTGGTCCAGGTGATGATCAATAAAATCATGCGCAATGGAAAGAAGAGCGTGGCGGAGAAGATCCTCTACCGCGCCTTCGACCGCATCCGGGAGCGCACGGGCCGCGACCCGCTCGACGTCTTCCAGCAGGCGATACGGAACGTGACGCCGGTTCTCGAAGTCAAGCCCCGCCGCGTCGGCGGTGCCACCTACCAGGTGCCGGTCGAAATCCGTCCCGATCGCCGGCTCTCCCTTGCCATGCGGTGGATCATCCACGCCGCCCGGGCTCGCAAGGGTCGACCGATGTTCGAGCGGCTCGCCGACGAACTCCTCGATGCCGCCAACAACACCGGTGCTGCTGTGAAGCGCCGAGACGATACCCATCGCATGGCGGAGGCCAACCGCGCCTTCGTCCACTACCGCTGGTAGTGCGCGAGGGCCCGGAGGAGCGACCATGGCTCGGCCTTGTCCTATCGAAAACGTTCGCAATATCGGCATCATCGCCCACATCGACGCCGGGAAGACGACCGTCACGGAGCGAATCCTCTTCTACACCGGCGTGACCTACAAGATCGGCGAGACGCACGAAGGCACCGCCACCATGGACTGGATGGAGCAGGAGCGGGAGCGCGGCATCACCATCACCTCTGCCGCAACGACCGCCTGGTGGCGGGACCACATGATCAACATCATCGATACCCCGGGCCACGTCGACTTCACCGCCGAAGTCGAGCGGAGCCTTCGCGTGCTCGATGGCGGGGTGGTGGTGTTCGACGCGGTCGCTGGCGTCGAGCCCCAGTCCGAAACGGTGTGGCGCCAAGCGGACAAGTACCGCGTGCCGCGCATCTGCTTCGTCAACAAGATGGACCGGGTCGGCGCTGACCTCCCCCGCACCATGCAGATGATGGTCGACCGCCTCGGTGCCAACCCCATCGCTCTCCAGATCCCCGTGGGCGTCGAATCGGACTTCACCGGCGTCATCGACCTCATCGAGATGTGCTACTGGTACTTCGGCGGCGAGAAGGGTGAAAAGCCCGAGCGCCGCGAGATCCCGGGCGAGTACATCGAGCCCGCCCGCGAGGCCCGCGAGAAGCTCATCGAGGCCATCGCCAGCATCGATGACCAGGTGATGATCAGCTACGTCGAGGGCCATCCCATCAACGAGCATGAGCTGAAGTCGGCGATCCGCCGGGCATGCCTGGCGGGCACGGCGACGCCGGTCCTATGCGGTGCGGCGCTCCGGAATCGCGGCATCCAGCCGCTCCTCGACGCCATCGTCGATTACCTCCCCAGCCCGGTGGACATTCCCGCCGTCAAGGGCATCGACCCCCGGACCGGCGAGGAGATCACGCGCGAGGCGTCCGACGACGCGCCCCTCGCGGCGCTCGCCTTCAAGATCGTGGCCGACCCCTACGTCGGCCGGCTCGCCTACATCCGCGTGTACAGCGGCGTCCTGAGGAACGGCGATACCGTCTACAACGCCACCAAGGGCGAGAAGGAGCGCATCGGCCGCCTCCTCCGGATGCACGCGAACGAGCGTCACGAGATCGACGCCATCTACGCCGGCGGCATCGCCGCAGCCGTAGGCCTGAAGCGGACGTTCACGGGCGACACGCTCTGCGCGCCCGATGCCCCCATCCTCCTCGAGAGCATCTCCTTCCCCGAGCCGGTCATCAGCGTCGCCATCGAGCCGAAGACGAAGGACGACGCCGACAAGCTGGCGGACGTCCTTCAGAAGATGAGCGAGGAGGACCCCACCTTCCGCTGGAAGTTCGACGAGGAGACCGGCCAGACCATCATCTCCGGCATGGGCGAGCTCCACCTGGAGGTCATCGTCGACCGGATGTTCCGGGAGTACAAAGTCGCTACGACGATGGGCCGCCCGCAGGTGAGCTACCGGGAGGCCATCGTCGGCACCGCCCAAGCCGAAGGCCGCTTCATCCGCCAGACGGGCGGCCGCGGCCAGTACGGTGTCGTGGTGGTCCAGGTGGAGCCGCTGCCGCGGGGCTCCGGCTTCCAGTTCGAGAACAAGGTGGTGGGCGGGGCCGTGCCCAAGGAGTTCATCCCTGCGGTGCAGCAGGGTGCGAAAGAGGCGCTCGATTCGGGCATCCTCGCCGGCTACCCGGTCATCGACGTCAAGGTGACCCTGCTGGATGGCCAGTACCACCCGGTCGATTCCTCGGAGATGGCCTTCCGCAATGCGGCTGCCATCGGCGTCCGCGAAGCTGCCCGCAAGGCCGGGCTCGTGCTCCTCGAGCCGATCATGCGCGTGGAGATCCGCTGCCCAGAGGAGTACTTCGGAGCCGTCGTCGGCGACATCAACAGCCGCCGCGGGGTCATCCTCGGCTCCGAAAGCCTCGGCAACACGCGGATCATCCAGGCGCATGTTCCACTGGCCGAGACGTTCGGCTACTCCACCGACCTGCGCTCCCTGACACAGGGCCGCGCAACGTACAGCATGGAGTTCGACCACTACGAAGAGGTGCCGAAGCAGATCGCCGCGCAGATCGCCAAGCAAGCGGTCGGCGCCGCGCCCTAACCATCGAGATCGAGAGACAGAGGAGAAAGGAAGGCGAGACCCATGGCGAAGGCGAAGTTTGAGCGAACGAAGCCGCATGTGAATGTAGGGACGATTGGGCATGTGGATCATGGGAAGACGACGTTGACGGCG
>BEIF01000003.1 GCA_002898215.1 bacterium HR29 | reverse complement strand
CGCCGTCAACGTCGTCTTCCCATGATCCACATGCCCAATCGTCCCTACATTCACATGCGGCTTCGTTCGCTCAAACTTCGCCTTCGCCATGGGTCTCGCTACCTCCGGGCGGGAGAGATGGCGGCCTTTCGGGGGCCGGTCCCCTCGGGAGTATGCACCGGCAGCGGGTGAAGCGCGACTCCGCCAAGCCGCTGCTGAAATGCCGAGGCTGGAGCCCTCATCCGGATTCGAACCGGAGACCTCGTTCTTACCAAGAACGCGCTCTGCCAACTGAGCTATGAGGGCTCGCCGCGCCAACGACACGGCGCACGACGTCATGATAGGGCACGCCCGGCGTTGTGGGGAGTGTGCCATCCACCGACCCTTCACCCCCAGGCGGGCCGTTCCGAGTACCAAGGCGAGAGGGACGGAGGAGAGCGATGGGGAGGACCGCACCTCGACCGTGGCAGCGGGCGCTGCGGAGCGCGCTCCCGGCCGCAGCGGTGGCGTACACGACCGGATACCTGGCCTGGCGGGCGGGGTGGAGCCTGAACCCGGAGGCGCCGCTCCTCTCCGCTCTCCTCTGGGGGGCGGAGGCCTTCGGTGCGGCGATGCTCGCCTCCTTCTGGTGGATGGTGCGGCGCCCCACCTACCCGGAGGCACCTCCTGCCCCACCCGGGTACTCGGTCGACGTCTTCGTCCCCACCTACGACGAGGACGCCGACGTCCTGGAGGCCACCCTCGCAGGCTGCGCGGCGATCCGCTACCCGCACCGCACCTACGTGCTCGACGACGGGCGACGCCCCTGGCTGCCCGAGCTGTGTCGCCGGTACGGCGCCGAATACCTCACCCGGCCGGACAACCGCCACGCGAAGGCCGGAAACCTCAACGCCGCCCTCGCACGAACCTCCGGCGAATTCATCCTCGTCCTCGATGCCGACATGGTGCCGCGGCCGGAGATCCTCGACCGTACGCTCGGGTTCTTCGCCGCCGACGAGCGGCTCGCCCTCGTTCAGCTCCCGCAGGAGTTCTACAACCGGGATTCGGTGCAGCACGACCGGAAGCACCCGGAGTGGCACGAACAGTCGCTCTTCTTCCACGTCATCCAGCCCGGGAAGAACGCCACGAACAGCGCTTTCTGGTGCGGGAGCCCGGCGGTGGTGCGCCGGAGTGCCCTCGAAGACGTCGGCGGGGTGGCAGTGGAGACGGTGACCGAGGACCTCCACACGACGGTGCGGCTGCACGCGCGCGGATGGAAGACGCTCTATCTCGACGAGGCGCTCGCCTTCGGGGTGGCGCCGCAGACCTACGTGGCCTACGCCGTCCAGAGGTACCGGTGGGCGCGGGGGACGTGGCAGCTCTACCTGGGAAAGGAGAGCCCACTCTGGGTTCGCGGCCTCACGCCGGCGCAGCGCCTCTCCTACCTGGCGAGCTTCCTCGTCTACCTGGAGCCGCTCCAGAAGCTGGCCCTCGTTGCCCTGCCGCCTGCGATCGTGCTCACGGGGGAGCTCCCGATCCTGGCTCCCGTCCACCTCTACCTGGCGCTCTGGCTGCCGTACATCGGGCTCACGCTCGCGGCGGTCGCCGTCCTCAGCCGCGGGTGGTTCCGCCTCTTCCCGATGGAGCTGTACAGCTTCCTGCGGATGGTCGCCTTTTTCCAGGCGATGTTGGCCGTGGCCGTGCCCCGGGCGGCGCGGTTCCGCGTGACGCCGAAGCGCGTGCAGCGCGGCCTCGAGGCGCAGGAGCGGCGGGCGATGCTCTGGCACGGGGCGGTGGTGGGCGGGCTGGCCGGCTCCCTCGCGTACTCCCTAGTGGAGCTCCTCCTGGGCAACGGCCGCCTCAGCCCCACTGCCTACGCCCTGGTCGCGTTCTGGGGTGGGTACGACGCGGCGATCCTGACAGCGGCGGTGGTGCACGTGCTCCGGCGGCGGTACGCGCGCACCGCCTACCGCTTCCGGGTCCGGCTCCCCGCGGCCGTCGAAGGAGGAGGCCGCCGCTGGCAGGCCGAAGTCCTCGACCTCAGCGTGCACGGAGCTCGGCTTCGAATGGAGGGCGGGCCGGCGGACACGGCCGGTCACATCCTCACGCTCCCGCTCCCCCGAGGACGTACCGCGGTGCTCATCGCCCGGGAAGCGTACCGCCGCCGGCGTGGGGATTCCATCGAGGCCGGGGTGGAGTTCGTGCCCCCGGAGGGAATGGCCCGGAGGGCGCTGGTCGAATTCCTCTTCGTCCGGGCGCCGCTCCTCGACGCTCCGCAACCTCGGGCCGCGTAAGGGGAACGCCTACCGGCGGAGCGCCGACCTCGAGGTAGGGGTGGTGGAGGGAGGAGGATTCGAACCCCCGTAGCGCTTTCGCGCGGCAGATTTACAGTCTGCTGCCATTAGCCACTCGGCCATCCCTCCACGCGCCGAGCCCGCACGGCGTGGAGCCCAGGAGGGGACTCGAACCCCTAACCGGCCGATTACAAATCGGCTGCGCTGCCATTGCGCCACCCGGGCCCGAGCCCGCGCTCCGCGCCGCGGAGCCGCCGGCGAACGGCCGGCATCCTCCAGTATCCGGTCGACGGTGACCGCCCGCAAGGCACGCGCTCAGCGGCGGAACTCCCGGTTGACCCAGGCGCGGGCGACCCGGAGCTGCTCGAAGGTGACTCCGTCCCCCAGCAGCTCCTTCAGCGGGGCGAGGCGGCCGATGGGGCCGCCGTTGGCGGCATGACGAACGCGGGCCAGGGTCGGCCCGTCGACCCAGGGGGAGATGTCGCGCACGAAGCCGAGCTCGACGAGTTGGGCGAGGTGGTCGGCGATGGTGCCCGGGGAGAGCCCGCGCTGGCGGGCGACCGCCTCGATGTCGAGGCCCTGGCGGAGGAGCTCCCACGTCCGTCGGACGGTGGCCGAAAGCCCTCCACCGAGGCCCTCCGACGCCTTTCCGGTTCTCGCACGGAGCCGCCCGACGGCCCTCGCTCCGCGTGCGGCCGTCGCGGCGGCGGCCGTGACCTGGAGGAAGGGCTCGCCGAAGGCGGTCCACTTGGCCCGGCCGACACCCGGCAGGGCCACCATTTCGGCCGGAGTTCGCGGCAGCCGAGCGGCCATCTCCCGCAGTGTGGCGTCGGAGAAGATGGCGTAGGGCGGAACGCCGCGGCTCTCGGCGATCTGCCGCCGCAGCCGTCGAAGGGCCTGGAAGACAGCCGTCTCATCCCGCGCCGCGGCGTCGTCTCGCTCCGCCTCGCGGGGGGAGCACACGCTGCAGCGGCCGCACGCGATGGGGGCGTCCTCCTCCCCGAAGTAGCGGAGGACCTGGGCGCGGAGGCAGTCGCCGGCGCGGGCGTACTCCTCCATGGCCGCGAACTTCTCCAGGGCGTAGCGGCGGTGCTCTTCCAGCATGGCGAGGTCGATGGCACGCTCGCCGGCGCTCGCGACCGCCCGGACCGAGAGCCCCCGGCGCTCCACGAGGCCGGAACGCTCCAGGGCGTGGACGGCAGCGTTCACCCCTGCCGCCTCTTCGGGAACCACCTCGTCGAGCCGAACCCATTCGGGCGCTCGGGCCTCGATGGCGCGGTAGATCTCCCGGACGCGCTCCGCCGGGGGGTGTTCCCGCTCGATGAAAAAGAGCGGCACCCGGCGGTCGTTCGGCGTCCAGTAGAGGAGGCACTCCGCCGGCTCGCCGTCGCGTCCTGCGCGGCCCGCTTCCTGGTAGTACGCCTCGAGGGACTGGGGAAGGCCCGCGTGGACCACGAGCCGCACGTCCGGCTTGTCGATGCCCATCCCGAAGGCGCTGGTCGCGGCGATGACGCGCACGGCGTCCTTGACGAAGGCGTTCTGGACGCGCTCCCGCTCCTCGGCCGGCATGCCCGCGTGGTAGGCCGCGCAGTCGATCCGCCAGCGGGAGAGGTACTCCGCCACCGCCTCCACCTGACGGCGGGTGGAGCAGTACACGATGGCCGAGCCCTCGCGGTGCTCCTTCAGCCGCCGGGCGACGGCCGCGAGGCGCTCGCGTTCGTTCGGGAAGCGCACCACACCGAGGCGGAGGTTCGGTCGGTCGAACCCCGCAACGCAGACGAGGGGGTCCCGGAGGCCGAGCTCCCGGACGATGTCGGCACGGACACGGGCGTCGGCGGTGGCCGTGAGGGCGATGAGCGGCGGCTCGCCCGCGGCCGCGCGGGCAGCGGCGATGTCGCGGTAGGAGGGGCGGAAGTCGTGCCCCCACTGGGACACGCAATGGGCTTCGTCGACCGCGAGCAAGCGAACCCGGAGCTGGCGCAGAGCGGCCGCGAATCGGGGGTCGGCGAAGCGCTCGGGCGCGACGTAGAGGAGCCGGACGTCCCCCCGGAGGGCAGCGGCGAGGACCGAAGCCTGCTCCTCCCGCTCGAGGGTGGAGTTGAGGGCGGCCACGGCGATGCCGTACTGGCGCAGAGCCGCCACCTGGTCGTGCATGAGGGCGAGCAGCGGCGACACGACGAGCACGAGGCCGTCCTCTGCGAGGAGGGCGGGAATCTGGTAGCAGAGCGACTTGCCGCCGCCAGTCGGCATGACCCCCAGGGCGTCGCGGCCAGCGAGCACGGCGGCGATGAGCTCCGCCTGACCGGGGCGAAACTCGGTGTAGCCGAAGACCTCCCGGAGGATGCGCCGAGCGGGGGCGAGCTCACGGGGCCCGGGCAGGCTGCGCGGTAGGGCGCTCACGGTGGGGAGAGTGTAGAACATTTGAGCGAACGCTGCGAGCAGCCTTAGCCCCGGCCCGTTGGTGGGCCGGGGCTACCGCTCCGCTCCTCGCAATGCCGACGAGCGCCTTACGGAAGACCGGCCGAGCCTAGTGGGTGCACTTCGGCGTCGGCACGGGCCGGCAGTACCGCCAGCCCGGAGGAGGTTCCAGCAGAGCAGAACCGTCACCCGGGAGGTAGGGAAGGATGACGTCGTCCCCGTCTCGGTAGGCGATACGCACTCCCTCCGCGGGAGCAACCGTCGGGCGGTCGAAGCCGTCCGGCGTATCCGTGCGCGCCATCGCGAACGGCACGGGCGCGGTCGACGCGAACGTCAGCACCGCTGCGGCCAGGCTGCCGAGAAGTACACTCCGCATCGTATCGAGCACCTCCTTCGTTGGTGGTGATCGCAGCTTCCGTGAAGGAAGACCGGCGAGGCGCTCGACGATTACGGGATCGAGGACGCATGCGGCCGGTGCGGAATCCCCAGCGCCGCTCCGCCGCCCGAGCAGGCCGAGCTCTCTTCGCTCCTTCGACCCCGACGGCGGCCGTGCGCCGATCCTTCGCCACCGGCCGAGGTGAAGTACGATCCCCTCGTGGAGACGCCGATCATCCGGCCGGCGACCGAGGCCGACCTCGCCGCCATCGACGCGATCTACAACGCGGAGATCCTCACCGGGGTCGCCACCTGGGACCTCGAGCCGTGGAGCCCCGAACGGCGGCGCCGCTGGTTCGCCGAACACGCTGCCGACCCGACCCAGCCGGTGCTCGTGGCCGACGCCGGAGGCGCGGTGGTGGGGTTCGCTTACCTTTCGAAGGTGAGCGACAAGGGCGGGTGGCGGTTCACACGGGAGGACACGGTCTACGTGCACCCGGACTGGCAGGGGAAGGGGGTGGGGAGGGCGCTCCTCGCCGCCCTCATCGAGCGTGCCCGGCAGCTCCCCATCCGCCTCGTCGTGGCGAGCATCGAATCGACGAACGCGCGCAGCCTGGCGCTGCACCGCTCCCTCGGCTTCGAGCTCATCGGCGAGTACCGGAACGCCGGCTACAAGTTCGGCGCGTGGCGAAGCACGACCTACCTCGGCCTCGACCTCGGGGACCCGCGGGAGCGCGGGGCGCCCTTCGCCTGAAGCCCACCTCCGCGTGGTATGGTGGCGACGTGAGCGACCGCCCCTTCCTTCGCATCGGTTACCTGTACCCCGACGTGATGAACCTGTACGGGGACCGGGGGAACGCCATCGCCCTGAAGCGGCGGTGCGAGGCGCGGGGCATCGAGGCCGAGGTCGTCCCCATCGGGCTCGGCGAGCCTTTCGACGCCCGGTCGGTCGACATCCTCCTCATCGGTGGCGGACAGGACCGGGAGCAACGCCGGGTGGCCGCCGACCTCCAGGAGAAGGGGCCGACCATCCGGGCTGCAGCCGAGGAGGGCTTCCCCATGCTGGCCGTCTGCGGCGGATTCCAGCTCTTCGGCCACCGGTACGTCGACCACACCGGCGAGGTGATCCCGGGCATCGGGGTCTTCGACATGGAGACCCGTCATCCCGGGCTGCGGGCCGACCGCTGCATCGGCGACATCGTGGTGGAGTCGCCCTTCGGCGAGCTGGCAGGGTTCGAAAACCACGGCGGTCGGACGTACCTCGCGCCGGGTCAGGAGCCGCTGGGGCGCGTCGTCCGCGGCTTCGGGAACAACGGCGAGGACGGGACCGAAGGGGCGCGGCGTGGGAACGCCATCGGCACCTACCTGCACGGCAGCGTGCTGCCGAAGAACCCCGTCCTCGCGGACGCTCTCATCGCCGCCGCCCTGCGCCGGCGGTACGGCGATTCGGCCGAGCTCCCGCCGCTCGACGACCGGTACGAGGCGATGGCGCACGCGGCGGCCGTCCGGACAGCGGAGCGGCGGGCGCGTCCCGCGCGGGGAGCGGGCCGGCGCGCGTGACGCTCGAAGAAGGCCCAAATCGCGTCGGCAGCCGAGAACTCCCGATTCGTCGGCCCCAGTCGGGGAACGTCGAACGCCCCTGGCCAGGTATGGCCGCCGTCCTCGACGGTGAGGAGCACCGTCTCGGCCTTGCAACCGCGCCACGAGGTCTCGACGACGTGCGGTGAGCGCTGCAGCCGCTCCCATTCGGGCCGGCAGCGGTTCTGTCGCGCCCAATCGGCCGCGTACGCTTCGGCCCCCCGGTAGGGGACGAGGCCGAAGATGAGGCCCGGACCGTACGGCACCACCTCATCGAGCCGGCCGTGGATGGCGAGGAGCGGCACCTCCCCCTTGCAGCCTCCGGGAGGGAAGTAGATGCCCGCAACCGGTGCGACCGCGGCGAACATCTCGGGACGGAGGCAGGCGAGGGCTGACGAGAAGAAGGCGCCGTTGGAGAGACCGGTGGCGTAGATGCGGGCGGCATCGAGACAGAGGCGGGCGCCGAGCTCGGCCACGAGGGCATCGACGAAGGCGAGGTCCGCCTCGAGCCCTCCCTCGCTCGGCAGCCCTGGAATTCCCCACCGGCGGGGCTGGCCCCGCCCATCGGGCGAGACGAGGACGAACCCCTCGCGCGCGGCCACGGCGAGGAGACCCGAATACCGCTCCTGTTCCGCTCCCGACGAGCCGAGGCCGTGGAAGTTGAGGACCAGCGGGGCGGGGTCCGCCGGGGCAGCCGACGCCGGCACGAAGATGCGGAACGTCCGTTCCTCACCGCCGACGGTGAGGGAGCGAGTCTGCGCGCGGCCCCTTCCGGCGTAGGCATCCAGGTCGGGGGAGCGGCAGCCGGGAGTGGGGAGGGTGGTGGCGGAGTGTTCGGCGGGCGAAGGGGTGGGCGACGGCCGCGAGCCCGTCTCGGGGCGGGCCCTGCAGGCCGGAGCGGAGAGGAAGGCGACGGCGAGGAGGAGCGCCGCGCCTCGGGGCCAGGCCGGCATAGGGGCAGCGTGCCAGGCGGCGGGAGGGGTGTCCACGGCCCGGGCCTTGCAGGCTGGCGCCTGCTGCGGCATCATTCGGGTTAGCACTCGTGGCGCGCGAGTGCTAAACTGCGACGCGAAGACCGAAAACACCACGAGGACAGGGGTAACCGCGAACATGGCCAAGCAGCTGCTCTTCGACGAAGAAGCGCGACACGCCCTGAAGCGCGGCATCGACGCCCTCGCCGATGCCGTCAAGATCACGCTCGGGCCGAAAGGCCGGAACGTCGTTCTGGAGAAGAAGTTCGGTGCGCCGACGATCACGAACGACGGCGTGACGATCGCCAAGGACATCGAGCTCGAGGACCACTTCGAGAACATCGGTGCGCAGCTGGCGAAGGAGATCGCCTCGAAGACGAACGACGTGGCCGGTGACGGGACGACGACCGCTACGGTCTTGGGCCAGGCGATCGTCCAGGAGGGCCTGAAGAACGTGGCGGCGGGCGCCAACCCGATGGCGCTGAAGCGCGGGCTCGAAGCGGCAGCCGCGGCGGTCGTGGAGGCGATCAAGAAGAACAGCATCAAGGTGACCGAGCGGGCCCAGATGGCCCAGGTGGCCACCATCTCGGCGAACAACGACCCGACCATCGGCGAGCTCATCGGCGAGGTGATGGAGAAGGTCGGGAAGGACGGCGTCATCACCGTTGAGGAGTCGAAGGGCATCCAGACGGAAGTCGAGTACGTCGAGGGCATGGCCTTCGACCGCGGCTACATCAGCCCCTACTTCGTGACGAACCCGGAGCGGATGGAGGCCGTCGTCGAGGACCCGTACATCCTCATCACCGACAAGAAGATCAGCTCGGTGCAGGAGATCCTGCCGGTCCTCGAGAAGGTGCTCCAGGTTTCGAAGAACCTGGTGGTCATCTGTGGCGACCTCGAGGGGGAGGCGCTCGCCACGCTGGCGGTGAACAAGCTGCGCGGCACGCTGAACGTGCTCGCCGTGAAGGCGCCCGGCTTCGGTGACCGGCAGAAGGACAACCTGGGCGACATCGCCGTCATCACCGGCGGCACGGTCATCTCCGAGGAGGTTGGCCGCACCCTGGAGAGCGTCGAGGTGAGCGACCTCGGCCGCGCCCGCCGCGTCGTCGCCACCAAGGAGCAAACGACGATCATCGAGGGCAAGGGGAAGAAGAAGGACATCGAGGCCCGCATCGCCCAGGTGCGCGCCATCCTCGAGGAGGCGAAGAGCGACTGGGACCGCGAGAAGGCCCAGGAGCGGCTCGGCAAGCTCGCCGGGAGCGTGGCGGTCATCAAGGTCGGTGCCGCCACCGAAGTGGAGCTGAAGGAGAAGAAGCACCGCGTGGAGGACGCGCTCAGCGCGACCCGCGCGGCGGTGGAGGAGGGCATCGTGCCCGGCGGCGGTGTGGCCCTCATCAACGCCATCCCCGCGCTCGACAAGCTGAAGCTGGAAGGCGACGAGGCCACGGGCGTGCGGATCCTCCGCCGGGCGCTGGAGGAGCCGCTCCGCCGCATCGCCATCAACGCCGGCAAGGACGGCTCGGTCATCGTCGAGGAGGTGAAGAAGCTCCCGAAGGGCCACGGCTACGATGCCGCGAAGGACGAGTTCGGCGACATGGTGGCGAAGGGCATCATCGACCCGGCGAAGGTGACCCGCTCGGCCGTGGAGAACGCGGTCTCCATCGCCGCGATGGTGCTGACCACCAACTGCCTCGTGGCCGAGAAGCCGGAGGAGGAGAAGAAGTCGTCGACGCCGTCGTTCTAACGCCGGCCGCGACCCAGGCCCCGGAAGGGGTCGATACCGGGAACGATCCGCACGAGGGGGTGGGCCGCTGGCCTACCCCCTCGATACCGTCGGGGGAGCGGCCGAACACCCCAACGAGGAGGTGTGCGCGATGTTGACGGAGAACGGAGTGCAAGTGGACCTCCAGGCGGTGGAGGAGGTGCTCCGCCGGGCGGACGTGCTCGCCATCGCCTTCACCCTCTTCCCCGAACGGCTGCTCGTGGACACGCGAGCCAACGCCGAGGCGGGCCCGTTCGCCGGCGTCGTCGAACCGGTCGCCAGCATCCAGGAGCGGTACCTCTGGCTCGGGCGGCACCGGGGCATGTTCGGTGCGCCGGAAGCCTTCTCCTTCTTCATGTGGCCGCACACGGTTCGCAGCCTCGTCCGCCGCAACGTCCTGCACACGCTCCGCCAGCGGCTGGAGGCGGCGGAGCCCGGCTCCGGAGCGCGACTGGACGCGGCCCTCGACGAGCTGCTGCAGCGCGAACTCGAGGCGATGAAGGCCGCGGTCCGGGGCGACCCGCGCCGCTGGAAGACCATTTGGGAACGGCCGCGGGGCCGGCGGTGAGCAGCAGCCCCAGCGCCGGCGAGCGTGCCGTGCGCATCCTCGTCCGGGGACACGTCCAGGGAGTTGGCTTCCGCTACTTCACCCGGGATACCGCACGCCGCCTCGGGCTCCGCGGCTGGGTGCGGAACCTCCGCGACGGCCGCACGGTGGAGGTCCAGGCGGCAGGCCCGGCCGAGGCGGTCGAGAAGCTGGTGCACGAGCTGCGCGTCGGCCCGCCCGGCGCCATCGTCACGGACGTGGACGTGAGCGAGCCCGACCCGTTCCCCGAGCTGCCGGCAGCCTTCGAGATCCGCCCCACAGCCTGAGCGAACCCCTCAGCCGAGGGCCTTGCGGAGAAGCCTGCGGATCGTCTCCTCCGTTTCCGGTTCGAGGGCAGTGAGGGCGAAGGAGACCGGCCACCAAGAGCCCTCGTCGAGCCGGGCGGCATCGGTGAAGCCGAAGGTGGCGTAGCGCGTCCCGAACTTCGAAGCGGGCTGAAGGAAGCAGAGGACCGACCCCGCCTTGGCGTAGGCAGGCATGCCGTACCAGAGACGGGGAGTGAGGGCGGGCGCCTCTTCACGAACGATCTCGTGGATTCGCAGGGCGAGGGTACGGTCCGGCTCGGGCAGCTGGGCGATCCTCTCCCGAACCTCCTCGTCGGGGTCACGCTTCGGACCGCGCCGCGCACGCAGCTCGCGGGCGCGTTCGCGCATGGCTTCCCGCTCCGCCTCGCTGAACCCCTCGTCCACCCCGCGCTTCGCCATGGGCGCAGGGTGCCACGCTCCCCCGGGGAGGTCAACGAGACCCCTGGTTCGGTCCGAGGTCCTGGCCATGGCGCCCGCGAAGGGGGAGGGGGATGTCAACGAGCTCTCCTCGCTTTCGAGTGAACGCGGCATACTTGCAGGACATGGAGGTGGGGGTGCTCGCGGGGATCGCCGCAGGGGCGGTGCTCGCGCTCCTGGCGGTGCTGGCGCTCGGGCGGCGGAGCTCCGGCGATGCGGCCATCCACCGGCAGCTCGGGGAGCTGGCCGCGCGCCTCGCCGCGCTGGAGGGGAGCGGGACGGACCTGCGCCGGGAGGTCGGCAGGGTCCAGGAGCGCCTGGCCCAGACCGACACGGCCGTCCAACAGCTCCAGCGTTCGACGGAATCGGTGCGGACGCAGATGGAGCAGGCGTCGCAGCAGCTGGCACGCCTGGGCGAAGCGGCGCAGGCGCTGCGGGAAACCGACTCGAAGAACGCCGAGGTGCTGCGCCGGCTCGAGCTGCTGATGGCCGGCACGGCCACGAAGGGCGCAGCGGGCGAGTCGGTCGTCGAAGCGCTCTTCCGGCAGCTCCCGCCGGAGTGGCAACAGCGCGACGTGCAGATCGAAGGGAAGGTGGTGGAGTTCGCTTTGCGGCTGCCGAGCGGGCTCATCGTTCCTATCGATTCGAAGTGGCCGGCGACCAGCCTCCTCGAGGAGCTCGCCCGGGCGCAGGACGGCGACGAGGCGGCACGCGTCCGCCAACGTATCGTGCACCAGGTGCGACAGAAGATGCAGGAGGTGCAGAAGTACGTCCACCCGGAGCTCACGGCCGGCTTCGCCATCGCCGTGGTGCCGGACGCGGTGGCGGAGCTGGCGACGGAGGCCCAGGTCGAGGGGCTGCGGATGAACGTCGTGCTCCTCGGCTACGGAAGCCTCATCCCCTACCTGCTGCTCGTCGTGCAAACGGCCATCCGCAGCGGCACCTCCATCGACGTCCAGAGGCTGGCCAGCGCCCTCGACAGCCTGCGCCAGCTCTTCGCGGAGATGGAGGAGGAACTGGAAGGTCGCTTCTCCAGAGCGCTCACCATGCTGCAGAACTCGCGGGACACGTTGCGCGCCGGAGCCCAGCGGGCGGCTGCGGCGCTGGCCACCATCGAGGCCCGGGCCGAGCAAGCCGCGCTCCCCCCGCCCGAGGAAAGCTCCGGGTAACCGCCGCCTACGCCCTTCCGGGGCGGCTCCGGCGGGCGGAGCCGAGGCGTCCGTCGCCGGGTTGCACCGTGCGCAGCCGAGCCGCCGCGGCGTCGCCGTCACCGCGCTCACCTCCCTGCTCTCCCCGACCACGCCGAGGGCGCAGCCGCACCGCGGGGTCGCGGAGCCAACGTGCGGGGGGCCGACGCCGGCTCCCCCGGGCCCCGGGAACGACGAGCCGGCGACGCCGCTGCTGCCGCGCGATCATCGGCGACCAAGGGCTCCGTCCCTCCTTCGAGGGTCTTCCGGGGCGTGCACGAGCGAACCCGCCGACGGGCTTCCGCCGCCGTGCTCGATGAGTCCATCGCGTCGTCCCTCCGCCCCCTCGCTCCCGATGGAGCAGAAGCGGCAGGAACCCGGTCACCCTCGCACAGCCCGGGTCGGTTGCGGGCTCGGGCCGGCCCCGCCGGCGCCGCTCGCCATGCTGTGGACGTCCTGGGCCCTCGTCGAGCCGAAAGGCAGGTGGGAGCCGCTCCGGCCCGGTGGCGGCAGACCCACGTCCACCCCCTCAGCCGTGTTCGATAGCGGCCTCGAGCAGTGCAGCCGCGGCGGCCTTCGCGGGGCTGCGCGGTTCGGCCTGGGCACCCACGCACGAGGGACAGCCCCAGGGGCAGTCGCAGGCCCGGAGCGTGTCGAGGCAGGCCCGGAGGAGCTCCCGGCGCAGCTCGAAGATGCGCGGCGCGAGGCCGACACCGCCGGGGACGAGGTCGTAGAGGAAGACCGTGGGCAACCCGGTGTGGGGGGAACGCACCTGGACGTCGACGCCCACGTCGCGGGGGTCGCAGAGGCAGAAGGCCGGGGCCAGGCCCCGGGCCAGATGCGCGACCCCTTCGAGGCCGGCGGCGAGCTCCCGGCGGCCGAGGCCACCGGCCGCCTCGGGGCCGAAGGCGAACCACGCCGCCATGGTGTGCATCGATTCCTCGGGGAGGGCGATGCGTCCCCAGCCCACGTTCTCGTGGGTGCGCAGCTTCACCTTCTTGAAGATGGTGGCGAGGAAGGTGAGCGCGACCTCGCCGTGCTCGGTGGTGAGCGCCGCCCCTGGGACCGAGGCCGCGACGTCGAGCACCTTCAGGTCCACGGCGAGCTCCGCGTCGGTGTAGTAGTCGACCGCCACCGGGCGCACGTACGCCTTCTTGTCGTCCCAGTCGAGGCGCTCGACCTGGTACTGCTGGCCGCCGTGGATGTAGATGGCGTCCTCGTGGATGAGGAGGGGGGCCGAAGGGCGGTCACACTCCCCGATGACGCGAGGCGTCGGCCCCTCCTCGATGATCACGAAGTTGTCGGTACTGGCCGTGCGGAGGCTGACGTTCTCGGCGGGGAAGGCATCCGACATCCAGTAGTAGCGGCCCTTGGCTCGCTGGAGGACGCCGTCCTCGACGAGCAGGTTGAGCATCTCCTCCGTGTGGGGTCCGAAGCTCTCGCCCTCTTCGAAGGGGAGTTCGAAGGCGGCGCACTTCAGGTGGCTCCCGAGGACGTACAGGTTGTCGGGGTCGATGAGGCCCTGTTCGACGGGGGTCTCGAAGATGAATTCGGGATGGGCGGCGAGGTACTGGTCGAGCGGGTTCGAGCTGGCGACGAGGACGCAGAGGGCGGGCTCGTCGCGCCGGCCCGCGCGCCCGAACTGTTGCCAGAGGCTGGCGATGGAGCCGGGGTAGCCGACGACGACGGAGGCGGCGAGGCTCCCGATGTCGATGCCCAGCTCGAGGGCGTTCGTGGCCACCACCCCGCGGATGCTCCCGTCGCGGAGCCCTGCCTCGATGCGACGTCGCTCGTTGGGGAGGTAGCCCCCGCGGTAGCCGGCGACCCGTTCGGACGCTCCGGGCCGCTCGCGGAGCGCCTCCCGGAGGTAGGTGAGGAGGACCTCCACCCGCAGGCGCGACCCGGTGAAGACGATCGTCTGGAGGCCGGAGAGCAGGAGGCGGGCCGCCACGTCCCGGCCGGCGAGGAGGGAGGACTGCCGGATGCCGAGCTGGGGATTCACCACCGGAGGGTTGTAGAGGACGACGAAGCGGTCGCTGCTCGGCGCCCCGCTCCGGTCCACGACGACGACGTCCTCGCCGATGACAGCCCGGGCGAGTTCGGCGGGATTCCCGATGGTGGCCGAGCAGAGGATGAAGGCGGGGTCGGAGCCGTAGAACTGGCAGATGCGCCGCAGGCGGCGGATGACGTTGGCCACGTGGGCGCCGAACACCCCCCGGTACTGGTGGAGTTCGTCGATGACCACGTACTCGAGCCCCTCGAAGAGGCGCGTCCACCGGGTGTGGTGGGGAAGGATCCCCGAGTGGAGCATGTCGGGGTTCGTGAGGACGATGTGGGCGGCCGAGCGCACCACCCGCCGGGCCTCGGCCGAGGTATCGCCGTCGTAGGTGTGGACGCCGATGTCGGCGCCCAGGCGGCCCACCAGCCCGAGGAGCTCGTCGAGCTGGTCCTGGGCGAGGGCCTTCGTGGGAAAGAGGTAGAGGGCGCGCGCCGAGGGGTCGCGCAGGATGGTGTGGAGAACGGGAACGTTGTAGCAGAGGGTCTTGCCGCTCGCCGTGGGTGTGACGACGACGACATTCTTCCGGGCGAGAGCGGCGGCGATGGCTTCGGCCTGGTGCGTGTACGGGCGGGAGATGCCGACCTCCGCGAGGGCGGCGACCAGGCGCTCGTCGAGGCCTGCCGGCCAGGAGGCGAAACGCGGCGGTTCCCCTTCGAGCCAACGGCTGACCACCGTACCGCCCCGCCGCTGCAGCTCGGCGACGAGCGCCTGCCCCGCCAGGTCGGCGCGGAGCGGCCGCAGCGCTGGAGGCGGGTAGGCAGGCCGAGGCCGGGGCACGCCCGTCTCCTTCAGAACGGATGTTCGAAGTATGGGCCGCCCCTGCGGGGCGGTCAAGACCTCCCCTCAGCGGCCTCGCTGGGGGAGTCCCGAAACGCGCTTGGGGGAGACCCACACGATGACCCGGCCTTCGGCGGCGAGGCGCTGGGCGAAGTCCGCCGGAGGCTGCCAGGCCGGGTCGCGACGGAAGGCGCGGTTCAGTTCGACGTGGAGGTCGACGATGTCGTCCTCCTGGACGCGGGCGCTCCCTTCCACGGCGACGTAGCCGAAGGGCGGGCCTTCGTCGAGGGCGGTGAGGACGATGCGAGGGTCGCGCCGGAGGGTGCGGGCCTTGAGGCGGTCCGCCGTGGTGCTGAAGTACAGCTCGTCGCCCTTCCGTGCGTAGAAGACGACGGAGCTGGCCGGCGAGCCATCGGCGCGGAGCGTGGTCACGACGGCGTAGCGGTGAGAGGTCAGGAACGCGTCCTGTTCCGGGGTTCCGATCATCTCCGGCTCCGTGGGTTGGCGTTGGGGGCCATGGTAGCGGTTGGGCCCGACGTTTGCCGGTAGGAGTACGCTCCGGGATACTGGCAGGGTAGGGCCGGGCGGCCGCGCCCGGCCGTGCGCACCACGTGGAGGCACGCCCCAAGCGTGCCGCTTGGACACAGGAGCGTCGTTCCCATGGCGAAGAAAGTCCGGGCAGTTCTCACGCTGCAAATCCAGGCGGGGAAGGCGAACCCTGCGCCGCCCATCGGCCCTGCCCTGGGCCAGCACGGCGTCAACATCATGGAGTTCGTCAAGGAGTACAACGCCCGCACGGCGAACATGTCGGGCGTCGTCCCCGCACAGATCACCATCTACGAAGACCGCTCCTTCACGTTCGTCCTCAAGTCGCCTCCGGCCGCGGAGCTGCTGAAGCAGGCCGCGGGCATCGAGAAGGGAAGCGCCAACCCGCGAACGCAGAAGGTCGGACGGGTGACGGTCGAGCAGATCCGGAAGATCGCCGAGACGAAGTTGCCCGACCTGAACGCGAACTCCATCGAAGAGGCGATGAAGATCATCGAAGGTACGGCCCGCAGCATGGGCATCGAGGTGGTGTAGCCATGGCGAAGCGGGGCAAGCGGTATCTCGAAGCGCTCTCGAAGGTCGACCGGAAGAAGTTCTACTCGGTCGACGAGGCCATCGCGCTAGCAAAGGAGATCCACCCGGGGAAGTTCGACGAGACGGTGGAGATCCATCTGCGTACGGGGCTCGACCCGCGGCACGCCGAGCAGCAGGTGCGCGGGTCGACGGTGCTCCCCCACGGCCTCGGGCGCGAGGTCAAGGTCCTCGTCTTCGCCGAAGGCGATGCGGCGAAGGCGGCGCAGGAGGCCGGAGCGGACTACGTCGGCAGCGACGACCTCATCAAGAAGATCGAGCAGGAGGGCTGGACGGACTTCGACGTCGCCCTCGCGACGCGCGACCTCATGGGGAAGGTCGGCCGCCTGGGCCGCATCCTCGGCCCCCGAGGGCTGATGCCGAACCCGCGCTCGGGGACGGTGGTAGCACCGGAAGACGTGGGGCGTGCCGTGCGTGAGGCGAAGCAGGGCCGGGTGGAGTTCCGCGTCGACCGGCTGGCGAACATCCACGCGCCCATCGGCAAGGTCAGCTTCGAGGACCAGAAGCTGAAGGAGAACCTGGCGGCGTTCATCGAGGCGGTCCAGGCGGCGAAGCCGGCGGAGACGAAGGGCCAGTACATCCGCGCGGCCACGCTCACCACCACCATGGGCCCGGGCATCCGCCTCGACCTCTCGGAGACACTCTCGCTGAAGCGGTGAGCCGCTTGCCTCCGCGGGAGCGGCGCTGTAGCCTCCCGCCCGAACCAGGTCCGCGGACGGTGGCCCGTGCCCGAGGGCGGTAACCTCGAGGAGCTGGCCAGGCTCATCGAGCGTCTTCGGCAGGTCTCCAGGGATTACGCTCCTCAGCTGGGAAGGAACGAGGCCCTCACGCGCTCCTGCCTCATCGACCCTGTGTTGCGGGCCTGCGGGTGGGACACGGCCGACCCTGCGGTGGTACGAGTCGAAGACGCCGTCGGCACCGGCCGAGCCGATTACGCCCTCCTCGATACCCTGGGCAGCCATGCCATGGTCATCGAGGCGAAGGCGTTGACGGAGAAGCCGCCGCCCATCGCGGCGACGGCCGTCATCGCCTACGCGGGTGAGCTGCTGAAGTCTGGCCAGCATGTCCCGGCGGTTGCCATCGCCACCGGGGCCGTCTGGGAGGTGTACGAGTACCCCGCGCTCAAGCTCCGCGGTCGGGTGCACGTGTTGGAGGGGCGGCCCGAACAGCGGGCCCTGGAGCTGGCCCAGCTCCTGTGGCGGCCGCTCCTGACGCAGACTCCGCCGACCAGGATACCCTCCGCCAAACCAGACCAGCCTCCCCCGCCATACCGCGGAAGCCGCGAAGGCACGCGAGTCGTGTCCCTTGCCGAACTGTCGACGGAACACCGCACCGGGAAAGCGCCGCCGAGGGCCATCATCTTCCCATCCGGAGATTCCAAGAAGCTCTCGTATTGGAAAGACCTGTTGGTGGCAGTTGCAGAGCACCTCATCCTCGAGCACAACGAGCGCCGGCCTCGACTCCCTCTCGTCCTCGACCAACGGGCTATCCTCTCCGAGAAGCCTGTCCACCCGAACGGGCGCGATTTCTTCATGCCGCGGAAGGTCGGAAACCTCTACCTCGAGGCGCAGGTGTCGGCCGGACAAGTCGTACGGAATGCGCTCCGCCTTCTTGAAGCCTGGGGCGAGGACCCGGCGGTGTACCGGGTCGAGCTGACCTGGTGAGGGGCGTCAGCGGGCCATGCCGTGGTACTCGCGGTTCGGCATCATCCCCGTGGCCGAGGCGAGGCGGTTCGTGAAGTTGAACATCGCCGCCACCTCCGCAATGTCCCAGATGTCCTCGTCGGAAAAGCCGTGCTCCCGTAGCTTCTGGATGTCCTCCTCGCTGCAGGCCGAGGGCTCCTTCGTGATCTTCACGGCGTAATCGAGCATCGCCACGTGGCGCGGCGAAAGCCCCGCCCGCTTGTAGTCGAGCGTCACCCGGTCCCCCAGCACGGGATCCTTCAGCAGCACGCGTACGGCGAAACCGTGGGCCACCATGCAGTAGAGGCAGCGGTTGGCTGCCGAAACGACGACCGAGATCATCTCTCGTTCGGCCTTGCTGAGGCCGGGCGTGGGCTCCATGAGGGCGTTGAAGTGAGCGAGCCAGTGCTCGAAGCGCTTTCCCTTCCAGGCATAGGCCAGGAAGACGTTGGGGACGAAGCCGAGCTTCTGCTCCAGTTGGTCGAAGAGGGCCTGGATCTCGGGAGACAGCTCGTCCCGCGGAGCGATGGGGAACCAGGAGATGCGCTCTTCCACCGAGGGTCCTCCCAGTCTGGTGCTTCGGCGGAAGCGTAGCGGATTCCTCCGTCCGCCTACCACGGTTGACCCGCCGCCGCGGCGCCGGTACCGTCGCGCGCACGGAGGGTCGAGGTGACGTACTCCATCGCCGCCCACGATGCGGAAACCGGCGAGCTCGGCGTCGGAGTGGCGACGCACCAGCCGTGTGTCGGGGCGATCGTGCCCTGGGTAGAGCCGGGTGTCGGCGCCGTGGCCACGCAATCGTTCGTGAACCCCTCCTTCGGGCCCCAAGCCCTGGCGCTCCTCCGGCACGGACTCGATGCGCCGCGAGCCCTCGCGGCGGTCCTCGCCGCCGACGACCGCCCCGAAGTCCGACAGGTGGCCATCGTGGACGCCACCGGGAAGAGCGCCGTCCACACCGGCGAGGCCTGCATCCCTTACGCCGGCCACCGCACGGGGCCCGGCTTCTCCGTCCAGGCGAACATGATGCTGCGGCCGACCGTGCCCGACGCGATGGCCGAGGCGTTCGCCGCCGCCCAGGGACCCCTCGCGCTGCGCATCCTGGCAGCGCTGGAGGCTGCGGAGGCGGAAGGCGGCGACATCCGCGGCCGGCAGTCGGCCGCCATCGTCGTGCGGCGGACGGCTTCGGCCTCCGACTACCGCTGGAACCTCCGGGTCGACAACGACCCCGAGCCGCTCGCGAAGCTGCGCGAGCTGGCAGCCATCCGTCTGGCGGGGGCGCTCGAGGAAGAGTTCGAAGAGGCTCAGTCCGGTTCGCCTGAAGAGCGCCTTGCCCGCGCCCGGGCCGCCTACGCCGAGGCGCGGGCCATCCATCCCTCCGACGAGCAGTCGTTCTGGTACGCCGTGATGGCGTTGGCTCCCCTGGGGGCCGAGGAGGAAGCGGCGGCCGTGCTCGCGCCCCTGTTCGAACGGGCGCCGCACTGGCGCGAACTGCTCCATCGGCTCTCCTTCGGCGGACTCGAGGGCCTGAAGGCGCGCTTCCCTCGGGACAGGTAAAGGAAGCCTCCCGCAGATGCGCGGGCATTTCCTGTCGCGTTCCGGCCCGCTCCCGTACGATGTTCGCCGATGGAGTCGCTCGCCCTGCTTCCGTTCCTCGTCATCGAGATCCACATCGACCCGAATATCGGGACGTTCGGCCCCTTCACCCTCACCTGGCACGGCGTCTTCAGCGCCGTCGGCATCATCGCCGGCGTCACCCTCTCGGTTTGGTTGGCGAAACGGGACGGCATCCCCACGGAAGTGGGGCAGGAGGTGGCGCTCGTGGCGGTTCCGTGCGCCGTGTTGGGAGCCCGGCTCTTCTACGTCTTCGAGCACTTCGGCGACTTCCGCGACGAGCCGTGGACCATCATCACCGAGCTGAACGAGGGGGGCATCACCCTCTACGGCGGGCTCATCGGCGGCGTGCTCGGTGGGGTCATCTACGGGCTCATCCGCAGGTGGCCGGTGGCCATCGGGCTCGATGCCGCGGCCCCGGGGATGATCCTGGGGCAGGGGATCGGCCGCATCGGCGACCTCATCAACGGTGAGCATCTGGCCACGGAGTCGAACCTCCCCTGGGCGGTGCGGTACACCCACCCCGACACCCTGGCCGAGCTCGGGAAGGCCGTGCACCCCACCGCGGGCGGATACGAGCTGGTGGGGGATTTCCTCATCCTCTTCTTCCTGCTGTTCGTGGCCCGGCGGTACCTCAAGCGGCCCGGTTGGGTGTTCTGCACCTACGCGGTGCTGTATTCGGCCATGCGCTTCGTGCTCTCCTACTTCCGCGTCGACGAGCAGACGGTGCCCCTGTTCGGGAACGACGTGCCGGTGCCCCAGGTGACGGCCGTGGTCGTCATCGGGGTGGCCGTGATGCTGGCCGGGTTCCTCCTGAAGCATCCCGGTCCGATTACCCGCGAGTACGCGATGCGCGTCTGGGGCGAGGTGCCGGAGGAGGCGCCTCCAGCGGGCCGTGCCCCTGCACAGGCGTGAGGTGCGGCCGACCGTCACCCTCTACACGCGGGTCGGATGTCTCCTCTGCGCCGAAGCCGAGTCCGCCCTGCGCCGGCTGGCAGCGCGGCTGCGGTTCGACCTCTCGGTGACGGACATCGAAGCGGACGAGGAGCTGCACCGGCGGTTCCTCTTCGAAGTACCCGTGGTCGCCGTGGGCGACCGCATCGTGGCCCAGGCACCCATCGACATCCGTCGACTGGAGGAGGACCTTCGGGAGGCGTTACGGGCTCTCGACTGAACCTTCGGGGCGGTAGAGGCCGTGGGCCTCGATGTAGTCGGCCACGGGGTCGGGCACGAGGTGGCGGATGGAGAGGCCGGCAGCCGCTCGGGCGCGGATGAGGGTGCTGCTGATTTCGAGGCGCGGCATGGACACCGGGATGAGCGGCCGCCCTTCGAAGGTTTCGGGCACGGGGGCGCACCCCTTGGGGAACACGGCAACCCGCGCGAGGTCGAAGAGGCGGCCCGGCTCCTTCCAGTTCGGCATGTCCTCGATGGCATCGGTTCCGAAGAGGAGGATGAGGTCGCGATACCCCTCGCGGAGGAGCTCCTCCACGGTGTCGACGGTGTAGGTTGGCCCTTCCCGTTCCAGCTCGCGGCGGTCGAGCACGAAGGCGGGGTGCCCGGCAAGCGCGAGCTCGGTCATGGCCGCACGATGGGATGCGGGGGTGATACGGCGGCCGGTCTTCCGGTAGGGATGCCCGGCGGGGAGGAAGCGGACTTGCCGGAGGCCGAGCCCTTCGCGGGCGTATTCAGCGGCGAGGAGGTGGCCGATGTGGGGCGGGTCGAAGGTTCCCCCGAAAATCCCGACCGGGCCCGCTTCGGACGCCATGGGAGAAGTCTACCCGAGCGGCTTCGATGAGGTCGCCGCACAGGGCACAGAAGGCCAGCCCAGGGATGGGTGCCAGCCCGCCTGCGTAGACGGAGCGGCGCTCTTCCGGCGGATGGGGACACGCGCCCACGTGCACCAGCCTGCCCGCTCGTCACCGCACCTCCGAGGGCAGGTTGGCAGCGGCGCGCTACCCTTCCCGAGCCGGGTTGCCGCGGTAGGGGGCGTCACGCCACTCCAGGGCCTGTTTCAGCCCAGCGCCCGAGCGGAGCGACTCGCGGACCTTCTCCTGCCAGGCGTACGACTGGGCAGTGAACTGCGCCGCGGCATCGAGGTCGGTGGAGGAGCGCACCGAGGAGTAGATGCCCATGTTCTCGTAGAAGCGGTTCATGTTCAGCTTCAGGATGGCGAGGTGGTCGGCGGAGAGGTTGGCGATGCGGTCGGCGAAGGCGATGGTGCGCTCCTCGAGCTCGGCGGCAGGCCAGGCGTAGTTGATCATGCCGATGCGTGCCGCCTCCGCGCCGGAGATGCTGTCGCCGGTGTAGTAGAGCTCCTTCGCCTTCCGCATGCCGATCACCAGCGGCCAGATGACGCCCGTCCGCGAGGTTCCGAGGCCGCGAAGGCCCGGATGGCCGATTTGGGCGTCTTCGGCGGCCACGACGAGGTCGGCCATCATGGCGAGTTCGCAGCCGCCGGCGAGGCAGTACCCGTGGACCTGAGCGATGGTGACCTTCGCCATGTTCCAGAAGTAGAGGTGGATGTCGGTGATCTGCTGCATGCCGGTTCGGATGCCCATGAAGAGCCGGCGACCCTGCTCGTCGGTAGTTCGGTACGTTCGGACGACGCCGTCGGCGCCCCCTCTGGGGGCCGTGAGGTCGTAGCCGGCGCTGAACCCGCGGCCAGCCCCGCGGACGATGATGACGCGGACGGTATCGTCGGCCTCCCAGGCGTGAAGGGCATCGGCGAACTCGTACAGGAGCTCCTGGGAGAGGGCGTTCAGCTTCTCGGGGCGGTTGAGGGTGATGCGACCGACGCGGCCGTCGGTACCGACCCGGTCGAGGAGGATGTGCTGATAGGCCGGCATGGCGGTGCCTCCAGGGATGAGGTCGTGCGGGCCCATCGTACTCCACTGGCGAAGCCGGAGGCGGGGCGTTGCAGGACGTGATACCCTATGGGAACACGCGGCTGGAAGGCCGCCAATGGAGGAGTTGCCCATGACATCGGACCAGGCACGGCGGGTCGTCCAGCGCGGCGATATCGTCACCGTCCACTACGTCGGCCGGCTCGACGACGGCGAAATCTTCGATTCGTCCCGCGAGGCGGGCGAGCCGTTCTCGTTCCGAGCGGGTGTCGGCGAGGTCATCGAAGGCTTCGACGAGGCGGTGCTCGGCCTCGCCGTCGGCGAGAAGAAGACGTTCCGGCTCGAGCCGGAGGCGGCGTACGGCGAGCGCGACGAGGACCTCGTCATCCAGGTACCTGCCCAAGGGGCGCCCGAGGGGCTCGAGGTCGGCGACCGGGTGCGACTCGGCCAGACTCCGGCAACGGTGGTGGCGATCACCGAGGACACGATCACCCTCGACGCGAACCACCCCTTGGCCGGCCAGGCGCTCACCTTCGAGGTGGAGCTGCTGGCCATCGAGCCGGGCGAGTAGCATCACCCGCCGGGGCGTGGAGGGGGCGGGCGGGCGAAGGCCGCTCGCCTAGGCGAAGAGCGGCGCGGGGAGCGGAACCTCCTCGAGCAGCGATGGGTCGTCGTTCGTCACGTCGTTCACCCGCGGCGAAACCGGCCGAGGCACGAGGAGGGTCTCGGGCGCCGGCCGCAGGAGCTGGCGCAGCTCCAGCGCCTGCGCGGGCGGCGTGTGGAGCCACACGTCCGCGAGGTCGTCGGGAAGGACGACGGGCATCCGGTCGTGGATGCGGGCGATGAGGGCGTTGGCGGCGGTGGTCACGATGGTGAACGTGGCCCGCCACTCGTCGCTCCCCTCCGGCTTCCAGAACTCGTACAGGCCAGCCAGGAAGAAGAGGCGGCCGTCGGGCCGATGGAACCAGATCGGCTGGCGCCGCCCCTTCGGACCCGCCCATTCGTAGAACCCGTCGACGGGTACGAGGCACCGCCGCCGGAAGAAGGCGTCGCGGAAGAGGCGGCTGGTGTGGAGCGTCTCGGCCCGCGCGTTGATGGTCTTGTAGGCGTTGGCGTCGTCCTTCGCCCAACGGGGGACGAGCCCCCAGTTCGCCACGAGCAGCTCGCGCTCCTCGTGGCGTTCGCGGAGGACGAAGTGGTCTTGCCGGGGGGCGATGTTGTAGCGGGGGCGGTAGTCGGCAGGGAGCTCCGACTCGTCGACACCGAGGGCCTCCGCGAGCTCGCGGCGGTCGCGATAGGTGAGGGTGATCCTGCCGCACATGCGCCCAGGATACGTGGCCGCGGGGCGGGTGGCAGCCTAGAATGCCTGGCGGAATCCGGCCGAGGAGGCGACGATGCCCCACGCTCAGGTCAACGGCGTTTCCCTCTTCTACGACGTGAGGGGCGAGGGTGAACCGGTCCTGTTCCACCACGGGTACACCGGCTCCCACGATTCGTGGGACGAGGTCGTGCCCCATCTCACCGGACGATACCGCTGCATCGTGATGGACTGCCGGGGTGCCGGCGACAGCGAGCACCCTGCCGACGGCTACACCATCGAGCAGTACGCCGACGACGTCATCGGCCTGGCCGACGTCCTCGGCCTCGGACGCTTCACCTACGTCGGCCACAGCATGGGCGGCGTCATCGGCTACGAATTGGCGCTCCGCTACCCCGAACGGCTCGCGCGGCTCGTGCTCGTGGCGCCTGCGCCGGCCGACGGCGTACAGGCTCCGCCGGAGATGCACGAACGGGCGCGGGCGCTCCGCCAGGCGCGCGACGCCGAGACGATGCTGCGCGAACGGCTGGTGATGGCGCCGCGCCGTCCCGACCCGGAACTCTTCCGGCGGGCCGTCGAGCGGGCCCTCTCCGTCTCGGACGGCCACTTCGAAGGCTCGTGGGAGGCCCTGGTCCAGTATCGGGCGGGCGACCGGCTGCGGGAGATCACCGTACCGACGCTCATGGTGGCCGGCGCCGCGGACGGGCTGCTGGAAGCGAACCTCCGGGATTTCCTCCGCCTTCCGAACGCGACGCTGCACGTCTTCTCCCGCGTCGGACACCAGATCCCCAGGGAGGTGCCGGCCGAGTTCGCGGCCGTGCTCGCCGACTTCCTCGAGCACGGCGTGGTGACCGCCCGCACGCTCCAGGAGCGGCTGCGAGAGGTGCAGGCCGCGCGCCGCTGACCGTTCAGTACGGGCTGGTCGAAGCGGGCGGAGGAACCTCCGCGCCTTGCCGGGCCGCGGCCAGGTCGCGGCCCATGCCTTCGACGAGCGACCGGTGGTCGCTGGCGACGGTGATCATCCGGTATCCCGCAGCGGCGTGGCGCGGCGCGAGCGCCGCCGTGGCGTGAATGCCGGCCACGACCCCCCGGCGGGCGCACGCCTCGGCGATCCGCAGACGGGCCTCTTCGAACGCTCCGCCGTTGTCGAGCCTGGGAGGGAGCCCGAGGGAGAGGCTGAGGTCGGCCGGTCCGACGTAGACGGCATCGACGCCGGGAACGGCGAGGATCTCTTCGAGCGCGTCCAGTGCCTGACGGGTCTCCACCATCGGGATGCAGGCTACCTCGGCATTGGCGCGGGCGAAGTAGTCGGGGCCGTAGAGCACGCTCGCCATCGTGGGCCCGAAGCTGCGCGAGCCGAGCGGCGGATACCGGCAGGCAGCGACGACGGCTGCCGCCTCGGCAGCGGAGTTCACCATCGGCACGATGATGCCCAGCGCCCCGGCATCGAGCACCTTGCCGATGATGCCGAAATCGTTCCAAGGAACGCGTACGAACGGCACGGCCCCGGCGGTGCGGAGGGCGCGGATCATCTCCCGCGCCTCGGCGTAATCGATGACCCCGTGCTGCATGTCGATGCACACCCAGTCGAAGCCGAGGCCGCCCACCGTCTCGGCGACGAGCGGGTCGGGGATGGAGAGCCAACCACCGTAGGTGGTGCGGCCGGCTGACCAAGCCTCTTTCGCGGTGTTCCACATCGGCGAGTCCCCTCGGGGTGCTGTCCGACCTACTCTACCCGTCCTGAGCGACAGTGGGCGATCGCGATCACGGACAGAAGGCGGCTCCGTATGGCAGGCTGTTGGTGATGGTCACGCGACAGCGTCTGCTCGGTGGAGGCGTGCTCGCCGTGGCCGTGATCGCCGCGGCGGTGGCGGCGTGGTACGTGCTGACGGGCGGGGATGGAGCTGCACCCGCGGATGCCGCGCTCGGCCCACTGGAGGACCGCACTGCCGAGATCGGGAAACCGGCCCCCGACTTCGCCCTGCTCGATGCCCGCGACGGTGCGAACGTTCACCGGCTGAGCGACTACCGCGGCAAGGTCGTCGTCCTGAACTGGTTCGCGAGCTGGTGCGCCCCTTGCGAACGGGAGATGCCGGACTTCGAACAGGCGTGGCGACAGGCGCCCGACCGCATCGTCGTCCTGGGCGTGAACCTGCAGGAGCCCCAGGAGCGGGCGAAGGCCATGTTGGAGCGGCTCGGGGTGACGTTCCCGGCGGTGCTCGACAGCGATGGGAGCGTCGCTCGCGCCTACCGCATCACGGGGATGCCGACGACCTTCTTCATCGACGAGGCCGGCGTCATTCGCTCGGCCGGTGCGGGGTTGGTGACGCCGGAGACGCTCCGGTCCGAGCTTGCCAAGCTCGGGGTCGAGCTCCAACCGTGGGAATGAAGCGGGCGCCCCGCCAGATGCGGGGCGCCCGGCTGGCCGTCAGCGGAGTGCTCGACCCTCAGCCTTGGGCCTTCAGCTTCCTCACCTCTTCGATGAAGGCGGGCAGCACCTTCCGGTAGTCGTCGATGACCGCGTACTTGGCCGCCTTCACCATGTTCGCTTCGGGATCCTTGTTGATGGCGACGATGTTCTTCGAGCCGGACATCCCCGCCATGTGCTGGCTCGCCCCCGAAATGGCGACGGCGATGTAGAGCGTCGGCGAGACGGTCTTGCCGGTGAGGCCGACCTGGGACGACGGCGGGTACCAGCCGAGGTCGCAGGCAGCGCGGCTGGCGCCGACGGCGCCCCGCAGGAGCTTCGCAAGCTCTTCGAGCATGGCGAACGCCGAGGGGTCGCCGAGGCCGCGACCGCCAGCGACCACCACATCGGCGTCTTCGAGGCGAACACCCTCCGACTCCACCTTCTCCACGGAGAGGACGGTAATGCGCGACTGCCCGACGGCGTCGATCGTCTTCACCTCGCCGGTGCGGGAGGCGTCGGGCTCGAGGGCGTCGAACGTCTTCGGTTTCGCGCTGGCGATCTGGAGCTGGCCGGCGAAGGTGTGCTCGGCCCGGGCGTTGCCACCGTAGCAGGGCCGCGTCACCCGCAGGCGGCCGTTCTCGAGCTTGAGCGCGGTCACCTCCGGGGCGATGGCGGTGCGGTGCGCGAAGGCGAGTGCCGGCCCGAGGTCGCGGCCGAGGCTGGCCGTCTGGCCCAGGAGAACGATGTCGGCGCCGGACTGCTGGAGCGCCGCATCGACGGCTGGCAGCCAGGCATCGTACATCTGCCCGGCGAGCGATTCGGGCGCCACGTAGACGACGTCGGCGCCGCGGGCGATCAGCTCCTGCGCGTGCGCCTGGCCGGGGACGAGGGCCGACACAGGGCCGGCCCCTTCGGCGCTGAGGGCCCGAGCGGCACCGAGCAGTTCGAAGGCAACGGGGAGGACCTTCCCGTCAGCGACTTCGGCGATGACGAGCACACCAGGCATCGGAACGCTCCTCTCAGATGAGCTTGTCGGCGCGCAGCTTCTGGGCCAGGATGCGCGCCTTCTCTTCTGGCGAATCGGCCTCGATGATCTCGACCTTGCTCTCCACCTTCGGCACGTAGAGGGCCTCGAGCTTCAGCCAGCGGTTCGCCTCGCCGAGCTGGTCGGCGGAGAGGCCGAGGTCGGCAGCGTTCCACACCTGCACCGTCTTCTTGGCGGCGAGCATGATCTGCCGGAGCTGGGGATACCGGGGCTCGCCGAACTCGTTCGACACCGAGACCACCGCCGGAAGCGGAGCTTCGACGGTCTGGAAGCCGTCGTCGAGCACGCGGGTGACGCGGACCTTGCCATCGACACGCTCGATGGCCTTGGCGATGCTCACGCAGGGGATGCCGAGGAGCGTGGCCACGCCCATGGGCACGACGCCCATGTCCCAGTCGGCAGCGGCGCGGCCCATCAGGATGAGGTCGTATTGGCCGACCTTTTCGATGGCCTTCGCCAGGGCGACCGCCGTCTGGAAGTTGTCGATGCCCTCGAACCCCGGGTCGTTGAGGAGGATGCCCTCGTCGGCGCCCATTGCCAACGCGTGCTTGATCGCGTCGCGGGCGCTCTCGGGGCCGAGGCTGATGACCGTGACCTTACCGCCACCGGCAGCTTCCTTCAGGCGGAGGGCAGCCTCGGTCGCCTGGGGGTCGTAGGGGTTGACCACCGGCGGGATGCCCTGGGCAGGCACGACCTTCTTGGCGGCTTCATCGACGCGGAATGAAGAGGCGGGCGTTTCGGGATCGGGGATCTGTTTGACGCAAACGATGATGTTCACGCGGACTCTGGCCTCCTGCGCACGCCGGCACGGTGCCGGGGGGTTGCTCGCCCTGGAAGCGGTTTCGCCGAGCCGAAGGGATGGTACCACAGGAGGAGGATTTGTGAAATTCCGCACGCAGCCGGGGGCCTCGTTTCGGGTTCGTTTCGAAACGGCCGCGCAACACCGGCGCAACCGCGCCGAAACGGGCGGAGCCTAGCGTCGCAGGCGAGGGGCCCCATATTCACTGCGGAGGTGTGCCATGACCCGAACGCTGGCCTGGGCGCGCCGCGCCGCGGGAGCGGCCGCCGGTGCGCTGGCGGCCCTTGCGCTCGTCTCGGCGGCGGCGGCGCAGGAGCCGACGGCCGAAGAACAGCTCGCCAGCCTCGCCGGCGCGCTCGACACGGCGTGGCTGCTGGTGACGGCGTTCCTCGTGTTCTTCATGCAGCTCGGCTTCGCCATGGTGGAAGCCGGCTTCGTGCGGGCGAAGAACGTCGCCAACATCCTCATGAAGAACATCCTGGACTGCGCCATGGGCGGACTCGCCTTCTTCGCCGTCGGCTGGGGGCTCGCCTACGGCGTGAGCGGCGACTCGGCCGGCCCGTTCGCGGGGGACGGCCAGTTCTTCCTCCGGGGCTTCGATAATTGGCCGTCCTGGATTTTCCAGTTCGCCTTCGCGGCGACCGCGGCCACCATCGTTTCGGGAGCCGTGGCCGAACGGACGAAGTTCAGCGCCTACCTGGTGTACTCCGCTGTCATCACCGCCTTCATCTACCCGGTCGTCGTCCACTGGGCGTGGGATAGCCACGGCTGGCTCAGCGCCTTCCGAGACGACCCCATCGGTGCCAACGGTTATATCGACTTTGCAGGGTCGGGCGTCGTCCATGCCGTCGGCGGCACGGCGGCACTTGTGGGCGCGGTCATGGTGGGCCCGCGCATCGGGAAGTTCGGCCCGGGGCGGAAGGTGAACGTGATCCCCGGCCACAACATCACCCTCGCCGTGCTGGGCATGTTCGTGCTCTGGTTCGGCTGGTACGGCTTCAACCCGGGGTCCACCCTGGGACTATCCGGTGGGTTGGCCGACCTGGCTGCGAAGGTCGCCGTGACGACGACGCTGGCCGCCGCGGCGGGTGGCGTAGCGGCCGCGCTGCTCACCCGGGCCCTGACGGGCCGGTACGACCTCGGCCTCACGGTGAACGGCGTGCTAGGGGGCCTCGTGGGGATTACAGCCGGCTGCGCCGTGGTGGACGCCTGGGCAGCCATCGTCATCGGCGCCATCGGCGCGGGAGTGGTCATCGGCGGCGTGTGGCTCCTCGACCAGCTCAGGGTGGACGACCCGGTCGGTGCCGTGTCGGTACACGGGTTCGCTGGCATCTGGGGAGTGCTCGCCGTGGGCCTCTTCGCGAGCGAAGCGGGCATCGCCCAGGCGTACGGGGAATCGGACCGGTACGGCCTCCTGCTGGGCGGGGGGGCCGAGCAGCTGGGCATCCAGGCGCTGGGCATCGCCGCCATCGTTGCTTGGACGGCCGTCACGGCGTTCGTGCTCTTCGGTGCGCTTAAGCTCACCATCGGGCTGCGCGTGCGGCCCGAAGAGGAGGAGCGGGGGCTCGACGTCGACGAGCACGGCATCGAGGCGTACCCCGACTTCGGCAGCTCGGCACAAGGTCTCTTCGTCCCCGTCGCGCACCCGGGCGGAGCCGACTAGCCACTGCCCAAGGACCAGGGAGGAATGCCGACATGAAACGGATCGAAGCGATCATTCGCCCCGGACGGCTCCCCTTCGTGAAGGAAGCGCTCGAGGAGCTGGGCTATCCCGGGATGACCATCGCCGAAGTGAAAGGGCACGGGAAACAGCGGGGCATCGTCGAACAGTGGCGCGGGCGCCAGTACAAGGTGGAATACCTGCCGAAGATCTGGCTGCTCATCGTCGTCGACGACGCCCACGCTCAGCAGGTAATCGACGCCATCGTCGACAACGCCTACACCGGCGAAATCGGCGACGGCAAGATCTTCGTCTCCGAAGTGACCGACGTCATCCGCGTGCGTACGCGGGAGCGGGGCGAAGCAGCGATCTAAGCGGCAGGCCGGCCCGGGTGCTCAGCGCCCCCGCGCCCGGGCCGGCCCGAGCGTGCGGGAGGTCCCCGATGGCGGCGAGCTTCCACGACCGTGTTCTGGAGCTACGAGAGGGATGGAGGCGGAGGCGGGAGTTACGCCGACTCGCCTCGGGCGGCGAACGGGCGGCGCAAGAAGCGCTCCTCCGGGAGCTGTACGGCTGGGCAGCGCGGGCGGCCGCCGACATCCGCGCCGTGTACGGCGACGAACTGCCGGTGGTCCTCACGCCCTCCACGTGGGAAGACGGGACGGAGGAGTTCCGCCTGGGCCTCGGCGGGCAGTGCGGGCTGCAGATGTGCCTCGTCGAGTGGGCTCCCGGTCAGTGGGCCGTCGCCGCGTACGTCACCGGACCCGGGGAGCCGGGCCCACGGCGGGTGGGGACGCCGCGGCGGAACGCAGCATGGACCCGCCGCCGTTTCGAGGAGCTCATCCTGGGCCTGCTCGCGGCCTACGAACGGGAGCGGCTCGCCGCCGACGAGGCCGCGAGCCGTCGCTGATTCGGCCGACCGAGGGGCCGCCTACCGCCTCGTCCTCCGCCGCACGGCGAAGGCTCCAGCCTCGGGCTTGCTACCGGACGCGGCGTGGGCGTCGCAGTCGGTGTCGGGGTGAGCGTCTCATTGCGAAAGGCGTCGAAGTCGAACCGCCAGCGGCCGTCGGTGGGCGTGGCGGTGGGTGTCGGGGTTGATGTCTGGGCGTGCGGAGGCGAGCCCGTGCGGAAATCGAGCGTGCCGCCCGCGCCCAGCCGTGGGAGCGCCCGAGAGCCTCCCCCGCATCCCCGTCGAGGTGCCACACGGCCACCGGCCCCGACCCGGAACCGAGGGGCGTGTTCATGACACCCTGGCTCTCCGCCCGGGTGCGGGCCACGTTCCACAGGCGCACCTCATCGATAACACCCCCCGAATCGATCATCCGAGTCGCCGTCGGATCCGATGCGGAGGGGCAACGTGTTCCTCGTGGGCGCGCCCGAGTACGCCAGTTCCTCCGTGAGTACCCCGCTCACGCGGAAACGGAGCTGCGAGCCGCCGACCTACATGGCGGTGAAGCCCGTGGCTACCGGCAGCTATGCCGGGTGACGGCGATGTGACCCCGCTCCCCGACCGGGCGCCGACATCACGCGAGCTGGCCGAACCGCGCCTAAAAGCTGAGCGCCGAATACACGCCCAGCCAGTACGCAGTCCAGTACGCAGCTCGCAACCCCTTCCCGGCGATGGACTCGGAATCGATGGAGGGCGGATAGGCCCACGTCTCGATGGTGAACGCGCCGGTCGGGTCAGCGCCGGGTCGTGGGGATCTCCACGCATCCCTTCCTTGGGCCCGTGACCAGGTAGCCGTTGACCGGCTGGGCAGCAGCCCCGCTGCCTCTAGAGCCGACGAAGGTGGGCGCCGCGAGGCGAAAAACCGGGACGCAACCGCCCCCGAGCTTCAATCCCATCGCCGACCCCTCGGGACCCTCGGTGCGCTCGGCGAGCGACGACCCCTCAGCGGCGAAATGGCATCTTGCGGCAGGGGGCAACAGCGAGTGGGTATCGCGCTCCGCCTTGGCCAGCGCGCGATCCCGGCAACGTGGTGGTATCCCTCGGCAGGGTGGAACGCGTCAGCCGCCGGGAAGGCCGGTGGGGAGGTCGGGGCGCTCCGCCGGCGGGCGGGCAGGCGCCACGGCGAGCTCCAGCACCTCGGCGATGTCGAGCGCGCGGATGGTGCGGCGCTCCTCGTCGGGCTGTACGGCCGGGATACCGTCCTCGAACATCTGGATGCAGAAGGGGCAGGCGGTGGCCACGACCGCCGCGCCGGTGTTGGCCGCCTCGGCCGCACGGAGGTGGTTGACGCGGGTGCCCTTCTCCTCCATCCACATGTTCCCGCCGCCGGCGCCGCAGCAGAGCCCTCGCTCGCGGCTGCGGGGCATCTCCACCAGCTCGACGCCGGGGATGGCCGACAGGAGCTCGCGGGGAGCGTCGTAGATGCCGTTGCCGCGGCCGAGGTAGCAGGAGTCGTGGAAGGTGATGCGTCGGCCCTCGAACGCCTTCGGCTGCAGCTTCCCCCGGGCCACGAGCGTGCGCAGGAACTCCGCGTGGTGGATGACCTCGTAGCGGCCGCCGAAATCGGGGTATTCGTTCTTGAAGGTGTTGAAGCAGTGAGGGCAGGCGGTGATGATGCGCCTCACCCCCAGCTCGTTCAGCGACTGAGCGTTCTGCTCGGCGATGGTGGCGAAGAGGAACTCGTTCCCCAGGCGGCGGGCCGGGTCGCCGGTGCAGGTCTCGGCCTGTCCGAGAACGCCGAAGCTCACGCCCGCCTCGAGGAGCAGCTTCGCCACAGCCTTGGTGATGGGGAGGTTCCGCTCGACGAGGGCCCCGGAGCAGCCGACCCAGTAGAGGTACTCCTGCGTCCCGTCGAAGATCGGGACGTCGATGCCTTCGGCGCGGAGCTGCTCGATCCAGGTCTCGCGGGTGAGCTGGGTGCCGCGCCAGGGGTGGCCGCGCTGCTCGATGTTCTCGAGGGCCTGCTGGGCGGTGGCCGGCACGCGGGCTTGCTCCATCACGAGGTAGCGGCGCATGTCGACGATGATGGGCACGTGCTCGATCATGACCGGGCACTCCTGCACGCAGGCCATGCAGGTGCGGCAGGCCCAGAGGGATTCGTCGCGGATGTAGTCACCGACGAGCTGACCGCCGAGGACTTCGGCCGGGTCCTTCCCGCTGCGGATGAGCGGCGCAGCGTGGTTCATGTACCGCTTCAGGTCCTGGATAATGGCCATGGGCGAGAGCGGCTGTCCCGCGGTCCACGCCGGGCAGGCGGCCGTACACCGCCCGCAGCGGACGCAGACGTCGGCATCGAAGAGCTGCTTCCAGGTGAAGTCCTCGATCTTGCCGGCGCCGAGGCTCCTCCCGGATTCCATCAGCGCTTCGAAGTCGCCCATGGGAGCGAGGTACGCCTGGCTGCCGGGGCGCTTCAGGAAGGCGTTGACGGGCGCGAAGACGATGTGGCGGAACTTCGTGAGCGACATGAGCCCGAGGAGCGTGAACGCCCCGACGACGTGGAACCACCAGAAGCCGCGGTGGATGTCGAGCAGCAGGTCGACGTTGCCGCTGCCCACGACCTTCGCCACCACCCAGCCGCCGGGCGACCAGTACGACCACGACTCGTGGCCGGCAGGGATCTCGTCGGCGGCGATGCGGAGACCCTCGACCAGGAAGCCGGTGAAGAGCACCACCCCGAGGAGGCCGACGACGAGCGCATCCTCGGTGCGGCGCTGGTCCCAGTGGAGCTTGGGCGGCCGCTGCAAGTAGCGGCGGTGTACCGCCATGCCGACCCCCACGAGGCCGATGATGCCGAAGGCGTCGCCTACGAGGCTGTAGACGAGGTAGACGCCCCCCGTGAGGAAGGCGTGTTCGGCATCGCTCCCCACGATGAGGGGCAAGTAATCATCGATGGCCAGGAGGATGGTGACGATGGTGAGGACGATGAAGCTTGAGTAGATGCACCAGTGCATCACCCCGGCGTAGCGGTCGTTCTTGATGCGGCTGGTGGCGGCGCCGAGGGTGAGGAAGTTGACGAGCCGGGCGCCGAGGTTGTCCGTCACCCGGTACGGCTTGCCGAGCCGCCAGACGCGTGCCCGCTGGACGAAGGCGCCGAAGACGACGGTCATGAAGAGGCCGAAGAGGAAGTACATCGCCGCCGGCGCCTTGATGTTGAAGAACACCTCGCGCTGGGCGTCGCTGGTGCGGCCCAGCTCGAAGGCGGCGATGGCGCCGATGATGGCGACGGGCAGCACGAGGCTCCCCAAGTTCACACGGAGCCTCAGACCCGACCGGCGTTCGTTAGCGGCGGCTGGACGTGTGCCCTGCATCGTACCTACCCCCTCCGGTGCGCCTGCCCGCGCTCAGGCGGGCACGTTGTCGTTGGTGGGCGTGCCGTACAGCTTCCGCAGCTCCGTCTTCACCACCTTCCCCATGGCGTTGCGGGGGAGTTCGGGGACCACCGCCACGAACTGCGGAGCCTTGAAGGACGCCAGGCGGCTCTTCGCGTACTCGGTGAGCTCTTGGGGGGTGATCTTCGCCCCCGGCTTCAGGACCACCACCGCCTTCACCACTTCGCCCCAGTCGGGGTCGGGCACGCCGATGACCGCCGCCTCCTCGATGGCCGGATGCTCTTCGAGCACGCTCTCGATCTCGCCCGGGGAGATGTTCTCACCACCCCGGATGATGAGGTCCTTCTTCCGACCGGTGATGTACAGGTAGCCGTCCTCGTCGAGGTAGCCCACGTCACCGGTGTGGAGCCAGCCGTCGATGATGGTCGCGCTGGTGGCGTCCTCCTGCTTGTAGTAGCCCTTCATTACCCGGGCGGAGCGGACACAGATCTCCCCTTCCTGCCCCGGCGGTAGGATGTTGTTCCGGTCGTCCATGATGACGATTTCGACGTCGTCCATGGGGCGGCCGACCGACCGGAGCCGGCGCTCCTTCTTCTCCTTGTCGGTGCTCAGGTCGTGGTCTTCGGGGCCGAGGAAGGTGAGGGTCGAGGTGGACTCCGTCTGGCCGTAGGCGTTCATGAGCCCGATGCCCCTCGGCGGGAAGATGTCGCACGCCTTCCGCACCACTTCGTAGGGCATGGGCGCGGCGCCGTAGGTGATGAGCTTCAGGCTGGAGATGTCGTACTTCTCGAAGTCCGGCACCTCCATGATGCGCTTCAGCATGGTGGGGACCACGAAGGCGTGAGTGACCTTCTCCCGCTCGACGGCCTTCAACCAGTCCTCCGGCGTGAACTGGGGCAGGATGACGAGCGTCCGGCCGCCCCAGATGGAGGAGAGCATGGCCGTGGCCCCGGCGATGTGGAAGAACGGCGCCGACACGAGCGTCTTCTCGTGCACCTCGGGGTCGGCAGGGGCCATGGTGTTGGTAACGTAGGCCGTGAGGTCGAGGTAGGTGAGGACGACGCCCTTGGGAAGCGCGGTGGTGCCACTGGTGAACATGAGGATGGTGGGGTCTTCGTCATCCACCTCGACGAAGACGTCGTCCTCCGGCGCGGCAGCCACGAGCTGCTCGTAATCGAGGTACCCCTCGGCAGGCCCTTCGTAGGAGATGTAGTGGCGGACGGAGGAGAGGGTCGGGCGGATACGGTTCACGAGGTCGAGGTACCGCTTCGAGACGAAGAGCGCCTGGGCTTCGCTGATGTTGAGCATGTGGGTGAGCTCTTCGTCCTTGGCGCGGTAGTTGAGCGGGACGAAGGTGATGCCAAGCGCCGCACAGGCGTAGTAGGTGATGACGTAATCGGCGCTGTTCACCGCCATCACGGCCACCTTCTCGTGCCGCTGCAACCCCAGCCCCTGGAGGGCATTGGCCAGCTTGTTCACGAGAGGGACCATCTCCATGTAGGTGATGCGCTTCTCGCTACCGCCGAACTCGACCAGGGCCTCCCGATCGGGGACGACCGCGGACGAGATCTGCAGGAACTCGATGGTGTTCATGGCCTCTCCGAGCGCGAGCGAAGTTTGGGCGCGGCCTCACAAGCCGCCGATATCCTACCGGAAAGCAACGGAGCGGGCGAACCGAGTGTCATTCGCGACAGGGCACGGGCACGAAGAGTTCGGAGCCGGAGCGCTCGCTGCAGCTTCGCCGGCTCACGTCGACCACCACCCGCCCCTCCCCGTCGAGGGCCACCGGATGGCGGTCCAAGTTGCGGCCGTCCCGGTCGAGGCGGAGCCCGGAGGCATCGTACACTGCGCCGAAACAGTCCTCACGGAGCAGGAGGGTGGAGCCAGCGAGAGCCGGGTTCATCCGGTCGCGGTACCGCTCCAGGAGCGCGGGGAGGTCGGGGTCGGAGGCGGCGATCGGTGCGACGCGGCAGCGGCGCCCGAGCGCGGCGCGGTTCGCCGCATCCAGGTCGCTGAGGGCGATGAAGGTTTCCCGGTCGAGGCGGACGAGGAAGAAGTGCCGGGCTGGCTGGTATTCGAACGCTCCCACCTCGTACTCCTCGTAGGGGAGCAGCGTGACCTTCCCCGAATTGGCCCCGGACTCGAGGTACTGGATGGTGCAGGTCCCGAACAGTAGGAGCACCGCCAGGGCGAGGGCGCTGGCCCCGCAACCGAGGGCCAGAGGCGGCCGGGGGGAAAGACCGGGGGCCGAGGGGTCGCTCATCGATCTCGAGTGTAGGCGCGGGAGAGCCGCGCCGGCGGTTCAGAGCGCCCCCGTCCAGACCGCCCCGAGGGGGAGCCGGCGGGACGGCAGCGGCTCTCCGCCGAGGAGGCGCTCGATGTGGCGCTCGATGGCTGCATCGAGCGAATCGTCGGGCACGACTTCGTGCACCAACCCCCACCGGAGCGCTGCCGCCGCGTCGATGGGCTCGCCGGTGAGGATGAGATGGGCGGCCACCCCCGGGGGCACGATGCGCGGCAGGGTCTGGGTCCCTCCGGCGCTGGGGATGTAGCCCAACGTCACCTCGGGCAGGGCGAAGCGCGTGCTCTCCGCGGCGATGCGGAGGTCGCAGCAGAGCGGGAGTTCGAGCCCGGCACCGTAGCAGTACCCGTGCATGCGGGCGATGGTGGGCACCGGCAGGTCGAGGAGCAGCCCCCACACGTCCCGGTCGTGCCGGGCGCGACGGGCGTCCATGATGCTGGGCGCGGTGCCGAATTCGGAGACGTCGGCGCCAGCGCTGAAGGCGCGGCCCTCGCCCCGGAACACTACGCAGCGGAGGCCCGGCATGTCGCGGCAAGCCAGCAGGTAGGTCCAGAGGAGGTCCCGCATCTCGAGGTCGATGGCATTCAGCTTCTCGGGGCGAGCGAGGGTAATCACCGCCACACCCCGCTCGTCGGCCTCGAAGCGCACCTTCTCGCCGGTGGCCACCACGGCGTCACTCCCGCCAGTCGGGCTTGCGAATTTGCGAGCGCTCCCGGCGGCGGAGGTTCTGCGCCAAGTCCTCGTTCACCTTCCGCACGAGGTCGTTCATCTCGTCGCTTCCGATGCGCATCTCCGACATCCGCCACCGCTTCAACATGGCGCGGTCGCGGTCGGAGAGGCCCGCTTCGTCGGCCATTCGGTTCACGAGGAGTACGAGCATGGCGTTGACTTCGTCGTCGGTGAAGCGGACTTCCATGGCTACGTCCTCACCGTTTCGGCGCGATAGCCGCGCATCTTGATGCGTCGCATGAACTTCTGGTCGATGTGAGCGTTGAGAGCCTCGTTCAGGTCCTCGGTAAGCTTCTGCAGCCGTTCGCTGCCCTTCCGGTGCTCGGAGCGCCAGCGGCGGATCGCCTCCTTCCCTTCGGGCGTGAGGTCGGCGTTGTCGATGGCCACGGCGCTGACCAGCATCATGATGGACCACGCCTCGGGGGGTTCGAGCAGCACGATCATCGCTAGACTCCCTCGAATTGGGGTGGGCGCTTTTCCAAGAAGGCGCGCACGCCTTCCGCGCGATCCTTCGTCGTCTGGAGGAGGAGGGTCAAGTCGGTCTCGAAGCGGAGTGCCTGCTCCAACGGCATCGCGAGCCCCCGCCAGATCGCTTCCTTGCCGAGCTGGACGGCGTACGGCCCGCGGGAGGCGATCACCGTCGCGACCCGCTCCGCCTCGGCGAGCGGGGCCTCAGTCAGGGCGGAGACGAGCCCTCGTTCGAACAGCCAGCGGCCGGAGAGGGGCTTCCCCGGCTCGGGGAGGGTGCCCCGCACGAGGATGCCCAGCCGCTCGACGGTCGGCAGGGCGAGCTCGGAAGGGACGGTCAGGGTGAGCGACGGCGACCCGACCCGGATATCCGCCGCGAGGGCAAGGTCGACCCATGCTCCCCCCAGGGCTCCGTCCAGGGCGGACACCAGCGGGAGCGGGAAGCGTTGAAGCCAAACGATGGCGCGCCGCGGCCAGGGATCGCCCTCCCATGGGACGCAGGCGGTGAGGTCGAGCAGGACGACGCGCGCCCTCTCCCAACGGTAGGCATCGAGAGCTTCCGCATCGGCGCGCCAGTCGGGGGCGCCCTCCGGACGCCAGCGGACGATGTGGCCTTCGCGTGCGATCACGTCCGTAGCGTAGCCGGTTCCATTTCCGGCCGGTACGGCGACCCCGTTACTGCCTGGAGAGTCCGGGAACGAAGGCGGTGTTGGTGAGCTGCGGCCCGGCAGTGAGGTTCAGCTGCACCGGACCGGAGCCGCTCCAGGTCCCCGTCTCGGCAGCCAGGCGCCCGCCCGACCCCGGCGTGCCGCCGGGGAAGTAGAACTTGACCGCCCGCCCGGCGGCGCCGCAGCCCTGCTTCTGGCTTTCGTGGACCACATCGACCACGTACACCGTCTGACCGCCGTCGAGCACGACCGTTCCCTTGCCACAGGTCACCGCCGCGCTGCCACTTACCACGATGGCGACGACGGCCGAGCCCGCGGGTACGCCGGAGACGGTGCCGTAGAAGGTCGCAGGGGGGCTGGGCGGAACCCCTTGCGCCTCGGCCGGACGGAACCGTCCAGCGGACAGCCCGAGGGGGACTCCCACCGCCGCGATGGCCGCGAGCGAAACCGTCAGGAGCAGCAGCTTGCGCACGAATCGGCCTCCATCGGGGGCCTTCGCCCCACTCGGGGCCAGCGTAGGCACGCCGCCTCGTGCGGACAAGCAGGCCCTTCCCCGATCTTCGCGCCGCGGGCGAGATTTTGCCGCCGGTTTACCGGCGATTGCCCCCGTGGGGAGCATCACCCGCCGGCGCCGGCAAGCTCCCCGATGCGCTCGATCGTCTCGAAGTCCTCCTCCCGGAGGGGCTGCACCTCGCCCCGACGGTACTGCTCGGAGAGGAGGGAGAGTGTCGACTTATGCGGCCGCACCTTGCCCAGGGGGCACGCCTTCCACGCCTCGTAGTCTTCGTCGCAGTACCCGAGGCGCCGCTCCCCGCACTTCGGCTGCAGCATCCGCCCCAGCATCGGCTCCACCCTCATCACCTCGGCCCGCATCTTCGCCACCACCCGCCGAAACTCCCATTGGGCACGTGTGCACAGCCTGAGGTCCCCCATATGGAGCAAGGCCGCGAAGTTCACCGTCACCTTCAGGTTCGTGGCCGTCGCGTTCGGCAGCACGAAGCGCGCATCCTCCGCTGGCACTCCCGCCTGCACCAGCTCCTCGTACACCTCGCCGATGCGCGCCATGAGGGCATCGAACGCCCCCCTCTTCCCTGCAGCCACCACCGACTCCGGCGTCACGTACGGGAAGCGCCCGCCCTTGTACGTCACGTACCGCTGCGACTGCTGCTCCACCGAGACGCCCACCCGGTGCCGTACGAACTGGTGGGAGAACGCCCGCGAGACGCCCGAGATGAGGAACTCGAACCATACCTGCTCCAGGGGCGAGACATGCCCCGTCTTCAGCCGTTCCTCCACGAAGCGCGCCATCTCCTCGCGGGAGATACGCTCGCTCTCGATGCGCCGCGCCAGCTCCTGCGGCGTCAGCTGCGAGTAGCAGGTGCGGTAGGCCAGGTACAGGGACCGCAGCGGGTCCGGAGAGTGGGAGAGGAGAGTGACTTCGGGAGACATCGGGGGGCCTCCATGTAGGCAGTCAGGGGTAGTATGCTCCGGGCGGTGCCGGCGCGCACCGCCCCCGCCGCCGTCACCCCGTCGGCCGAGCTGCTGGCGGCCCGAGCCCTGCCCGCGCCAGCGCCTGCCGCAGGCGGTCGGGCGTGAACGGCTTCTGGACCACGGCGACGGCAGCCCGGCGGAGCTCGTCGTCGAGGTGGGCCTCTGCCGCGTAGCCGGTGCAGATGATGACCGGCAAGTCCGGCCGGATGGCGTGGATGCCCCGGAACGTGTCGGCCCCGGTGAGGCCGGGCATGACGAGGTCGAGGATGACGGCCCGGAAGCGTTCGGGGCGGGCCCGCACGAGCTCGATGGCGGTGCGGCCATTCGACGCCTCCACGGCGGTGAAGCCGAGGTGCGCCAACGCCGTCCCCGTCGTCCGACGGACGAGCTCGTCGTCGTCGACGACCAGGACGAGGTCGCCTTCGGGCGGTCGTCGGCGCTCCGGGGCCGGCAGGGCGGGACGCTCGGCCAACGGGAGGGCGATGAGGAAGGTTGTCCCGGCACCGGGAGCGCTCTCCACGGCGATCGTGCCCTTGTGGGCCTGGACGATGCCGTAGACGATCGCCAGCCCGAGCCCCGTGCCCTGGCCGGGCGGTTTCGTCGTGAAGAACGGTTCGAAGATGCGACTGCGGGTCTCCTCGTCCATCCCAGGACCGTCGTCGGCGATGGTAAGGAACGCCGTTCCCCCCTCAGCGAAGCCTTCGATGGTCACGGAGCCGCCCTCCGGCATCGCGTCCCGCGCGTTGAGGAGGATGTTGAGCAGCGCCTGCTGGAGCTGTCCCTCGTCGCCTTCGACCACCATCGGCACGGCGGGCAAGGACACCTCGACCCGGAGCCGCTGGAGCGCCGGTTCGGCGAGGCGGAGCGTGTCGCGGACGACGTCCCGGAGGTCCACCGGGCCGTACCGCACGAGCCCGCCGCGGGAGAAGGCGAGCAGCCTACCGCTGAGGTCTGCCGCGCGTCTGGCGGCCTCCTCGATGAGCTCCACGCTTTCCAGGTCATCCCGGTTGAGGCGAGGCGACCGTTTCAACATGCTGGCGAAGCCGAGGATGGTGGTGAGGATGTTGTTGAAGTCGTGAGCGACCATGCCCGCCATCTGGCCGAGGGACTCCATCTTCTGCGCCTGCACGAGCTGGCGCTGCACCGCGAGCCGGTCGGAGACATCGCGCCCGAAGACGATCACGAGCGGATTGCCGCCGGGCACGTCGATGCGTGAGGCGACGATGTCGACGACGATGTGAGAGCCGTCCTTCCGGATGTACCGCCGCTCCGTGGCGGCGAACCCGCCCGTCTCCAGCACCTCGCGGACGTCCCCGCCGAGCACCTCCGGCGGCGTCGTGCACAGCTCGGCGATGGGGCGACCGACGAGCTCGTCCGGCTCGTAGCCCAAAGCGCGAGCCGCGTACTCGTTCGCCTCCACGATCCGCCCGGATTCTGGCTCGAAGAGGAAGACGAGCTGCTGCGATTGGGCGATAGCAGCGCGATAGATCGCCTCGCTACGGGTCCGGGCGACGTCGACCTCGGCCCGAGCGAGGGCAAGGGCAGCGGGAACCGCGATCGACTCCAGGAGGCGGAGGTCCGCCTCGGCGAAGGTGCCGGCTAGCGTGTGCCAGACGGCGACGTGGCCGCGCACCTTCCCTTCGACCTGGAGCGGCACCTGCATGCAGCTCCGCAGACCCTGGAGGACGAGCAGCCGGTGGAGCGGGTGTCCGGTGGGTTCCTTGCTAGCGTCGGAGACGAGGGCGCGGCCGTGGTGCGAGAGCTGGGAGCCATCGACCAAACGGCGGAGACCCTCGGCATCGAGCCACTCGCAGGAGACGTGCAAGCAGGGAGGAGCGCCGTCGGCGGGAAGCCAGACCGCCTCCGCGTAGGCCGCACCGAAGAGGGCCCGCAGCTCGCCGAGCAGCAGCGAGCACAGCTCCTCCTGCGACCGCGCGCCGGCGATGCGGGCGACGAGGCGGTTCGCGTCGGCAGCGCGGCGGGCGCGCTGCTCCGCCTCCTCCCTGGCGGCAGCCAGCCGTAGGGCGAGGGCAAGGGGCCGGACGATGCGCTCGAGTTGGACACCGTCGGCCTCGGTGAACGCGTTCGGATGTCGTGAAGCCAGCGAGACGATGCCGAGCGGAGCGTCGGCAGGGCCCAGGCGCGCCCGGAGGACGCTGCGCACGCCGGCCGCGATTGCCGCCGGGAGGTAGCGCGGCGCCCCCTCGGGGGACTCGTCGCGCAGGTCCCCGACGACCCGGTAGCCTCGCTCACCATCGAGCCCGAGCCACGCGAGGTCCGTGTTCGGCTCGACCGTCCCGACCCAGGCATCGTCGTCCGGGAAACCCGTGTCGAGCCCGATGACCTCGCGGACAGGGCCACGCACGCGGGTGATGAGGCAGCGGTCGGCATCGAAGAGGCGGCGAATAACCGGCGCCGCCGCGCTCGCGACCGCCTCCGGACTCGCCCGCGGGTCGAGCGAGCCGAGCATCTCGACCAGCGTCGTCGCCCGGTTGCGGAGTCGGAGGAGTTCGCTGCTGGCGGTCGATGCCCGCACGAGCTCGCCCAGCACGGTGGCAGCTTCTTCCGCCACGGTGGAAGCGGTAGCGTCGAGCGGGCCGGGCGCCCGCCGGGCGAGGAGGAGCACGCCTCGCGGCGCGCCATCCGGCCCGGAGATCGGTGAGAGCATCCCGGTAGCGAATCCGCCGAATCGAAGGAGGTCGCTGAGCGCTCCCGAGCACTCCCCGGAGTCGAGGCCGTGTGCCGCCGCGTGGAGGAGCGCCTCGAGCCGCGGCTTCGTCAGCAGGCGCGACCACGATGCGGCCGCGGCGGCGTTCGGCGGGTCCGGCGCGTCGAAGGCGCTCTCGACCTGCGCGCGGTCGCCCAGCCAGGCGGCCCAAGCAGCATCGGCACCGGCGAGAGCCCGGGCGAGGCCGAGCGTCAGCGCGACAGCGCTGCGGAAGCCAGGGCCTGCGACGCTGTCGTCGCTACTCTCTCTCGAGTTGGGAACGTCGCTGCCCACGCGGATACCTGCCGCGGCTGACGTCGCGCACCGATGGCGTGCAGGCCGATGCTAGCCCGCACCGTCGCGCCGTCGAAGTCGGGGAAACCCTACTTCCGTCGAAGAAAACGGCGCACTCACGGCCCGATCTCGAAGGTCCAGACAGCCGGGGCGGCCACGCCGACGAAGTACGCTTCGCCGGGCCGCATGAGTGCGAGGGTATTGACCCACGTCGGGGCATCCTCGAGGTACCGCTCCCAGGTCCCGGAGGCGGCATCCCAGCGGTAGACACCGACGAGGGCGCTGCCGACGCTCGCCAGCGCGGCGGGCGGCGAGGCTGGCGGTCCCCCGTAGGTCACCAGGTTGAACCCGGGGTGGAGGGGCACTGAAACCGCGGTGGGCGTACGACCGGGGGTGGGTGTGGGAGTGGGCGTCGGCGTGCGAGTGGGAGTGGGCGTCGGCGTGCGAGTGGGAGTGGGCGTCGGCGTCGGCGTGGCGGAAGGCGAAGCGGACACGCCGGAATCGTCGACGGTGCCGAAGTTGAGCGTCCAGACTCCCTGGAAATGCCCGACGCCGATCACGGTGTAGAAGCCGGCGAGGATGTTCGCCCGATGGCCGGGCGACTGCATCCACGCCTCGAAGGTCACCTGGGGCGAGGTCGAGACGCGGGCGAGGTTCTCGCCCGCGCCCCAGGGGTAGCCGCAGTCCCGCGCCCGCTGGGACGGGTTCCGGCCGAGCGAATCGGTGTGCGAGAAGTTCCCGGTTCGGGCGATATCTTCGGACATCCAGGCAGCGGCCCGGTTCAAGGCCGAGGAGGGGCGGAGCGGCGGCACACCTGCCTGCTGCCGGGCGCTGTTCACGAGGGAGAGCATCTGGAGTTCGCCGGCATCGAGGTCCGCGCGGGCGGTATCGCAGTTCACCACCGCCCGGACGGAGGGTGCGAGGGCCGCCAGCGTGGCGGCTACGCAGAGCGCGCCGAGGGCCCCGGCTGCCCAGCGGAGTCGCATCGCCGAACCTCGGAACCGGCGGCTTTCGGGGCGGGGGCCCCGCCGGTCCGCCCCGAACGTAGGTGCTGGGCGTGTTAGAGGGAATACGGAAAACCCCGAATCGGGCCGGTTTACGGAGAATTTGCTCCGGTCGCGGCCCGGCCCTGAGTTACGCGGCAGCACGCCGGGTTGGTATGCTCGCGGCATGGTGCGCCGCCAGCGCCCCGCCATGCTGGCCGCCCGCCGCGGAGCCGCGCTGCTGTGATCCCGGTCGGCGATACTCCGCGCACGCGCAGCCTCCCGTGGGTGAACTACGCCCTCATCGGGGTGAACATCCTCGTCTTCCTCTACACCCTCACCCTGGCAGCCGACCTCGCGCCCACGCGCCTCGAGCGATTCGCCCAGCTTCGCGCCCAGACCGAGGGGGTGTGCTACGGATTCCTGGCGGAGCCCACCGAGGTCAACGCCTTCTACTGCCGCTGGGGCTTCCAGCCGCGCGAGTTCTTCGACGCGGTGGCGGGCACCCTGCCCCAAGGGAGCGACCGCCTCGCCATCCTCTTCACCATCCTGACCTCCCTCTTCATCCACGGCGGCTGGCTGCATATCGTCGGGAACATGCTCTTCCTCTGGATCTTCGGCGACAACGTCGAGGACCGGCTCGGGCACGCGGGGTACCTCGCCTTCTACGTCCTTGCGGGCGCGGCGGCGAACGTCGTGCAGGCGTCCATCGACCCCAACAGCCTCGTCCCGGTCGTGGGGGCGAGCGGCGCCATCGCGGGTGTGCTGGGCGCCTACCTGGTGATGTTTCCCACGGCCGTCATCCACGTGTTGGTGCCCGTGTTCATCTTCTTCCTGGTGCCCATCCCCATCCCGGCCGTGGTCATGATCGGAATCTGGTTCCTACAGAACCTCCTGGCGGGGTTCGCGACGCTCGGCGATGCCGCCACCCCCGATGCTGGCGTGGCCTGGTTCGCCCACATCGGCGGCTTCCTCTTCGGCTTCGCCTTCGCGGCGCTCTTCGCCCGGGAGCCGAGGCGTGCCCCGCCGCGCTCCTACCCCTTGTGAGGCACCAACGATGGAACGGACGTGCGGGCTCGGGCGTTCTGTAATGCGAAGGCGGTTCGCCGGTCTTCCTCTCGAGACACGGTTGCGCGAGGAGCCAGGATGCAGCGCGCCGAGCTGACGGCCGTTCCCGACGGAGACGCCGTCCTCCGGGCGCGAGCCGGCGACATGACGGCTTTCGCCGAGCTGTACGAGGCGTACTTCCCGTCCATCTACGACTTCCTGGTCCGGCTCCTGCGCGACCCAGACGAGGCGGCCGACGTGACGCAGGACACGTTCCTCAAGGCCATGCGTTCGCTCGCCTCGCTACGGGAGCCCGGGCAGTTCCGCGCTTGGCTCTTCGCGATCGCGCGGAACGCGGCTCTCAACCGTCTGGCGTCTCGGCGGCGGTTCGTTCCTCTGGAGCCCTCCGACGACGAAAGTCCCGTCTTCACGGTGGTCGACGAGAGCCGGTTCGCCGACCCCGCGGAGGCTGCCGCCGCCAAGGAGGCTGCCGCCATCATCGACGAGGCGGCGCGGACGCTCGACCCCCGGCAGCTCTCGCTGCTCGATTTACACGTACGGCAAGGGCTCGGCCCGGCGGAGATCGCGGAGGTGCTCGGCGTTTCCCGGAACAACGCCGCCGTGATGCTGCACCGCCTCCGCGAAGCGGTGCGGCGGGCGATCGAGGCGGCGTACCTCGCGAAGCGGCCCGCCTGCCCGCGGCTCGCCGCAGCCTTGGCCGACGTCACGCTCCCCCTCGCGCCCGCGGTGCAGCGAATCATCGAGAAGCACGCCGAGCGCTGCCCCGAATGCGACGAGCGGCGCAAGAAGCTGGCTCCGCTGCTCGTCTTCAGCGCGCTGGCGCCAGTGCAACCACCACCGGGGCTGGCGGAGCGGCTGCTGGCCCGGCTGCGCGCGGCCGCGGAGGAGGGCGGCCTCCGCGCCTGCGAGGAGGAGGCGTCGGGCGGGGAAGCTCCGCTCCGCCTCCGCCGACGGGTCTCGACCGCGGTCGCACTGCTCGGCACCGGGGCGCTCCTCTTCGGGCTGCTGGCATTCGTGCCCGGAAGCCCCGTCTCGGTCTTCCGCACCGGGCTCTTCGACGGCCCGCCCGAGCTACCGGCCGTGCTGCCGTTCTTCGCCGGCGACGGGGAAACGCCGACGTCGACGCCCCCGGTCCCCTCCCCGACACCACCGGGCTCTCCGACTCCGGCGCCGACCCCAGCGGCCGGCGCCGCCGGCACCCTGCCGAGCCCCTCGCCGACGCCCTCGCCGGTGCCGACAGCCACGCCGACACCGACGGCGGTGCCCACCGCGACCGCCACCCCGACCCCGACGCCAACCCCCACCTCCTCGCCCACGCCGGCACCGACGCCGACCCCATGCACCACCGAGCTCTCCATCACACCCGAGGGTCCGGTGTTGGAGATCGGTCCGGCGACGAACTGGCTGGGCCACCTCACCCTGGCCGACAGGGGCGGCTGCGGCTTCGTCTTCCAGGTGGCGGTCGTCCTCGGCAGCGATTGGCTCGCCGCCGCCCCGACATCGGGGACGGTACCCGGCTCCCGCTCGGTTCCCATCTCGCTCGTGGTCGACCCGGAACGGCTCCCCGGCACGGGCGAAGGCCTCTTCACCGGCCGAATCCGCATCGATGCGGGCCCGGCGGGCTCCCGCGACCTCGACGTGCAGGTAACGAACATCGGCGGGCCGCCGCGCATCGACGCGGTAGCCGCGGTCTGCTTCGGCGAGCAGAGCACGGGAGTGGTGGTCACCGTGGCCGCGGCCGACGATTTCGGGGTCATCGGGGGCTCCGTAACGGTGGGACAGCGGAGCGTCGCGCTCTCGCGCCTCTCCGAGGACACCTGGGTCGGCGTCATCGAAGAGATCGGCCCGAACGACCTCTCCGGCCTGGTCCGGGTCTTCGACGGGGCAGGGCAGTCGGCCCAGCGTAGCTTCGAGGTGGTGTGCGGTCCCGGACGGCCCTGAACGGAGTCTGGCAGAGGCATCGGCGCTGCGGTAGACTCCCCTCGTTCCGTCGAGCAGAGCAGTCCGTGGTAGGTGGGGGAGCCCGATGCCCGAGTTTCCGTCCGTCGAATGGTTCCGCGCGCTCGCCGATGCGCTGAATCGGTCCGACAGCTTCAAGCGCCTCGGCACCTGCGACGCACAGATGGGAGTCCAGGTCGGCGACCGGTACTTCGAGATCGATTTCGAAGGCTTCGAAGTGAAGGACGTGCGGGAGATCGACGCTGCCCGCGCCGAGGAGCTGGACTTCGTCCTCGTGCAGCCGTACGAGCGGTGGAAGGCGATGATCGAGAACATCCGGCAGCACGGCCGGGCGCAGGCGGAGTGGACGCTCAACTCCCTCGACCTCGCGGGGGAGGAGGAGTTCGCGCGAAGCAAGGACTACCACCGGCGCGACCTCTTCTACCGCTTCAACCAGACGTTCCAGGAGTTCTTCGACATGGCCGCCCGGGTGGAGACGACGTTCCGGGAGCCGGTAGGGAGCCAGTAGCCCTCACCGCCGGCGACGGCGGGGGCGGTGGGGTTGCGCCCGACCCGGCGCGGCCGCGACGAGCAGCGGCTCCCCTGCGCGCTCGAGCACCGGGAGGAGCTCGGCGCCGGCTTCGAGGAGGGCGCGGAATTCGCCGGCCACTGCGCGCGCGAGGCTCGCGGTGAGCCGCTCGAAGGGAAACGTCCGGTGGAAGCGACGCCAGGTCGGGGTCCAGACTTCCAACTCCCAGGCATCTCCGAGACGGGTAAGGATGGGGCCCGGGCGGGGGACGAGCTCGGCAGCGGCGGCCTCGTTCGCCTCGAGGGTGCCCTCGAAGTGGAGGCCGAGTTCGACGATGCCGCGGGAGACCTGCGGCTGCAGCTCCAGATGGACCCAGGGGCGGTGCGCGAAGTACTGGAGGATGGTCCACATCACCCGCCGCTGGAGCCCCGCGGCCCCAGCATCGAAGCCGGCGAGCGCTAGGTCCTCGCAGAGGAAGAGGAACTCACGGGCCTTGAGCGCGCCCTCGCGGTCGGGCATGGCGCCAGTGTAAAAGGGCGCGGAACGCGCCGCCGACGGCCCGCGGCGTACACTGGAGGGCGATGCGCATCGGCGTGATTGCCGATACCCATGGCTGCGCCGACGCTCCCTTGCTCGCGGCGCTGCGCGGCTGCGCCCGCATCATCCACGCGGGCGACGTGGGCCCGGGGGTGCTCGAACGGCTGCGGGAGCTCGCGCCCCTAACGGCCGTCCGCGGCAACACCGACCGTCGAGGTGAGCCGGCCGCCCTTCCGGCAATGGCCTGGCTCGAAGCCGAAGGCTTCCGCATCGCCGTGGTCCACCGGGAGGAGGACGCGCCGCCCGAAGGGTGGGAGGTCCTGGTGGTGGGTCACACCCATCGGGCGATGGCGGCCGAACGGGACGGGCGCCTCGTCCTGAACCCCGGCGCCGCCGGCCGGCGCGGCCACCACCGTGAGCGGACGGCGGCCATCCTGGAGCTGCAGGCCGGCCGGAAGCCGCGGGTGACGTTCGTGACGCTCGGTCCACGGAGGCCCACGCTCGCGGAGGTGCGCCGGTGAGGCGGGCGACGAAGATCGTCTGCACCCTCGGTCCCGCCTCGCTTTCCCTGGAGACCATCACGGCGATGATCCACGCCGGGATGGACGTGGCCCGCCTGAACACCAGCCATGGCTCGCTGGAGGAGCACGCGCGCGCCATCCAGCTCGTCCGGTCGGCGGCGCGAGCAGCCGGGAAGGACGTGGCCATCCTCCTCGATTTGGCGGGGCCGAAGCTCCGCACCGGCCCCACCGAGGGAGGCCGCCCGCTGAACTTGGTGGACGGGCAGCGCGTGCGCATCACGAATCGGCTCGTTCACGGCACCGAGGAGCTGTTCACGATCTCCTACCCGCACCTCCTCGAGGACGTGCGCCCCGGGACGCGCATCCTCCTCGACGACGGCCTCATCGAGCTCGAGGCGGAGTCGCGCGAGGACGGCTCCTTGGTGGCGCGGGTGGTGCACGGGGGCCTGCTGGGTCCCAACAAGGGCGTTCACATCCCGGGTGCCGAGCTCTCGGCGGCGCCGCTGACGGAGCGCGACCGGGCAGCGCTGGAGCTGGGCATCGAGCTCGGCGTCGACCTCGTCGCGCTCAGCTTCGTGCGGCGGCCGGAGGACCTGCACCAGGTGCGCGAGCAGATGCTCCGCGCCGGCGGCGAAATCCCGGTCGTCGCGAAGATCGAACGGCGGCAGGCGTTGGAGCGGCTCGACGCCATCGTCGCCGAATCGGACGGAGTGATGGTGGCGCGGGGCGACCTCGGGGTGGAGGTCGGCCCGGCGGAGGTGCCCATCTGGCAACGGCGGATCATCGCTGCCGCCGCCCGGGAGAAGGTTCCCGTCATCACCGCCACCCAGATGCTGGAGTCGATGATCGACTCACCGCGGCCGACACGGGCCGAGGCGAGCGACGTGGCCAACGCCGTCTGGGACCGCTCCGACGCCCTCATGCTCTCCGGAGAGACGGCAGTGGGGCGGTTCCCGGTGGAGGCCGTGGCGATGATGGACCGCATCATCCGCACGGCCGAGAGCGTCCTCGACGAGATCCCGGTGGTGCTCCCGGGGTCGAACGAGGACGACCACTCCTTCGTGGTCGCGCTGGCGGCCCGCAACATCGTGGAATCGGATGCGAACATGAAGGTCATCGCCTGCTTCACCAAGAGCGGCTATTCGGCGCTCTTGCTGAGCAAGGTGTACCCGCGCGTTCCCATCGTGGCCATCACCCCGTCGCCGCAGGTTGCCCGGAGGCTCCACCTGGCGCGCTCCGTCGTCCCGCTGTTGGGCGAATGGGTGGAGCACATCGAGGAGATGTTCGAGCTGGTGGACCGGCTGTTGCCCCAGCACGGCTTCGCCCAGCCGGGCGAGGAAGCGGTAGTGGTGGCCAGCGTCCCCGTGCGCGCTTCGGGCGTGACGAACTTCCTGAAGCTCCACCAGGTGGGTGAGCCCTCCCCGTCATGAAAGGGGCGTCGGCCGGCGGCAGCGTGGTGGTGGCGCGCACGAGCGACCCGGCGGCGCTCGCGTTCTGGCTCACCGCGCTGGAAGAGGCGGGCATCCCGGCCGCCAGCTACGAGGAGGGTATCGGCGCAGCCGTAGGCGGCGGCTCCCTCCCCGCCTTCAGCGCCTTCGCCGTCGTGGTGCCGCGGTCGATGTTGGCCGAAGCGCGCACCGTCATCGCGGAGTGCGGCGGGGCCGGCGCCCTGGCCGCGGTGCCCGGCACGGGCCTCTCGCCGCTCGTCCGTTGGGCGACGCTCGTCGTGCTGGGAAGCGTCGCCGCCGCTGTCGGGGCGGCCGTGGCCGTCCGGCTGCTCTAGGTTCGGTCAGGCGGCTTCCGCCCAGGGCCGGGGCTCTTCCTTGCGGCGGAGAGGCGTCGCCTCCTCGGCGGCCCGGAGCACATCGGTGGCGTACAGCGACTCCATGTCGTATTCGGAGACACGCGCCGTCACGCCGACGTCGTAGACGCGGCGGCCGTCGCTGACCCCGATGGTCCCGGGCACGCGCTTCAGGTAGTTGAAGGCTTGCTCCCTGGTGCACTCCGTGAGCAGCACGGCGAACGTCGCCCCGCCGAGGTGGGCGAGGAAGTCCGACCCTCGGGTGACCCGCTGGAGCACGTCGACGAAGGCCCGGCGGGCACGCTGGGCGAAGTCCTCGCCGCGGCGCTCCCGAATGCCCTCGAAGTCGTCGAGGGAGAGGACGATGAGGGTGAAGGGCGAGCCGTGCTCGCGGGCGTGCGGCATCTCGCGCCGCAGCTCGGCCAGCAGGTAGTTCCGGTTCGGCAGGTCGAACTCGTCGCTCAAGTACCCGGACGTCCGCAGCTTCGCGTTGAGCTGCCGAACGCGCCGATGCCCGGCCCAGCGGACGAGCACCAGCTGCGCGTTGGCAGCCACGAAGAGCAGGGCGAAGAGCAGGGCGGTGGCCACGCGGCCGGCGCTCGGCTCACGGACGGCAGGCACGGCGAACATCGCCAGGACCGCGCCCCAGAGGGCGAGGCTCACCAGCCGCAGTACCACCTTCCGGCGGCTGCTTCCCGAATCGGTGGCGGGGTCCATCTCGTCGCTCCCCAATCCGCCTCCTTCTGGGAGAAGAATTCGGCCGTCGGGGAGCGGGGCATCAGGCTGCGCCATCGATCGCCGTCCCTGGTTCAGGTTGTTCCTCCTCTTCGGCACCGTCGGCGAGCGGGGAGCGGAACCAGCGAGGCGGCCTCGAGGAGACGTTGACGAGGAAGGTACGGGCCCGCTCCATCAGGGCGTGGATCCCGCCGGGGACAGCGTCGAGCACGCGCTCGACCCTCGGCGACAGGGCGAGCGTCGGCCAGCGCTCGGGCCGGTTCGTCCAGTCGAATCCGGCCGCGTAGCCGAACTTGTTGCAGGCGAGGTTGGCGGCCGCCACCACGTCGGCAAGCGAGGAAAGCGACCGGGTGTCGCTCTTCGCATGCTCGCGGATCGCCTCGACGAGGGGCTCGGGGAACCGCCACCGCTGGGCCAGCCGGCTGCCCACCTGCCAGTGGTAGACGCCGAAGGCCGCGAACTCGGCCTCGCGCGTCGTCATCCCTTTCTCGACGACGAGGCGGACCATCGTCTGGAAGCGGTCCGGCTCGACCACGGCCATCGCCAGCCGGCCGACGTCGTGGAGAACGCCAGCGGTGAAGGCGTCCTCCGGGCGCGCGGCCCGCGTTTCGCGGGCGATCTGCTCGGCGACCACACCGACGGCCACGGCGTGTCCCCAGAAGAGCTCAACGTCGAACCCTTCGGTCTCGGGGACGCGGAAGGCATCCATGATCGACGAGGCGATGGCCACGGAGCGGACCGTGCGCATGCCGAGGAGGATCACCGCCTCGCGGACGTTCGAGATGCGGCGGGCGTAGCCGTAATAGGCCGAGTTCGCGAGGCGGAGCAGCTTCGCGGTGAGGGCTTGGTCGGAGCTGATCACCGCCGCGAGGTCGAGGGCGGCGCTGCGTTCGTCCTCGGCCAGGGCGATGGCCTTCGCGGCCACCACCTTGAGGGGCGCCAGCTCCGTCGTACGGTTGACGATGGTTCGCACGCGGCCACGCTCGTCGGTTCCGGTCCAGCTCGTCATGCGGCCTGGTCTCCTTCTTCGAGATCCTCGGCAACGACGCGGTTCCTTCCGAGCCGCTTCGCTGCCAGGAGGCGGGTATCGGCGACGTGGATCGCCTCGAGAAGCGTCGGGGCGCACTCGGGGACGGAGGCGACGCCGGCGCTCACCGTGACGGCCAGATGGAGCCCCTCCACTTCCAAGCGCAGACGGGCGACGGCGGTGCGGACCCGCTCCGCCACAGCCGCAGCCACCTCGCGGTTCGCCGCGGGCAGGAAGAGGATGAACTCCTCGCCTCCGAACCGGGCGACGATGTCGCCGCGGCGGGTGTGCTCGGCGATGACGTTCGCGAGGCGCCGGAGGGCGCGGTCGCCGACCAGGTGGCCGTAGACGTCGTTGATCCCCTTGAAGTGGTCGAGGTCGAAGAGGACGACGGCGAAGGGGCGCTCCGCGGCGCGCGCCTCGAGGAACGCCTCCTCCGCGCGGGCGAGCCCCGCACCGCGGTGGAGCAGCCCCGTGAGCGGGTCGCGCTGGGCAGCTTCGTTCAACCGCACCACGAGCCCCCGGAGGCGCTCGTTCCGCTCGGAGAGCTCACGCTCGAGCTCCTCTTGGGCGGTGCGGTCGCGCACGAAGATGGCGACGGCGGCGCCCCCGTACCGGTCCGAGAGGCGAGCCGCCGAAACGCTGGCGGGGAACTCGCTGCCGTCGGCCCGGCGGCCGCGAACGGCCATTCCGCGCACCGCCCCTTCGGTTTCGACCGCACGCCGGATGCGGTCGAACTCCCCCGGGGCGAACAAGTCGCTCGCCGACTTGCCCAGCACGGCGGGGGGGTCGGAGCGGAAGAGCCATTCGGCCGAGCCGGAGAAGAGGATGACGGAATCGCCCTCTCCGGCGACGACGACCGCGTCGGGACAGCTCAGGAGCAGGAGCTCGAGCCCGTCGTCGCGGACGAAGTCGAGAAGGTCACGTCGATCCACGCGGTGCGTCCCCATGCCACACCCTGGTAATCGGGCGGGGGCGGCCGTTCCTTGAGCGCCGGTGTGCTACCCTTCCCGGCATGGACGTGGGGCGGATCACGCAGATCAACGTCTCGCCCGGCGGCGTGCCGAAGCTGCCTGTGAGCGAGGCGCGCGTGGGGCCGCTCGGCATCGAGGGCGACGGCCACAACGACACCGAGAACCACGGCGGGCCCGAGCGGGCGCTCTGCCTCTACTCGCTCGAGCGGATCGAAGCGCTCCGCCGGGAGGGGCATCCCATCGCCCCCGGGTCGGCAGGCGAGAACGTCACCATCAGCGGGCTCGATTGGGACCGGGTACGGCCGGGAAGCCGGCTCCGGCTGGGAAGCTCCGTGCTGGTGGAGGTCACCCGCTTCACGACCCCTTGCAAGACGATCCGGGGGAGCTTCCTCGGCGGCGACTTCAACCGCATCCACCACGCCCTGCATCCCGGCTGGAGCCGGGTGTACGCCCGGGTGCTCCAAGGGGGCGTGATCCGCCCCGGGGACGCCGTGGAGCTGGTCGACCGCGACGACCCCACCTCCTGACCTGAGCCGCACCACCCCATCCGGCCGCACCTTCCGCTTCCGCCGAATCTTCCCGGGCCCGCCCCTCGCGGCCAGGCTCGGCCCTGGGCCGCGGCGGAGGTCGGCGGGAGGCGAACCGCCGTTCGGCCGAGGGAACCGAGCCCCCTCCCCCGGGCGTTCGGGGGAGGGGGCTACGACCAGAGGCACAAGGGGTTACGCCGTAGCCGTCGCCGCCCAGCGCTCGGCGATCTCCTTCAGTTGCTCGCGGAGCTGGCTCTTGGCGAACTTCCCCACGCTCGTCCGCGGTATGGCCTCCACGAACACGATCTCGTCGGGCAGCCACCACTTGGCGACCTTGTCGGAGAGGTAGGCGCGGAGCTCCTCGGCGGTGAGGTCGCCCTTGTGCTCGGACTTGGGAACGACCGCCGCCACCGGGCGCTCCTGCCAGCGTGGATGCGGGAGCCCCACCACCGCCGCCTCGAGCACCTTGGGGTGGGCCATGATGAGGTTCTCGAGCTCGACGGAGGAGATCCACTCCCCGCCCGATTTCACCAGGTCCTTCGTCCGGTCGACGAGCTGCACGTACCCCAGCGGGTCGATGGTGGCGACGTCGCCGGTGCGCAGCCAGCCGTCCATGAACTTCTCGCTGGCCGTCGGGTCGTTGTAGTAGGTGCCGGTGATGTACGGCCCCCGCACCTGCAGCTCGCCGAAGGATTTTCCGTCCCAGGGCAGCTCCTTCCCCGAGTCGAGGTCCACGATGCGCCATTCGACGGTGGGGACGACCACCCCTTGCTTCGCCATCACCTCGAGCTTCCGGTCCTCGCTCCAGCCGTCCATCGTCGAGCGGATGCGGCTGAGGGAGCAGAGCGGCGAGGTTTCGGTCATCCCCCAGGCGTGGGCGAGGTGGATGCCGTGGCGGCGAAGCCCGGCGATAAGGGCCGGCGGCGCCGCGGAGCCGCCGCAGAGCACCTTCTTCAGCGCCGGGAGCTTCTTCCCCGTGCGGTCGAGCAGGTTGAGGACGGGAATCCAGACGGTCGGCACGCCAGCCGAGATGGTCACCTGCTCCTTCTCGAGGATGTTCACGATGCGCTCGGCGTCCAGGTACCGGTCGGGGAACACCTGGCTCGCACCCATCATCGCCGCCGCGTAGGGGAGACCCCAGGCGTTGGCGTGGAACATCGGCACGGCGTACATGAGGACGTCGGACTCGGAGATGTCGACGGCATCGGGCAGGGCAGCCACCAGGGAGTGGATCATCGTGGAGCGGTGGCTGTAGACGACCCCCTTCGGATTGCCCGTCGTGCCGGAGGTGTAGCACATCGCGGCCGCGGCCCGCTCGTCGAGGGTGGGCCAGGGGTACTGGTCGTCTCCCGAAGCGAGGAACTCGAAGTAGTCGACCGTCCGCTTCAGCTTCCCGGTCGGCTCGGGGCCCTGGTTCATGAGGACCACGAGCTGCACGGTGGGGATCTTGTCGGCCAACGATTCGAGGATCGGCAGCACCGAGCGGTCGCAGAAGATGACCTTGTCCTCGGCGTGGTTGATGATGTACTCGAGCTGCTCACTGAAGAGGCGGACGTTCAGGGTGTGCAGCACCGCCCCCATGCAGGGGATGGCGAAGTAGCACTCCAGGTGGCGCTGGGTGTTCCAGCCGAAGGTGGCCACCCGGTCGCCGGGGCGGACTCCCTCCTTCGCGAGAGCGCTCGCCAGGCGGTTGGCGTTCCGGACGAGCTCGCCGTAGGTGGAGCGAGTGGCGTTGCCGGCCTCGTCGTAGGTCGCGAGCGGCTTGTCGTAGAAGAGCCGCTCGACCCGCCAGAGGATGTTCTGGATGGTGAGCGGCAGGTCCATCATCGTGCTCGGGAACATACGCTCGACCTCCCTCGGCAGTCCTGCATCCCTGCGGTCCCGATAACGATACCGAGCGGTAAACAAGCGCGGCAAGGGTGCGGACGGGGAAGGTCCCGCTGGCTTTCGAAAGCGGACCGTGGAACGGGAGAGCCCGGCCGTTTTCCCCGACTCGAAGCCGAGGGCCTGACAAGGCCCCTCGAGGTCCGTCACGGGTGGCGGAATCGGCGTCGGCGAGCGTGTCGGCGGAGGAGCCCATCCCGCCGGGCCGGGGCAGGCGGTCTAGCTCGCCGAGCGCAGCCACGTCGTCCGACACCCGGCCGAGCACCGCCCCGATGGCGGCAGCCTCGACGCTGCCGTCGCGAAGAGGGAGGCGAGCGGCGTCGGCGTGGAGGAGCCCCGCGTTCCGCGCCCGCTTCCGCGGGCCCGCGCCGGGGACGGTCGAGCCTCGGGCGCTGCCCATCGTGGCAGCCGATGTGGCCACCGGGGCCGACGCGGCGCCCGGCTTCGATGGTGGAATCAGCCGGCCCGGGCCACGCGTCGAGAACCCTGTTCCCTGCCCCGATGCGCAAGGAGCCGAGCCCGCGCCCGGCGGTAGCGGGGCCGGCGCGCTCCGGAGGGCTCGGCGGTAGCCGGAGACCGGTGTTTGCGGGCGGCCGTCGTGCCGTGCATGAGAGCCGCGGGATTCGTCCAGTCCGACGCACCTCGAATCCACGCACGGCCGGACGCCCTCGGGGAGCAGCACGGGTTCCCCCTGCGCTGCGCAGAGGCTGCAAACTCGCGCTTGCTCCATGCGAGCCTTGGGCCTACATTTGCGCCGATCGCTCGAATCGCGCGGAGGCTCGTTCCGAGATGAGTGCTCGAGTGGTGGTAGCGGCCCTCGGGTTGGCGATGCTCGGCGTGCTGGCGGCCGCCGCAGCCGGCGGCACCGGGAGCGTCGAGGCCCAGTCTGGGACCGTCGTTGTCGACAACTGCACGCCCCTGGGCTTGAACCGGGACGACCCGACGGTGTGCCGGTCCTGGTGCGAGGTCATCGGTGAAGGGGACGTTGTCATCGAGATCTGCTATTACGAGCCGCTCGTCACCCCGTCGCCGAGCCCCACGCCGACGCCGACCGCTACCCCGCCGGCACCGACCGCGACCCCGACCCCAAGCCCGACGCCGACGTCCACGCCTACGCCGACTCCGACGCCCACCGCGACCCCGACGCCCACCGCGACCCCGACGCCAAGCCCGACTCCGACGCCCACGTCCGCCGCGGCTCCGGACGAGGGGGCAGCGGGTTTCGCGACGTCGACGCCGACCCCGACGCCAGCCCCGCCGCGGACGGGGACCGGGGCGGCCGGCGGTGGGAGCGGCGGGTGGGCGGCCGCCGCGGCGCTCTGGGCCGCGATCGCTGCCGCCGCGGCCGGCGTCCTCGGCCTCGCCCTCCGCGAGCGCCGCAGATGAACGCCGCGGGTCGAGGCGGCCAGGCGGGTTCGAAGCCGGGCACGGCGCCTTCGGCCTAAGCCGCCCGGTACCGCCGGCCATGCCAACTCTTCCCTGCTCCGGGGTCCGTCGAGCCGGGTCCTCTCCGGGCTCGCGGGGTGAAAAGGCAGATTGGAACGGGCCCGCTCCCTCGCGCCGGGCCAGTGGGGTCAATTGCACGCGCCTTGGAGCCGGACCCGCACAGCCCGTCTAGGGCGCCGAGCCGGCGCCCTCACCCCCAACGGCCGGTCCGCTCAGCCGAGGAAGGCGGTCACCTCGCGCACGTACTCCTCCGTCTTCTCCAGCGGGAGGAGGTGGCCCGCGCCGGGGATGACGGCGAGCTGCGAGTTCGGGATGAGCCGGTGGAAGAGCTCGCCGTAGGCCGGCGGGACGAGGCGGTCGCCGTCGCCCCAGAGGATGAGCGTCGGCGCCTTGATGCGGTGGATGCGCTTCTTCAGCCCCTTGTCCGGGATCGGCCAGATGAACTTCCCGGTCGCGGCGAAGTTGGCGATCTGCCGGTACATCCGCTCCGCCATCTCGTCCGCGTCCGCGGGCGGGCGGAAGAGCTCCTGGAGCGCGGGAGGGAGGTTCGACGGGTCCGCCACCAGGTACTGGGGCAGCTCCTGGGGGAGGAGGATGAACATATCCGTCACCGGCGTCTCGTCCATCCAGAGGCCGACGGGCGCGACGAGGACGAGCTTCCGCACCATGTCCGGGCGGGCGGCGGCGAGCTCGGCGGCGAACATCCCGCCCAGCGAGTGCCCGGCGAGGTAGAACGACGTGAGCCCGATCGCGTCGCAGAAGTCCTGGTAGTACACGACCATGTCGTGGACGTCATCGAGGTGCTCGAGCCCCGGCGTGTCGTCCCATCCGGGGTGGACGGGCGCGATCACCTCGTACCGCTCGGCGAGCGCCTCCAGGTCCGGCGTGAACCCCTGCGCCATCCCCCCGGCGCCGTGGAGCCAGAGGAGGGGCTCGCCCTTCCCCGCGCGGTAGACGCGCGGCTTGAACATCCCGTCGCGGACGCTGATCGTTTCCGGTTCGATAGCCATGGTGCTCCTTCCTCAGGTTCGATGACGGTCAGGCGATGACCGGCTCGCGGATGTCTCCCACCTTCGCACGCTTCTCCGGCGGAAGCGGCTTGATGAACCAGTGGTCCTCGTACCCGCTCCAGATGTTGCGGAGCTTCGGCATCACCTTCTCGGCGAAGAGCTTCGTGTTGTAGAGGACCTTCTCCTTCGGCATGTTCCCGATCTGCATGAGGCACATGAGCTGGCCGACGCGGAGCCCCTTGATCACCTCCTCGAGCTGCTGGGCGACCGAGTCCGGGCTGCCGGCTACGACGTACCCCTGCTCGACGAAGTCCTTCCAGGTCAGGTTCTGGCGAAGGGCGGAAGCCGCGGCGCCGACCTGGGCGCGGATGCCCGCCCGCACCGTCTTCAGCGTGCGGTAGCCGGGAGCGTCGGCGAAGCCGGTGTAGACGTGCAGGCAGCGGTTGTAGAAGTAGTCGACGTGCTCGGCGTACAGCCGCTCGGCTTCGGCGTCGGAATCCGCCACGCAGACGAGCTGCAGGAACCCCGCCCGGAACGGGTTGTCGTCGCCGCCGAGCTCCTCCACCCGGCGCCAGAAGCTGTCCATGACGGTCTTCCCGCGGATGTAGCCGAAGTAGGAGAGGTAGCAGTAGACGTAGTTCTTCTCGGTGGTCCAGTCCCACGTCTCCAGCGAGCCGCCGCCCGGGATCCAGATGGGCGGGTGCGGCTGCTGGAGCGGCCGCGGCCACGGGTTCACGTACCGCACCTGGGTGTACTTCCCGTTGAAGTGGAAGGTGTCCTTGCGGGTCCAGCACTGGAGGATGAGGTCGTGCGCCTCGTAGTACCGCTCGCGGAGGGTGGCGGGAGTGACGCCGTAGGCGAAGTTCGTGTCCATGCTCGTCCCGACGGGGAAGCCGGCCACGAGCCGCCCCCCGGAGATGATGTCGAGCATGGCGAACTCCTCGGCGACGCGGATGGGCGGGTTGTACAGCGCGATGGAGTTGCCGAGCACGACGAGCGCGGCCCGCTCGGTCCGGCGGGCGAGCGCCGCGGCGATGAGGTTCGGGCTCGGCATGAGCCCGTAGGCGTTCGAGTGGTGCTCGTTGCAGCAGATCCCGTCGAAGCCGCACTTCTCGGCGTACTCCAGCTCGTCGAGGTACTCGTTGTAGACGTGGTGCCCCTTCTCGGGGTCGAAGAGGTTGTAGTCGACGTCGACCCAGACGCTGCGGTGCTTCTGCTGGAAGTCGTCCGGCAGGTAGGGCCAGGGCATGAGGTGGAACCAGTGGAACTTCATCTCCGCACCCTCCGGGCGAGCGACGCCCCCTTAGGATTCGGCTAATCAATACGCGTCCGGGAAGGGCGCGTCAACCGCCCGTGTTGCGACCGGCGCGGGGCCGGTGCGTAAGCGAGCCCGCGCCGCCGGATGCGAGCGGGCGCTACACTCACCCCGTGCTCTTCGAGGAGGGGTTCGCCCAGGTCAACGGGCTGCGGCTGCGGTACCGGGTAGGGGGCGCGGGCCCGCTCGCGGTCTTCGGCCACGGGCTGCTCGGCCGGATCGAGCAGTTCGATGCCGGCGGGGCGCTCGGCGCGATCCTGGAGCGGGTGCGGCTCCTCCTCTTCGACGCCCGCGGGCACGGGGAGTCGGAAGGGCCGGAGGACCCGTCCGCCTACCGCTGGGACACGCTCGGGGAGGACATGGTGCGGCTGGCGGCGGCGTTCGGCGACGCACCGGCGGTGCTGGGCGGCGCCTCGATGGGCGCGGGCGCAGCCCTCTGGGCCGCGGTCGAGCGGCCGGAGTCGGTGCGGGCGCTCGTCCTGGCCGTCCCCCCGCCGCTCGGCCCGCCCTCGCTCCGCGGCGAGGACGAGCACCGGGCCATCCAGGCCCTCGAGCTGCTGGCAGCGGCCATCGCGGCCTACGGATTGGAGCAGACGGCGGAGCTGGCGAAAAACATGCCCGGATTCGCCGCCACGCCCGAGGAGGCGGAGGAGCGGGCCGCCTGGCTCCGGGCCCAGAACCCCCGCACCATCGTCCATGCCATCCGCGGGCTCCTCCAGGCCCCGATCCACGACCCCGAGGCGTACCGCACCATCCGCGCGCCGACCCTCGTGCTGGCCCACGAGGGCGACGGCCTCCACCCGGTGCGGGCTGCCCGCCTGTTGGCCGAGACGGTCCCGGATTGCACGGTGCGGATCGCTCCCGAGCCGGGGTACTGGCAGCGACATCCGGACGAGTTCGCCGCCGAGGTACGCGCCTTCCTCGACCGGGTGGGCTGAGCACGCGGTAGAATCGGTCGCCGAATTCCCCTTCGTGGAGGTAGGGAGATGACGGCACCGCTCGAAGGCATCCGTGTGGTCGAGGTGGCGAACTGGCTCGCGGCGCCGAGCGCGGCGGCGCTGATGGCGGACCTCGGCGCCGACGTGATCAAGGTGGAGCCCCCCGGCGGCGACGTCTTCCGGGGATTCGTGCTCCGGGCACTCGTCGACTTCGACTTCAAGACGAACTACGCCTTCGAGCTCGACAACCGCGGCAAGCGCTCCATCACCGTCGCCCTCGACCGGCCCGGGGGCCCGGAGCTGGTCCTGCGCCTGGCGAAGACGGCCGACGTCTTCATCACGAACCTCATCCAGGAGCGGCGGGAGAAGTACGGACTCACCGAGGAGAAGGTGAGGGCGGTGAAGCCCGACATCATCTACTGCTCGTTCAGCGGCTACGGGACGCGAGGGCCCGACGCCTGGCGCCCGGGCTTCGACTACGCAGCCTTCTGGGCCCGTACCGGCATCATGGGCCTTTTGGGCGAGCCACCGTCGCCCCCGCCCCTCTGTCGCGGCGGGCAGGGCGACCACACCACCTGCCTCAACATCCTCGCAGCCGTACTCGCGGCGCTCATCCAACGGCAGAAGACGGGGAAGGGACAGCACGTGGAGGTGACCCTGCAGGCGACGGGGATGTGGACCATCGCCAGCGACATCCAGGCAGCCCTCGTCTCGCGCATGCAGCCGCCGCGGCACGACCGCACCCAGCCGGCGAACCCCATCTGGAACTCCTACCAGTGCAGCGACGGGAAGTGGGTGCTGCTGGTCATGCCACAGCCCGACCCCGAGTACTGGCCGCGCTTCTGCCGGATGATCGGCAAGGAGGAGTGGATCACCGACCCCCGCTACGCCACCCTCCTCGCCCGGCGCGAACACAGCCGCGAGCTCGTGGCCGAAATCGACCGCATCTTCGCCGAGCACGACTACGCCTACTGGTCGCGGAAGCTCGACGAGTACGGGCTCATCTGGGCGCCGGTGGCCACCCTGCCGGAGGTCATCGAGGACCGGCAGGCGAGGGAGATGGGCTGGTTCACGACCATCGAGGACGAGCGGTACGGGGCATACGAGACGCTGACCACGCCGTTCAAGCTGTACGGCGCCGACATCGGCCCGCGAGGTCGAGCGCCGAACCCGGGCGAACACACCTTCGAGATCCTGGCCGAGCTCGGTATCGAGGGGGAGGAGCTCGACCGGCTGGCCACCGAGGGCGTCATCGGCTAGCGGGGCGGCACCCCTCAGCTGGCCAGTGCAGGCTTCCCCCTCACGGCCTCACGCAGGGCCTCGCAGACCGTGTCCACCTCGGCATCGGTCATGTCGGGGTAGAGGGGGAGGCTGATCGCTCCCCGGAAGAAGGCTTCGGCGACGGGGAAATCCCCCTCGCGCCACCGCCCCAGCCGCCGGAAGGCCGAGTGGAAGTGCACCGGGATGAAGTGTACGGACGTTCCGATCCCTCGCGCGGCCAGCTCCCGAATGACGTCGTCGCGGCCGCGCGGCGCGCCATCCCGCACGCGGACGACGAACAGGTGCCAGGCGTGGCGGTTGCGCGGGTCGAAGCCGGGGAGGATGAGGTAGGGGTCGTCGCGGAGCTGCTCGAGGTACCGCCTCGCCGCCCGCTCCCGCCGGGCCCGGAGCGCCTCGGCGCGCCGGAGCTGGCTCCGCCCGAGAGCGGCCGCCGGGTCGGGCAGGTTGTCCTTGAACCCCAGCTCCTGGATGTCGTACCGCCAGCTCCCGCCGGCGTCGTACCGGTGCCATGCATCCTTCGTCATCCCGTGCAGGGTGAGGACGCGCACGCGCTCGCTCAGCGCCTCGTCGTCGGTGGCGAGGGCGCCCCCTTCACCGGTGGTGATGTTCTTCGTGGCGTAGAAGCTGAAGGCGGCCGCATCGCCGATGGAGCCCACCATCCGGCCGCGGTACTTCGTGCCGAGCGCGTGGGCGGCATCCTCCAGCACCTTCAACCCGCGAGACCGGGCGATGTCGAGGATGGCGTCCATGTCGCACGGCTCGCCGGCGAAATGGACGGGCAGGACCGCCTTCGTCCGCGGGCTCAGCCGCCGTTCGACCTCGGCGGGGTCGATGTTCCCGTCGTGCGACCGGATATCGGCGAGGACGGGCTCGGCCCCGGCGTGGAGGATGACCGTGACGGTCGAAGCGAAGGTGTACGGGGTGGTGATCACCTCGTCGCCAGGGCCGATGTCCCAGGCGCGGAGGGCGAGGTGCATGGCCGCCGTGCAGGAGTTCACGACGTTGACGAAGCGCGCGCCGACGTAATCGGCGAGCTCACGTTCGAAGGCGGCGACGTTCGGCCCGCTGGTGAGCCAGCCGCTGCGCAGACAGGCGGCGACGGCGGCGACGTCCTCCTCGGTGATCGACGGCCGGAAGAAGGGGATGCGCAGCTCGGCCACGGGCGCAGTGTACCAACCGCACGACGCAGGCTCCCGTCGCACCTGCGCGCCCGACATGCTTTCCTTGTCACGTGCACATCTGCTCGGTCGTCGGAGCCCGCCCCCAGTTCGTCAAGCTGGCGCCCTTCTCGGCGGCCATCCGCGCCCGGGGACACCGCGAGACGATCCTCCACACGGGCCAGCACTACGACGAGGGCATGTCGGCCCGCTTCTTCACGGAGCTGGGGATCCCCGAACCGGACGTGAACTTGGGGGTCGGGTCGGGCCGGCACGGCGAGATGACCGCCCGCGCCCTGGAGGGGATCGAGCGGGAGCTCCTGGCCCGGCGCCCCGACCTCGTGGTCGTGTTCGGTGACACGAACTCGACCCTCGCCGGTGCCCTCGCGGCGGCGAAGCTCGGCGTCCCCTCCGTCCACGTCGAGGCTGGGCTCCGCAGCTTCGACCGGACCATGCCGGAGGAGATCAACCGCATCGTGGCCGACCACGTCTGCGACCTCCTCTTCGCCCCCGACGAGACCGCCATGTCGAACCTCGCCCGCGAAGGGCTCGCCGACCGCGCCGTGCTCACGGGCGACATCATGGTCGACGCCTTCCTCCGAGCATCCGAGCGGGCCCCGGACGAGGAGACGCTCCGCCGGCGCTTCCGGCTCGGCGAGGGCCCGTACGGTGTGCTGACGGTCCACCGTGCTGCCAACACCGACGACCCTCGGCGCCTCGCTGCCATCGTCGAGGGCGTGCGCGGCGGCACGACCCTCCTCTTCCCCGTGCACCCGCGGACGCGGGCAGCGCTGGCAGCCGCCGCCATCGGGCTCCCGGAGAACGTCAGGGCAGTGGACCCGCTCGGATACCTCGACATGGTAGGCCTGGTGCGGTCGGCGGCCGTGGTCGTGACCGACTCGGGCGGGCTCCAGAAGGAGGCCTACCTCGCGGGGACGCCGTGCATCACCCTCCGTGAGACGACGGAGTGGCCGGAGACGGTCGACCTGGGGTGGAACGTCCTCACAGGGGCCGACCCCGAGCGTATCCGGGCGGCGCTCGCGCACCCCCCTCGGGGAAAGGAGCGGCCGCCGGTCTTCGGGGACGGCAGGGCGGCGGAGCGGATGGCTGCGGCTATCGAGGAGCGGCTGGCGAGGGGACGGACCGGCGCCGGCCGAGGGTGAGGGGGCGGAACGCCGCTTCGGCCGCCCCGAGGAGCGTGCCCAGCCCGTAGGAGAGGTGCATCACCGGGAAGGCGAGCAGCGTCAGGGGCGCGAGGCTCCAGGCCCGGCGACGCCCGGCAGCGTGGAGGGCCGCCCCGGCGGCGAGCAGCCCGTAGGCGGCGCTCAGCCCTCCGGCGGCCCAGCGAGCCGCGGCCGAGAGCGGAGCCGCCGCCAGGGCCGCACCGCCCGCGCCTACGGCTGCCGCGGGCACGACGTGCCGCACGCGGGCGGACCGCGGCCGCTCCACCAGGGCGCGGCCGCGCGCCCGCCCGTAGCCGAAGTACTGGGCCGCGAGGGCGCGGTAGGTGGAGCGGCAGTAGTAGACGCAGCGGATGCGGGGGTCGAGGTAGACCATCCCGCCGGCCTGCCGAACGAAGAAGTTGAAGGCGTCGTCCTCACCCTTGTCGGCCTCGGGGAAGCCTCCGAGGCGCTCGAAGCAGGCCCGGCGGTAGGCGGCCATGGGTACCGTATCGACCGGGCCGGGGTCGCCGCCGATGCGGAAGCGCGCATCGCCGACCCCGAAGGGGTGGGACATCGCCAGGGCGATGGCTTCGCCCACGCGCCCCCGCCCGCGCGTCTCGATCACGCCCCCGACCGCGGCGGCGCCCGTCTCGCGGAGGGCGCGGACGTTCGCGGCGATGAACTCCGGCGGCACGACCGTGTGCCCGCCGATGATCTGGATGACCTCCCCGCCCGCCACCCGCAGGGCTTCGTTCAGACCCCTCGCCGTCGTACGCCCCGGGTTGTCGATTAGGCGGAGGGCGCGGAGGGTCGAGGCGCGCGCGTGCTCGGCCACGAGGGCCCGCGTCCCGTCGGTGCTCCCCCCGTCGGCCACGATGACCTCGATGAAGCCGTGGTCGTACGTTTGCGCTTCGATGGCCTCCAAGCAGGCACCGATGGTGGCTTCCTCGTTGAGTACGGGGATGATGACCGAGACGAGCGGCCGTTCGGGCAAGGGGGGGAGCGACGCGAGCGCACCCTCCCGGGTGCGCTCGCTCGTTTCCTTCCTTCCCGCCCGGACCGGCATCAGTACGGGATCGCGTTGTACACGCCTTCGGCGTCGCCGCCAGGGAACTTGTCCGCCCCGACCTGGCCGATGACGATGACCGGCCGGTCGGCCGTGACCGTGGCGCCGCCGAAGAAGCAGGTCGGGTTCACGCCACCGAAGCCGTTGTCGGGGTTGTCCAGGTTCATGTAGAAGACCTTGCTCCCCGTTACCACGTGCGTCGACTGGTATGGGCCGATGGGACAACCGGACGTCGGGTCGCCGACGAAGCGGAGGGTCACGTTCGCCGAGCCCCCGTCGGGAACCTGAACCTGGATCCAGCTGTTGTACCCGAAGCTGGGCGGCGGGCCGGGCTGGAAGCGGCGGTAGATGATGGGAAGGCTCCAGGCGTTCGCCCCGCGGTCGACGGGCACGCCGTTCACCGCCGTGTAGATGGGCTCGTTCACCCGGTTCGTCGGTGAGACGAGCTTGCCACGCACCACGACCACGGCGATGCGCGCCGAGGACGTCACACGGGCGCTACCGATGAACCCGAGGTCGACATTCGGTCCGCTCGAGTAGGTGGAGTGGAAGGAGACGTCCGTCACGTTCGAGAGGGTGACGGTGCGCACCTGCGGCGCGCCGAGGCCGTCGGAGAGCCGACCGGAGTACTCGATGTTCACATCGGCGGGCGTGCCGTCCAGGTTCATCACCCCGATGACCGAGTAGAACCCGCTGTTCGACTTCAGCGCGATGGGCACGATGACGTCCGTGCCCACGTCGTCGGTGGTGGATGACGGCCCCTCGTCCACCAGGCCGTTGTACGACCCGAAGAGCCGGTTCCCGTCGCCCCGGTAGAGGTCCACGATAGCCGTGACCCGGTTGTTCGGGCTCGGGTTCAGGACCTCGACCACTGCCGCCATCTGGTTGTTGTCGGTGCTGGTGGGGAAGCGGGTATAGCCGGGCTCACGCCCGAAGATGATCTGGCCAGCCACCGGAACGGGGTAGCCCGACGAGCAGCCGCTTCCACCGGGGCCGTTGTCGACGACCGGCGCGGGCGCCGGGCCGGGCGGCGTCGCACCGCCGATCCCCGGGATCCGATAGTAGGTGACCCGGATGCACGCGGTCTGCGTGCCGACGTTCGCGACCGTGATCCGGCTGTTCCAGTGCGCCGTGAGCAGCTCGTTGAACACGATCGGCAACGCCAACCGATGGCCACCCGTGCCGCCGGCGGTTGCGATCGAGTAGGACATGTTCGCCGTCGGGCGGAACCAATCGATGACCTCCGTCACCCGCACGGCGGTGACGCGCTGGTCGGAGGAGACGACGCCCACGCCCCGGAAGCCCGGGACGAGCCCCGAGTTCACCGCCTGCGAGAGGCGCACCGTCCCTCCGGGCGGGACGTTGGTCCGGACCTCGCTCGCCCCGGGGATCTGGAGACCCCCCGACGTGTACAGGTCCATCGCGATCGTCGCGGGGGCGTTCCCGACGTTCTGCACGTGGACACTCGTGTTCTCGCTGCCCGAAGGGAGCCCGGTGAGCGCGATCGTGGGCGTCGGATGCTCCCGTCCGAGGAAGAGCGCTGCCAGCGCGCCCACGGCCGCCGCACGCAGCGCCCACGCGATGACTCGCCGACTGTTGATGCTCATGGCTCGCATCCTAGTTCCTCCGAGTCCACGGTCAATCATGGGGTTCCCCCAATCCCAGCAGCGACGTGTAAAGCTTCTGTAATTTCGTCGCCTCGCCTTCCCACGAGAAGCGCGTTCGGGCCGCTTCGAAGCCGCGCCGGCCCATGGCCGCCGCCTCCTCGGGGTGCTCCAGGAGGTAGCAGATCGCCTCCGCGTGAGCCTCGGGGTCCATCGCCGGAACGACGAGCCCGCAACCGACCTCCCGGATGACGCGGGACTGGGTCGGCAGGTCCGATGCCACGATCGGCAGCCCGGCAGCCATGTACTCCACCAGCTTGTTCGGCCAGGCGAGCAGGTTGTTCCGAGCGGCCGGGTCCCGCGGAAGCCAGCCGACCGCCGCACCCTCCAGGTACGACGGCACCTCGGGATACGGCACCGTGCCCAGGAACCGAACGCCGACCGCCTCCCACTCCGATTCCGTCCGGTTCCGTTCCGCTGCAGGGAGACCCCACCATTCCACCGGACCGAGGATGTGGAATCGCGCAGCAGGATACCGCGCGGCCACGACAGCTGCTGTCGCGTGGAGCATGCCAAGGCCGCGTTCCGCGTTCATCAATCCAGAATGAATGACGACCGGCGGCCGGCCCTCGAACACCGGCTCCCGCTGCGGCGCTTCGGGTAGGTTCCGCACCACCACCGTGCGGGGTTGGACGGCGGCGAACCGCTGGGCCATCTCCTCGGTCACCGCCACCACCGCGTCGAGCCGACGGGCCGCCCAGCGCTCGACGGCGGCTGCGAAGCGCGCCACCGGCCTCCGCAACGGCCCCGGAATCCAGTGCTTCTTCTCGATGTCCTCCCGCAGGTACTCGTGCGAGTCGTACACGACCGGACGCCGCGTGAGCCGCCGCAGGAGCACGCCCCAGGGCAGCAGCTCCGGGTCGTGGAGGTGGTAGAGGTCGGCGTGGAGCCGCATGGCCTTCCAGAGGAGCACCGGCCACCGGAGGGGACGACCGGCGCGGCCACCCCAGGAGGGGAGCGGCTCGAGGCGGACGCCCTCCCGCTCGCCACGGGGAGCGCCGGGTGCGAGGAGCGTGACGCGGAAACCCGCGGCAGCCATGCTCCGCGCCTCGCGATAGAACACGCGCGTGTCGAACGGGGGGTGTACCGAGGTGAGCACGGCGACATGCGGGCGGTCAGGCACGGGAAACCTCCGCCAGCTCGAAAGAACGAGCAGCTCCCGGCTGGAACGGGGCCGAGGCGAAGCCAGCGGCCGCCCCAGCCCACCCCCACACGATGGCCATGAGCTGGAAATGGTAGAAGCTGCCCGCCGCCACGTTGAAGACCGCCAGCAGGGCGAAGGAGGCAGCGAGGGCGAACCCGGCGGCGCTCCCCCAGGTCGAGGCCGACCGCCGGTACGCCCGCCAGCCGACGACCGCTCCCGCCAGGAGCAGCACGACGTAGGCCGCCGTCCCCGCCAGCCCGTACCGGTCGAGGAAGAGGGCGTACTCGTTGTCCACCGCCCCGAGCTGGATATCCTTCCGCGGTCCGACACCGAGGAGGGGGGAGTCGGCGAACGTCGGCAGGTCACCAGGAACGAGGCGGGCAGGGTCGACGTCGACCGCGGTCGGGAAGGCGAGGGGGAGGGGCCCTTCGTTCAGGGTCGCCCCGTCCACGAGCACCTCGAGAGGCGCGCCGCCGCTGCCGCGGAGGATGACCTGCAACGTCGTCATGCGCACCGAGCCCGTCTCGAAGGTGAGGCCGACGTGGTGCCAGGCGCCGTCGGCGGGGATCTCCGCCTCGCGGGTGACGAAGGGGTCCCGGCGCGGGCCGTCAGCGAAATCACCCGCCAGGTAGAGCTGCAGCGACTGCGGCCGCTCCCCCGAGGCCTTCGCCCAGATGCCGACGGCGTACGGCCGGTGGAGGGCGAACTCGAAGACGACGTTCTGGTAAACCAACCCGCCCGGAGGGACGACGAGGTGCGCTGCCCGCGAGCCGTACCGTCCGCCGGACACCACGGCCGCGCTGGCGCCTTGGATCGCCCTCCACCCGTCAGGGTTGCCCCGGCCGCTTTCGAAGCTGGGGTTGAGGACCATGTTCGGGAGCGTGCCCACCGTGTACCACGGGCCCTCGGGGTCGCCCGGGTCCTCGAGGCGGGCGACGACGGTGAACCCTCCCGAGGCGACGTAGGCGGCGTACGGCTCACCCGTCAGGGGGTCGGAGGGCAGGGCAGCGAGGTAGCGGGGCACGAGCACCTCGGCGAGCGGCTCGTCCACGGGCCAGCGGCGGCGGTCGCAGTAGGAGCGGAGGATCGCCCGGGCGACGGCCTGGACGTCGGCCTTCCGCCGGGCATCCCGCTCCCGGGCGGCCGCGTCGGCCCCGGACTCCGCCGCGGCAGGCTCGTGGCCGCGCTCGGGCGGAATGCCGGGGACCTCCCCGGTTTCGCAGAACGCCGGGCCCCCCTCGGAGAACCCGGCGAAGATGGAGCGCCAACGGGAGAGGCGGATGCCAAGGGAGGAGCCCTCCGTGAGCTCGCGCGGGGCGAAGCGGGCGTGGTAGCTGCCGAAGTCGGGCGGCACGAGTTCGACGAAGGCGATGGACGCCGCAGCGGCGACGAGCACCACCGCCGTCGCGGGCAGGTAGGCGGCCCGCTTCCCTCGCGTCAGGACGAGGGCGGCGAACCCGACGCCGAGCGCGGCCAGGGTCGCGAAGGTGGCCGTCCGCGACTGCGAGAGCACGAGGCCGAGCACCGCCGCGGCCGTTCCAGCGTACGCCAGCCATGCCCACCGCCTGCTCGCCGTCCGCAGGACGATCGCCGCTAAGCAGAGGGAGAGGAAGAGGCCGCTCGCCAAGCCGAAGTAATTCGAGTTCCCGACTGTCCCAACAGCCCGACCGGTCCGGTCCAGGGCGTCGAGGTGGCGTGCTGGCGTCCAGACCGCCGTGACCGCCTCGTTGAAGCCATCCGGCTCGAGGTATTGCACGAGGGCGAACGCCCCGCCCCCGAGGGCAGCGAGCCCGGCGAACGCGAACAGACCACGTGCCGTGCCCGGCCACACCGCGGCGGAGAGGCCGAGGCGGTAGGCGAGCCAGTACTCGGCCAAACGGGCGAGCTCGAAGGGGTCGCGAAGGGAGAAGGACACGCCCGGCAGGCGAAGCGGGGCGTAGACGAGGGTGAGGGCGAAGGAGAACCCCATGGCCGCGAAGGCACCGTCGAGGAAGTTGAGGCGCCGGGCCTCGGGGTCGCGCCAGTGATACCAGGCGAGGGAGGGGAGGAGGAGGACCAGCAGGAGCTGCTCCGCGCGGATCGCCGGCAGCCCCGCGGGCATCCCCACGTTCGGCGAGAGGATGGCGGCCACGAGGAAGGCGAAGAACGCCGCCGCTCGGGCGCGCCGGTCGCGGAAGGCGAGGAACGCCCACAGCCGTCCCTTCATCCCACGATGCTCCGCAAGCGTTCCACCGCCTCGGGGACGAGCACCTCCGCCCGATAGCGCGCTGCTTCTTCCAGTCCCCGTTCGTTCAGGCCATGCGCCTCAGCCCGGAGCCGAGCGATCGCCGCCGCCGCCTCCGCCGGCCCCGAGACGCGCACGACGCCGGGCAGACCGTACGTCCAGACGACGTACCGCCCGAAGCTGAGCGCCTCGATCACCGAGTGCGAGCGTCCGTCGTGGTGCGTCAGGCGGAGGAGCACGCTGGTGCGTCGGTAAACCTCCGCCATGTTCGGAACGAACCCCAGGGCCTCGACGTTGGGAAGCGGGGCCGGCGGCACGTACCCGCCGACGACGAGGAAGGGCACGTCGGGCAGGGCACGCATGACCGCCAGCGTTCCCTCGACGTCGTACGGCTCCCAGGGACGCTCGGGCAGGTAGACGAGCACGCGGAAGGTCTCGGGCAGGGGCACGGGTTCGCCCCAGGCGATGGGCAAGGGGAGCGGCCGCTCCTCGGCGGCGATGCCCAGGGCACCCAGCTCCTCCACGAGCCAGGGGGCGACGGCCCAGTGCACCGCTCGCTCCGCGACGCGCCGCGAAAGCCGGCCCGATTCGGCATCGCGTTGGGCGAAGAGAACGTCGCTACCAGCCCAATGCAACACCACCTTCTTACCCAGCCGTAGGAGGAGGTCGACCGGTGCGCCGCGCGCTGCGCGGCTGCCGATCGCGTAGACGAGGTCGGACCGCACGAGCTCTGCCAGCACCCACGGCGTTCGGCGCGGCTCCACGACCGGAGACGGGAGGAACCGGGCGTCGATCCCGGCCTCCGCGAGCAACGCCGCCACGCGCTCCCCGAAGAACGGCAACCCAATGACCGCCAGCCGCATCACGGGTTCTGCCCTGCCGGCCGCGTGCCTGCTCCGAGGCCTGCCCGGGCGGCGGCCCGCCGCGCCAGGCGGAAGTATGCTGCCACATCCGCAGGCTCGGGGCGCCACAGCGAGCGGAACGGGAGCCCCGAGAGCCGCACGAAGAGCCAGGCGGAAACCGCGGAGACGGCAGCGTAGCTGGCCGCCGTCGCCCACGCCCCCCCGACGTAGCCGAAGCGGGGAATGAGGGCGAAGCTCACGGCGACGTTGATCGCCGTGGAGGCCGCCGCCAACGCGAGGGCGATGCCGGGCCGGCCCAACTGCACCGAGTAGAAGTTCGCCAGCGTGCCCTGCGGCGCGAAGAGCAGGGTGCCGGCGCAGAGGATCCGGAACGCCCAGACCGCCTCTCCGTACGCGCTGCCGAAGATCCCCTCCAGGACGAGGCCACCCGCGGCCGCCAAGGGAACGGCGAGGAGCGTCACGACGATGAGCGTGTGCCGAACGGCCCGCGCCGTCAGCTCGGCCGCCTCCTGGCGCTCCCCGGAGCCGATGGGCGCGTAGGTGGCCACGGCCACCGAGGCCGAAACGATCCAGAGCCCCTCCGCCAGGCTCACCGCGGCGGCGTACAACCCCGCTCCCCGAGTGCCGTCCAGTCCGGCCACCAGGAGCTGGTCCACCCGGTAGTTAAGGAACGTCATTACGCCCGCGAGACCCGTGACCGCGCCGTAGGCAGCCATGGCCCGCATCAGGCGCGGGTCGGGCCGGTGCGCGGCGAACCATCCCCACCACCGCCAGCCACGGGCGGCGGCGATGCCCAGGGTGACGTACTGGGCCGCGATCCACGTCGCCAGGGCGTCCGCGCCGGTGCGATGGTCCAGCGCGACCACCCACAGCAGCAAGAGCACCAGCGCCGGCACCCCGAACCCCTGAACTGCGAGCACCGACCATCCGATCCGCCCCGACCCGAGGAAGACGCCACCCACCGCGAAACGGCCGACGATGGGGAACACGGCCACCCCGACGAGCAGCGCCAGGTCCCGGTGCTCCCAGGACGTCCACGCCCACGCCGAGGCTCCGGCGGCGAGGGCGAGAAGGCCGAGCCCGCCTGCCAGCACCATCCCGTTGGAGGCGACCTCGCCCTCGGGGTGCCGCCGGTTCGCCACGAAGTAGCCGAGGGAGGCGGCGAAGCTCCCCCCGATGCTCGCTGCCGCCCCGATGGCAGTGGCCGCCGTCCGGAACACCCCGAACTGGTCGACGGGCAGGGACCGCGCTGCCACCGCGCTCACCGCGGCGAGGAAGAAGACAGCCGCCACCCGGGCCACGAAGGCCACCAGGCTCCTCTTTGCTACGTCCACTGCGAAGCCAATGCTACGACGGCGCCTCGCTACCGGCTTTCGGCGGGTACCGCGCCCCCGCCGGTACGCTCTCGCGCACCACCGCTCCCGCAGCCACGAGCGCCTCCCGGCCGATGGTCACGCCGTGGAGCACGGTCACCCCCGCGCCCAGGTATGCCCCGGGCTCGATGACCACCGGCCCCGTCCGCCGAGGCCGCACCTCCGCGATGGGGCTGCGGCCGGCGTCGAAGTGGGTGATGAGGCAGCACCGCATCGACACCGTCGCCCGTTCACCGATAACCACCCGGTCGGCGAGGTCGATGAAGACCTCCTGCCCCACGTGCGCGCCCGGGCCGACCTCCAGGTTCGAGAAGTCGCGCCGGGCGTTCACCACCGTGAGCGGGCCGGCGAGGACCGCGCTCGGCGCGATGCGCGCCCCGAACGCGCGCAGCGCCCGGGCATGCCCGCTGCGGAGCTTCCGCAGCTCGATGGCGACGCCGTCGATGCCGTCGGTCCAGTACGCCCACCAGAGGCGGGCGAGGGAAGCCGTCTCCACAAGGCGCTTCAGCGGGCGAAGGGCGGGGCGCACCACCGTCCGGAGCCGGTCGAACGCTGCGGGAGCGGCCACGCCGCGTATCTTCGCCGGCGCCGCACAGGCGGGCAAGCGGGCGCCTGCCTAGAATGCGGAGCGATGGCTCCGCCCGAACGGATCGTCGTCCTCGCCGGCGGCGTCGGCGCCTCCCGGTTCCTCCAGGGCCTCGTCCGGGTGACCGACCCTTCCGCCGTGACCGTCGTTTCGAACACGGGCGACGACCTGGACTTCCTCGGCCTGCGGGTTTCGCCGGACATCGACATCGTCATCTACGCCCTCGCCGGAGCCGTGAACCCCGAGACCGGCTGGGGGCTCGCGGGCGACACCTTCCACGTGGTGGAGGCCCTCCAGCGGTACGGCTACGAGCGGTGGTTCAACCTGGGCGACCGCGACCTGGCCACGGCCCTCCACCGCACCCGGCTCCTCCGCGAGGGGCACCCGCTCCACGCCGTCGTGGCCGACATCGCCCGCGCCTGGGGCGTCCCCTGCCGCATCCTCCCCATGTGCGACGAGCGGGTGGAGACGCGCGTCGCCACCTCCGAGGGCGAGCTTCCCTTCCAGGAGTACATGGTGCGGCGCGCCGCCGAGCCGCGCGTCCTCGCCATCCGCTTCGCCGGCATCGAAGCGGCCCGTCCCGCGCCGGGGGTCCTCGAGGCCATCGCCGCCGCGGACGCCATCCTCCTCGCCCCGAGCAACCCGTTCGTGAGCATCGGCCCGATCCTCGCCGTCCCCGGCATCCGCGACGCCATCGCAGGGGCCGCCGCCGTCCGGGCGGCGGTCAGCCCCATCATCGCCGGCCAGGCCGTCAAAGGGCCGGCCGCGGCGATGCTGGCTGCCCTGGGCCACGAGGTGTCCGCCCTCGGCGTCGCCCGGCTGTACCGCGGCCTGGTGGACGTGATGGTCATCGACGAAGCCGACGCCCACCTCTCGCCGGCAATCGAAGCCCTCGGGATGCGGTGCGCCGCCGTACCGACCCTCATGACCGACGACGCCGCCAAGGCCGCCCTCGCCCGCGCCACCCTCGAGGCGGCCCGGCAGGCCCGGCGCCCATGAGCACGCCCGCCCTCGTGCCGGTCGCACCCCTCGCCCGAGCCAAGGGCCGCCTGGCGTCGCTCCTCGACACCGACCGCCGCGAGGCCCTCACCCTCGCCATGCTCGAGGGCGTCCTCGAAGCGCTGCGCGAGGCGGGGTTCGAACCGCTCGTCCTCACCTCCGACATGAAGGTGGCCGCCGCCTGCGCCGACCGCGCGACCGTCATCGAGGAGACGCCCGAGGTGGAGGGGCTGAACGCGCAGCTCGAGCGCGCCATCGAGCTCATCGACGGCGGCGAGCTGCTCATCGCTTTGGCCGACCTCCCCCTGGCCACCGGCGCACCCTTCGCCGCCTTGGCGAGCCAGGCCCCGCCCCCACCCTCCGCCACGCTGGCGGTGAGCCGCGACGGCGGCACGAACGCGATGCTCCTGCGACCGCCGGGACGGTTCCCCCTCGCCTACGGCCCCGAGAGCGGGCGCCGCCACGCGGAGGCGGCCCGAGGGGCGGGCATGGCGGTGCGGCTGGTCGACGACCCTTGGCTCTCCCTCGACCTCGACACGCCCGAGGCCCTGGCGGCGCTCCGCGAGCTCGCCGACCTGCCGGCTACCCCTGCCGTGCGGCTCCTCCGCGCCTGGGGGCTGCTCCCGCCGCCGGGCTGTGTCGGGGAGGGCGGGCGGTGAGGCCCCTCGCGCCCCTCGCCGCGGCCATCCTGCTCCTCGCGGCGGCCGCCTGTGGCGAGGAAGGCCCGCCGGTCGCCCCGCGGCCCACCCTCACCCCGACCGTCGCGGCGCCGACGGCGACCGCCACGCCGGCGCGAACCGTGCGCGACATGCTCGGCCGCGAGGTCGGGCTTCCCTCCGAGGTCCGACGCGTCGTCGCCCTGAGCCCCACCGCCTACGACCTCCTCACGGCCCTCGGCCTCGAGCCCGTGGCGGCCACCAGCGACGCCCCGCCCGCCGGCGGCGGCACCGCCATCGGCCGCACCCTCTCGCCCGACTTCCAGGCCATCGCCGCCCTCGCCCCCGACCTCGTCATCGCCGACGCCCGCTTCCACTCCGGGCTCGTCCGCGACCTCGACGCCTTCCCCTACCCGACCTTCTTCGTCGACGTGAACGGCTACGGCGACGTGCTCGAAGCGCTGGAGGCGTTGGGCGACGCGCTCGGCCGGAAGGAGCGCGCCGCCCAGGTCGCCGACACCATCCGCCGCCAGGCGGAGGCCATCCGCACGCGCGTCGCCGACCAGCGGGCCCCCCGCGTCCTCGTCCTCACCGGTGCCGAGCGGGACCTGTACGCCGCCAGCCGGCAGACCTACATCGGCAACCTCCTCGACTACCTCGGGGCGGTGAACGTGATGGCCGACGCCCCACCGGGCGCGCCGCTGCCCGGCTTCGCCGCCACCTCGCCCGGCGACGCCGCCGCCCTCGGGCCGGAGGTCATCCTCGTCATCCCCGCCGGGGAGAACAGCCTCGCCGATTGGGTCCTCCGGGACCCCGCCCTGGCAGGAGTGCCCGCCGTGGCCGCGGGGCGCGTCTACGCCCTCGACGTGCGCCGCTTCCTCCGGGCGCCCGGCCCCTCGGTGGTCGACGCCCTCGCCGAGCTCGCCCGTCTCCTCTTCCCCTCGGTCCCCTGACGCCGCTTGCCCTCCGGCGCGCTTCGGGCGAAGATCGGCGGGCGATGGCCGATTTCACCCTTCCCGCCCCCTTCGAACCGCAGAAGGAGCACGCCCTCCACGACCCGAAGGCGAAGCCGGCCCCTCCGAAGCTCGCCTGGCGCGACCTGCTCCGGGCGAACGCCGCGCTCATCCTCGGCACCGCCCTCGGCCTCGGCCTCATCGCCCTCGCCTTCGAAGCCCGGGCGAGCTGGCACACCCACCGCGACTGGGTCGTGCCGACGACCGCTCCCTTCTACGCCGCAGCCGGGATCGCCCTCGCCGCCCTCCTCCTCCGACGGGCGTGGGCCGCCGCGGCCCCGGCGCTCGCCCTCCTGGCGCTCCTCCTCGTCGCCACCGGCGCCGACGTGTGGGCCGCCTTCGCCGGCAAGGGCGACGCCCTCCGCGACGCGTTGGCCATCCTCGCCGGCGTGCTCCTCGGCTTCACCGTGGTCGCCGCCCTCGCCGCCTACGCCTGGACGGAGTGGCTCCGCAGGCCCGCCGAGGGGACACCGCAGGCGTAAGGGCTCACCGCCCCGTCCTTTCGAACACGAAGAGGCCGTGCCCCCGCTCCCCGTACTCGTAGGCGCGGACGAGGTCGGCGAGCGTATCGAGGGCGAAGAGGTATCCCCGCTTCCCGTACCGCTCCTCGAAGCGGGGCCGGTGGCGCACCAGCAGGTTCTCGGCCCGCCGCCACGCCTCCGTCGCCTCGAGGCTGAGCGGCTTGTGGGCGACCAGGCGCCAGCCCAGCGCTTCCCACTCCTGCAGGAACGCCTCCATGCCCCCGCGGCCGTCGACCGGCACCTCGCAGCAGAGGCAGAGGGTGGCGCCCGGCGCGGCCACGCGCGTCAGCTCCTTCGGGACGACCGCGCTGTCGAGGCACCAGACGCTGGCGAAGCTGCCGTCGCGGAAGGGCAGGCGCGCGTTCGAGGCCGTCACCCACTCCACCAACTCGCCCCCGGGCATGGAGCGCCCCGCCGCCAGGAAGTCGCGGTTGATGTCGGCCGCCACCGCGCGGGCCCCCGTCTCCCGGGCGGCGAGCCGGGCAGCCGCGCCCACGAACGCCCCCGCATCGAGCATCGCCGCCCCCGGCGACAGCCGCGCCCGCGCCAGCAGCCATCGCGTGGCCTCGATGCCGCCGATGTGGTTGTGCTCCCCGAGAACGTCGATCCACCAGACCGGGTACTCGGCCACCAGCTCGTCGAAGATCGTCCCCATCCGCCTCCATTCTGCCCAGGGAGCGCCCCAGGGGCAGCGTCCCGGTCGGTTCCTCAAGCGAAGCGGATGAGGATGAGCGCCAGGTAGACGGCGGCGAAGAGCCCCGCGGCGTGCATCAGGTCGGCCATGGCAGCGTCCTTTCGGCGGCTTCCCTCCGAAGGAACGCCCCGAGGCCCGCCGAAGTTCCCGCCGAGGAGGAAGAATCGGGGAACGCCCCGAGGCCGGCCCCTCACGCGCCGCCGAGCGCCGCCCTCCGCCGCACCTCCGCCACCTCGACCCGGCAATCGAAGACACGCCCGAAGTGGAGGAGGAACGACTCCTTCACCTCCGCCATGCGCACCGCCTTCCCCACCTCGGCGGCGAGGCTCGTCACCTCCATGTCGGGCATGCCGCAGGGGTTGATAAGGCTCCAGTGCCCCATGTCCGGGTCCACGTTCAGGGCGACGCCGTGCATGGTGATCCAGCGGCGGGCGTAGATGCCCACCGAGGCGACCTTCCGCCCTTCCACGAAGACCCCCCGCATCCCCTCGCGCCGCTCCCCCCGGATGCCCCAGTCGCCCAGCACGCCGATCACCGTCCGCTCGAGGCCGGAGACGTAATCGACGACGCTGATGTTCCAGGCGCGGAGGTCGACGATGCCGTAGGCCACGAGCTGCCCGGGACCATGGTAGGTGATGTTCCCCCCGCGCTCCGTGGGGACGATGGCGATGCCGTAGTTCCGTACCACCGCTTCGTCCACCCGCAGGCTGGGCACCGGGTGGCTCCGCCCGAGGGTGATGACCGGTCGGTGCTCCGTGAGGAGGAGCACGTCGGCACCCCGGCCCTCCCGCCGCTGCTCGTGGAGCCGCTGCTGCAGCCGGTGCACGTCCTCGAAGTTCGTCAGCCCGAGGTCGTACGCCCGGATGGTGCGCTGGTCGACCGCCGTCATCGTCCGCACATCTCCTTCCGCCATCCTACCCTCCCGGCTCACGCTACCAGCAGCTCGAAGGGGCGCTCGAGGGAGCGGGCCACCTGCCGCAGCAGCGCGGCGGCCTGGGCGAGGGGCGCCTCCGCCGGCAGCGACAGGGTGACCGTGGCCACGAAGCGCCACTGTAGCTCGCCACCGCGGGCCCGCACCGGCTCCCACCGCTCCGCCCCGAGGGCAACCACCGGCACCTCACCGAACTCGCCGCCCGCCCACACCTCCTCGATGGACGTGCCCCGCGTGGCCACGATGACCGCATCCCGCACCTCCGGCGGCTCGGCGCCCCGCCCCTCCAGGGCAGCGGCGACGTCCGCCAACGGCTGGCGGGTGCTCCCCTCGTACGCCGACCAGCTCCCGTCGGCGAGCCAGTGGATGGCCACTGCAGCCTGGGCCGCCCCTTCGCAGGCCAGGGCGCGGACGATCGCCCACGCCACCAGCGACTCCACCGTGGCCGAAGCGACCCCCTGACGCCGCAGGGCCCGCACCAGCCGGTGGGCATCGTCGAGGGCCACGGTGGCGCGGACCGCGTGCCGCCCGCCGGGCGCGACCCAGGGGAGCGCCGCCGCCGGCCGCGACTCCGGGCGCGGGGGCTCTCCCCCCACGCCCCGCCCATCCGTCAGCGGGGAACCCGCCCCCTCCCCAGGCCCCCCAGCCGGCGCGACCCCCGCCGCCTCTCCCTCCAGCACGGGCGCGACCGAAGCGGCCGCCCTCGTCCCCCGTTCGGGGCCCTGTGGCGGCGCGGCCTCCCCGGCCGGCTCTTCCTCCTCCCCGTGAGCGGCGGCCACAACCTCCTCTTCGGGGGCCGGTGCCGGCTCGGGCGCGGGGGCGGGCTCGGGCGCCGTCGCCACCGCCGCCTCCCGGCCGGCCGGCCGTCCTTCGCGGGTGGCCTCGCCGGCCGCCGCGAGGTCCTCCTCGGCCTCCTCGACCGCCGCGCGCGGCTCGGGTGCGGGCGGTGCCGCCGCGTCGGGTGCGGGCACCGCTCGGGGCTCCGGAGGCGGGGCCCCCGCCGGCGGGGCAGCCTCCTGCCGCGCCGTCGGCGGCTCCGGCTCCCAGGCGAATCCGGGCATCGCGCCGCCCGCCATCGCCTCCCAGAGGCCGCCGGGCCGCACCTCGGCCGGCTCGGCCCGGCGGCGGGGGCGGAGCGGCACCGGCTCCCGCGGCGGCTCGTAGGGCGGGAGGACGTCCGGCCGGGCGCCGCCCTTCCCCTTCGCCGCGCTCGCTTCAGCGCCGGCGGCGCGCTCTGCGCCGCGGGGCGCGTCGAGGGCGGCCAGCTCCTCGTCGGTCGGGATCGGCTCGCCGGGGGCGACGATCACCCCGACGATGTCCCCCGAGAACTGGGGTATGCCAGCGGGGACGCGGTGGCGGACGATGCCGGCGCACTCCGCCTCCACGTCGATGGCGGCGAACTCCGCCTCGAGGCGGAAGAGCGGCTGGCCCTCCTCCACGGTGCCGCCGTCGGGCACGTACCATTCGGCGACGAGCCCGCCGGGGCAGGACATGCCGAGGCGCGGGACGGTGATCTTCTGCACGGAGCGCTCCTCGGGTGGATTCCCTCCTCTACCCGAAATTCGACCGTCCCCCGCTGCTTCGCCAGGTCCCTGCCGGTTCGTCCGCGGGCTCCAGGCCACGGCAGGGCCGAGGGACCCGAGGAGCGAAAAGGAGCTCCCCCTCCGGCCGGGGGCCGAGGAGGGGGAGCTCGGCGTTCTGGTGCGGTACCGCTACCGCGCGCGGCGGGCCGCCACGGCGCCGGCAGCGCCGAGGCCGAGGAGGGCGACGCCGAGGAGGGCCAGCGGGAGCATCCCGCCGCCCGCCGTGCCGCCGTCCGCCTCCATCCCGGAGCCCGTCCGCGGCGCCCGCGGCGTGGGCGTCCGCGTCGGCGTCGCCGTGGGCGTCGGCGTGCGCTCTTCCACCACCAGGTTGACCGTGTTCAGCTGGGTGTTGTTCCAGGTGCCGCTCCCGGCCGGTTGGCCGTTCACCGTGAAGGTGACCGTGTCGCCCACCTGGCCGCCGGCGCACTGGAGCACGTACTGGCCTGGGGTGCTGACGATCGTCGTCCCGCAGGCGGTGTTCCCGAGGTACGCCACCACCACGGTCCCCGCCGGAGCGGGGTTCCCGCCGATGGTCACGCTTCCCGAGAAGACAGCTGGCGGCACGGGTTGAGCCGAAGCCACCGAGCCGCCGAACACCCACGCGCCCGCGGCCACGCCGACGGCCGTCACCATCGCCACCAGCACCTTAGGCACGGTTCGCATCACGCTCATGGTTCCATTCCTCCTTCGTTAGGCCTCCCGATTCGCAGCCGGACGGAGGGCCCCAATCCCCGCCTCCTTGGCGGGGGGAAAGACGTCTTCCCCCCGCCAAGGCGTATCGAGGCTGCTTACGGGCCCGCCGGAACGGTCAGCGTGACCCCAGCCGGGTTGGTGACGTAGACGAAGTACGCCGTGCCGTGCTGCAGGGTCGTCAACGTGTTCGCCGGCCCACCGCCCGGGAACCAGGCAAGCCAGGTCTGCGCGGCGGCGTCGAACGTGTACACCGCGCTCACGTTGGCCACGATGCTGCCGAGCCCGTTCGGGCCGTTCACGGCCGTCGTCTGGCCGCCCCAGGTGATGAGGTTCCAGCCGAAGACGAGGTTGTAGGTGACGTTCGGCTGGCCCGTGCCCGGATGGAGCGCGTTCGCCGAGCCCTGGAGCGTGTAGGTCGTCGAGCCGACGGTGAGCCCGAGGGTGGCCGTGGCCGTCCGCGTGACGATGGTCGCCGAGGCGTTCGCGGGCACCTGCGTCACGAACGTGCCGACCGAAGTCGAACCCGTCGCGAGCGACGCCGTGCGGCTGCAGTTCACCGTCTCGGCGTCAGCGACCGTGCAGGACCAGCCGGAAGCCGGCACGACGTTCGTCGCGAGCGTGCCCGGCGGCGCCTTGAACTGGAAGGAGACGTTTGCGGCGGCGACCGAGCTTCCCGTGTCGTTGGAAACGCTCACGGTCCATTGGACCACTGAGGAGCCGGCGCTCGGGATGACGGTCGGGTTCGCCGTCACGCTCACCGAGCCCGCCTTGTCCTGAGTGTCAGTCCTCGTCGCCGTCTTCGTCACCGGGCCGGAGATCAGGTTCGTGAACGTCACCTGGGCCTGGACGGTGATGGACCGCGAGCTGCTCCCGGTGTTCGGGCTCAGCACGCCGGCGAACCCCGAGAGCGTGACCGTGTCGCCGTTGTTAATCGTGGTGGTACCGCTCGAAGTGCACGAAACCACCAGTCCACTGGCGGAGCAGCTCCAGCCGGAAATGCTCGGCGCGGTGGCGCTCGTGAACTCCGGCGGGAAGGTGACCGTCACGGCCACCGTGCCGGCCGAAGCATCCTGCCCCGTGAGGTTCGCAATCTCGACCTGGTACGATGCGCTGCCGCCAGCGAACGTGGGCGTGGGAAGGGTCCCATTGAGGCCGATCCAAACCCTCAACGTCGCCGAAACATCAGTAGCGATTGCGTTGTTGTCGCCTGCGTTGTCGGCGTCGCCATGGTACTGCACGTCGAGAGATACCGTATTGAGGCCCACGCCGCTAGGCTGGCCCGTTACGGTGACGGTCGCCGGAGCGTAGAGGTTCGTGTCGGACACGCTCACGACCGGAGATGAGAGTCCACTCGTAACGTCCGCGGCCACACAGGCGCGAGTCGGGTCTTCGGTGCCGTCATTGCCGCACGTCCACCCCGGCGGCAGCGTGAAGGTAAAGGTGACCTGCTGCCCGGCAACCGCTTCGGTAGCAGTGGGCGTGACAGTTGCGCTCCCGACCGCCCGAGCAGGAGCGGTAGCGCTGAGGCTATACGTGTTCGACCCCACGGTCTGCAGCAGGGTAAAGGTGGGCTGGATAGAGGCACCCACGGACGCACCCGCGCTGACCTGGAGTACGACCGTGGCGGTGATGGAGCCTGTATCGGTGTTGTCGGTGACGTTCCAGTAGATGTACGTCCCGCCACCGAATGGCAGCGTTACGGTACTGCAGGTACTTATGCTGGCAGCCGCAATGCCCGTGACGGATAAACTCGCGTTCGTGCAGCCGTCGAGGTTCCCGAGGTTCGTCACGCGGACCTGATAGTCGGTCGCCGTGCCGTCCTCGGTCCATGTGAGTTTGTAAATGATCTTCCCGCCCGCCGGCGGCGAGACGTTCTTTACGTCCACGGTCAACGTGGACGAAGTAATGGTCGCCTTCGCCGCCTGCTGCTGGGCGAGGGCGGCGAAGCCGGCGAGGAGGAGCGCGACGATGGCCCCCAGGGCCACCGCCCGCTTCCCGAAGTACGTTCCTAGCTCTGTCATCCGTTCTCCCTCTCGCTCGTGTTGCGAGCGTTCTCGGGGCCTTCGCCCCGCCGGACCCCCAGCCGCTCCCGCGGCACCGGCCCGCCTCCTTCGGGGCGGTCGCCCGCCCCCAGGCGTCTTCGGTTCCCTCCATCCTCTCCGTGGGCGCCCCCTCCAGGCCTCCACCAGCCCGGGCGCCCGGGCATCCCCCCTTTCCTCACGGCCGGGCTCGCCGCCCGCACCGGAATGCCGAGCTGGGGCCCGGCTTCCCGCCGGCCCCGCCAGTCCGCAGGGAACGGTACGCCCCCACCGGCATAGGGTCAACGCCCCCGCGGGAGCCACCACTCCCCACGAACCGTTCCGCAAGGGGATAACGCTCGGCCGGACCGCGGGTTAACTTCCTCTACGCCTTCCCCCTCTGCCACGCGCCTCGGGAGAGGGAGCCGGCGCCGCCGGAAGCCCCTCGGGCCGGCGGGTCGGGCGGCACGGGCCCCGTCGAGGACGAAGCGCTCGGCGAGGGCGCGACGGGACGGGATGCGGTGGACGGCCACGCCCCCCGCCCGGGGAGGAACCCCTTCCGGGGGCGTCCACCGCGGGCGGCGAAGAACCCCTCCCGGCGCCGCGTCGGTCCCGCGGCGGGCAGGCTCCCGACCGGAAGGGGCGTCCAGCCCCACCGCCGGCCGGGACGGCGCGGAGGTGGAATCGACGAGGCACGGCCCCAGGGGGTGCGGTCGAGGGAGCTTCCACCCCCCACCGCCGCCGCCCGCGGGGCGCCGGTCGGAGGAGCCTCTCGGAGCCGGCCGGCCGCCGCCGATGCGGCCTCACCGCCAGGACCTCGGCGCGCCATCGCAACAGCGCCCTCGCCGCCGGCAGGGTGACACGGCGCCGTCCCGCCTCGGCGCCGGCGCGCCCTCGCTCGCCGGCCCTCCGCCACCCGAGGCCCCCCGTGTCCCTACGGGGGAGAAGAAAACGTCCCCCGCCGGCGGCAGGGGGACGGGGGCGGAGGGTCGGGCGAGGGAAGGCGGCGGGGGAGACAGGGGGCACGGGGCCCGGATGGGCTCACACCAGGTGCTCCCGGTGCCGCTCGATCCGCTCGATCTCCGTCCCGAGCGGCGCCGCATGGGTCGGGACGATCATCCGGGCGATGGCGTGGTTGATGGCCGCCGCGGCCGAGGTGTACCACCCGGCCGCCGCCGTCACCATCGCCACCCACCCGGCCACCTTGTACCAGGCGTCCGCGTCGGTGCCGTGGGCGATGGCCGCCAGCACGAACGTGGCCGCCGCACCGAGGAGCGCCGCCGCCATGGCGTAGTTCATCTCCCGCCCGCGAGCCATCGAGGCGAGCCAGGCGTAGACGCCGAACACCGCCCAGGCGGCGAAGAAGAGGCTCATCAGCCCGTTCCGGTCGGCGCCGAAGGCCAGGAACTCCGCCTTCTCCATCCAGAGGAGCGTGCCGTAGGTGAGCCAGAAGGCTCCGTACGAACCGAACACGGTGGCCAACAGGCCATCGTGCTTCCGGAAGGCCCACATCGCCCCGGCCACCTGGGCCAGACCACCGTACATGAGGGCGATGGGGATGAGGAACGAGACCGCCGTCGCCCGGTCGAAGAACCCGGCGAGGATCACGCCCCACACGAAGAGGGGCAGGGCGAAGGCGGCGAAGCCGAGCGCGAGCGGACTGGCCACCGAGGCCACCTGGGCCTCCGCCAACACCTCACGCTCCCGTTCGACCTCGATTGGACGCGCCCCTGCGGGCATCTGCATCGCCTGCTCTGCCATGCATCACCTCCGGACAGCGTCGGGGTTGTGGGCCCCACGCCCCGCTGTCATCCCTCCACCCGCCAGCTTAGCACTCACGTCAAGGGAGTGCTAAGATGGTGGGCGCGCGGCCGCGACGCACGCATTGCACGGCAGACAGAGGGTGGAGCATGTCGTACGAGAAGGAGTGCTACGCCTGCGGCGAGCGGGTGAAGTGCCGCACGAACAAGCGGAAGATCGAAGGAAGCCACCAGGTGGTGGTGGAGCTCCTCTGCCCGAAGTGCGGCAAGCAGCTCGGCTCCGTCTTCGAATGGGCGACCAGCTAAGGGACGCGCCGACCCGAGGCAGCGAGGATGACGGCGCCGCCCCCACAGGCGGCCGCGGCGAAGGCTGCGGCCGCCGCGGGCGCGGCGCCGTAGAGCGCCCCGATGGCCGCCGACCCGGCGAACCAGGCGAGCCCGAAGACGGCGTGGAAGAGGCCGTAGGCGGTGGCCACCCGGCCGGCAGGGGCGGCGCGGGCCACCCCCGCCCGTAGGGTCGACTCCTGCACGCCCATGGCCGCGCCCCAGAGAGCCACGCCCACGACCGCCGCGCCCGTCCCCCCGAGGAAGACGAGGGCGGGGGCGGCCGCGGCCAGCGGGCCCGCGAGAGCGGTCGTGCCCGGCCCGGCACGGTCGTACCACTCGCCGGCGACGAGGGCGGCGGCAGCATCGACGCCCATGGCGAGGGCGTAGAGGGCCGGGACGGCGGCGGCCCCCACCACCCCCTCCCGCTCGAGGTGGAAGGCGAGGAGGGGGAAGTCGGCGAAGCCGAGCCCCAAGAGCGCCGCCCCGGCCAGGTACCAGCGGAAGGCGGGCGTAAGGAGGGGCCCCGTCCCGGCGGCGGCCCCGGCCGCCGGGGGGTCGAACCCCGCCGGGGAGGGTTCGAGCCGCCGGGCGACGGCCAGGGCGGCGAGGCAGAGGGCCGCGGGGACGGCCAGGAGGGCGAGGGCGGCCCGCTCGCCGCCGAGCCAGGCCACGAAGCCGGCCACGGCCAGGGGACCGGCCACCGCCCCGGCCTGGTCGAGGGCCTCGTGGAGGCCGAAGGCGCGGCCGCGGCCGAGCGGCTCGGCCGCGGACGCCAGGACGGCGTCGCGGGCGGGGGCGCGGAGCGCCTTCCCCGCCCGCTCCGCCACCACCAGCCCGGCAGCGGCCGGCCAGCTCCCCGCCAGGGCGAGGAACGGCACGGCGAGCTGGTTGAGGGTGTACCCCGCACCGACGAGGAGCCAGGGCCGACGGAGACGGTCGGCAGCGTACCCGGCGACGAGGCGGAGGAGGTAGCCGGCCAGTTCGCCCGCCCCGGCGACCACCCCCACCGCGGCCGCGCCCGCACCGAGGGCGGCGAGGTACGGCCCCAGGATGGAGCGCGCCCCCTCGTAGGTGGCATCGGCCAGGAGGGAGACGACGCCGAGGGCGACGACGAAGCGGAGGGCGGCGACGCGGCCGGTGACGGAGGTCACGGGCGGATGGTACCGCCGCTTTCGGGGGCCGGCATTCCGCGGTATCGTCGAAGGCGATGTCGCTCCTCCAGGAGATCAAGGAAGACATCCAGGCCGCGCTGGAGCGCGACCCGGCGGCGCGGAGCTGGCTGGAGGTCGTGCTCTTCTACCCCGGCTTCCACGCCCGCCTCTTCCACCGGGTGGCCCACGCCCTCCACCGCCGGGGGGTGCCGCTCCTGCCGCGAGGGATCATGCACCTGGCGCGCTTCCTCACCGGCATCGAGATCCACCCGGGGGCGAAGATCGGCCGCCGCTTCTTCATCGACCACGGCATGGGCGTGGTCATCGGCGAGACGGCGGAGATCGGCGACGACGTCACCCTCTACCAGGGGGTCACGCTGGGCGGGACGAGCACCCTGCGGGTGAAGCGCCACCCGACCCTGGAGCGGGGCGTGGTGGTGGGCGCGGGGGCGAAGGTCATCGGCGCGGTGACCATCGGCGAGAACACCCAGATCGGGGCGGGCTCGGTGGTGGTGACGAGCGTCCCGGCGAACGCGACGGTGGTGGGCGTGCCCGGCCACATCGTGGCCTTCCGGGATACGTCGAACAACACCATCCAGCGGCTGCCCGACCCCGAATGGGAGCGGCTGAACGAGCTCGACCGGCGGGTGCAGGAGCTGCAGCGGCTGGTGGAGCACCTCGAGGCGCACGTCCGCGGCCTCCACGACGGCCATCACGCTCCAGCCGGGGAGCCGGCCCACCGGGAGACGGGGGAGTGAGGGCCGGCGACCCTTCCGCCGGAGCAGGGTAGACTCGCTTCGTGCGCCTCACCGACACCCTGAGCGGCGAGAAGAAGCCCCTCCTCCCCATCGACCCCGCGGGCGGCGTGCGGATGTACGTCTGCGGCCTCACCCCGTACAGCCGGGCGCACGTGGGCCACGCCCTGAAGGCGGTGGTCTTCGACGTCCTCCGGCGCTTCCTCGAATGGCGGGGGCACCGCGTGCGCCACGTGGAGAACTTCACCGACATCGACGACAAGCTCATCGAACGGGCGAACGCCTTGGGCGTGAGCATCGCCGACCTGGCGGCGGAGCACATCGAGGATTACCTGGCGAACCTCCACCGTCTGAACGTGCTGCCGGCCACGGTCTACCCGCGGGTCACGGAGTTCATCCCGGAGATCGTCGCCTTCATCGAGGGGCTCGTCGCCCGGGGGCACGCCTACGAAGCGGGGGGCGACGTCTACTTCCGGGTGCGGAGCTGGCCCGCCTACGGGAAGCTCTCCCACCGCCGCATCGACGAGCTGAAAGCGGGGGCCCGGGTCGACCCGCTGGAGCGGAAGGAGGACCCGCTGGACTTCGCCCTCTGGAAGGCGGCGAAGCCGGGAGAGCCTTCCTGGCCGAGCCCGTGGGGGCCGGGGCGCCCCGGCTGGCACATCGAGTGCTCGGTGATGGCCTACCACACCCTGGGCGAGCAGATCGACATCCACGGCGGCGGAGCGGACCTCATCTTCCCCCACCACGAGAACGAGATCGCCCAGACGGAGGCGCTCACCGGGAAGCCGTTCGCGTCCATCTGGGTGCACAACGCCCTCCTGCAGCTGAGCGGCGAGAAGATGTCGAAGTCGCTGGGGAACGTGGTGTCCATCGGCGAGGCGCTGGACCGCTGGGGGCCGGACGCCTTCCGGACCTTCGTGCTCCAGAGCCACTACCGGACGCCGGCGACCTTCTCGGAGGAGGCGATGGAGGCGGCCCGGGCGGGCGCCGAGCGCCTGCGCGAGGCCGCGCTGGCGCCGGCGCCCCCCGGCCCGCCCCTGGAGCTGCCGCTCGCGGCCCTCCGCGAGCGGTTCACCGCCGCCATGGAGGACGACCTGAACACGCCTCGCGCCCTGGCGGTGCTCTTCGAGCTGGCGCGGGACATCAACCGCGGGCGAGCGGAGGGGCGGGACACGGCCGCGGCCCAGGGGCTGCTGCGGGAGCTGGCCGGGGTCCTCGGGCTCACCCTCCAGGAGCCGCCGCGGCGGCGACAGGACGCCGCCCCCTTCATCGACCTGCTCGTGGAGGTGCGCTCGGCCTTGCGGGCGGCGAAGCAGTACGCCCTCGCCGACCACATCCGCGCCCGGCTGGGCGAGCTGGGCATCGAGCTGCAGGACACGCCCGAGGGGACGACCTGGCGGGAGGCGTAGCCCCGCTCAGGCGCCTGCCGGGCCGGTGATGGTGATGGGCATCCCCAGGACGCCCCGCCCGAGGGTCTGGAGGAGCTGGGTCGTCTTCCAAGCCATCACGTTCCCGCCCACCAGGTCGCGGACGATCCGCTCGAGCGGTCGGTTCTTCGTGTACGCATGGGCCCCGCACACCCGCATCGCCCCGCTCGCGACCTCCTCCCCCATCCGCCGCAGGTGGTACACGGTGCGAACCATCATCCGCGTGAACTCGTGCTGGCTCGCCGGCGGCGCACCCAGTCGACGGACCGCGTCGTAGAGCACGGTGCGGCCCGTCTCCACCCAGTGGTCGAGGTGGCCGAGGTCGACCTGCGCCCACGCCTCCTCCGCGCGGTAGCCGGGAGCGGGACCGACGCCGATGCCCGGACCGGCGAGGTAGCCGTGCCGCTGCTTCACGTACTCGACGGCGAAATCGAGGGCCGCCTGGGCGAGGCCGAGCCAGATGGCGAGGATGCCGAGGGCGCCACGGACGCGGTCGGGGGTGAGGCCGATGCCGCCCTCCCCCTTGGCGAGCGCTTCGATGACGGGCGCGGGGATGACCACCGCCTCCTCCCGGGGCACGAAGACGTCGTCGAGGACGACATCGTTGCTGGCGGTGCCGCGGAGGCCCATGGCATCCCAGTTCGGGACGATGGTGACGCCGGGCGTGTCGACGGTGGGGAGGGCGAGGGCGAAGTCGGGGCGGACTCCTTCGCGCGGGACCACGCCGGGGACGAAGACGTACCGGGCGGCATCGCTTCCCGAGGCGAACCCGGAGCGCCCGTCGATGCGGAAGCCGCCCTCGACCTCCCGGAAGGTGAAGCCGCTGCGGCGGTTGTCGAGTTCGCCGACGGGGATGCTGCCCGGCCCGCAGATGAGCGCGCCCGATTCGGCGACGTCGCGGAGGACGGCGTCGCGGCGGGGGAAGGGCGGCAGGAAGCGGAGGAAGTCGGCGATGAGCAGGTGCATGTTCAGGGCGACAGCGGTCGACCCGTCGCCGTAGGCGATCGCTTCGACGATGCGGACGTGCGCCTCCAGTCCGATGCCGAGGCCGCCCAGCTCCCGGGGGAGGGCCATCCCCGGGATGCCGAGGGCCCGCAGCGCCTCGATGTTCTCGTGCGGGAAGCTTCCTTCGCGGTCGTACCGGGCGGCGCGCGGGGCGAACTCCTCGCGGGCCAGCGCGCCCACGCGCTCGACGAGCTCCGTCTCCCAGGGCTCCACGGCATCCCCCTTCGTGGTCGTCGGGGGAATTTTAGCCTATCACGAAAGATCTTCGTGCTGGCGGGGGAGCGGCCAGCCGAGGATGCGCTCGAGCTCGTCGATGGCGGAGGGCGAGGGGTCGACCTTGATGGTCACCATCCCGAGGGCGCGGGCGGCCTTCAGGTTCTCGCCGAGGTCGTCGAGGAAGACGGCCTCGGCGGGTGCGATGCCGAGTTGTTCGCAGGCGAGGAGGTAGATGCGCGGGTCGGGCTTGCGGAGGCCCACCTTCGAGGATTCGACCACGACGTCGAAGAGCTCGTAGGGGTCGAAGGGGCGCTCGCGGCCGCGCCCGTCGGCGGGGACGTTGTTCGTGATGCAGCCGAGGCGGAGCCGGCCGCGGAGGTGGCGGACGACGGCGATCATCTCGGGGCGGGGTTCGAACCCCTGGCCGAACCATTCGAGGAACTCCCGCCCGGTGACGGCGGCGCCGGTCGGATGGACGAGGGCATCGAACTCGGCGGCGAACGCCTCGGGGCCGATCTCGCTCCGCTCGAAGCGGCCCCAGGGGCCGTCGTGGGGGGCGAAGATGGCGTAGCGGACCTCGTCGGGGATGCCGTGCCGGCGGCAGAAGTCGATGATGCGGTGGACGGGGGAGACGGTGAGGACGCCGCCGATGTCGAAGATGGCGGCACGGATGGGGGAGGTGCGGGCGTCGTTCATCGATTGGGAGTATAGGGGGAGGCGGCCTCACCCGCGGCCGGGCCGCCGAAGACGGGCGGCAGCGGCCCGGCGGGGATGCTCACCCGGAGGGCGTGGGGCTCCACCCAGATGGTGGCGGGCGTCTCGCCGGCGGGGTCGCCGTCGAGCTGGATGGGGATGCCCGGCGCCTCGAGGCGGGCGCGTTCGGCGCGGAGGCCCGGGGGGCCGCTGCACGGCCTGCCGAGGAAGCGGCGGATTCCGGCCCAGGCGGCGCGGAGGGCTCCGATGGGTGTCAGCGACCAGACGTCGAGGAGGCCGTCGTCGGCGCGGGCGGCGGGGGTGAGTTCGACCACGCCGCCGTAGAGGCGGGTGTTGCTGAAGACGAGGGCGGCGCGGGGGCGCGCGCCGTCGAAGCCGTCGGCGTCGGGGCCGGCGAGGGTGCACCCCATGGAGCGGAGGCGGAGGCGGGGGGCGTCGATGAACCCGTAGAGGACGTAGGCGGCCGGCCCCAGCAGCCGCTTCGTGACGGGGTCGACGCTCCGGGCCACCTCGGCGTCCCAGCCGACCCCGGCCATGAGGAGGAAGGGCTCCCCGTTCGCGCGGCCGAGGTCCATGGCCACCACCTGGCCGGCGAGGTGGGCGTCGATGGCCGTGCGGAAGCGGCGGGGGATGCCGACCTCCCGGCACCAGACGTCGGCGGTGCCGGCGGGGACGGCGGCGAGGGCGGTCTTCGAGCCGGCGAGTTCGCCCGCGGCCACGCGGAGGGAGCCGTCGCCGCCGACGACGAAGAGGAGGTCGTCGCCCTCCTCGGCGGCCCGCCGGGCGGCGCGGCGCATCGCCTCGATGGTGGTGGGGACGGCGAGGCGGACGCAGAGGCCCCGGCGGCGGAGGTAGTGGAGGGCGCCGGTCACGTCGAAGCGTCCGGCGCGACGGGCGTACGGGTTGAGGAGGAGGGTCGCGGTGGCGTAGGCGGGCGCCCCGTCCATTTGCGGCGATCTTAGCCCGAAACGTAGGATGGTCGCGCACCCACCCACTTCCCTCCCCTGGAGCCGCGGCATGATTCGCATCAAGCGCGTCGACCATATCGCCATGGGCGCGCCCGACTGGCGGGCGCAGGCCGATTGGCTCGAACGCGTGCTGGGGTTCCGCTTCCTGGGCCACTTCCCCGACCACGGCGAGGGGTTCGAAGGCTGCACCCTACAGGTGCCGGGGACGGACATCGAGTTCGAAATCATCGCTCCGACGCGGCCCGACAGCTTCCTCCAGCGCTTCCTCGACAACGACGGGCCGGGCCTCCACCACATCGCCATCGAGGTCGACGACATCGAGGAGACGGCGGCGGAGATGGAGCGGCTAGGGCTGACGCCCTTCGGTGGTATCCGGGACGACGGGAGCTGGCGGTTCACCTTCATCCACCCGAAGGAGAGCGGCGGGGTCTTGTGGCAGCCGTTCGTGCCCAAGGACGGGTCGGCGCCCGTCGCCCGGCAGGAGGGCGGGATCGGCGGGCTGGTGGGGCTCGTGCGCGTGGACCACGTCTCGGTGGCCGTGCCGGATATCGAGCGCCAGATCGCCTTCCAGGAGCGGGTGTTCGGGATGGAGGTGGAGGGGCGGTGGCAGTCCGAGGCGGAGGGGTACGCCGGGGCGGTCCTTCGCATCCCGAACAGCCGGCTGAAGTTCGAGATCATCGCTCCCATCCGGGAGGAGAGCTTCGTGGCGAAGTTCATCCGGGAGCGGCGGCCGGGGCTCCACCACATCACGGCCGAGGTGGAGTCGGTGGATGCGGCGGTGGCGGCGCTGCGGCAGGCCGGGATCGAGCCGTGGGGCGGGATCGTCGACAACGGCTGGAAGCGGCACACGTTCATCCACCCGAAGCAGAGCGGCGGGGTGCTCTTCCAGCTCTTCGAAGAGCCGCGGTGAGCCGCGAGGGCGGCGGTCGGAGGACCCTGTGAGCGGCGGAGGGAGGGCCGAGGGCCGGGGCGAGCGGGCGGGCGAGCGGTACCCCTACCTGGAGCGGCTCCAGCCGAAGATGGACGAGCGGCTAGAGCGGAAGGTGCCGCCGGCGGGACGCTTCTGCGGCTTCTGCTTCGGACGGCTGCAGCCCCACGACACCCGCTGCCCGTACTGCGAGCGGGAGGTCGCCGAGGTGGGCACGGCCCGGGAGGTCCCGCAGGAGGTGCTGCGCATCTACTGGACGAAGCGGCGGGTCGAGGCGCGCTGGGTGCACGCCGGGGCGATGCTCGGCCTGGCGATCGCCTCCCTCCTCTTCGTGGTGCTGGTGGTCTGGGGGCCAGGGTTGCTGGGGCATCCCGGGGTGGCCTTCGCGGTGCTCATCGGCGGCGGCTACCTCCTCGCCCAACTCTTCGGGCCCATCATCGGCGGGCAGATCGGCTACCGGCGGGCGGTCCGGCGTAGGGACGCCCTCTGGGCCGCCTACCTCGCCCGGCGGGAGGCGGAGTCGGAGGGCCGGGGCTGAGGAGGCCGGCCGCGCCGGTTACTCCTTCCGGTACTCGTAGTACTCGATGCCCAGGTGGGTGATCTGCTCTTCGCCCATCAGGTAGCGGAGCGTGTTCTTCAGCTTCGTGTGCTGGATGAAGAGGTCGTGTTCGGGGTAGACCTCGGGGGCGTGCTGGGGGCTCTTGAAGTAGAAGGAGAGCCACTCCTGGATGCCCTTGAGGCCGGCGCGCTGGGCGAGGTCGAGGAAGAGGGCGAGGTCGAGGACGATGGGCGCCGCGAGGATGGAGTCGCGGCAGAGGAAGTCGATCTTGATCTGCATCGGGTAGCCGAGCCACCCGAAGATGTCGATGTTGTCCCAGCCCTCCTTGTTGTCCCCCCGGGGCGGGTAGTAGTTGATGCGGACCTTGTGGTAGACGTTCCCGTACAGCTGGGGGTAGAGGTCGGGCTGGAGGATGTACTCGAGGACGCCGAGCTTCGACTCCTCCTTCGTCTTGAAGCTCTCCGGGTCGTCGAGCACTTCGCCGTCGCGGTTGCCCAAGATGTTGGTGGAGTACCAGCCGGCCACGCCGAGCATGCGCGCCTTCAGCATGGGCGCGATGACGGTCTTCACCATCGTCTGGCCGGTCTTGAAGTCCTTGCCGGCGATGGGGACCCCGCGCTGGTTGGCGAGCTGGACCATGGCCGGGATGTCGACGGTGAGGTTGGGGGCGCCGTTGGCGAAGGGGACGCCCTCCTGGAGGGCGGCGTAGGCGTAGAGCATCGAGGGGGCGATGGCAGGGTCGTTCCGTTCGAGCGCCTCCTCGAACGCTTCGAGGTTCTGGTGGACGGGCGCCTGCTCGAGGTACACCTCGGTGGAGGCGCACCAGACCATCACCAAGCGGTCGCACCGGTTCGCCTCGCGGAAGCGCTGGATGTCCTCGCGGAGCTGGCGGACCAGGTCGGCCTTGGTGGGGGCCTGCTTCACGTTCGTGCCGTGGATGCGGCGGACGTAGGCGGGGTCGAAGGCCGCGGGCATGGGGGCGATGCTCTTCAGGAAGCCGGCGATGGGCTCCACGTGCTCGTGGCGGTCGAGCACGCCCGCCTTCAAGCACGCCTCGTAGGCGTTGTCGGGGATGGGGTCCCAGGCACCGAAGACGAGCTGGTCGAGCTCGGCGAGGGGCACGAACTCCTTGATGAGGGGGAAGCGGTGCTCGGTGCGCTTCCCGAGGCGGATGGTGCCCATCTGGGTGAGGGAGCCGATGGGGAGGGCGCGGCCGCGGCGGATGTTCTCGACGCCGGCGATGAAGGTGGAGGCGACGGCGCCGAGGCCGACGAGCAGCACGCCGAGCGTCCCCTTCGGGGAAGCGATCTCGCGTGGCTGGCGGGAGACGAAGTCTTTCGGTTCCAAGGGGACACCTCGTTCGCGGGCGAGACGGAGGAGGGTGTTCTGCCAGCGGGCAGGGATGCGGCCCGTCTTCGCCCAGTAGTGGATGGTGGACTGACGTCGGCCGAGGAGCGCGGCAAGGGCGCTCTGACCGCCGAAGCGACGGATGACGCGTTCGGCGGGGTTCTCGGGGCCGGTAGCGGCGTCCACGGCGCAAGTCTAACGAAAATTTCGGTAGGGGTCGAGCCTCGCGTCAGCGGTCGTTCCAGGCCGACACCGCCGCGAGGTATTCGCGGTGCCGACCTGCGAGGGCGGCGATAAGGAGCCCCGCGAGGATGAAGGGGAGCCTGAGGAGGGAGACGGCGAGGATGACGAGCAGGGGGCCGAGCACGGCCCAGAGACCGGCCCACAAGGCGTAGCCACCCAGCACGAGGTAGACGAAGATGCCGAAGCAGCCGACCAGGTAGAGCAAAGTGCTCGCCGCCTGAGCGACGGCAGCGAGCAGCAGGGCGACGGCGAGCATGGCATCGCGCATGGGACAGCCTCCTGGCTCGCCCGGTTCGCTTCCGGGCAGGCAGCAGAGGCATGGTCGCAGGCGGTAGCGTCAGCTCCTGTCGCGATGCCCTACGGCGTCCCGCCGGACCCTCTCCGGCAGCGCGGGGGGCACGGCGAGCTCCCGGACGGTTTCGCTCGCCCGGGGAGAGCGGTGTGGACGGCCGCCACCGCCTCGACCGGCCGCTGGAAGAGGTGGCGGAGGAGTTCGGCCCGGCGCACGGCCCGCTCCACCTCCCGGGCGTCGACCTGGAAGGAGACCTCGATGGCGAGGCTGACCGCGGCGCCGCCGGGCGCGGGCGACAGCGTCGAGGGCCACGAGCCCCGAACCTCCTCCACGGAGTGGCGCCGGGACGGGGCGCCCGGTCGACGGCTTCTTCGTCGGGCAGGGCGGGGAGCCGGACGTTGCGGTGGGAGCGGCCGAGCCGGGCGGGGAGGCCCTGGGAGGAAGGGTGGTCGAGCTGCCGGCCTTCGCGGTCGCCGACCTTGCCCGCCATCCCCTCGAAGCGCTGGGCCAGCCCGTCCGTGCGCCGGGCAAGGGCCGCCGTCCGCGCCGCCAACTCCTCGACGCGCCCCGTGAGCTGGCCTCACGCAGGCCGTACGCTTCGCCATCACCGCGGCGTCGTTCCCCCCGGCGGTCGGCCCCTCGAGCCGTTCGGTGACCCGGTCGAGCACCTCCCGATGGCGGCGGCCGTCCGCGTCAGCTCCTCGAGGGCGCGGCTCGCCCGCTCCAGGCGCGCGTCGTACGGGCGCAGGGCGGCGTTCGTCGCGTTCGGGTCGTCGCCGAACGCCCGACGGCCGCGCTCGCACGGCTCCGGGTCCCGGGGGAGCGCCTCGACCTCCTCGCCTTCGAACCGAACGGCGGCGGCTTATCGCGGTGGTGTCGGCGGCTTCGCAGCCGCTACGCCTCCAGGCGGAGGAGGACCTGGCCCTCGGTGACCCGCTCCGATTCGGCGACGCACACTTCGACGACGGTCCCGCCGCTGGGGGCTTCCACTGGGATCTCCATCTTCATCGATTCGAGGACCACCACCTCCTGCCGCGGCCGAATGGCGTCCCCGGGGGCGACGAGCACGCGCAGGACGTTGGCGACCATCGGCGAGCGGACGTCGATGCGGGGCATGCACACTCCTCCCACGAACGTTGCGGCCGCCAGTCTAGAGGGGAGCCGGGCGCGAGCGCGACGGATGAGAGAAGGCGCCCGCTTGCCCCGAACAGGTAGCGGGCGCCTTCGGCGTCGGAGGTTGTGGAACCGGGAGTTCTTCGGCCTGGCCCGGGCTGGCGTCCGGACCGGCGTCCCCTCGGGCGGTGCCTCCGGGCGGGCCCTCGCGGGCTCGCGCCGGTTCGTCGGCCCTCTTCCCTCGGGTCTGCCGCCACCTTCGCCGTCCTGCCTTTCGGCGTTCCGGCCTGGTGTGCGGCCTCCCGACCACCCCGCCTCCAACGCCGGGCACGATAGACCCGGCGGAGGCGAGGGGGCAACGATTTTATGTCGGCTCGAATGTCCTTTGACGATTTCTCGACATTGCGCAACCGTTATGCCCAGCACGGGTTCGCAGGGGGTTCCGCCGGAGGAGTTCCGCGCGGGGCAATTACGTCGCCAAGGGGCGCGACAGCCGGCCGGTCCGCCGCTAGACTACGGCCCGATGCCAGTCGCCCCCGGGAGCCCCGGCGCGCTCGAGTCGTACACCTTCGATGTGGTGGTGGTCGGCGGGGGGATCGCCGGCCTCGCCGCGGCGCTCGCGGCCCGCGAACACGGCGCCGAGGTGATCCTCGCCGAGAAGGCGCCGCGCGAGCATCGGGGTGGGAACACGCGCTTCGCGGACGCCCAGATGCGCTTCCCGCACGAAGCGGACGAGTACTGTCCCCGCAGCTACACGGCCGAGGAGATGGAGGCCGACCTGATGCGCATCTCGGGCGGCCGGGCGAACCGGGACCTGGTCCGCACCCTCTGCCAGCGCGCTGCGGAGACGGTGGAGTGGCTCACCTCGTTCGGCCTGGAGTGGGAGCCTGGCTACCCGCACACGGCCGGATACCGCCGGAGCCCCAAGGCCGGAGGGCAGGGGCTCGTCGACCTCCTCTACCGCCAACTGGAGGGACGGGGTGGGGTCATCGTCTACCGAACGGCCGCGCAGGAGCTCGTGGTCGACGAGCGGCGGGTCGTGCGGGGCGTGCGGTGCGTTGGGCCGGAGGGCGTGGTGGACCTCCTGGGCCGCGGGGGCGTGGTGCTGGCGTGCGGCGGGTTCCAGGCGAACACGGCCATGCGCGTGGCCTACCTCGGCCGCTTCGCCGACTCCCTCATCCTCCGCGGGAGCCGGTACGACACCGGTGAGGGGATCCTCATGGCCCTGGCGGCGGGCGCCCAACCGGCCGGCCAGTGGGGGGATTACCACTCCGCCGTCCTCGATGCCCGTTCGCCGAAGGTCGAGTGCGGCGTGACCGCCCTCTACAACTACCAGATGGGCATCATCGTCGACCGGGAGGGGCGGCGCTTCCTCGACGAGGGGGAGGACTTCCGCGACCACACGTACGTGAAGTTCAGCAAGGCGATCATCGAGCGGGCAGGCGGCCTTGCCTGGTGCATCTTCGACCAGCGAGCTTTCCAGCGGGAAGAGTTCGCGCGGGCCTGGCGCCCGGTGGGGCCGCCGTACACCGGAAATACGGTGCGGGAGTTGGCGGAGGCGATCGGCGTCCCGGCGGCGAACCTCGAAGCCACCATCGCCTCCTTCAACGCCGCCGTCCAGCCCGGTGAGTACGACCTCGACAAGCTCGACGGGAAGCGGACGGAGGGAATCGTTCCCCCGAAGAGCAACTGGGCGATGCCGCTCGACCAGCCTCCCTACCTGGCCATCCCCGTGACCGGCGGGATCACGTTCACCTTCGGCGGCCTGAAGTGCGACACGCGGGCGCGCGTCATCGACACGCGCGGCGAGCCGATGGAAGGGCTGTACGCCGCGGGCGAATTGATGGGCGAGTTCTTCTACGACAACTACCCCGGCGCGACTTCGGTCATCCGCGGAGCGGTGTTCGGCCGCATCGCCGGGGAGGAGGCGGCCCGCCGGGCGCTCGGGGGCTGAGGAGCGCCCGTGGGCCGCGTGCGCGTCCAGGTGGCGGGCATCACGTCGGCGCGGGACGCCCTCCTGGTGGCGGAGGCGGGCGCCGACGCCGTCGGGTTCACCATCGGGCTGCCGAAAGGCGCTCCCGACGACACCCCACCCGAGGCCGCCGCGGCTGCGGTGCGGGCGCTGCCCCCGTTCGTCACCCCGGTGCTCATCACCTATCGCAGCGAGGCCGAAGAGGTGGCGCGGCTACTGGAGGCCATCGGCGCCCGGACGGTGCAGCTCCACGGGGGCGCCTCCGAGGAGGCGGTAGCGCGCCTGCGGGCGCTCGTGCCGGGGGTCAAGGTCGTTCGGGTCGTCCACGTGACCGGGCCGGAGGCCGTGGCGGAGGCGACAACCATCGCCGACGCCGATGCGCTCCTGCTCGACACCTTCGACCCCATAACGGGCCGCCGCGGGGCAACGGGGAAGACGCACGACTGGCGCATTTCGGCGGCCATCGTCCGTTCGGTACGGGTCCCCGTGATCCTGGCGGGAGGGCTTCGCCCGGAGAACGTCGCGGAGGCGATCCGCACCGTGCAGCCTTGGGGCGTCGACGTCCACACGGGGGTGGAGGACGCGTGGGGGCGGCTCGACCCGGCGCGGCTGCAGGCGTTCCTCGCCGCGGTCGCCGCTGCCCCGCTCGGGGGAGGACGGCCTCACCACCCTGGGGTAGAATGACGGAACGGGCCCTCCGGCGAACGGGGGGCCCGGAGCGTGTCTCATGCCGATCGTGGTTGTCGTTGGTGGTCAGTGGGGCGACGAGGGGAAGGGCCGGATCGTCGACCTCCTGGCGCGGAAGGCGCGCGTGGTCGCCCGGTATTCGGCGGGGAACAACGCCGGCCACACCGTGGTGAACGACCGGGGGGAGTTCCGCCTCCACCTCGTCCCGGCGGGCATCTTCTATCCGGAGAAGACGTGCGTCATCGGCAACGGGGTGGCGATCGACCCCGAGGTGTTGCTGGACGAGATCGCCCAGCTCCAGAGCCGGGGCATCGACACGAGCCGCCTGGTGGTGAGCGACCGGGCGCAGGTGATCATGCCCTGGCACAAGCTCATCGACCGGTTGGACGAACAGCTCCGGGGGGCGAACGCCATCGGCACGACGGGGAAGGGGGTCGGGCCCTGCTTCGTGGACAAGGTGGCGCGCCGGGGCATCCGGGTGGCCGACCTCCTGCGGACGGAGGACCTGGTGGAGCGGGTGAAGCCTGCCCTGGAGTTCGCGAACCGGCTCATCACCGGGGTGTACGGCGCCGACCCCATCTCGTTCACGGAGTGCATCGAGCGGTACAAGGAGTTCGGACAGCGGCTGAAGCCGTACGTGGGCGACGTGCAGTCGATCATCCTCGAAGCCCACCGGCGGGGGGAGCACGTCCTCCTGGAGGGGGCGCAGGGCTCGCTCCTCGACCTGGACCACGGCACGTATCCGTACGTGACCTCGAGCGTGCCGAGCAGCTCGAGCGGCGGGGCAGCGCTGGGCGTCGGCATCGGTCCGACGGAGATCTCCCGCGTGGTCGGGGTCTTCAAGAGCTACTGCACCCGGGTGGGGAACGGGCCGTTCCCGACCGAGCTCTTCGACGAGACGGCGGAGAAGCTGCGCGACCATGGGAAGGAGCACGGCCACGGCGAGTACGGCACCACCACCGGCCGCCCTCGGCGCATCGGCTGGCTCGACGCGGTGGCCGCCCGCTACAGCGTGCGCTTCAACGGCCTCAGTGCCGTCGCCTTGACGCGGCTCGACGTGCTGGACGACCTCCCCGCCATCAAAATCTGCACCGCCTACGAGCTGGGCGGGCGGATCATCGATACCCTCCCGGCGAGCGATTCGCTCCTTCGCCAGGTGCGGCCGGTGTACGAGGAGCTGCCGGGCTGGCAGCAGCCCACCACCCACTGCCGCAGCTTCGATGACCTCCCGCCGCAGGCCAAAGCGTTCGTGCGGCGGGTGGAGGAGCTGCTCCAGTGCCCGGTGGACCTCATCTCGGTGGGGCCCGAGCGGGAGCAGGCGATCATCGTCAACCCGATCTTCTGAGCGGCCTTCGGCGCGGCCCGCGGGAGTCCGTTCAGGAGGCCGACCGCCGGTCCTCCGCCGCCTCCAGCGGAGGCGCGCCGCGAAGGAGGGCGTGCATCCCCGCGCGGCGGCCATCGCCGGCGAGGATGGAGCGGTACAGCTGTTCGTGGCGCAGGACGTTGAGGGCAGCGCTGAAATGCCGCTCGACGCGCTGCCGGCACGCCTTGCGGTCGAGGGAGGCGGCGCGGTGGACCGCCTCCGCGGCCTCCTCGACGCTCTCGCAGATGTAGCCGGTCACGCCGTCCTCCACGACTTCGGGCACGGAGCCGTTGCGGAAGGCGATGACGGGGGTGCCGGTGGCCATCGACTCGATCATCACGAGGCCGAAGGGCTCCGGCCACTGCACGGGGAAGAGGGTCGCGAGCGCGTCCCGGTAGGCCCGCAACTTCTCCTCCGTCGGCGGCTGCTGCTTCACCTCCACGTCGAGGCCGCGGAGCCGCGGCTTCACCTCGGCCTCCCAGTACTCGCGCTCGAGCTGCTCGTTGATCTTCACGACCATGAGGAGCGGCTTTCCCGCCAGGCGGGCGATCTCGATCGCCTCCACCGGCCCCTTCTCGGGGTTGATACGCCCGCAGAAGAGGAGGTAGTCGCCGGGCCGGTCGGAGAAGGGGAAGGCGGCAGGGTCGATGCCGTTGTGGATGACCGTCGCCCTCACGCCGGCGGGGAGCGTCGAGCGCTGATGATGGCTGATGGCCACGAGGTGAACCCGTTCGGCCAGGTCGGGCAGCAGCCGGGCGAGGCGGTCGGTGACGGGACCGTGGAGGGTGTGCACCACGGGAACGGGCAGGCACGCCCCGACGAGCGTCCCCGGCAGGGTGTGGTCGTGGATGATGTCGAACTCGTGCCAGCGTTCGTAGGCGAGGAGGGCGTGGTGCTGCTCGATGAGGGTGTCGCCGAGGAGGTGCGAGGGCGGCTCGGGGAAGGTGGCCACGAGCCGGGCCTTCGTGCGGGAGCCTCCGGCGGCGAAGAGGGTTACGTCGTGACCCCGTTCCACCAGGCCGTCGGCCAGGTAGCTCACCACGAGCTCGATGCCACCGTAGCCGGTCGGCGGGACGGCAAACCACGGCGGCGCGACGATGGCGATGCGCATCCTCTCCATGCACGACCTCCTGGTTCGGGCCTCCGAGCGTACGAGCGAACGCGTCCGTGAGGGGCGGCAACCAGCCGGGACGGACACGGAAGGAGCGCGCCACGCGCTCGCCCCTATTCTCATCGTCGCCGGTTCGGAACGTCAATCCGTCGTATGGCCCCGTCGCCGCATTGTTATGGCGACTGCGGCCCGGAGGAGCCCCTCGGCCAGGTGCGGGAAAGGACGATCTCGACGTCGCCGCGGACGTCGTCCACCTCCACCGCCACGCGGTCGGCGCTGCGCCGGAAGGTGAGGTCGATGGCGGCACCGGCGAAGCGGAGGTTCCGCACCTGCACCCACTCCAGCTCGAGGGGGAGCACTGGCCGGACGATGGCGAGGGCCCGGGGGCCGGAGGGTCGGAGGCCGAGGAGCGTGGCCATTACGTACGGGAGGCTGGCCGCCGACCACGCCTGGGGACGGGAAGCGACGGGGAAGGGCGTCGGCACGAGGCGCAGCTCGCGCGGGTCGCCCGAGTAGAGCTCGGGAATGCGGGCGGCAGGGAAGGCGAGGGCGGCCTCGATGAAGGCGGTGCCGAGGATGTAGGCCAGCTCGTCGAAGCCGTAACGCCGAAGCCCGGCCAGCGCGATGGCGTTGTCGTGCGGCCACACCGAACCGGTGTGGTAGCCGAGCGGGTTGTACCCGGCGACCTCGCTGCTGAGGGTGCGGATGCCCCAGCCGCTGAACAGGTCCTGGCGGAAGAGCCGCCGGGCGACGGCAGCCGCTGCCCGTTCGGAGGCAGCGCCGACCCAGAGGGCGTGGGCAGCGTTGGAGGCGGGCGTGGGTACCGGAGTGCGAGCCCGTTCGAGGCAGAGCACGTAGCCGAGCTCTTCGTGGTAGAACGCCCGCTCGAACCGGGCCCGGAGCGCGTTCGCCACCTCGAGCGCGCCGCCGTCGTCTTCGTCGAGGAGCGACGCCATGTTCGCGAAGGCGAGGAGTGCCGCCCAGCAGTACGCCTGAGCCTCGACGAGGGCGATGGGCGGCTCGGCGAGGCGGCCGTCGGGCCAGACGATGGCGTCGTGGGAGTCCTTCCACCCCTGGTTCTCGAGCCCGCGGGCGGAACGGCGGGCGTAGGAGAGGAACCCGTTCGTCGCCTCGAGCCGCTCGGCACACCAGCGCACCGCCCGTTGGATGGCAGGCCACAGCTCGCGGACCGTGCCCACATCGCCGGTCCAGGCGAGGTACTCGTCGGCGGCGATGACGAAGAGGGGCGTCGCGTCGACGCTGCCGTAGTACCGCGCGAAGGGAACTTCCCCGATACGGGCCAGCTCGCCCCAGCGGAGCTCGTGAGGGATCTTCCCGGGCTCGGCGTCGGTGGCGGGGTCGCTGCTCTCCGCCTGCTCCCGGGCGAGGTTGCGGAGGGCCGCCCTGAGGAGGTCGGGCGCGTAGGCGGCGAGGAAGATGCCCGTGATGAGGCTGTCCCGGCCGAAGAGCGTGTCGAACCAGGGGACGCCCGCGGCGACGAAGCTTTCGCCATCGAGGGCGGTGCGGAGCGCGTACACGTCGAGGAGCGCCCGTTCGATGGCGTGGGAGAGCGGCTCGTAATCGGTGCGGACCGAGGTGACGGAGCGGAGGAAGCGCCGTTCGTCGGCCTGGACGCGGCGGATGATCGCCGGGACGGGCTCGCGGTCGCCGGGGTCCGGCCCCGGGTGCACGCGGATGTCGGCCGTGAACGTGTCGCGGGGGCCGAGCCGCACGTGGTAGAGCGCCTCGCCGTTGCGGAGCGCGGTGGGCCGGGGTTCGAAGCGCAGGTGCGTCTCTCGCCGCACACCGTCGCGTCCGTCGTAGCGGAACACGGCCCGGTCGGCGCCGCGGGTGCGGCTGATGCGGCCGGGGGGCGTGCGACGGGTGTAGCCGCGGACCTCGAAGATGTCGCGGAAGTCGGCGTCGAAGGCGATGCGCAGCTCGAAGGAGTGCTCCGCGGAGCCGTAGTTCGAGACGGTGATGGATTCCGCGAGCCCCCGGTCGAGCACGCGCCGGCGCCGAAGGATGAGGGTCCGCGCGGGGATGATGGTCCCGTCGGGCCCCTGCATGGCCGGGTTCGTGAAGACGGCGGAGTGGACCGCTCCGGCCTGGCTGGCATCGAGGAGCAGGGGGGCGACCCCGCCGAGGGTGAGGCGGAGGAGGGAGAGGTGGCGGGTGTCGCGGGTGTAGAGGCCGGTGGCCTCGTGGGCGGCGGCGTCGATGGTGCCGTCTTCGAGGGAGACGACGGAGATGCCGCTGTTGCGGAGGATGGCGCAGTCGGTGATGCTGCCGAGCGGCTGGGGCTCCTCGCCCACGGGGAGCCACTCCTGTCGGGGCGGGCCGGAGGGGGGTGGGGTCATCGCGCGATGGGCTCCGTTGCCGGTCCGTTTTCGGGTTGTGAGCTACACTGGCTTTCAGGATGCCAAAGCTGGGGTTTCTGAGCCGCCTCATCGGCGATTCGAACGAAAAGGAGCTGCGGCGGCTCTCGGCCATCGTCGCGAAGATCAACGAGCTGGGACCGGAGGTCGCCTCGCTGAGCGACGCCCAGCTGCGAGCGAAGACGGACGAGTTCAAGGCGCGATTGGAGGCGGGCGAGACGCTCGACGACCTCCTGCCCGAGGCGTTCGCCGTCGTGCGCGAGACGGCCGGCCGCCAGGTTGGCGAGCGGCACTACGACGTGCAGCTCATGGGCGGCATCGTCCTCCACGAGGGGAAGATCGCCGAGATGAAGACGGGCGAGGGGAAGACCCTCACCGCCACTGCCCCGGTGTACCTGAACGCGCTCCTCGGCCGGGGCGTGCACGTGGTGACGGTGAACGATTACCTCGCCCGGCGCGACGCCGCCTGGTACGGGCCCGTCTACGACGCCCTGGGGCTGACGGTCGGCGTCATCCAGAACAACGGCGTCACGTTCCGCTTCGAGCGGGGGTATCGGCCCGAGACGGAGGGGGAGCAAACGGGGTACGAGAACCTCCGCCCTTGCAGCCGGCGTGAAGCGTACGAGTGCGACGTCACCTACGGGACGAACAACGAGTTCGGCTTCGACTACCTCCGCGACAACATGGTGCGCGACCTGGCGCACAAGGTGCAGCGGGGGCTGTACTACGCCATCGTCGACGAGGTGGACAACATCCTCATCGACGAGGCGCGCACGCCGCTCATCATCAGCGGCCAAGCGGAGGAGGCGAGCTCCACGTACATCGCCTTCGCCCGGGCCGTGAAGGGGCTCGTCGAGGACGTCGACTACGTCATCGACCATAAGGCGAAGCACGTCGCCCTCACCGAGGAGGGGATCGCGAAGATCGAGCAGCGCCTGGGGATTTCGAACATCTTCGGTTCCGACCCCCGGCTGGTCCGCCACCTCGAGGCGGCGCTCGACGCCGAATACCTGAAGCGGATCGACCGCGACTACGTCGTTCGCAACGGCGAGGTGATCATCGTCGACGAGTTCACGGGCCGGCTCATGCCCGGTCGCCGTTGGAGCCACGGCATCCACCAGGCGGTCGAGGCGAAGGAAGGCGTGAAGATCCAGCGGGAGTCGATCACCTACGCCACCATCACCTTCCAGAACTACTTCCGCCTCTACGAGAAGCTGGCGGGGATGACCGGCACCGCCGAAACGGAGGCGGAGGAGTTCCACAAGATCTACGGCCTGGACGTGGTCGTCATCCCCACGCACAAGCCGATGATCCGCATCGACTACCCCGACGTCGTCTACATCAACGAGCGGGCGAAGTTCAACGCGGTGGTGAAGGAGATCGAGGAGCTCCACGCCATCGGTCGGCCCGTGCTGGTGGGGACGACCTCCATCGAGAAGTCGGAGTACCTCTCCAGCCTGCTCACGAAGCGCGGCATCCCCCACGAGGTTCTGAACGCCAAGCACCACGAGCGGGAGGCGAAGATCATCGCCAAGGCAGGCCAGAAGGGCGCCGTCACCATCGCGACGAACATGGCCGGCCGCGGCACGGACATCAAGCTCGGCCCGGGCGTGGCCGAGCTGGGCGGCCTGCACGTCATCGGCACCGAGCGGCACGAGTCCCGCCGCATCGACAACCAGCTCCGCGGACGGGCGGGACGGCAGGGTGACCCCGGCTCCAGTCGTTTCTACGTCTCCTTCGGCGACGACCTGATGCGCCGCTTCGCCCCTGAGTGGGTAGCCGGCATGCTCCAGAAGCTGGGGATGACCGAGGATATGCCGCTCGAGTCGCGAGCGGTGGCGAAGGCGATCGAGCAGGCGCAGCAGAAGGTGGAGGGGTTCAACTTCGACATCCGCAAGCGGTTGGTGGAGTTCGACGACGTCGTCAACGAGCACCGCCGCGTCATCTACGGCGAGCGCGAGAAGGTGCTCCGCGGGGCGGACACGCGCGCCACCGTGCTCGACATGCTGGAGCAGGAGATCACGGAGGCCGTCGAGCGGGCGAACCTCGAAGACCCGGCGAGCCTCGCCGTGCTGCAGGGCGAGCTGAAGGAGATCCTCCCCGCCGAAGCGGTGCCCAACGCGGAGGAGATGGCCGAGCTGGGGGACGAGCTGCTGGACGAGCTCCTCGACCGGATGGAGGAGCAGTACGAAGCGCTGGAGGCGAGGATCGGCCCGGAGACGATGCGCCAGGTGGAGCGGTGGCTCCTCCTCGAGGCGATCGATTACCACTGGCGTGAGCACCTCACCGCCGTGGAGGAGGTGCGCCAGAGCATCGGCCTCCAGGGATACGCCGGCATCGACCCTCTGGTGGCGTTCAAGCGGGAAGGGTACGACATGTTCGTCCAGCTCCAGGCGAACATCCGGCGGCAGGTGGCGCGCACCATCTTCCGCGTGCGCATCGTGGAGCAGCCGCGGCCGGCGGCAGAGGCCGGGACCCCCCAGCCGGCTGCCCAGCCGGTGCTGGCCGGGGCGGCGAGCCGCCCTGCAGCGAACCTCCGCACGAACCGCGGCGACGGAGCCCCCGCTCGCAGCGCCCAGAAGATCGGACGGAACGACCCCTGCTACTGCGGCAGCGGCAAGAAGTACAAGAAGTGCCACGGAGCCCTCGGGTAGCGGCATGAGCGGAGTCCTCCACGAGCTCGGCCTCGACCAGGGCGAGGATCGCGTCCTCCTCATCGAACCGCCCGACGCAGTGCTGGCGGAGGCGGGCCGGGTCTCGCCCCGGCCGGCGGTCGCCAGCAGCGTCCACACCGCCCGACCGGCACGGCGCATCGTCTGGTGGCCGGAGCCGGACACCTTCGAGCCGGGAACCCTCTCGCGGCTGCGCTGGTTGGCAGTGGCGAGCGGCGCGGTCCTCTGGGTGATCGCCGATGCCGCTGCCGGCCTGGACGGGGAGTCGGTGGCGGAGCGCCTGCGCGCTGCCGGGTTCGCGACCGAGCGGAAGCCCCTTGCGGCCGGCGAGGCGGTGCGGGCGGCACCGCGTTAGCCGAACGGCAGGAACGCCGCAGCTTCGATATCCTGCGGCTATCGATGGAGCTCCACCAGCTTCGCTACCTCCGGGCAGTGGTTCGCACGGGCAGCGTGACGGCCGCGGCGGAAGCCGAACACGTCGCCCAGCCGTCCATCAGCAAACAGATCCGCGCGCTCGAGCGGGAGCTGGGCGTGCCCCTCTTCCACCGCGTCGGCCGGCGGGTGGTGCCGACGGAGGCGGCGCGCCTGCTGGCGGACGCTGCCGACCGCGTCTTCGAAGAGCTCCAGCGGGCGGCCGCTGCCGTCTCGGGAGGGGGTCCTGCAGCCCGCCTTCGGGTCGGGGCGACGGAGACGGTGACGGACTACCTGGTGCCGCCGGCGTGGGCGAAGCTCCGGGCGGCGTACCCTGCGGCCCAGCTCTCCATCGAGATGCTCTCCACCGACGACATCGTGCGACGGGTGCTAGGGGACGAGTTCGACCTGGGCGTGGTGGTCCTCCCCCTGGCCGATTCCCGTCTCTCCATCGAGGAGCTCTTCGACGAGCCAGTGCTGCTGGCGCTGCCCCTCGGTCACCCCTGGGCCGGGCGCGGCCCCGTGCCCCTCGAAGAAGCGCTAGCGGAACCCGACCTGCTGCTGTCGATGCCTGGCCACGGCCTACGCATGGAAGTGGAGCGGGCAGCCCAGGAGTGCGGCGTGCGGCTGGTGGGCCGGGTGGAGTGCCGGAGCCAGTTCGCCCTCCTCCGCATGGTCGCCGCCGGGGCGGGAATCGCCTTCGCGCCGAGCATCGCCGTCGCGGGGCGGACCGACCTCCACACGGTGCCGACCGTTCCGCCGCTCCGCCGGCGCATCGGATGGATCCGCAGGCCGGGGCGGCACTTGCCCGCCATCGCCGCGCCGCTCCTGGCGCTCCTGCGCGAGGCAGCGGCCGAAGCCGCTCAAGCGGCGCACATCCGTCGCACCACCTCGTAGACGAGGCGGCAGTTCAGGCGGAAGCTCTCGATGGTGACCCGCTCGTTGTGCCCATGGAAGGTGCGCAGCAGCTCGGGGGTATCGAGGCCGCCGGAGAACCCGTAGGCGACGACGCCCTGGTTGCGGAAGACCCGGCTGTCCGTGAAGCCGACGGTGACGCCCGGCACCACCACGGCATCCTCTACGTGCTGGCGGATGACCTCCTCGATGGTGCGGAAGAGCTCGGTGTCGTAGGGGCTCGGTTCGGACCAGCCGGCGAAGACCCGCTCGAGGCGGACCTTCGGGTCGTCGATCACCTCCTCGAGCTGGCGCTGGAAGGCATCGGGGTCGACGCCGGGTAGGAGGCGGCAATCGATCGCGGCCTCCGCCCGGCCCGGGATGACGTTGTGTTTGATTCCGGACTGGGCCATCGTGATGCTGATCGTGTTCGTGAGGAGGGCGCGGACGCGGATGTCCTCGGCCGCGACGGGAGCGAGCGCTTCGGGGGTGGCTTCGCCGCGGAAGATGCCGGCGCGGCGGAGGCGGGAGAAGTACTCGTCGAGCAGGGGGTAGACGACGAGCTCCCGCTGCCAGGTGTGGATGCGGTAGAGGGCGCGCACGAGCCGCTCCAGCGCGTTGTCGTCGTGGGGCATGGAGCCGTGGCCGGGCGTGCCCTCGGCGACGAGCCGGAGCCAGAGGGGGCCTTTCTCGGCCACCGCGACGTTGAACACCGGGCGGTGGACGCCGAAGAGCTCGGTGACACCGCCACCGCCCTCGTTGATGACGTACTCGGCGCGGATGGCGTCGGGGTGGTGCCGGGCGAGCCACTCGATGCCGTAGAGGCCGCCCGCCTCCTCGTCGGCGACGGCGAGGAAGACGAGGTCGCGCCGCAGGGGAACGCCCTCGCGCTTCAGGGCGAGGAAGGCCATCAGCTCCGCGACGCCCAGGCTCTTCATGTCGAGGGCGCCGCGGCCCCAGACGCAGCCATCGCGGATGACCCCCCCGAAGGGGTCCTCCTCCCAATACTCGCGTTCGACGGGAACGACGTCGGTGTGGTTGAGGAGCAGGAGCGGGCCTCCGGCGGAGCCGTCGCCAGGCAGCACCGCGCGGAGGGAGACGCGGCCGCCGCCCGCATCGTACCGCTGGCAGGGGACCCCCTCGGCCGTGAGGATTCCCTCCAGGAAGTCGGCGGCCCGCCATTCGTTGCCGGGCGGGTTCGAGGTGTCGATGCGGAGGTAGCGCTGGAAGATGTCCAGCGCCTCGTCGAAGTAGGCGTCCCAGTCGATGGCAGGTGGAGCGGTCATCATGGCGGCAGTCTAGCCGCGACCGGCCATCCCCGCACCGACGATGTACGTCTGGAAATCGCGCGCCGCGCGAACCGCGAGGTAGGAGCGGACCGCCTCGAACGCTGGCCCCGCACCGGGGTGGCCGGCGGCCTGCAGCTCGTACAGGTCGTCGATCGTCTCGACGAGCGCCTCGCTCAGTTGGCGGTAGGCAGCGGCGAGCTCATCGGAGGGAGGCAGGGCGGGGAGGTCGGGCCGCGTCCCGAGGGTCTCCGCCCGAGCGCGGATGCGCTCCGCGGCGGGGCCGGCCGCCTCGCCGATGATGGAGGGGAGCTGGCGGAGGAGCGCGGTGATGGTGTTGTGCTCTTCGGCCATGATCTGCTGCTCCACCGGGACGCGCTGCCGTACGAACTGCAGGAGGGCCTGCATCACCTGCACGAGCACGCGCCCGCGGTCGCTCTGGACCTCGGGAAGGATGTCCTTCTGGAGGGAGATGATGATGCCTTCGAGGACGTCGTCGACGCTGGGGCGGGTGATCATGCCTGCGCTCCCGCGAGAGGGTTGGGGTAGCCGAGGAGTTGCGTGAAGGCGAGCTCGCTCACCAGCACCGGCTGGGTGAGGTAGAGGTGGAGGAGCTCGAGGTGCTTCCTGTCGATGCGCCGCTTCACCGCCGAAACGACAGGCACGCCGATGTGGGCGCCGGTGAAGATCTGGAAGTAGTTCACCTCCTCTTCGGTGACGCCGAAACCGGTGAGCTTGTTGTAGAGGCCCAAGAACCCGCCCTCGGCCCTCACCGACCCGAAGATGTTCGTGTTGCTGAGGAGGTCCATGAGCTTCAGCCAGCCCAGGTCCTCGCGCGGGTCACCGATGTGGGCGTTCTCCCAGTCGATGATGGCCGTGACCCGGCCGTTCTCGTAGAGGAAGTTCGCCGGGTTGAAGTCGCCGTGGACGACGCGGAGCGGGAGCGGGCGCGGACGCGTGTGCTTCAGGTAGAGGTACGCGTCGCGGAAAACCGGCACGGGGTCGAAGGCGAAGTCGTCGTAGCTGCGGAGGTAGTAATCGATGGTGCTCTCCATGTACCGCTCCCACGAGGAGACGTCGATGCCGACGCCCCGGGGGTCGTCGAGGCGGCCGTCGGGGTTGAGGAGCGCCGGGTCGGTGAGGTGGAGCTGGGCGATGTACTCGCAGAGCTGGGTGGCGATCGCTTCGGCCTCGTGGGTCCGGTCGCCATGGAAGAGAGCGGAGACCTCCCCGCTGCCGGGCATCCGCTGGAGGATCATCGCCGCCTCACCGAAGTAGGAGGGGTCCTGCTCCACCAGGTAGCTCTCCGAGACGGGGAGCGAGGTGTGTCGGCGGAGCCGCTCGAGCAGGTCGTGCTCGAGCTGGCGGTCGCTATGGAGGATGGCCGACTCCCGCGGCGGGTCCTTGCGCAGGATCATCGGCAGCACTTCGCGGCTGCCGTTCCGCACGATGTGGGCGTCGAAGCGGAAGGTTTCGCGGGAGTAGCCGCCGGCGATGACGGCGAGTTCGTGGACCTCGACCTCGTCGGCGTCGGGGAAGCGACGCCGGAGGACGGCGCGCAGCGCCTCGTGCATGGTAACCCTCCCCCGCAGACGATCGTGCGCCCGGCGCGAACCGTTCGCACGGTGCGCGGAGTTTAGCAATCGTTCGCGGAACCCGCCAAGGGGAGGGCGGGGAGCGGTGCCCGCGGGAAAGCCGGCGAAGCCGGCCGATACAATGGCGGGGATGGATGAGGTCCGCTTCGGAGAAGCCCCGCGGGCGATCGTGCTCGCCGCAGGGAAGGGGAGCCGCCTGGCGGCCTCGGTCGACGGGCTGCCGAAGCCGGCCGTGCCCCTGAACGGCCGGCCGCTCATCGTCTACACCCTGGAGGCCCTCGCGGGAGCCGGTTTCCCGGAGGCCTACGTCGTCCTCGGCTACAGCGCCCATCTCGTGGAGAAGGCGCTCCAGGGGCCGCTCCCGCTGGCCGTCCGCTTCCTCTACAACCTCGAGTACGACGGGCCGGCTGGCCACTCGTTGGCCGCGGCGAGACGGGCGTGCGGCGACGAGCCCTTCCTGCTGGTGATGGCCGACCACCTCCTCAGCGTGGAGCTCGTCCGTACGTTGCTGGAGCGGGCCGAGTTCGCGCCGCCGGGCTCCTGCGTGGTCGCGGCCGACTTCCACCCGCGCGCCGCCGCCTACGCGGCCGAGGCGACGAAGCTCCGGATCGCGCCGACGCCACCCGGCACGCGGCTCCTGCCCGTCCTCGCCATCGGCAAGGAGGTTACGCCGGCCGACGCGTTGGACGCCGGCGCGTTCCTCTGTTCCCCCGTGGTATGGGAAGCGCTCGACGAGCTGGGAAGCGGCTGCGAGCTGAACGCGCTCTTCGCGCGGCTGGCCGAGCGCGGCAAGCTGTACGCCGCCGACGTCTCGGGCAGCTTCTGGTACGACGTCGACACCGACGACGACCTGGCCGCTGCCGCCGCCCTGCTCCGGGGAGAGCAGGCCCTCGCGCCCGCACCCGGCGGTCGCCCATGAGGTACGACGGCATCGTTTCGCGGACGCTGAACCGGCGGCTCAGCCGGCCGGCGGCGCGGCTCCTCGCCCGTACCGGAGCGACCCCGAACGCGGTGACCGTGGCGGTGCTCGCCCTCTCCTTCGCCGCAGCGGCGGCGACGGCGGTTGGGTGGAACATCGCCGGGGGCATCGGAATCCAGGCCGCGAGCATCGCCGACGGCATCGACGGGGAGCTGGCGCGGTTGAAGGGCGCCGCGACCCGCTTCGGCGCCGCCCTCGACGCCATCACCGACCGGTACGCCGACGCCGCCATCGTCGTCGCCATGACGCTCTTCGCGTGGCGGTTCGAGGCGTGGCCCCGGCCGGAGCTGCCCGGCATGCTCGCCCTCGCAGGGAGCCTCGTGGTGAGCTACTCCCGCGCGCGCATCGAAGCCTCCCTCGGCGGGGCGGTGCCTTCGAACCTCGATGCCGTCTTCGGGCTCGCCAGCCGGGACGTCCGGCTGCTGGCGGCTGCGGTCGGCACCGCCCTCGGCTACTGCTACTGGACGCTGTGGGTGCTGGCCGGAGCGAGCTTCGCGACCGCGGCCTGGCGGCTGCTCTACCTCCGGCTCCAAGGGGTCGGGACGGCCCCGACCGCCTAGGGGCCCTGGACGATGGCCACGAGTCGGAGCCGTAGGCGCCCTTCGATGGAGGCACTGGTCACCTCCACGCTCACCGGCGTGCCGCCGTACTGGAAGAGGACGCTCGACTCCTGACCCGGCGCGCCGCCGCCGATCTCGTACCTGGCGCCGTCGATGGTGACGGTGAAGGGCTGCTCGTGCTGGAAGACGAGGCGCCACACCCCGGGCGAGGGAAGGGCAAGGAGGGTTGTCGCACGAACGGCCCAGGGACGCTCCTACCAGTTGATGCTGAGGTCCTCGCCTTCGAAAACCATGTCCGCCGGCTCCCCGGCGAGCGTGAGGATCTCCACCCGCCATTGGGGCAGAGGCGCGGTCGCAGCCGGGGTCGGTGTGTCGCCGAGCTCCACAGGACGGGGCTGGCCCGCTTCGCCGTTCGGGTCGAGGAAGGGCCAGGCGATGACGACGGCGAGCGCAAGGAGAGCGATCGCTGCAGCTTCGCGGGCGCCGAACCGCGGACGGCTCACCCCTTTGAGTTTACGGCGACTCCCCAGCGGCGGCCTGCAGGTCGGTGAAGGATCGGGTTGCCGCTCGCCCCCGGGAGGCTCCGCTCCCGTACCCTGGAGCCATGCAGCGGCCCGGCCTGCGCGAGGTGGTGGCATTGGCCGTGCTGGTGGCGGGGATCCTCGTGGCGCTGCCTTTCGCCCTCGCGCGGCCCGAGGCGGGCAAGCCCCGGGAGCCGAGGGCCGAGGACATCGCGGCCCCTCCGACGCCGACGCCGACACCGACCCCGCTGCCGCCCACCCCGACCCCCACCCCCCAGCCCCTCGTCCCGAGGGCGCTCCTGGGGTGGAGCCTCCGCTTCGAAAGCGAGGAGGAAAGCGGAAGCTACGCCGTTGCGGCGGCAGTGAGGGCCGAGACGGTCGACATCGCCGTCCCGAGTTACCCGTTTCCCGACGTTCCGGACGACCGCTGGCGGCTCGTGGCCGAGGGCCTTCTCGCGATCCCTGCCGACGGCCGATACCGGCTCGAAGTGGAGTTCGACGGCGAGCTCCGCGTGTTGGTGGACGGGAACCTGGTCGTAGCCACCGATGACCCTCGCGAAGGCCCCCGGCGGACCCGGGTGGAGTTCGAGCACGCCGCCGGCACGGCGGCGTTGCGCCTCGAGGTGCGCGACGTCGGTGGTCCCGTCGTCCTCCGGCTGCTCGTCCCCCCGGTCGACTAGGCCCAGATGATGCCGCTCCCGGTGGCGTCGCGTGGGGGCGAGGGAGGGTAGGGCCTCGCGAGGCCCCGGAGCCAGCGCGCAGCCGTCCACGCGGCCGCGGCGGCGTCGACGAGGTCGGCCGGGGGCAAGCTGCCGCCGGAGCCGCCGATGGCGTCGGGGAAGGCGATCCCCTGGGCGTTCAGGGCCTGGAGGCGGGCGGCGAGCCCGTTCCAGGTGTGCTTCGGCATGGCGAGCGGCGCCCCGCTCATCTCGGCGAAGGAGAGCTCCGGGTGGGCCTCGATGAGGCGCGGGTCAGCGGAGAAGGCCTCGGCCTCGAGGATGCGCCCCCGGAGAGCCCACGCCTGGGCGGAGACGCCCGGCGCGCCGAGCTCTCGAGCGATGGCCGTGGCCTCGGCCCGGCTGGCAGCCGCCAGGGCTGCCCGCGGCGGGGTGAGGAAGAGGGTGGAGGCGCGCCGGCCGAGCGCCCGCCGGGCGGCGACTTCCGCCTCGCGGACGCCGCGCGGCGGCGCCGCGAGGGGGATATCGGCGGCCACGGCATCGGCATCGTGTAGGAGGGCGAAGGCGTCGGCGAGGCGGCGGACCGCCGCCGCGCCGGCGAACCGCCCCTGTTCGAGGAGCACGACGGCCCACCCCCGGGGTGTGGCGTCGAGACCGGCGACACGCATGGGTCCATCGTACTCCCCCGGGCGCTCGCCGGCCGTGAGGCGATCCTTCGCCTGCGGTACAGTATCTCCGCCAGCTCTGCCCGAGGTTGCGCCATGTCCGCTCCGCCCTCCTCCGACGAACTCGCCGGATTGGTCGACATCCCCGCGCTCGAGCGATTCCTGGACGAGCGCCTCGGCGGCCACGTGCCGATTTCCGTTCGCAAGCACACGGCGGGCTACTCCAACGTCACGCTGTTCATCGACCGGGGAGACCAGCGTCTCGTCCTGCGGCGCCCGCCGACGGGCCACCTGCTGCCTTCGGCGCACGATGTCATCCGCGAGTGGCGCTTCATCTCCGCCCTCTGGGGGAAGGCGAGGGTGCCGCGGCCCATCGCCGCCTGCGAGGACGCTTCGCTCATCGGGGCGCCGTTCTACGTGATGGAGCGAGTCGACGGGACGGAGATCCGCGACACCATCCCCGAGGCGTACGACAACCCGGCCGGCCGGCGGAAGATGGCCGAGGAGCTCATCGATGCCCTCGTCGAGGTGCACGCCGTCGACTGGCGGAGCACGGAGCTGTCGGCTCCGCCGACGAGCTTCGCCGAACGCCAGGTGCGGCGGTGGCGGCGTCAGTGGGAGCTCACCCGTCCGCACACGCGCGACCTTCCCGACCTCGACCGAGCTGCCGACTGGCTAGAGGCGCACCTCCCGGAGGAGCGGGAGCGGACCATCGTCCACGGCGACTACAAGTTCGACAACGTCCTGTTCGACCGGCGGGAGCCGAAGCTGCTCGCCATCCTCGATTGGGAGCTGGCGACCCTCGGCGACCCGCTGGGCGACGTGGGGTGGCTCCTCTCCACCTGGGGAGACCCGCGGGACCTGGAGCGCCGCAGCGAGGGCGAGGAGGAAGTCCTCGCGCCCTCGGTGACGCTCCGGGAGGGGTTCCCGACGCGCCAGGAGCTTGCCGAGATGTACGCGCAGCGGAGCGGTAGGCCGCTGGCCGACATGCACTTTTGGCTGGTCCTGGCGATGTTCAAGGGGGCCGTCATCGGGGAGGGCATCTACATGCGCTACCTGCAGGGGAACGTCACGAACCCCCAGGGGGCGCGGATGAAGGACGAGGTGCCGAAGCGGGTGGCCCGTCTGATGGAGGTCATCGAGGCCGGGACCGTGTAGGGCCGGTCACCGGCCAAGGGCGGCGAGCACCGCGTCCCGGGCGATGGGCCCCGCTTCGAGCGAGCCTGAGGCGCCGTCGTCGAGGACGACGGCAGCCAGGGCGGCTGGGGCGGTGACGGGCGCGAAGGCGACGAAGAGCACGTGCTGCTGGAGCTCGGCATCCTCGGCCGTGCCCGACTTCCCTCCGAAGTCGGTGTACCCCAGGGCCCAGAACGCCGAGGCCGCGGTGCCGTTAGGCCCGGTCACGAGCCGCAGGCCTTCGTACAGGTGAGCCCATTGGGCGTCGGTGAGGGGGAGCGGCTCGCCGATTGGCTCGGCGGCGCCGCCAGCGAGGAGCACCGGCCGGCGAAGTTGACGGGCAAGGAAGGCGCTGTAGGCGTTCGCGAGCTGGAGAGGCGTGACCAGCAAGTCGCCCTGGCCGATTGCCAGGTTCACCTCGTCGCCGGGGTACCAGGGTTCGCCGCGCGCCCGCCGCTTCCAGGCGTCATCGGGGACGAGGCCGGCGGCGTCGTCGAGGCCGGGCGTCCCCGAGGGCTGGCCGAAACCGAAGCGGCGGGCCATCTCGGCCAGGAAGCCCGGGCGCTCGTTGTAGAGGCGCAGACCGATTTCGTAGAAGACGGGGTTGCAGGAGCGCATCAGCCCTTCGGCGATGGTGAGCGGGCCGCGCGCCCCTTCCCAGTTTCGCCGGGGCGGGTCGACCCCGTACCAGACGGCCCCGCAGTCGAGGCGCGTGGCGGGCGACACGAGGCCCGAGGCAAGGCCTGCCGCCCCCGTAACCAGCTTGAAGGTGGAGCCCGCCGAGTAGAGGCCGTGCAGCGCCCGGTTCGTGAGCGGCTTCGCCGGGTCGTTCGTGTAGGCGGCGAGGGCCTCGGCGTCGCCCCGCTCGAAGGCATCGGGGTCGAAGGCGGGCGAGCTCACCACGGCGAGGAGTTCGTTCGTCCGCGGGTCGAGGACGACCACGGCACCCGCACGTCCCCCGAGCCGTTCGAAGGCGGCTCGCTGGACGCGGGCGTCGAGCGTGGTGTGGATGTCCTGGGCGGGCACGTACGGCTGTTCGGCGAGCGTCTGGAGGACGGTGCCCCCGGGCCCGACCACCCGGAGGGCGGCGCCGACCCTCCCGGCGAGCAGCTCATCGAAGGCCGCCTCCAGGCCGGCGGCCCCGACCCTGTCGCCGGGCCTGCGCCCGGGCATCGCCGCCGCCTCCCCGGCGGTGAGCTCGCGGGTGTAGCCGACGATGTGGGCCGCCGCCGGACCGAGGGGGTGCACCCGGCGCTCTTCGACCGCCAGCACGAGCCCCGGCGTCTCGAGCACGAGGCGGTTCGCCTCCTCGGTGCGTTCGTCGGGCACGACGCCGACCTCGACGCGGTAGTAGCGGGGAAGGGGGCTGGCGAAGGCGCGGTCGATGGCTTCGCGAGGGAATCCGAACGCCTGGAGGGCGGCGCGGACGGCCGTCTCGTCGCGGATGGCGCTCCGGTCGAGGCCGAGGACCCGCACATCGCGGGTGATGGCGAGCGGTTCGCCGTTCCGGTCGTAGATCGCGCCGCGCCGGGGCCGTTGGATTTCGCTGCGGAGGACGCGCCCCCCGGTCATGGCAGGGTGGATGGCGTCCGGCTGCCAGCGCACGCGGAGGTTGCCGCTCTCGTCCCGGGCGAAACGAACGGTAGTGGAGTATTCCAGGGTCCCGAAATAGGCTGTCTGGAGGCGCACATCGAAGCGTGCGCCCGCCTCGTTCGCTTCGGTGACCGATACGGCGATGGCTATCTGCGTGGTCTCGCGGGCGAAGTCGCGGTAGGCGGCTTCGAGGTCGACGGCCGCGTAGGCGGCCTGCGACGCCGGATGGAGCAGGAGGTACAAGGCTGCGTAGTCGCTTTCTTGCCAGGCATCGGCGAAGCGCTGGGCCAAGTCGGCCGCGGGGTTGCCCGCTGGTTCGGGCGGCGTCGCGCCCGTCCCGCCCCCGGCGCGGAGCAGCCGGATTCCCAGGACGGAGCCGCCCACGAGGAGGCCGATGAGGACCGCACCGAGGAACGCCGCCCGCATGCCGCCTCCCACCCGGCGCGCCGGCCGGGCCCACCCCGCCGCATGGATTCTAGCAGCTCTCTCCGCGGCGGCCGTGCTCTCGGGATGCTTCGGCGGTCGCACCGAGCCTTCGACCCCCACCCCCGTAGGCCCAGGGCCGACGGTGGTGCGCCCCACGCCGGAGGGAGAGCCCCGACGGGTGCGCCTCGGCTTCAGCACGCTACCACCGGAGGCCACCACGGAGGCCTACATCCGCACCTTCGCCGCCGTCGCCCAGTACGCCGACACGGTGCTCATCCAACGTCCCCCGCCCTGGGAGGACTTCTTCCCCAACCGGCAGCTTTCGGCCGAGACCGAGGAGACGACCCGGGTGGAAACGGCGCTCCTGGCGCAGTACCCGCATCTCCAGCTCTTCTACGCCATCGACCCGACCGATCCCCTGGTGCAGCGCAGCCGGCCGGCGAACCTCCCCGCGGGCGTCTCTCCGGAGGAGGGGTTCCGGAACCCTCAGGTTCGGAACGCCCTCGTGGCGTACACCGCCTACGTGGTCACGAACTACCGCCCGGCGTACCTGGCCATCGGTGTCGAGATCAACATGCTCCGGGACCGCGCGCCCGAACAGTTCGAGGCCTTCCTCCAGGCGTACCGGGACGCCTACGATGCGGCGAAAGCCGCCGACCCACGCGTGAAGGTGTTCCCGACCTTCCAGCTCGAGGACCTGGAAGGAAACCTGGGGCGGATCCACCCGCCGCAGTGGGACGCCATCGAGCCGTTCCGCGGGAGGATGGATGCGCTCGCGATCTCCACGTACCCGTACCTCTCCGGCATCCGCACCGCCTCGGAGCTGCCGGCGGAGTACTACTCGCAGCTGCGGGCCCACTGGGATGGGGAGATCATCATCGCCGAGGCGGGGTACGCCTCCGCCCCGGTGGAGGGCCAGGCGCTCATCGGCACGGAGGCCGACCAGGCGGCGTTCCTCCAGCGGCTGCTGGAGGACGCGGAACGGAACGGCTTCTCGCTCGTCGTCTATCGGGCCGTGTTCGACCCGGCCTACGTGACCACCGGCGCAGCCTCCGTCTTTCGAGACATCGGGCTGCGCCGGAGCGACGGGAGCAACAAGGAAGCCTGGGCGCTTTGGGAGGCGTGGGCGCGCCGCCCGCTGGCCCCGTGACGACTAGGTGCCGAGGCCGATATCGACTTTCGTGATCTGGTCCTGGTCGTTGAACGAGATGAGGATGCGGATGGGCCCGAAGGGGCTGCCGTCGCCCACGATCTTCACGTTCCCATCGACGAGCTCGGGCTCCCGCCAGGTGATGTTGAAGCCGGCACCCGCTCCGCCGGCCGGCCGATTGCGGAGCGCCTGCTCCGCGGCAGCCTTGCCCGTGACCGTGCCCGTCATGGGGTTCACGAGGACGACGTCGTCGGCGAGCAGGGCGACCGCCTCGTCGATGCGGCCGTCGCGCTGCGCCTGGAGGTACTTGCGAGCGATCTCGATTCGGTCTGCCACGGGGTCCCCCTTTCCGAACGGAATTCAGCGGAATCGTACAGGCTCCGATGGGCGGATGCCAGGCCCGAAAGACTCCTCAGCGGCCCCGGTACCGCTCGGCGATGAAGCGTTGGAAGGCGATGCCCGAGGGACGCAGCGTCCCGTCGGGTTCGACGAGCCCGCGAGCGCGAGGCCCGTCGAGTCCGAACCAGACGGCGACGGGCAGCCGCGCTTCGGCCACCGCCTCCATCAGGCCCATGGTCACGCCGGGGTCGTCGACGACCTGGCCGATTTCGTTGGTGACCGCGGGAAGGCCGCTGACCCTCTCGAGGTAGTCGACCGCCTGGCGGAGCGCCTTCGCATCGGCGATGTACCAGTGGAAGTTCACGAAGTCGGCGCCGGCAGCACGGTACGAAGCGAGGAGCTGTTTCCCTTTGGCAAGTTGTACCCGCGCCTCCGGGGAATCGAGCCGGCCGCGGACCTGGTCGCCGAGAGCCCGCCGGGCGAAGTCCTCCGCCTCGGCCGCACCGCCACCCTCCTTCAGCGCCTCGTACACCAAAAGGGCAACGAGCGAACTGACGAGCCCACCGTTCGTACAGGGGACGCCCTCTTCGTGCGCCGCCCGGCACGCGGCACGCAGCTGTTCGGCGTAGGCTTCCGGAGAGCCGGCATAGAAGAGGGACGAATTCTCTTCGTTCTCCACGACGAGCAAGGCCGGACGGAGCGTGCGCACGATGTCGCGCACGGTGCGCTCGTAGGCGTCCAGGTCGCCAGGAGGCGTGGTGGGGCCAGGGCCCTCGTTGCGCACGGTCAGCACGAGCTCGAAGCCGGCCGCGCGGGCTGCTTCGCACTCGGGGCAGGTGCCGTCCCACTCCTCGGCGAATACCGAGGCCGGACGCAGGTAGCGCGCACCGAGGGCGCGCGCCACCTCCAGGCCACGGCCGCTCCGCACGAGGGTCGAGGGGAGCATCACGCCGAAGGGGTTCGCCTCGCTCGGGGTCGGCAGGGGTGTCGCGGCTTCCGGTGTCGGCGTCCGGGGGCGGTCGGCGTCCGGTTGGCCGCAGGACGCAGCGACCACCAACCCCGCGAAGGCCAGGGCCGAGACCCGGAGCACTCGTTCGGCAAGGCGGAGAACCGGAGCGGCGGGCTCGGTGTGCCAGTTCAATCGTTGCCGACGGAGACTTCCCAACAGATGTAGAAGAAGAAGAGCCCGAGGAGGATGGGCGCGAGGAAGGCAGGATGACGGGATTCGAGGAGGCCAACAAACCCGCCCAACACCATGAAGACGAGGGCGAAGACGTACACGAAGAAGGCGGGCCAGCTCCAACCCAGCATCGCGGTGGCTCTCCGGTGGCGCTATGGTAGCAGCCCGGTTGCCGGGCCGGGCGCACGGCGGGCGTGGAGAGCCGTTGGAACCGCGTAAGAATTGCGCCCCGAGCCTCAGGCGCTGGCCCTGACGGCGTCGGGGATCTGCACGGGCGGCACCATCCCCTGGAGGATCTTCTCCAGCGCCATCGTGTGCGAACAGACGCCCCAGCCGGAGAAGAAGTCGCAGCTGCACCGCCACGCGCCGTCGGCGAGTTCGACGCGGTGGACGTCGTTCTCGCCGCGGAAGGTCACCGCCAAGCGCTCGAAGCGGACGCGGTCCCGTTCCTGCGCGTAGAGCCGGGCCTTCTCGATCTTCCCGATAAGGCTGGAATGCATCGCGGCGCTCCTTACCTCCAAGGCGTGAAGAAACACACAGCGCCGGGCTTTCACCCGGCGCTGGCGCTTCCCGTGGTCGGGGCCATCGCATGCATGGCGCGATAACGGTAGCGAATCCCCGATCGGCCTGTCAACGGCTGCCCGGGAACCAGCGCACTGCCGAGCGGGGAGCCGAAACGGAGACCGTCTCTCCGGGCGCCGGCGGGGGAGCCTCACCCAGCCGGGCGAGACAGGGGACGCCGGCGATCCGGCCGAGGACCACCGGCGACCCGCCGACGACGGTGGCCCGCTCGACGGCCAGGGAGAAGGCGACTTCTCCCCGGCCGACGCGCAGCGCTCCGGGGGCGATGGCCCACACGCCGCCCTCGCCGGGAATGGTGTCCCAGCCGAGGAAGGAGGCGGTTTCGGCATCGGGGGGCGCCGAAAGGATCTCGGCGGCAGGCCCGGCCGCGTGCACCCGGCCGTCGAGCAGGACGACCAGGTCGTCGGCAAGGAGCGCCGCTTCCGCCGGGTCGTGCGTCACCGCGATGACCGTTCCGCCGCCCGCCCGAAAGGCAGCGGGGAGCGCTCCCAAGAGTTCACGCCGGGCGGGGCCGTCGATGCCCGCGAGGGGCTCGTCGAGCAGCGTGACGGGGGCCCGGAGCGCGAGGGCCCGGGCAAGGTTGGCCCGCTGCGCCTCGCCCGCGGAGAGGCGCGAGGCGGGGCGCTCGAGGAGGGCGGTAATGCCCAACACGCCGGCGGCCTCGGCGATGCGGGCCTCGCGGTCAGCCGGGGAGATGCCGGCGAGCTCCAAGGCGAGCGCGAGGTTGGCGCGCACCGTGCCGCGAAGGAAGACGGGGCGCTGGAAGGCAACGGCAAGGCGAGGGCGGACCGGCCGCCCATCGAAGGTGACGGAGCCCCGGCAGCGTTCGAGGCCAGCAACCGCGCGGAGCAGGGTCGTTTTGCCGGCACCGTTCGGCCCGAGAACGACCGTGACCCGCCCTGAGCCGATGACGAGCCGCTCGAGCGCGAGCACCGTGCGGCCCGCCCGCACGACCTCGAGGTCCGCGATCTCGACCCGCATCAGCGGCCCCGCTGCTGGGCGGCCGTCAGGATGAGGTTCGTGCCGAGGACGAGCAGGAGGAGCACGGTACCGAAGGCGATGGCCCGAGCGTACTCGCCGCGGGATGCTTCGAGGACGATGGCCGTCGTGAGGACGCGGGTGCTGCCGTCGAGGTTGCCGCCGACGGTGAGGGCAGCGCCGACCTCGGAGACGATGGCCCCGAAGCCCGCCATGACCGCCGCCAGCAGGCCGAGCCGGGCCTCGCGCGCCAGCAGCCAGAGCCTCCGCATCCGCCCGGCACCCAAGACATGGAGGAGGTCGCCCAGCTCGTCGGGGAGCGACTGGAAAGCGGCGGCGGCGAAGCTGACCACGAGCGGCGCCGCGATGGCCACCTGCGCCGCGACCATCGCCTGCGGCGTGTACAGCAACTCGAGACGACCAAGGGGACCCGACCGCGCCAGCAGGAGGTAGAACACGAGTCCGACGATGACAGGTGGCAACCCCATGCCAGTGTGGACGGCCGCAAGGATGAGCGCCCGGCCGGGCCAGCGGGTCCGCGCGAGGAGGTAGCCGAGGGGGACTCCGCCGACAAGGGCGAGGACGGTTGCCGCGCCGGAAACGAGCACCGTCCGGCGGACGACGTCGAGGAGGTACGGGTCGCCCCGTCCGAGAAGGCGGAAGGCGTCGACAACGCCATCCCAAAGGGTCACCGGCCGGGCTCCTCCCGAGCCCGCGGGTCGGCGGGGACGAAGAGCGGCTCCCCGTACCGTTCGAGGCCGAAGGCAGCGATCGCTCGCTGCGCTTCCGGTGAGACGAGGAAGCGAACGAAGGCGCGCGCCAGGTCGGCGCGCACACCGCGATGCCGTTCCGGATTCACCACATAGGCATGGTACGGGTTCACCAGCTCGGCATCCCCCTGGAAGAGGGGCTCGAGCGCGAGCGTCGCGCGCAGGACGGTGTAGGTGGCGCGGTCCGTCAGGGTGTACGCCCGTCGCTCGCTAGCGATGGTGAGGGTCGCTCCCATCCCCTGTCCGGATTCGAGGCGGCCGGAGAGGGTCGAGGGGTCGACACCCACAGCGGTCCAAAGGGTCAGCTCCTTGGCATGTGTGCCGGAGTTATCGCCGCGGGACACGAACGGCACGCCTGCGACGGCGATTCGGCGAAAGGCGTCCGCTGCATCGCGAGCCGCGCGCACCTGCGCCGGGTCATCGGGCGGCCCGACGATGAGGAAGTCGTTCGTCATGACGAGGACGCCGTCGACGAGGTCACCGGCGGCCACAGCCTGGGCCTCGGCCTTCGGGTCGTGGACGAACACCGCATCGGCATCGCCGCGGGCGGCCATCGCGATGGCCGCGCCCGAACCGACGGCGATGGCCTTCGCGCGGATGCCGGTCTGCGTCTCGAAGGCAGGGAGGAGAACGTCCAGGAGCCCCGAGTCCTGGATGCTCGTGGTGGTGGCGACGATGATCGTCCGGCTCGAGCCACCACTCCCACAGGCGGAGAGGAGCGCGAGGGCGAGCACCGCGACGAGCGGGGCAGGGGTTCGGAGTCGCACGGGCCGGGCTCCTGGCGTTGTGCTTCGGTCAGCATATCGGCCGCCGGCCGAATGCGCAGGTGTGCGGAGGGGTCCGCCCCTTCCCGTGTCACCACCAGATCTTGCTTTCGATCTCCTCGGGGTGGTCCTCCCACTCCGTGGTCCAGAGGCCGGAGGAGAGGTATTTCCATCCGCCGTCCGCCAAGAGGCAGACGATGTGCTGCTCGCCCTCGAGCCGTTCGGCGATCTTCAGCGCTGCCCGCACCACCGAGCCCGAGCTCACGCCGGCGAAGATGCCCTCCTTCTCCGTCAGTTCCCGGGCCATGGCGAAGCTGGAGCGGCTATCGACGACGATGCGGCCGTCGAGCACGGATTCGTCGAGGACGGGCGGAATGAACCCCTCTTCGAGCGCGCGGAGCCCCTGCACCTGGTCGCCCGGGTGGGGTGCGGCGGCGATGACCTTGACGCCGGGCTTCTTCTCCTTCAGGTAGCGGCCCGTGCCGGTGAGCGTGCCGCCGGTGCCGAGCCCTGCCACGAACACGGTGACCTCCGGGAGGTCGCGGAGGATTTCGGGGCCTGTGGTCTCGTAGTGGGCGCGGGGGTTCGCCTCGTTCCCGTACTGGTAGGGGAAGTAGTACTTGCCCGGGTTCTCGGCGATGATGCGCTGCGCGAGGGCGATGGCCCCGTTCGAGCCCAGCTCGCCGGGCGAGTAGATGATCTCCGCCCCGAAGGCGCGGAGGAGCTGGGAGCGTTCGGGGCTGACGTTTTCTGGCATCACGCAGACGACGCGGTACCCCTTCAGCCGGCCGATGAGGGCGAGGCCGATGCCGGTGTTGCCGGAGGTGGGCTCGAGGATGGTGTCGCCGGGTTTCAGTTCGCCGCGGGCTTCGGCGGCTTCGATCATATACTTGGCGATGCGGTCCTTCACCGAGCCGGTGGGGTTCTGCCCCTCGAGCTTGGCGTAGAGGTGGATGCCGGGCCGCGGCGAGAGGCGCGGCATCTTCACGAGGGGAGTGTTCCCGATGAGGTCCAGCACCGACTCGTAGAGGGCCATGGTGTGGGCGTCTCCGAGGCTAGAGGGAGCCCCCGGCGAGGGCCGGGAGGATGTCGAGCACGTCCCCAGGCTTCAGGGGCGTGTCGACCCCCTGGAGGTAGCGGATATCCTCGTCGTTCAGGTAGATGTTCACAAACCGGTGAAGCTTGCCGTCCTCGCCGGAAAGTTGAGCCTTGAAGCCCGGAAAGCGGCGGTCGAGGTCGTCGAGCGCCTCACCGACGGTGGAGCCGGTGGCCTCGACGGCCTTGAGGCCGCCGGTGAGCTTCTGCAGGACGGCGGTGACGCGCACCTGAACGGTGGGGTTCGCAGCGGAGGAAGTCATGCTCGGCGCACTCCGTTTCGCAGGCGGGATGGTCAGGCGTGCTGGGCCGCCGGGAAGGGCGAGCCGCAGAACGCCTCGTAGTCGATGAGCTGGGTGATGGTGGGGTTGTCGCCGCAGAGCGGGCAGTTCGGGTCTCGCCGGATGCGGACGATGCGGAACTCGAGGGCGAGCGCGTCGTAGAGGAGGAGGCGGTTCACCAGGGGCTCGCCGATGCCGAGGATGAGCTTCAGCACCTCGGTGGCCTGGATGCTGCCGATGGTGGCGCACATCGCCCCGAGGACGCCGGCCTCGGCGCAGGACGGAACCATGCCCGGAGGGGGCGGCGCCGGGTAGAGGCAGCGGTAGCAGCCGCGGCCGGGGAGGTAGGTGGTGGCCTGACCGTCGAACATGAGGATGGAGCCGTCCACGAGCGGCTTCTTCAGCAGGTAGCAGGCGTCGTTGACCAGGTAGCGGGTGGCGAAGTTATCCGCCCCGTTCACCACGATGTCGTACGGCTCGATGATCTCGAAGGCGTTGTCGCTCGTGAGCGGCGTCTCGTGGGTCACCACCTGAACGTACGGGTTGTAGGCGAGGAGGGTCTCCTTGGCGGAGACGACCTTCGGCCGCCCGACGTCGTCATCCTGGTGGAGGATCTGGCGCTGGAGGTTCGAGCGGTCGACGACGTCGAAGTCGACGAGGCCGATGGTGCCGACCCCGGCGAGGGCGAGGTAGATGGCGACCGGGGAGCCGAGGCCGCCCGCGCCGATGATGAGCACCTTCGCCTCCATGATCTTCCGCTGGCCGGCGCTCCCCACCTGGGGCATGATGATGTGCCGGCTGTACCGCTCCACCATCTCCGGCGTGAGGGCGACCGCCCCGCCGGCGAGCGCGGGGATCACGGCCACCTCGTCGCCCTCGCGGACGGGCGTCTCCTCGCCCTGGAGGGTGCCGATCTCGACCTGGTTGACGTAGACGTTGATGTGCGCCGCCAGCCGTCCTTCCGGCCCGAAGAGCTGTTGGCGGAAGCCGGGGAACTGCCGGTCGAGGTCGACGAGCACGTCGCGGACCGTTCGCCCCCGGGCTTGCACGTGCACCCGATTGCCCACCAGGTGCCGGAAGAGCGTAGGGATGTAGACGCTGACCGTCATGGAGCCTCCTTCTTCGGAGCCAGCCGCCCCCGCAGGCTGGCGGTCCGTTTCCTTCTGAAACGCTCCCTCTATTGTGCGCGGTTCCTGCACGCTCACGTCCACCACCTCGATCACAGGTTCACGCTCAGATACCGCTCGCCCGTATCGCAGAGGATCGTCACCACCACCTTGCCGGGACCGAGGCGGGCAGCGACCTTGTTCGCCGCGACGACGTTCGCCCCGGAGGAGATCCCGACCAGGAGCCCCTCCTCCCGGGCGAGCCGGCGCGTCATGGCGAAGGCGTCGCGGTCTTCGACGCGGATGATTTCGTCGTACACGTCCCGGTTGAGGACCCCGGGGACGAAGCTGGCACCGATCCCCTGGATGCCGTGCATCCCCGGGCGCCCGCCGCTCAGTACGGGCGAGCGGGCAGGCTCGACCGCCACGATGAGCACGCGGTCGCCGAGCTCCTCCCGCAACACCTCGCCGACGCCGGTGATCGTTCCGCCCGTGCCCACGCCGGCGACGAAGGCGTCGATCCTGCCGCCGGTCGCGGCGAGGATTTCGCGGGCAGTGGTGCGGCGGTGGATCTCAGGGTTCGCCTCGTTCTCGAACTGCTGGGGCATGAAGCAGGTCGGGTCCTTCTCGACCATCTGCTGGGCGGCGAAAACGGCCCCCGTCATCCCTTCGATGGCAGGGGTGAGGACGAGCTCCGCGCCCAACCGTTCCAGCAGCCGCCGGCGCTCGATGGACATGTCCTCCGGCATGGTGAGGACGAGGCGGTACCCCTTCACGGCCGCGACCACGGCCAACCCGATCCCCGTGTTGCCGGACGTCGGCTCGACGATCGTGGAACCAGGCTTCAGCAGCCCCTTCCGCTCCGCATCCTCGATCATGGCCAGGGCGATGCGGTCCTTCACGCTCCCGCCGGGATTCAGGTTCTCGAGCTTCCCGTAGACGGTGGCCCCGCCTTCGGGAACGACCCGGTTGAGACGCACCATCGGCGTCGCCCCGATGAGCTCGAGCACGTTCTCGGCGATGAGCGGCCGGGAGAGGCGGGCGGTCATATGACGTACCGGCCGGCGACCGCCCGCGGTTCCCGGTCGAGCAGGTCGGCGATGGTATAGGAGGCGAGGATCTCCTCCGTGGCTGCGCGGACCCGCTCCCAGATCTCCCGCTGGCCGCACTGGTGCGGATGGTCCGTCTGCTCCGGTGGCAGGTCGAGCCACGCCACCGGCGAGAGGCTCCCCTCCAGCGCCTCGATGACGTCCTTCACGGTGATGCTCTCGGGCGGACGTACGAGCTCGTGGCCCCCACCGGGCCCTCGGATGGAGCGCACGAAGCCCGCCTTCCGCAGCGCCGCCAGGAGCTGGTCCAGGTACTGCTCGGGGATATGCCGGCGCAGGGCGATCTCCGACGACTGGAGCGGGCCCTGTCCGTAGTGAGCGGCCAGCTCGATGAGGGCACGGAGTCCGTAGTCGCCGCGGGTGGAAACGCGCATCGTCCCTGCCTCGGCTCCCGCCCGGGAGCGGAGGGAGAAAGTAGAGTGATCCTGTCAACAATGGTAGCCGAGGGGGCGGACGCCGGCAAGGCGCGTGCGCTCCCGGGCCCCGCCGCGTACCATGGGCCTGGGCTTCGCGACGTGACGACTCGGGAGTGGCGAACGGGAATGTGGTCCACAATCGGTTGGCTCACCCTCCTCTGCGGCGTGTTCATCGGGATGCTCATCGGGCTCTCCATCGTCGGCCTGGCGATGCACGGCTGAGCACGCTCCCCCGTCCCGACCTTCAGGCTTCCCACGCCGAGCACGATCGGTCACGCTAGCAGCGATGAGCGCTGCGCAGCCGACGACGTTGGCCGGGGGGCCACTCGCGCCCGGCGACATCCCATCGGGCTGGCTCACGTCGCAGGAAGCGGCCGCCCGGGCAGCGCGGGGGCTGGTGAACGTCGACACCTCGCGCCTCCGCAGCGATGCCGACGTCATCCGCGCGAACGTTCTCACCTTCTTCAACGTCATCCTTGCCGTCCTCATCGCTGGGCTGCTCTTCGTGGGGCAGTACCGCGACGCCTTCTTCGTCGGCATCGTCACGGCGGCGAACGTCGTCGTGAGCACCATCCAGGAGCTGAGGGCGACGCGCACCCTGCGCCGCCTGCGGGCGCTCACCGCGCCCCGCGTCCACGTCATCCGCGACGGGGTCGAGAGCGCCATCCTCGCCCAGCACGTGGTGCAGGGGGACCTCATCCACCTGCGACCGGGCGATCAGGTGGTGGCCGATGGGCACGTGGTCGCCCGTTCGGCCGAGGTGGACGAATCGCTCCTCACCGGCGAGTCCGACGCGGTCCTGAAGAAGCCCGGCGACGAGCTCCTTTCGGGGAGCTTCTGCACCGCCGGCGACCTCTTCTACCGGGCCGAGCGGGTGGGGAACGATGCCTACATCGTGCGCCTCACGGCCGATGCGCGGCAGCTCGTGCGGCGGCTCACCCCGCTGCAGATCCGCTTCCGCCGCATCCTCCGCATGCTCCTCATCGCGACGGGCGTCCTCGGAGCAGCCCTCATGGTCCAGTACAACGTCCAGGAGCGCGGATTCACCGAATCGCTCACGGCCACGACGGCGCTCATCACCACCGTCGTCCCGGTGGGGCTGCTTCTGGGGATGACCGTGGCCTTCGCCGTCGGCGCGGTGCGCGTCTCCCGCGCCGGAGCCATCGTCCAGGACATCTCCGCCGTCGAGGCCCTCAACTACACCGACGTCATCTGTCTCGACAAAACGGGGACCATCACCGCCAACCAGCTCGAGCTGGAGCGGGTCGAGTGGATGCCGGGGATGGAGGGGTACCGCCCCTGGCTCGCCGCCTTCGCCGTCGCCACGGAGAACGACAGCAAGACCGCAGGAGCCCTTGCCGCCGCGCTCGGTCACGAGCGGAACGCCGCCCAACCGACCGGGAAGGTGCCGTTCAGCTCCGAACGGCGCTGGAGCGCGCTGGAGCTCACCCTGGGAAGCGAGCGGCGCGCCTTCGTCCTGGGTGCGCCCGAGACGGTGCTGGCGCTCTGCGAGGGCGGCGAAGCCCTTCGCGAGGCGTACGAGCGCGCCGCCGAGCGCGGGCTGCGGGGCGTCGTCTTCGCCGAGGCGCCGAAGCTGCCGAGCCTCGACGGAGCGGTGGGGAGGCTGCGCCCGCTGGGGCTGGCGCTCCTGCGCGACGTCCTCCGGCCGGAGGTGCGCGAAGCCTTCGCCCTCATGGAGCAGCTCGGCATCGAGCCGAAGATCATCTCCGGTGACAACCCCCAAACGGTGGCGGCGCTCCTCGGTCAGCTCCAGGTCCGGCTGAAGGGCGGCGTGATCTCCGGCCCGGAGCTGGAGGGCCTCGCGCCGGAAGCCTTCGCTCGGGCGGTGGAGGAGCACAGCATCTTCGGGCGCATCGCCCCCCACCAGAAGGCAGCCATTGTCGACGCCCTCCGCCGGAACCGACACTTCGTCGCCATGGTCGGCGACGGGGCGAACGACGTTCAGGCGCTGCGGGCCGCCGACGTGGCCGTGGCGATGGCCTCGGGGACATCGATGACCCGGGCCGTGGCCGGCATCGTGCTCTTGCGCGACTCCTTCGAGGCGCTCATCCGCGGCGCCCGCGAGGCGACGTTCGTGCTGGGCAACACGGCGCGCCTCTCGAAGCTCTTCCTGGCGAAGAGCATCTACGCCTACCTCCTCATCGTGGCGACGAACCTGCTCGGCCTCGACTTCCCCTTCCTGCCGCGGCAGGGGTCGGTGACGGCCCTGCTGACCCTCGGCATCCCGGCCATCTTCATCTCCATCAGCGTCCCCCCGCCGGAGGCAGGGCGGGATTTCACCCGCAACGTGCTCCGCTTCGCCCTCCCGGCATCCGCCGCCGCCGCCGTTGCCGCCATCGGCGTCCACCTCTTCACCCAGGGGCTGCTGGGGCGCGACATCGCCGAAGCGCGGACGCTCGTCTCCCTCACCCTCGGCATCATCGGGCTCATCTTCGTGATCGAAGTGCTGGGGCTGGAGGGTGCCTCGTGGCGGAGCCTCACCCGCCCGGTGATGACCTTCGTCCTCGCTGGCGTGCTCCTCGCCGGGCTGGTCTTCACCGTCTACGTGGATTGGCTCCGCGACTTCTTCGGCTTCACCGCCGTCGGTGCTTGGGAGTGGTCCATCGTCCTCACGGCGGTGGCGCTGGCCATCGCGGGGCAGTACGTGTTCAGCCGCTACTGGCCCCAGATCCTCGACTGGTTGACGGGCGCCCATCTCGAGGCGCAGGCCGCCCGCGGCCGGGCGATCTAGGGAGCGGTCATCCCGTGAGCTCGTGGCGGCAGATGACCGCCGAGCCTTCGCCGTCGATGACGCCGAGGTTGGTGACCGCGACCTCGAAACTCAGCTCTTGACGAACGAGCCAGGCCACCATAGCGCCGAGCACGTCGGGAGCGAACGTTCCCCTCGCGAGGGTGAGGTGCGGCATCCAGCGGTCGGGATGGTGGTACGGCGAGCCGTCCCGAGCATGGCCGCGAACCTCCTCGAAGACGTTCCGCTGGAGGAGCGTCAGCCGAGGGGTCCGCACCACTGAAATGGAGAGCACCGCTGGGTCGGCCGGGAAGAGCGCGAGCCCTTCGCACCGGACGGTGAAGGGGGGCAGGCTTCGCCCGAGGCTCTTCAGGGCGGCGCCGACCCGCTCCAGGTCGTACGCCTCGGCGGCGTGGTAGGTGAGGTGGGGTGGCGACGCCGGCGGCTGGAGTCCGAACTCGCGCTCGAGCCCCTCCCACAGCGTCCGGAGATGCCCGGCCGCGGGCTCTTCGAGCAACGAGACGACCACCGGCATGCGCAGGGACCTCCTCGGTTCGGGAGCGTGTGAGCAGGAACGGAGCAGGAAACAGATTCGCAGGATACGGCCGGACGCCGCAATGCGCGACGGCCGGGGGTCAGTCAGCCGAAGGGATGAGCCCGGCGACGCGGGCATCGGCGAGGAAGCGTTCGATGCCGACGTCGGTGAGGGGGTGCTTCACCATCTGCCACAGCACGGAGGGCGGGATGGTGGCGATGTGCGCACCGGCCAACGCCGCCTGGGTGACGTGGAGCGGGTGGCGCAGGCTGGCGGCGAGCACGCGCGCGGGAAGGCCGTGGGTCTCGACGATCGCCACGCACTGGCGGACCAGCTCCATGCCGTCGTGGCCGACGTCGTCGAGCCGGCCGACGAAGGGGCTGAGGTACGCCGCCCCCGCGAGCGCCGCCAGGAGGGCCTGGTTGGGGGAGAAGATGAGGGTGGTGTTGACGCGGATGCCCTCGCGGGAGCAGCGGGCGATCGCCTCGAGCCCTTGGTCGTCGATCGGGATCTTCACCACCACGTTCGGGTGCCACGAGGCGAGCTCGCGCGCCTCGCAGACGAGCTCGTCGGCGGTGCGGCTGACGCACTCCACCGAGATGGGGCCGTCGATGACCTCGGCGATCTCGAGGACGCGCTGCCGGTAGCTGACGCCGCCCTCCTTCGCGAGGAGGGTGGGATTGGTGGTCACTCCGGAGATGACCCCGAGGCGGGCGGCCTTGCGAACTTCGTCGATCGAGGCGGTGTCGAGGAAGAGCTGCATCGGCGGCAACCGGGCTCGTTTGCCGTCATGCTACCGCGGAAGGGCGGGAGCGTCGTAGGTCAGGGGTCCGTGGACTCGCAGTTGACGAAGCCGTCGGCGCCAGGCCCGCCGTCGCAGTAGTCCAAGCCAGGGCCACCATCGAGGAAGTCGGAACCCTGGTTGCCGAAGAGGAAGTCGTCGCCTTCGCCGCCGTACAGCGCGTCGTTCCCCGGCCCACCGACCAACGTGTCGTTGCCTGAGCCGCCGAGCAGGACGTCGTGGCCGTTGTTGCCCCGGAGCGTATCGTTGCCCGCGCCACCGAGGATGCAATCGTTACCACCGCCGCCGTTGAGGTCGTCGTCCCCCGCAGTCCCGAGGATGAGCTCGCTCGCGTTCGTCCCGTTCTGGTTTACGCGGATCGCCGTCAGGGAAATGGCCGCGCATTCGGGCGGCTTCAGGTCGTTGGCGGTGACGGCGAAGGTGAGGTCGTCGGCCCGGGACGGCGAGACGTTGAGGTTCGCCGCGAGCCCCACCGTGAGGGTGAGGGCGAGCAGGCCCAAGCTGCCCAACGAGGCGGCACGCCGAAGCCGCGGCGCCCTCCTCCGCCGCCGATAGGTCATGGCCGACGCCCCCGTGGCGGTACGTCCATCCACCAGTTCAGTTCGGCGCTCACCGTCGGCCACGAAAGGTCCGAGGGGAGGGCTTTACCGAGGCTCCTGGGCGACCAGGGCGATTCGGTATCCTGGAGGTGGACCTCACCAGCACTCTTCGGGGCGGAGGTTTCGAGCGATGCACTTCTTGCGGACGACGCTCCTTCTGGCGGCCCTCACGGGGCTGCTGGTGTTCGTGGGTCAGCTCGTCGGGGGCACGAGCGGGGCCATCGTTTTCCTCCTGCTGGCCGGGGCGATGAACTTCTTCGCCTACTGGTTCAGCGACCGCGTTGCGCTGGCGATGGCCGGCGCGCGGGAGATATCGGAAGCGGAGGACCCGCGGCTCTACGCCATGGTTCGGGAGGTCGCTGCCCTCGCGGGGCTTCCCATGCCGCGCGTGTACGTGGTCGACACGCCGACGCCGAACGCCTTCGCGACCGGCCGCGACCCGAAGCACGCGGTAGTGGCGGTGACGACCGGTATCCGCCGGCTCCTGACGGAGCGGGAGCTGCGGGCGGTCATCGGGCACGAGATGGGGCACATCAAGAACCGGGACATCCTGACGGCATCCATCGTGGCCACGGTGGCCGGCGCCATCCAGCTCATCGCCCAGGTGGTGTGGTTCAGCTCGCTCTTCGGCGGGGACCGCGACCGGAACCCGCTCCTCTCGCTCGTGGTGATCCTCGTCGCTCCCATCGCGGCGACGCTCATCCAGTTGGGGATTTCGCGCACACGGGAGTACGCCGCCGACAAGACAGGCGCCGAGATCACCCACGACCCCGAGGCGCTGGCGAGCGCCCTGGAGAAGCTGGCTTGGGGCGTGGAGCGGATGCCGATGGAGCCGACGCCAGTGCGCGAGGCGGTGGCGCCCCTGTACATCGTCCACCCCTTCGCGGGGCAGAGCCTGGCGAACCTCTTCAGCACCCACCCGCCGATCGAGGAGCGGGTGAAGCGGCTGCGGCGGATGGCGGGCTTGGTGCGCTGAACCCCTCGCCGCGTGGCGGGGGTTCCCCCGGGAGCGCCGCTCGGCGGGCGGCTTCGTGGAGATTTCTCCGCTGGGCAGGAGCGCCCGGCAACCCGCAACGCCTGCGCGACCCGCGCTTCGGACGAGGCTTCGTGAAGATTTCTGCCTTGGGCAGGGGAGGCGCCCATTGCGAGCGTCGTCACCCCCTCCTGCTCGCGTCGGCAGGCGGCTTCGTGAATATTTCTGCGTTGGGCGGGGGAGGGGATTGACACCTTGGCCTTGATGAACGATGCTTCAGTTATCGAACGGCCGTTCATCGAAGGCCGAGGAGGGGAAAGATGTACCAGGAGTACGCCCAGGCCCGCGAACGGGAGCTCCAGGTGCTCGCCCGCACCATCCAGCACCGGGAGGCGTGGTACCATCTGCAGGCGATCGAGCGCCTCGAGCGGGCGCTCCGCCGCGCGCACGGCCGCCTTCCGACGGCGTTCGCGCAGCGCCCGGCCGAGGTAGGATAGGCCACACACCCCACCCGCGGAGGAGCCACGCGCGTGCCCCGGGTTTCGCCCCACTACCTTCAGGAGCGCCGTCGCCGGATCATCGAGGCCGCCTCGGAGGTGTTCTCGAAGAAGGGCGTGAAGGCGGCGACCATGGCCGAAGTGGCCGCCGCCGCTGGCCTCTCCCCCGGCGCCATCTACCGGTACTTCGCCAGCAAGGAGGACCTGGCCCGGGTCTGCATGGGCATCAACGCCCAGGAGGTCGCCGACACTTGGCGCCAGACCGTCGCTTCGGCCGTTCACCCGTTGGAAGCGTTCCTCGCCCTCTCCCGGGGCGCCTTCGAGGCGATGCGGGACGACCGGGAAGGCTCCATCCTCATCATCGAGCGGTTCCTCGACGCCGCCCGCTCCCCCGATTCGGCCTTCGCCCCGGAAGTGATCTCCGAACGCCGGACCATCGAGGCGGCCGTGGCCGAATCCATCGAGCGGGCGCAGCTGGCGGGTGAGCTTCCGGCCGACATCGACCCCCGCCTGCTGGCGGAGTCCCTCCTCGCCTTCTACCACGGCGCGAGGCTGATGAGCATGGTCGACCCCTCGTGGGAACCCGTGGCCCACTTCGAGGTGATCGCCGAGGTGCTGGCGCGGGCGAAGCGGTAGCGACGCCCCTCAACACCGGGAGCCTTCGAGCTGCCACGTCCGTTCCCGCTTCCAGAGCTCCGTTTCCCGCTTCCAGCTCACGCCGAAGAAGCCGAGGCTGAGCCCCGCCACAGCCCGCATCCGCAGGCCACCCTCCTGACAGGGCGGGTCGGGCGTGTAGAGGCTCCAGACGTAGGTGTCGATCGCGAGGTACGGCACCACGGTCTGCCCGAGGACCTCGAGAGCCATCCGCGGGAACTCCATCCCGGCACCGACACCCGTGGCCACGACCCCGGCGCTCACGGTCTCGCCGACCACCCCCTCCTGATACTCGCTCGGCTCCCCGACGCTCCGCGCTCCACCCGCTGGGTCGAAGTCGAAGCCGCGGTCCGACCGGTAGTGCACGCGGACCACATGAGGCACCCCTCGTGTCTGGCGGGCGCCATGCTAGCCGAGCGCGACAACCGAGCGCAATCCTGGGCTTTTCGGGGAGCGGTCAGTACTGCTGGAAGAGGCGGCCCCACTCCGTTTCCATCATCTTGGCGATGCGGCGCTTCCCGAAGAGCGGGTACCAGTACCAGTTGTGGTAGAGGTTGGAAGCGAGGTACGCCCACGGCACGATGGGCGTGCGGAGGAGCAGCTTTTCGAAGCGGTGCAGCTTCCCCCAGTAGATCTGTTTCTGGCCCCAGCTGGCGAAGGTGTCTTCGTCGCCGCGGAAGCCGAAGTTCACGCCCGAGATGTCCATCCCCACGACGGTGATGTGGGCGGGGTCTCCGACCCCGAGCCCCGCCTCGTGGGCCATCCGAATGAAGCCGATGGACATGGGGTCGAACCCCATCATCTTCGCCGCCACGGCGTCGATGGCCACCTGGTCGGAGCTCGCCAGGATCACGTTCTTGACGTGGGGACGCATCGCCCGAGGTCCGGGCCCATCGCCGGCGATGGTGCCGTCCATCACCGCGAAGATGCCGGTGTGGATCTCCTGCTGAATCTGAAGGAGGTCGACGAGCGTCTCGTGGATGACCGAATGGGTCCAGTGCCGCCGATTGTTCAGGAGGCCACCGAAGGCGTTCTTCATCGCCCCCGTGATGGTGGTGAAGACGTGCGTCTTCATCGTCGGGAGGTGGACGACGTTCTTCCCCAGGAAGAGTTCGGGGATCTCGACCCCGTCGGGGAAAATCCGGTCGAGCACGCGGAGCGGTGCCTTCGGGGCGTACGGAACCCAGCGAACCTCCGGGTCCCCCAGGTGGACGCTTCGGAGGCCGTGCTTCGCCAGCACCCGGTCGTGCTTGTTCCCCCGCTCGCCAGCGTGGGAGTCGACGACCACCGTGCCGTTCTGCGCGGGGATGAGCTCGCGATACCCTGCCGACTTCAGCGCGGCGATGACGCCGTCGAGCTGCCAGGGTGAGGTGCTGCAGCCGGGGTAGTAGTGCTGCCAGCTGATGTTCACCTTCAGGATGGTGGCGACGTCTCCAGGCAGGTGCTCGCGGAATCCGGCGAGCTCCATCGCCCGGGCGATGTCGCCGAGAACGCTCGGCGCGCTGGTGTAGACCACGGCCACGACCGGTTCGTGCGTCGGCGGACGCCGCGCGGCCGTCTCCGCGGCAGGTTGGGCACTCATCGTCTCCGAGTGTACCACCCGACCTCGCAGTGCCATCACCGGACCATCTCCACGCGGCGGACCTCCACGTGTCGGGCGATGACGGCAGCGCAGAGGGCGTAGAAGGCGAGCGTGAACGGCAAGCCCGCCAGCCTGCTGAGGATGACGTACTCCGCCGGCTCGAAGTGATGGAGCATGGCCAGACGCATCGCCCCTGTCCCGACGTTGAGGAGCGCGTTCACCGCGGTGAGGCGCACGAAGGCGGGCGCATCGGGGGCGAGACGCCGCCGGAGGCTCGGGATGAGCTCGAGTACCACGAGCCCGACCAGGGGACGTCGGGCAGCGATACTGCCCAGACTCAGCATCGCCACCAGGAAATCGGTCGTCATGTTCTGGGCGACGAACGGGCGGGCGTCGCCGAGCCAGAGCCCCACGGCCGCCGAGAGGGCCACCACGCCGAAGCCGACCACGTTCAGGAAGCGGACCACCCCGCTCCGGCGGTTCCGCCAAAACACCACCGCCGCTGCCAGGAACGAAGCGCCGATGGCCACCCGGGCCGGGGCCAACCGGTCGGCGAGCAGGAACACCCCGACGGGGACGAGCGCCTCGAGGACGCGCAGGTCGACCCGCAGCGGTACCCGCTCCCGACCCTCCCCCATGAGGGCGAGCATAGCGGAGCGGCGGGGGTGCGTGCCGCGCCCCGAAAGCTCTGGTATGCTTCGGCGCGAGCGAAACATCCCCGGGGAGGGACGACGATGCGGTTCCGCTTCGACCCCGACGTCGAGCGCTTCCGCCAGGAAGTGCGCGAGTTCTTGGCGAAGGAGCTGCCACCGGAAGAGGAGCGCATCCGGCTGGGCTACGAGGGGGGTTTCAAGACGCCGGAAGAGGAGAAGGCGTACGTCATGGGCTTCCAGCGGAAGCTGGCCGAGCGGGGGTGGCTGGCGATGGCCTGGCCGAAGGAGTACGGGGGTGGCGGCGCCAGCCACATGCACCAACTCGTCTACAACGAGGAGATGGCGTACCACGGCGCGCCGGTGATGAACATGGGCATCGCCTGGGTGGGGCCCTCCCTGATGCTCTACGGGACGGAAGAGCAGAAGCGCCGCTTCATCCCTCGGATCGCCCGGGCTGAGGACTGGTGGTGCACCCTCTACTCCGAGCCCGGCGCCGGCTCCGACCTCGCCTCCCTGCAGACCCGCGCCGTCCGTGATGGCGACGAGTGGGTGATCAACGGCCAGAAGATCTGGACGACGGGCGCCCACCTGGCCGACTGGGGATGGCTCGCGGCGCGCACGGACCCCGACGCCCCGAAGCACAAGGGGATCACGATGTTCGTCGTCGACATGAAGACCCCCGGCATCACCGTGCGGCCGCTCATCAACATGGCGGGGCGCCACGGCTTCAACGAAGTGTTCTTCGAGGACGTCCGCGTCCCGGCGGAGAACGTCGTCGGCGAGGTGAACCGCGGCTGGTACCACATGGCCGTGGCCCTGGACTTCGAGCGCAGCGGCATCCAGGCCTTCGCGGGCGGCCGGCGCTCGGTGGAACGGCTGGTCGAACTGACGAAGCGCCGGCCCGAGCTCGTTCGCCAGCGGCCGAGCATCCGCTTCGAACTGGCGGACCGCGCCATCGAGGTTTCGGTCGGCACCTTCCTCGCCTACCGGGTGGCGACGATGCAGGCGCGTGGCCTGGTGCCGAACCACGAGGCGAGCGCGAGCAAGCTCTTCGGGAGCGAGTTGAGCCAGCGCATCGCCCTCACCGGTATGCACCTGTTGGGCCTCGCCGGACAGCTCCGGGAGGGGTCCAAGTGGCTGGTGTTCGACCAGGCCGCCGCCTACCTGAACGCGGTGTCGGCGACGATCGCCGCGGGGACGAGCGAGATCCAGCGGAACATCATCGCCACACGCGGCCTGGGGCTCCCGCGCGACTGATGGCGAGGGGGGCGGCTGCGGGGCCGGCGGCGTAGGCTTGGGCCGTGCGGAGCCGGCCGTTCGTCGTCCTCTATGCGGCGGTGTTCGTGGCCACCATGGGCATCTCCATGGTGAGCCCGCTGTTGCCGGTGTACGCGGAGCGGCTGGGCGCCACGGGCATCTGGATCGGCCTCACCTTCTCCATCTTCGCCGTCACCCAGACGCTCTTCGGGCCGTTCGCGGGCCGCTGGTCCGACCGGTGGGGGCGGAAGCCGTTCATCGTCGCCGGGCTACTGCTCTACTTCGCCGCGGCGCTGGGCTACCTCACGGCATCGACGTTCTGGCAGGTGCTCGCCTTCCGTGCGCTGAGCGGCCTGGGGACCAGCCTCATCTTCTCGGTCGCGCGGGCCTACATCGGCGACCTGGTGCCGCCCCGGCACGAGGGGCGCTGGTTCGGCGTGTTCGCGACCGCCGACATCATCGGATTCGGGGTCGGCCCGGTGATGGCGGGCATCGTCCGCGAGGTGTGGGGCTTCGACGCCGTCTTCATCGGCATGGCCGCGCTGATGGCGGGCTCGGCCACCATCGTGGCGCTCCTCCTCCCCGCGCGGGCTCCGCGGCCGGGCTCCACGGGGGCGACACGACCCGCCGAGCTCCGCTTCCGCGAGGCGCTCGCCGACCGGCTCGTGCTGGCGCTCACCCTCACCATGGGGCTCACCAGCCTCTCCTTCGGGGCGACGTTCAGCTTCCTTGCCGTCCGCCTCGAGGACCTCGGGGCGGGGCCGGCGGTCGTCGGCGTCGCCTTCGGGGCCGAGAGCGTCGCGAGCGCGGTCGTCCAGCCTCTTGCCGGGCAGCTTGCCGACCGGGTGGAGCGCCGGGGCTTGTTAGCCGGGGGGCTCGCCGCCAGCGCAGCGATGCTGCTCCTCCTGGGCGCCACCGAGCGCCTCGCCGTGGTGATCGCCCTGATGCTCCTCATGGGCGCCGCGGGAGCCGTCTCCGCAGTGGCCACCAGCGCGATGCAGGTGGTCGCGGGGCGGCGGGCCGGGATGGGCACGGTGCTCGGCCTCGGCTCCGCCGGCAACGGCGCGGGGATCGTTCTCGGCTCGGTGAGCGGTGGCATCATGGTCGACGCCTTCGGGCTTCCCTGGGCGTTCGCCTTCGGCGGCCTCTGCGTCCTCGCGGGGATCCCCCTCTTCCTCTGGCTGGTCAGGGGCGAACCGACGCACGAGGCGGCCCTTCCGACGGCCCCCACCGCTGCCCTCGCCGAACCGGAGGGCTGAGGCACGGTCGCCGGACCGACCACCGCCGGCCGGTCGAGCCGGTCGGGGCTCGTCGGAAGAGTCCGTGCTCGCGTGGCCGCTTGGCCCGCCCGGCGCTCGCTCAGCCCCCGGGAGGGAAGAGGATGCCCTCGAAGGAGTGCTCCTGGTGGGTCGCTTCGTCGACCTCGAGCTTGATGGCCGACTGGAGGGCGAGGTCGCGTTCGAGGGCAGCGACCCGGTTCGCGTCGGCCTCGCTCCGCCAAATGGCCACGCGTCCGATTTGGCCATTCCCCTGATGCGGGTCGGGCTTCAGCAGATAGCCCGCCACATACCCCTCCTGCCGGCACTGGAAGGCCAGCAGCTCCGTGAGCAGCCTCTCCACCTCCTGGGCCCGCCCGCGCTTCGGGGTCATGAGCGAAAGACGAACGAACGCCATCGGCCACCTTCCTCGGCTCGTGGTGCGAGAGTGTATCCGTCCGCGCCCGGCATGGCTAGCGCCGTGGAGGTGCGAGTCGCGCGAGGGCGAACGCGGCCCGCTCGACACTGGGAAAGACGGCCAACCCCGCCGCCACGAATTCGTCCCGGATGGTATCGACGAGCCGGCGCTGCCACTCCACCGGGGTTTCCGTGGCCCCGAGGACGATCGCCACCGGAATCGGCGAGCGCCGCGCGATGGCCGCCAGACGCTCGCAGGCGTGGCGGAGGCGCGCTTCCGCGTCGGGACGTCCGAAAAACCACTCCTCACCGATGTTGGCGATGGCCATGTCGAAGGCGCCGCTTTCGACCATCATCTCCAGCAGCGCGTTCGAGGAGAGGCCGCTCCCGGCAAGGATGGACTGGTCCACGGGGTTCTGCACCCAATCGGCGAGGTAGGGTGCCCGTTCGCGCACGCGCTCCCGGACGGTGGCCGGAAGTGGCACCACTTCGAGGCCGTTCTCTTCGCAGGCGTCAGCCGACTGGACGCTGCGGCCGCCGCCGCCTCCCACGACGGCAACGCGCCGCCCGCGCGGCCGGCCGAGGAGCGCGGCCGCTGTCATCAGGTCGAGCAGCTGCTCCTGGCTCCGCGCCTCGATGGCCCCAGCCTGTCGAAGGGCCGCCGACCACAGCTCACGCGAGCCGGCCAGCGCCGCCGTGTGCGATGACGCCGAGCGGGCGCCGGCCTGGGTACGGCCCGCCTTGTGGATGACCACGGGCTTGCGGGTTGCGGCCTCCCGCACGGCCTCGAAGAGCGCACGACCGTCGGGCACACCTTCGATGTAGGCACCGATGACCTCGGTCGCGGCATCGTGCGCGAGGTAGCGGAAGAGCTCGGCCGGCGTGATGTCGAGCCCGTTCCCGTAGTTCGCCACCTTCCCGAACCCGAGCCCGCGGGCGGCACCACGGATGACGACTTCGACCGCGTTGTTGCCGCTCTGGCTGAGGAAGGCGACGCCGCCCGCCGCCTTGGGAAGGTCGGGGCGGAAAGCGACCCCGCCGGCGGGATGGTAGATCCCCATGCCGTTCGGTCCCAGGATGCGCACCCCCGCCGCCCGGGCGCGCTCGGCCACCTGCCGCTCGAGCTCTGCCGCGCGAGGGTCCCCAGTTTCGCTGAAGCGGGCCGTGAACAGGTGCAGGAACTTCGCCCTGCCGCCCGCGCACTGCGCGATCAGGTCGAGAACACCTTCGGCGGGGATGCAGGAGATGACGAGGTCGACGGGCTCGGGGAGGTCGGCGAGCGAAGGGTAAGCCCGGTAGCCCGCTATCTCCGACGCCTTCGGGTTGATGGGGTAGACGGGGCCTCGGAAGCCGAACTCCCGGAGCGAGCGGACGTAGTCGTGGCCGGGGCTGTCGACGTTCGTGGAGGCCCCGACGACGGCAACCGAGCGTGGAGCGAAGAGGAGGTCGAGGTCCGGGCGCGCGTCGCTCACGGCGGGCATTGTACGGCCCGGGACCGCTGGGGGCAGGTGCGAGGGCTCCCGGCGAGCGGTAGGCTGGAGACATGGAACGGGGAGGGCCGCAGCCCCGGCCACCGTGGCTCACCGTTCGCTTCGCGGCCGGCGGAGGGTACGAGCGGGTCCGCGAGCTGATGCGGGCGAAGGCGCTCCACACGGTGTGCGAGGAAGCCCGCTGCCCGAACATCGGCGAGTGTTGGGGCCGCGGGACCGCAACCTTCATGATCCTCGGGGATGTCTGTACGCGCTCCTGCGGCTTCTGCGCCGTCAAGACCGGGCGTCCGCAGGGGCTCGACCGCGACGAGCCGCGGCGGGTAGCCCTCGCCGTCCACCAGATGGGCCTCCGGCACGCGGTCATCACGAGCGTCAACCGGGACGAGCTGCCCGACGGCGGCGCCAGCGTCTTCGCCGAGACCATTCGCTGGGTCCGGCGGCTTTGCCCCGACACCACCGTCGAGGTCCTCATCCCGGACTTCAAGGGAGATTGGAACGCCCTCGCCACCGTCGTCGGCGCACGGCCGGACATCCTCAACCACAACCTCGAGACCGTCCCCCGCCTCTACCGGCGCGTCCGGCCCCAGGCGGTCTACGAGCGCTCCCTCGCCCTCCTGGCCCGCGCCAAGGCTCTCGCCCCCTGGTTACGGACGAAGAGCGGCCTCATGGTCGGGTTGGGAGAGCGGGAGGACGAGCTCTTGGCGGTCTTCCGCGACCTCGCCGACCGCGGGGTGGACATCCTCACGGTGGGCCAGTACCTGCAGCCCACGCCGGCCCACCTACCGGTGGAGCGGTACTGGACCCCGGAGGAGTTCGCGGAGCTGAAGCGCGCCGCTTTGGCGATGGGCTTCCGCCACGTGGAGGCAGGCCCGCTGGTGCGGAGCTCCTACCACGCCGAAGAGCAGGTCGCGGCGGCCGAGGACCGTCTTCCGTTTCGAATCGCCACCCAAGCGATTTCGGAACGCAGTTCGTAATCCCGCACGGATGCAACGATCCGTTCACCGTGGCCGGGTGTATAGTCAGCACGCAGACCGTTCACTCGTCAACGAACTGTCCGCCCGGCGGCTGCGATTTGGCATAAGGCCGTCAGTCGTTACCATGAGCCCGGGCGACGGGGAGGAGGTGAGGGTTGGACGAAGCGAAGGGTCGCCCTTCGGAGTCGGAGCTACGCGCCGCGCTGCTGGGAGCGCTGTCGCACGAACTCCGTACGCCACTCACCTCGCTCGGCATGCTGCTCGACCTGGCCCGGCGACAAGCCGCCCAAGGGGGCGAGGCACGACTCGACAACGACCTTCTGCGCGTTTTCGAGCTCTCCCTCCGGGAGCTCCAGCGCATCGCCGACGGCGTCCAGGAGATCTCCCGCATCGAGCGGGGGATCTGGCAGCTCCGCCCGGAGCCGTCGACCATCCGCAGCCTCATCGAGCGGACACGCGAGGCTCTTCCGGCGAACGTAACCCTCGCGATCCTCGACGAGGGGCTCGATAGGCCTGGCAGATGGGACACGGAGCGGCTCGCCGAGGCTCTGGCCGACCTCGCCGTGGCGGCAAACCGGCTCGGCGCCGGCACGGGCACGGTGACCCTCGAAATCCGCCAGAGGGAATCCGGCGGCAGGGTGGAGTTCCGGCTCCGAAGCGGCGAGCCGGCAGGGGAGCCCATCCCGCTCGGCACGGATGCGGGCTTCCGGTACTACCGGGCGCTCTCTGTCATAGCACTTATGGGAGGAAACGTTGTCGCCCGTCGCACCAGCGGCTATGTTGAGATAGCTGCTGAAGTTCCGGAGGAGGGGGAGGGGAGCTGACGTGCCTCTGATGCGCATCCTCATCGCAGAGGACGAGCAGCTCGTGACCCGCCTCCTGCGGACGGTGCTCGTGCAAGCCGGCTACGACGTGAAGGACGTGCGCAGCGCGGCCGAGGCCATCGCCGCGATTCGCGACGAAGACGTGCGCCTGGTGCTGCTCGACATGCACCTCGCCGACGGCACCGGGCTGCGGGTCCTCGAGGCGTTGGCCGAGCTACGGAAGCAGCTCCCCGTGGTGCTGATGACCGGCGAGGACATCGAGGAGGATGACCCCCGCATCCGGCTGGTCTCGGCGATTCTCCGCAAGCCTTTCGACGTGAGCGAGCTCGAGGAGGCGGTGCGCCGGCACATCGCCTAGCCCCCGGGCGGCATCACGGCCTCGCTCCGCCACAGGTACCAGCATGCCACCGTCGCCCACGGCCGCCAGGGAGCGGCGATGGCGCGCAGCTCGGCGGGGCGTGGCAGCTCCTGGAGGCCGTAGCGGCGCCGCACCGCCCGCCGGATGCCGAGGTCGTCCACGGGAAGGACGTCTGGCCGCCCCAGATGGAACATCAGGAACATCTCCGCCGTCCAGCGGCCGATGCCCCGCACGCGCGTAAGCCGGGCGATCACGGTTTCGTCGTCCCACTCCTCGAAGCGGGCGGCGGCAAGCTCACCCTCGACGAACTGGCGCGCCAGGTCGCGCAGGGCGAGGATCTTCTGCCGGGACAACCCGGCCGCGGCCAGCTCGGCGTCGCCGACAGAGAGCAGCTGCGCGGGGGTCGGAAAAGGGCCCGTCGCCCCGTCCCAGCTGGGGTCGGTGCGGCGTACCGCCGGGGCCACGGCGCCGGGGCCGAGCAGGCGGGCAGTGAGCCGGGCGAGGATGCTCGCCGCGGCGGGACCGCTGATCTGCTGTGCGACGATCGCCCTCGCGAGCGCCCGGAAGGGGTCGCCGTCGCCGATGCGCATGCCGAACGGGCCTACCGCCTCGATGATGCGAGCCATCACGGGGTCCGCGGCCCGCAGATGGCGGACGGCAGCATCGGGGTCGATGCGTCGGGGCGTCACGGTGCGAGTGTGCCATGCGCCGCCCGGGCATGCCCCGTAGACTCGATGCCGTGCCCTCCCCGTTCAGCCTGGAAGGGAAGACCGCGCTCATCACCGGTGGCTCCCGCGGCATCGGCTTCGCCATCGCCCGGCAGTTCGTCGAGTCTGGCGCACGCGTGCTGCTGGCCGCGCGGGGCGCCGCCGGCCTGGACGCGGCCGTCGCTCGGCTCGGGATCGCGGCGCTGGGCCGCCCTTGCGACGTTCGCGACCCGGCGGCGATCAGGGAGCTCATGGAGTGGGCCTGGAGCATTGCACCCCTCGACACCGTCGTCGCCTGCGCCGGCGTGAGCCCGTACTACAAGCGGGCGGAGCTCGTGACGCCGGCCGAATGGGACGAGGTGCTGGAGGTCAACCTCCGCGGCGCGTACTTCACCGCCGTGGAGGCGGCGAAGCGGGCGTTCGCCGCGGGGCGGCCGCTGAGCATCATCCTCGTCGCTTCGGTGGCGGGCATCGTGCCGCTGGAGCGGCTCGCACCGTATTCGGCCGCCAAGGCAGGAATGATCCAACTGGCGAAGGGGCTCGCCCTGGAATGGGCCGACCGCGGCGTGCGGGTGAACGCCATCGCTCCCGGCTGGGTGGAAACGGACTTCACTCGAGACCTCTTCGCCAGTCGTCACGGCGAGCGGCTGCGTGCCGAGGTCCCCATGGGCCGCTTCGCCTCGCCGGACGAGGTGGCGGGCGCGGCGCTCTACCTCGCCAGCGAGGCGGCCAGCTACGTCACCGGTTCGGTCGTCGTCGTGGACGGCGGCCGGAGCGTACGATAGCTCCGCAGCTTTCACAGGGGGTGGCCCATGGTCTCGCAGCCTGTCGCCGTCATCACCGGCGCCAGCCGCGGCATCGGCAAGCAGCTGGCCATCGACTTGGCGAAGGCGGGGTACGCCGTGGTGGTGACCGCGCGGTCCACGGAGGCACAGCCGTCGAAACTGCCGGGGACCATCGACGAGACGGCCGCCCTCGTGCGCGCCGCCGGCGGCACCGCCCTGCCGGTGCCGCTCGACGTCCGCGACGAGGAAGCGGTTGCGCAGCTCGCCGACCGGGTCTACGCCGAGTTCGGCCGTTGCGACCTGCTGGTGAACAACGCGGCCGTGGCACCGCCCGGCCCGACGCTCGAGCAGCCGACCCGCCGCTGGCGCCTGGCCGTGGACGTCAACCTGAACGGCCCTTTCTACCTGATGTACTACTTCTGCCCGCGGATGCGCGCCGCGGGCGAAGGGCGGGTGGTGAACATCTCCTCGGTGGCATCGGTCACCCCCGAGTTCGGCCGCATCAGCTACACGGTGACGAAGCGGGCCCTCGAGGCGCTCACCGAAGGGATGGCTCACGAGCTGCGCGGGAGTGTGGCGGTCAACTGCATCCGCCTCGAGCTGAGCGTCTGGAGCGAAGGGTACGCCTCCACGCTGGGCGACCAGGACTTCTCCGATTTCGAGGACCCAGTGGTGATGTCCGACGCCGTGCTCTGGCTCGCCCGCCAGCCGCTCGACTACACGGGGAGGATCGTGACCATCGCCGACCTGCGGGCCATCGGCGCCGTACGCGGCCCCACGCGAATCGGCGACCGCTGGAGGGCGCAGGGGTCTTCCGCCTGAAGGGGAGCTTGCCAGGCACGCCCCGGCGTGCGGTACGCTACTCCCGGCACGGGGACCGGACGGACCGGCCCTGAAGCCGGGAGCGTTCGATGCTGCTCGCACTCGACATCGGGAACACCTCCATCCACATCGGCCTCTGGAACGGCCAGGAGCTGGCCGCCACCTGGCGCATCGGCGTCGAGACGGAGAAGCTGCCGGACGAGTACGGCGTGCTCTTCACCAGCCTCCTGGCCACTCGCGGGTTCGAACGGCGCCAGGTCGACGCCTGCATCATCGGCTGCGACGTGCCGCCGCTCCTCCCGACGATCCAGGCGGTGAGCCGGGACTACTTCGGGGTGGAGCCGTTGGTGGTGGGCCACGGGCTCCGTACCGGGATGCGCATCCTCTACGACAACCCCCGCCAGTTGGGCGCGGACCGCATCATCGACGCGGTCGGGGCCGTCCACCTGTACGGAAAACCGTGCATCATCGTCGACTTCGGCACCGCCACCGTCTTCGACGCGGTGAACGCGAAGGGGGAGTATCTCGGCGGAGCGATCGCCCCGGGCATCGGCATCGCCAGCGAGGCGCTCTTCCAGCGGGCGGCGATGCTGTACCGCGTCCAGATCGAGCGGCCGCCGGCGGCCATCGGGAAGAACACGGTCACGGCCATGCAGTCGGGCATCCTGTTCGGCTACGTCGGCCTCGTCGAAGGGCTCGTCGCCCGCTTCAAGGAGGAGCTGGGGGGCAACCCGAAGGTGATCGCCACGGGCGGCTGGTCGCGGCAGATCGCCGCCGAGACCCGCTGCATCGACATCGTGGACCCCGAGCTCACCCTGAAGGGGCTCCGCATCATCTACGAGATGAACCGGGAGTGAGCGCCCGATGAGCACCCCCGCAGCCGAACGGCTCCCCCTGGAGGGGCGGCGCGTGGTCCTCGGCGTGACCGGCTCCATCGCCGCGTACAAGGCAGCCGAGTTGTGCAGCAAGCTCCGCCAGGCCGGCGCCGCCGTCGAAGTCGTGATGACGGCCGCCGCCACCCGCTTCATCACGCCGCTCACCTTCCAGTCGCTGAGCGGCGCCGCGGTCGTCGACGACATGTTCGCCGCCGCCGAGCCCGAGGCGCACGTGGAGGTGGCCCGCCGCTCCGACCTGCTCGTGATCGCTCCTGCCACCGCCGATTGCCTGGCCAATTTGGCCCACGGCGCCGCGCCCGACATGGTCGCGCTCACCGCTCTGGCCATGGGCGGGAAGCCGGTCGTCCTCGCCCCGGCGATGGATGCCGCCATGTGGGAGCACCCGGCCACGCAGGCGAACGCCGCCCTCTTGCGCGAACGGGGCGCGGTGTTCGTCGGGCCGGAGGTCGGTCGCCTCGCCAGCGGGCGCATCGGCTCCGGCCGAATGGCCGAGCCTGCCGTCATCGCCGAGGCCGTCCGTTGGGTCCTCGGGCAACGCTTCGGCGACCTCGCCGGCCGGCGCGTCGTCGTGAGTGCGGGCCCCACCTACGAGCCTCTCGACCCCGTCCGCTTCGTCGGGAACCGCTCGAGCGGGAAGATGGGCTTCGCCATCGCCGAAGCGGCGCGGGACCGCGGCGCGGCTGTCACCCTGGTGACCGGGCCCGTCAGCCTGCCCACGCCGTGGGGAGTGGAGCGCCGCAACGTCGAGACCGCCGTCGCCATGCTCGAGGCGCTCAGGGAAGCGGTGGAGAACGCCGACGCGCTCGTGATGGCGGCCGCGCCCGCCGACTTCCGCCCGGCCGAGGCCGCCCCCCGGAAGATCAAGAAGCACGAGGGGATGGAAGGCCTCACCGTCGAGCTGGTGAAGAACCCGGACATCCTGGCGTCGCTCAGGGGGCCGCGGGTTCGCGTGGGGTTCGCCGCCGAAACGCACGACCTGGCGGAGAACGCCGTCGCGAAGCTGAGGGCGAAACGCCTCGATTTCATCGCCGCCAACGACGTCACCCGGACCGGCAGCGGGTTCGGCACGGATACGAACCAGGTGACGATCTTCTGGGACGACGGCCGGGTGGAGGAGCTCCCCCTCCTCTCGAAGTACAGCGTGGGGATGGCGATCCTCGACCGGGTGGCGGCCCGGCTCGCCCGCACGCCCTAGCCCCTCGCACGGCCGACCCCTCTCCTTCTCCGCGTTCCCCGAGCCATCGAAGGCCGGGGCGGGGAGGGGAGGGCCGGGGGTACACTGTCACCATGGACCGCGAGCGCTTGCGCGCCCTCCTGGAGGCCGTCGCCGCCGGCCAGACGGACGTCGCCGCGGCCATGGAGCGCCTCGCGACCCTTCCCTTCGAAGACCTCAGGTTCGCCCACGTCGACCACCATCGCGGCATCCGCGACCTCATGCCGGAGGTGGTCCTTGCCCAGGGGAAGACGGCGGGCCAGGTGGCAGCCATCGCCCGGAGCATCGCCGAACGGTCGGGGCGATTCCTCGTCACCCGCCTCGATGCCGGCCAGCTCTCGGCGCTGCGAGAAGCGGTGCCGGAGGTCCGCGACCTGCCGGAAGCCCGCCTCGCCTGGTACGACCCAGCGCCGCGCCCACGCCTCGGCAACGTGACGGTCGTCACGGCAGGCACGTCGGATATCCCGGTGGCCGAGGAGGCCGCGGTCACGGCCGAGCTGATGGGCGCCGCCGTCCACCGTTTCTTCGACGTCGGGGTGGCGGGCATCCACCGGCTGGCCGACAAGCTGCCCGCGCTGCGGCAGGCAAACGCTCTCGTCGTGGTTGCCGGGATGGAGGGCGCCTTGCCGAGCGTCGTCGCGGGGATGGTGGACGTGCCGGTCGTGGCCGTGCCGACCTCGGTCGGCTACGGGGCCTCCTTCGGCGGGCTGGCAGCGCTGCTGGCCATGCTGAACAGCTGCGCCCCCGGCCTGGCGGTCGTCAACATCGACAACGGCTTCGGCGCGGGGTATCTGGCCGCAACCATCAACCGGCTGGCCGTGGAGGGCGGCCGGACGGGTGCCGGGGACTGACGTGGGCCGCCGGGTCGCGGTGTTCGATGCCCCCTCCGGCGCTTCCGGCGATATGGTCCTCGCCGCCCTCGTCGATGCCGGTGCCCCCCTCGACGCCGTTACCGCCGCGCTCCGCCGAGCCGGTCTCGAAGCGGTGGAGCTCGTCCCCTCCCGGGTCGAGCGGGGCGGCACGCGGGCGCTGCGCCTGGACGTTCGTGGCGCCCCCGAGTCCGGCCTCGGGCCGAGGGATATCGCCCGACTCATCGAATCGGCGGGGCTCCCTCCCCGTGCCCGGGAGCGCGCCCTTGCCGCCCTTTCCCGCCTCGAGGAGGCCGAGGCAGCCGTTCACGGCAGCGGGCACGCGCACTTCCACGAACTGGGTGGTGTCGACACGGCCGTCGACCTCATCGGCGCGGCGCTGGCGTTCGAACTCCTCGGCGTCGAGGCCGCCGCTTGCCCCGTGGTCACGGTCGGAGCCGGGGCCGTCGCGCAGTCGGCCCACGGGCCGCTGCCGGCCAGCCCGCCCCCGGCTGCAGCCGAGGTCCTCCTCCGCGCCCGCTTCCGCCTCCGATTCGTCGAGGCTCCGGTTGAGCTGGTCACGCCGACCGGCGCTGCCCTCCTCGCAGCCCTGGCCGAACCACGGGACGCGGCGATCGTGCCCGGACGGGCGGGCATCGGGGCGGGCACCCGCGACCTCGCAGGCCGACCGAACGTCCTTCGCGTCTTCATCGGCGAGGAGGCGGAGGAGCCGGAGACCCGGACGCTCACCCTCCTCGAAGCGAACATCGACGACATGACGCCTGCCGCGCTCGCCGCGGCCCGCGACGCGCTCCTGGCAGCCGGGGCGCTCGATGCTTGGTTCGAACCGATCGCCATGAAGAAGGGGCGGCCGGCGCAGAAGCTGTGCGTCCTCGCGCCGGCGGGACAGGAGCCCCGCTTCGCCGACCTCATCCTACGGGAGACCACCACCCTCGGGGTGCGCTTCACGACGTACCGGCGCTTCGAAGCCGAGCGGTGGAGCGAAACCGTTCCCACCCCCTACGGCCCCATCCGGGTCAAGGCCTCCCGCTGGGGGGATCGCGTCCGACGTGTGCCCGAGTTCGATGACGTGGCCTCCCTCGCCCGCTCCCTCGGGCGGCCGTTCCTCGACCTGTACGAAGCGCTCAGCCGGGAAGTCGGCCGGCTTCCCTGAGCCGTTCGGCAGCCTCGGCGATGCCGCCTGCGCCGCCCGGGGCGGTCACCCAGTCGGCCCGTTCCAGCACTTCGGGGTCGGCATTCGCCACGGCGATGGCGAGGCCCGCTTCGGCGAACATCGGCAGGTCGACCTCCGAGTCCCCCACCGCCGCCGTTTCGCTCCGGGCGATGCCGAGCCGCTCCCGGAGCGCCCGCAAGCCCGTGCCTTTGTCGGCCCCCGCCGCGGTACACGTCAGGAAGACGGTCCCATCGCTGGTACGGGCGCGGAGAACGCTCACGCCGTGCCAGCGGCGGACGGTGTCGACCGCCGGATGGTCGGCAGGTAGCTCGAGGAGCACGGAGACGGCGGGGGCCGGTCGACGGGAGCCGAAGCGCGGCACCACTTCGAGCCAAGGTGGCAAGCGGATATCGGGCCCAGGATGAGGGCCCCGCCGGAGCGCGCCTTCAGGAGTGGCCACGGTGGCGTGCCAATCCAGCTCGTCGGCGATCTCGGCCACGAAATCGACGAACGCCTCCGGCAAGGGCATCAGGGCGAGCTGTTCGCCCTCCGGGCCGCGTACGTCCGCTCCGCCGGCGGCGATAGCGCCGCGCACGGGCAGGCCGGCCCGCTCGAAGGGTCGCATCGCCGCCTGATACCAACGGGCGGTCGCAGGCACCACCACCACCCCTGCGGCGCAGAGCCGACCTACGGCCGCCAAGTCCCGCTCGTCGATGCGGTTACCGGGCCCGATGAGCGTGCCGTCCAGGTCGATCGCCAGCAGCCGGATGCACCCGGACACGGACTGCATGATAGCCGGGAGAGGTCGGCCCCGCACCCCCTACTCCGCGGGAAAGGGAACGCCGTCGACGATATGGACGGGCACGAGCTTCCACTCCTGGACCCCTCGCCGGTCGAGGACGATGCGGAGTACCGCGCTCCGGTTCGCCTGGCCTTCGAACCCGTCGAAGACGAAGTTCCCGAGGCTGAAGGCGACCAGCCGGCCTTCGCGCTCCTCGACCGGCTGGAGGAGGTGCGGGTGCGACCCGAGCACGAGGGTGGCGCCCGCGGCGAGTGCAGCTTCGGCGACCGTCCGCTGCGCTTCCGAAGGCTCCGTCGAACCTTCGATGCCCCAGTGGAAGAAGACGATGACGTTATCGGCGAGGCCCTTGGCGCGGGAGACATCTTCCCGTAGTCGGGCGAGGTCGAGCCAGGCCACGCCCGGCTTTCCTTCGGCCGCTTCCCAGGTCTCCCGGCGGTACGTCCCCTCCGGCGGCGTGTCGACGTAGGCCAGGAAGGCGAGGCGGAGTCCCTGACGCTCCACGATGAGGGGTCGATGCGCAGCCGCCGCGTCGGGGCCGGCGCCGACCCCGTGCACGCCCGCCGCAGCGAGCAGGTCCAGCGTCTGGAGGAGCGCCTCCGGGCCGTGGTCCAGGGCGTGGTTGTTCGCCAGGGCCACGACGTCGAAGCCGGCCTCGGCGAGGATTCGGGCAGCCGAAGTCGGGGCGCGGAACGCGTACGCCTTGGCAGCGGGTGAGCCCGAATCGGCGATCGGCGCTTCCAGGTTGCCGACGGTGAGGTCGGCCTCCAGGAGTGGAGCCACGCTGCCGAAGGGGATTCCCGGTTCGCCCGCCGCGATGCGCCAGCCGACGGACCGCCCGAGCATCAGGTCGCCGACCGCCGCGATGACGACGACCGGTTCCGGCACGGGCGTAACGGTCGGCACCCCCGGAGCAGCCGAGGGGCGGGCGGAGGCTCCCTCCGGCGTGGCCGACCGCGAGCCGTCGGTGACGGCGATGGTCACGCTCGGGTCCCCGCTCCCGCAGGCGGCTCCCAGGAAGGAGAGGACAGCGACCGCGGTGACCGCGGCGAGGCTAGCGAGCCGCCGCCTGCAGCTGCGACTCGAGGAAGGCATCGATGCGCTCGTTCGCGCGCCGGGCGAGGTCGTTGGGGAAGAGGTTGAAGCCGTGCACGCCCCCCGGCCAGACGGCGAGTTCGGCATCGTTGCCTGCCGCCACCCAACGGGAGTACATGAAGAGCGAGTCGTCGAGGAGGGGGTCGAGCGTCCCCACGGTGAAGATGGCCGGCGGCATTCCGGTGAGGTCGGCGAAGATGGGCGAGACGTCCGGGTCGGTGCGCCGCTCGGGCGGGACGAAGTGGTCCACGAACCAGCGCATCGTTTGCGTGGTGAGGACGAGGGGCCGCTCGCCCCAGTTGGCCGCGGAGGGCGTGAGCCGGAGGTCGTATACCCCGTAGACGAGGTTGGCCGCCACCGCCCCGCGGAAGCCGTGGCGGTCGCGGAGACGGAGCAGGGTGACGACGGAGAGGTGTGCCCCTGCCGACTCCCCACCGATGAGGAGGGTGTCGGCGCCGAACTCCCGCTTTCCGTGCTCGAGCACCCAGAGCGCCGCCGCTTCGCAGTCGTCCGGAGCCGCAGGGTACGGGTGTTCCGGGGCGAGGCGGTAATCGACGCTGACGACCGCCGCCTTCAGGCGGCGGGCGAGGTGCCAGTTGCGCGGGTCCTGGTGGTGCGCCCGGCCGAGCACCCACCCTCCCCCGTGGATGTGGAGGTAGACGGCGCGAACGCCCTCGGGCGGGATGAAGACGCGGAGCGGGAGCTCTCCGCCGGGACCGGGGATGGTCATGCTCCGCGCTTCCTCGACGAGCTGGATGGGCCCCCAGACCCCGCGGCCCTCCTCGCGCGCCTGGCGCGTCACTTCAGGCGGCAGGGAGTGGATGGGCGGCAGTTCCGCCAGCGTTCGTTCGAGCTCGGCGACGAAGGCGCGTGTCTCCGGGTCGATGGCTTCCGGGCGGAAGAGGGCCGGGTCGAGCCCGAAGCGTTGGGCAGCGGCGGTCATGTGGAATCCTCCTCGAAGGTGGTGGCGCCGGTCAGCGGCCGTCGCTCCCTGCGAAGGCCGCCGTCGCGGCGGCGAGGTGCTCGCGGAGGGCGGCGGTCACCGCCTCGGGCGCCTCGATGGGGGACATGTGTCCCGCCCCCGGAATTCGCACCAGCCGGGCACCGGGGATGGCAGCAGCGATCTCCTCGGACCGCTCGGGGGGCGTGGCGATGTCGAGCTCGCCCACGATGACGGTGGTCGGAACGGCGATCTGGCCGAGCTGGCCACGGATATCGTCCCGCTGCGTCACGCAGCGGAGGGCGCGCCGGGCGATGCTCTCTCGCGGGTTGGCGGCGAACTTCGCCCGGATGGCCTCGCGGTGTTCGGGCCGCGCCAGGTAGGGGGCGCCGAACAGGATGGCCGCGACCGGGTCGGCCACCGCTTCCCAGCCCTGGGCGATGACCGCCTCGGCGAGCTGGTGGTACCCGGCCGCTTTGGCCGGGTCCTCGGCCCCGGCATCGGTGTCGAGCAGGGCCAGGCTGCGAACCCTCCCCGAGTGGCGCAGGGCGAGCCGCATGGCCGTCATCCCGCCCATCGAGAGCCCGACGACATGGGCCGACGGCACGCCCACCTCGTCGAGGAAGCGGGCGACGTAGCGTGCGAGGTCCCAGAACGTGTAGTCGCGGTCGATATCGGGGGTTCGCCCGTGTCCGATGAAGTCGAGGGCGAGGCAGCGGTACTCGGAGCTCAGGGCCGCGACCTGCGCATCCCACATCGTGTGGTCCCAGGTGAGGCCGTGAAGGAAGAGCACCGGCTCGCCCGCACCCCGTTCCTCGTACCAGAAGGAGACATCGCCCGCGCGCGCTACGGCCATCGTCGCCCCCCTTCCTCCGTGGCGGGACGATCGTGGAGCGGACGCAGCCGCCCTGCAAGGGGTCCAGAGGGGAGCGGGGCGCGCCGATGATCGGGCCGGATGGCTCGACGGGGAGGACGTTTCGGGCGCGGCTGGGGTCGCCGCCGCCGGGTACGGGGCGTGAGCGCGCGCACCACGGCGGCGGTGGGCACGGGCGTGCTCCTCGCCGCCGTGGCCTGGAGGCTCGTGCGCCGGCGGAGAGCGAGCGGCGGAGCCGCCGGGCCCGAGGCGGCCGGGCGGGCCTGGGTCGACGCCTCCAGGCCCGCCCAGGCCGCCGCCGTCGCGGCGATGGCCATCACCGCCTGGTACCTCTGGTGGCGCGTCACGGAAACGATCGACGTGGGCGCCTTCTACATCGCCTTCCCGCTCCTCTTCGCCGACATCCTCGGCGCGTTCTTCTTCGTCCTCTTCGCCGCCAACCTCTGGGCGTTGCAGCGGCGAGAGCCGCCACCGCCGCCGGAGGGGCTCTCCGTCGACGTCTTCATCCCGACCTACAACGAACCCCTCTCGGTGCTTCGGCCCACGATCGCCGCCGCGGTGGCGATGGAGTACCCCCACCGCACCTACGTGCTCGATGACGGCAGGCGCGAGGAGGTGCGAGCGCTCTGCGAGGAGCTCGGGGCCGAGTACCTCACCCGGCCCACCAACACCCACGCCAAGGCCGGCAACATCAACGAGGCGCTGAAGAAGACGAGCGGGGAGTTCATCGCCTTCTTCGACGCCGACCACGCTCCTTTCCCTCACTTCTTGGTCCGGCTGCTCGGCTACTTCCGCGACCCGAAGGTGGCCCTCGTCCAGGCGCCCCAGGTGTACTACAACCTCGACTCCTTCCAGCACGAGCGTGCGCGGAGCTCGCGCGAGCACAGCCCCTGGCACGAGCAGTCGGTCTTCTACGACGCCATCCTGCCGGGGAAAGACCGCTGGAACGCCGTGTTCTGGTGCGGGTCGACAGCCATCATCCGGCGGCGCGCGCTGGAAAAGATCGGTGGCGTGGACACCCGCACCGTGACCGAGGACATGCACACCACGATGTCCATCCACGCTCGGGGATGGAAGAGCGTCTACCACAACGAGGAGCTGGCGGTCGGCATCGCCCCCGACGACCTGGAGGCGTTCCTGGTTCAGCGGCTGCGGTGGGCGCAGGGCGCGGTGCAGATCCTCCGGAGCGACAACCCGCTCCTCCGGCGGGGGCTCACCTGGCGACAGCGCATCGCCTACTTCACGAGCGTGGCCTACGTCCTCGAATACGTCCCGAAGCTCATCTACCTCGTGACGCCGATCGAGGCGCTCCTCTTCGGCGTCTTGCCGATGCGCACCAGCGGCGAGGAGCTGCTGTGGCATTTCCTGCCGTACTACGTCTCGGGCGTCGTCGCCACGCGGCTGCTCTCCCGGGGTACGCTGCCGTACTTCCCGTCGCAGCGCTTCCATTTCCTGAAGCTGGGCATCATGCTTCGCGCCCTGACGGCGCTCGTCTATCCGCGCCGGCTGAAATTCAAGGTCACCCCGAAGGTGGGCGATGCCGCCCAGCCGCTCTACCTGGAGCTTCGCCATCTGAAGCTGCAAATCGGCCTCGGGGTCGCCTCGGCGCTCGCCGCTGGCTGGGCAGTGGGCTGGTGGGCCGCCGGCGCGGAATGGCAGCTCCAAGGTGCGGGCCTCTGGGTGACCGTCGGGTGGGCCCTCTTCAACGGCTGGCTCGCGCTCTCGGCCGTGCGCTGGGCAACCCGCCGGCCGCACCGACGGGAGATGTACCGCTTCCCCTTCGAGGCGCCGGTCATCGCCCGCTTCGAAGGAGTCGACATCATCGGACGGAGCGTCGACCTGTCGGCGGGCGGCATCGCCTGGCGCGCCGGCGTGCCCCTCCCAGTCGGCGCCCAGGGAACGGTCACCATCCTCCTACCCGACGGCGACCGGCTACAGCTACCGGTGGAAGTCCGCTCCCTGCGCCGGGACCGCGAGGGCCGATCGATCATCGGCGGCCGCTTCCTACCGATGGAGAACGGGATCCGGAAGCAGCTCGTGCTGCTCCTCTTCCAGCAGGTGGCGTTGGCGCACGTCCGCGGGACGGAGCCGACGCCCGCCCCGGTGGCCGGAGGGGTGCCCGCGGTGGCGAAGGCATCCTAGCGAGCGCCGGGCCGCCTCCGGCGAGGCTCCCGTCCGGGTCCCGACCTCCCTCTCCCACCGAACGCAACCGGCGCGCAGGCCGAGGCCGGCCGCGGCAGCGGCAAAGGGGGAGCGCGCCAAGCGCTCCCGGACCGCCACCGGCCCGCCGGGCGTGCATTCCGAGCGGGCACGCCCGGGCCACGGAGACGCGGGAGCCTGCCCGTGTCGGCAGGTGCACGTGGGCGTCCAAACGGTCGAGGATGGCGGAGGTCCGGCCCCTCGCCCTCCGCTCCGCAGCCCGAGCGAGGGTCACGCGCCAGTCGACCGAGAGCGCTGCCTCGGAGGTCCGGCCGCCGTCACCGAACCGCCGACCGCTCCCGGGTACCGACGGGGCCGTGCCGGGGGCGTCTCTCCCCGGCGTCGCGACGCCGAGCCGGTTCGGCGACCGGTCCCGGCGGTGAGGGCCGGAAGCTGTCGCCGGAGACGGCGCCCCGGGGCAGGTCGCGGAGGTCGTGGAGCGTGACGTCGGCCGTTCCGCCCTGGGCCTCCACGTTCCCCGACGGCGCAGGGTGCAGCCAGCCTCGGGAGGCAGCATCGGCGCGGCTGCGTTCGACGGCTCCCTCCGCGCCACTCCCGCGACGGGTCGAGCGGAATCGCCGCGAGGGCGCCGTCGGCTTTCCCTCGCCCGTCGAGATTCGCGGCGGACGGCGTTCCGTCCGGACCGAGCGCGGCCCCCGCTCGCCCCCCTCGCCGACGGAGAATTTGCCCCAGCCTGTGACGCGCCCTAGGCTGGGGTCCTCGGAGGTTCCCCATGTGCGGCGCTCGCACCGGGCAGCCGGGGGGCGGGCCCGTTCGGCTGCCCCTTCCCGGACACGGTTGAGGCCAGCGTTCCCCCGCTGCGCTGCACCCCCTCTTCGTTCGTTCGGCCCGCAGCGGCGCATCCCCCGCTCTTCGTCGCAGGATGGTGATCGGATGGACCGCGTAACCTCGGAAATGCCCTCGGAGGGGGCCGTCCGATCCGACGGCGTCGCCCTCGAAGTGGCCGACGTCGTCAAGCGGTTCGGGCCGGCGCTCCCGTGGCTGCGCCGCCGCGGCCGCAGCGTCACTGCCGTCGACCACGTCTCCTTCACGGTGCGGCGGGGCGAGATCTTCGGCATCCTCGGCCCGAACGGGTCGGGGAAGAGCACGCTGATCCGCCTCCTCTCGACGCTGCTCATCCCCGATTCGGGGGAGATCCGCGCCTTCGGCATCGACGTCGTCCGCCAACCCACGCGGGTAAAGCGCTCCATCAATCGGGTGTCGGTGGAGGCGGCGTTCTTCAAGAAGCTATCGCCGATGGAGAACCTCCTCTTCGCGGCACGGGTGTACGGATTGGAGGGACGCGCCGCACGGGCGGCGATCCGCCGCATCCTCGACGACCTGGGCATCGACGGGAAGGCGGTGACGGCGCCGATGGAGGAGATGTCCCGAGGCATGCAGCAGAAGGTGGCCATCGCCCGCGCCTTCCTTACCTCCCCGGCGCTCCTCCTGCTCGACGAACCCACCACCGGGCTCGACCCGCGGGCGAAGCATGACGTCCAGGCGTTCGTGCGCGAGACCCGACGGCTCCACGACGTCACGGTCGTCCTCACCACCCACGACATGACGGAGGCGGAGCAGCTCTGCGACCGCGTCGCCATCTTCGACCGCGGCCGCATCGTGGCCCTCGATACGCCGGAAGGGTTGCGGCGGGCGGCAAGCGAGCGCGTCGGGCGGCCGGCCACCCTGGAAGACGTCTTCCTCTCGCTCACGGGGAGGCGGCTCGAGGACGAGGAGGAGGTGGTCGAAGGATGACACTCGCGCAGCACGAACTCCGGGCGATGTACGGGTTCCTCGAGCGGAACCTCAACCTCGTCAAGCGGTACTGGGGGTGGGAGGTGGTCTGGATCGCCTATTCCGTGGCGAACTCCATCGCGGTGGTGTTGGTGGCCCGGAGCGCCAACGCCGCCGCGGGTACCGAAGCCTTCGACGAAGCCGCGGTGGAGCGGCTCGTGCTCTTCCTTTCCGTGGGCGCGGTCGTTTGGCACTACGTCTCGGTCGTCTTCGGAACGGTGGCCCAGATGGTGGCCCTCGAGCGGTGGGAGGGGACCATCGAGTACACCTTCATGGCGCCGGTCCGGCGCATCACCCACCTCGTCGGAACCTCCCTCTTCGCCATCGTCTACGCGCTGGTGCACACGGCGGTGATCCTGGCGGTCATCGTGGCGGTCTTCGGCATCGACGTCGGCCGTGCCGATTTCGGTGCCGCCGCGGCCGTCATGGTTGCCGGCAGCCTCAGCCTCATCGGCATCGGCATGATGGGCGCCGTTCTGCCCCTCCTCTACCCGGAGCGAGGCGAACAGATGGCCTGGGTCATCCAGGCTGCCCTCCTCCTGGTATCGGGCGTCTACGCCCTCCCCGAGCACATGCCCGAGCCGCTCCGAACCCTGGCGGACTTCAGCCCGGTGACCTACCTGCTGGCGGCGATGCGCGATGCCGTGCTCGACGGGGCGGGGGTGGCCGACATCTGGCCGACGGCTGCGGGCCTGTTCGCCGCCGGGCTGGGGCTCATCCCGGCGGGCGTGTGGGTCTTCACTCAGGGCGAACGGTACGCGAAGCGCAGTGGCCGCCTGAAGCGGAGCGGCTGACGCTTCGTGGGGCCCCTCGCCTCCCGCGGAGCGAAACGACCGACGGTGGACGGGTTTGGCACCGACGCAGCCCGGGCGCAAAAGACGAGGTTCAGGAGCCGAGGGCGAGCGATTCCACCCAGCGGGCGGTGAGCTCGGGCTGCTCGAGGAGCACTTCGTGGGTGGCGCCGGGCACTTCCTCCCAGCGCCATCCCAGGCGTTGCGCGAGCGCTCGCGCTCGCGCCGGCGGCGCCGCGCCGTCGGCGGTCCCGTGGAGCGCCGCCACCGGCACCGGCACCTCCGCCGCCCACTCCTCGAGGCGAGCGCCGAAGACGAGCCGCTCCAGGGCCTGGCGATGGGTTTCGGCGCCGTGGGCGAACGCGCTCCGCAGCACCTCCCGGTCGTACTGGGGATACCGGCGCAGCACCGCGGGCGCCCAGAGCGACATCGTTCGTCGCCCCAGCTCGCAGCAGACCATGTGGGCGGCGGCGTCGTTCCAGAGGAAGAAGCGGTAGACGGCTCCCCGCCTCCCCACGAAGCGGCGGGCCTCGTCGCGGGAGCGGTACACCGGCAAACCGACGGCCCCCACCCGCGGGGCAAGCTCCGGATACCGGCGCCCGAGCGCCAGGGCCACGACCGCGCCCATGGAGTGTCCTACGACTGCGGCGGGCCGAAGCCTGGCGGCCTCCGCTGCCACCGCCTCGACGACGCTCTCCAGCGTCAGTCCACCCGGCGGCAAGGGCGACCCGCCGTAGCCGGGCAAGTCGAGAGCCTCAGGCTCGCACGCGTCCAGGAAACGAGCCGTCCTCCGCCACACCGTGCTGGTGGAGAGGTAGCCGTGGAGGAGGAGAACCTTCGGCCGCCCCATCACCCTCCATCCTGCGCGCCCGCAGGTCAGGAATGGAAGCCACGCGAGGCGGATATCCGTGCTCGGCGAGCCGCCGTAATATAGCTCGGATGAAACAACAGCAGCTCGACCCTCGCGAGATCCTCTCGTTGAAGACCCAGGCCGATGCCGTCCTCGAGCGCGCGGCCATCCAGCTTCGCGAGCTCCTGCGCGAGGCGTGCGCCAAGCTCGACCCGTTCCCGCCCTTCCCCAATGCGCTCTTCACCAACGCCATCGAATGCGACCCTGGACCCGCCGGGGATCCCGAGCGAGGCTGCGTCGTCGTCTGCGAGGATGGCGAGCTGTACGAGCTGGAGATCGGGATCGACCACGAGGCCATCGAGCTCACCGGTTCGTGGGACCCGGTGACGGCCCGGAAGGAAACGAAGAAGAAGCTCGAACTCCATCCTCGGGACGAAATCGTCTACGCCTACAACGGGCTGCTGGCCGTCATCGAAGCGCTCCTGGAGCGCGCGGGCGGGGAGGCGGCCGGAGCGGACCAGCGGACGCGCTCATGAGCGGCGTCGCGCGGCTGGCCAGGCTTGCCGCCCTCGCTGCCGCCGCGGGCGCGGCAGCGGTCGCGCTTCGACGTCTCTTCTCCGGCCCCGCGCGCACTCCTCCTCGGCAGCAACCTCGCCCCGTTCCGAGCGCTGTTCGCGCCCCCGAAGCGCCGCCGGCGGCAGCCGCGGCGCCCACTGCCGCCCAAGGGCCGCCCTCCGTGGCGTCGCGAACGGACGCTCCAGGCACGGACCGGTCGGCCGAAACCACCGACGGGCGCGACGACCTGGTGGAGCTGTGGGAGGAGATCCTCGCCAGCGCGAACGGCCGGTCCGGGGCGCCGCCCCCGGCGGAGGAGGAGACGAGCGACCCGCTCGCAGCCGCCCTCGAAGAGGCCGCGGAGTCCATGCCCCGTTACGGCGCGGCGATCCCGCGCCGCAGCGCCGCCTCCTACCTCGACGAGGGGAACATCTACTTCAACGTCGGCCAGTACGCCATGGCCATCGACCGCTACACTCGGGCCATCGAGCTCGACCCCCAGAACGCGGCCGCCTACTACAACCGGGCGAACGCGCGCACGCGAACCGGCGACTACGACGCCGCCCTCGCCGACTACAATCGCGCCCTCGAGCTGGCGCCCGACGACCCCGACGTCCTCAACAACCGGGGGATGCTCCATCTCGTCCGTCACCGTATCCGGGAGGCGATCGCCGATTTCGACCGTGCGCTCGCCATCGACCCCCAGGACTGCACCGTGCTCGTGAACCGGGGCCTCGCCTACCTCCAGGCCGGTGACGCCGAGCGAGCGCTTTCGGATTTCCGCCGGGCGGCCGAGATCGACCCCCGCGACGCCGAAGCTCGCTACGGCGCGGCCTCGGCGCTCTCCGTGTTGGGGAAGCGGGCCGAAGCGCTGGCCGAGCTGGGCCGTGCCCTCGCCATCGAACCATCCCTCGCCCGGGAGGCGAAGAGCGACCCCCGCTTCGCCCCCCTGCAGGGGGACGAGGCGTTCGAGCGACTGCTGGAACGAGCCGCGCGCTCGTAGCCTTCTGTCGCGTGGCCGGCGGGCCATCCCCGCGGTATCCTTGGCGAGCCGAGGAAATGTTCACGCACCTACACGTCCACACCGAATACTCGCTGCTCGACGGGATGTCGAAGATCCCGGAGCTGCTCGACCGCGCCCAGGAGCTGGGCTTCGAGGCGATGGCCATCACCGACCACGGGGCCCTGTACGGCGCGATCGACTTCTACCGCGAGGCGAAGGCGCGCGGCATCAAGCCCATCATCGGAGTCGAGGCGTACGTCGCCATCACGAGCCGCTTCAGCCGTGACAAGGCCGAGAGCCAGCCGTACCACCTGGTGCTCCTCGCTCGGAGCCTCGAGGGGTACCGAAACCTCATCGCCCTCGTCACGAAGGCGAACTTCGAGGGGTACTACTACAAGCCCCGCATCGATCGCGAGCTGCTGGAGCGGCACAGCGCCGGGCTGGCCGTGCTCAGCGGGTGCCCTTCGAGCGAGCTCCACCGCCGCCTGCAGGAAGGGGACTTCGAGGGGGCGAAGGCGGTGGCACGCTGGTACCGGGAGGTGTTCGACGGCCACTACTACCTCGAGGTCCAGGAGCACGGGGACGAGAAGTTCAGCCGCATCAACCGCCTGGTCGTCCAGTTGGGGCGGGAGCTAAACATCCCCGTGGTGGCCACGAACGACAGCCACTACACCTTTCCCCACCAGCGCGAGGCGCACGACGTCCTCTTGGCCATCGGCACCAACGCCACCATCGACCAGCCAGGACGGTTCCGCATCGAGGGGGAGGGGTACCACCTGCGCAGCCTGGAGGAGATGCAGGCCCTCTTCCCCGACAACCCCGAGTTCCTCTCCAACACGATGCGTGTGGCCGACTCCTGCGACCTGGACCTCCCCTTCGGCCGCCAACACCTCCCCGAGCCGCGCATCCCGCCCGGCCGCACCAGCGCCGAGTACCTGGCCGAACTCTGTCGCGAGGGGCTGCACAAGCGCTTCCGGGAGGTGACCCCCGATCTGGAGGAGCGGCTCGCCTACGAGCTGAGCGTCCTCGAACAGACGGGGTTCACGGACTACATTTATGTCGTCAAGGAGATCGCCGACTACGCCCGCCAGCAGGGCATCCGCATGGGCGTGCGCGGCTCGGCGGCGGCTTCCCTCGTCCTCTACTGCCTCGGCGTCACCGACATCGACCCCGTGGCGAACCGGCTGGTCTTCGAGCGCTTCCTGAACCTGGAGCGTCGCGAGATGCCGGACGTCGACTTCGACTTCGCCGACGACCGTCGCGACGAGATGATCCGTTTCGCCTACGAGCGGTACGGGCACGACCGCGTGGCCCAGATCATCACCTTCGGTACGCTGGGGGCGAAGGCGGCGGTCCGCGACGTTGGCCGTGCGCTCGGCCTGACCTACGCCGAGACCGACCGCGTGGCCCGGCTCATCCCCAACGCCCTCCACATCACCCTCGACCAAGCGCTCGAGCAGTCGGCGGAGCTCCGCGAGGCGTACGAGATCGACCCGAAGGTACGGAAGCTCATCGATATCGCCCGGCAGCTCGAGGGGGTGGCCCGTCACGCCAGCACCCACGCTGCCGGCGTGGTGATCTCACGGGACCCGCTCATCGAGCACGTGCCCCTGCAGCGCCCCAGCCGCGGGGGCGATTCGGCCATCCCCACCACCCAGTACGCGATGGAGCAGGTGGCCGCCATCGGCCTCCTGAAGATGGACTTCCTCGGCCTCTCCAACCTCACCATCCTCTCCCGCGCGGTGGAGCTGATCCGGGAGACGACGGGCCAGGAGATCGACCTCCGCTCCCTGCCCGACGGCGACCCGAAGACGATGGAGATGCTCTGCCGTGGCGAGACTTTCGGCGTGTTCCAGTTGGAATCGGCGGGGATGCGGCGTTACATCCAGGAACTCCGGCCCACGAACATCGCCGACCTGTGCGCCATGGTCGCCCTCTACCGGCCGGGGCCGATGCAGCACATCCCGACCTACATCAAGGCGAAACACGGGGAGATCCAGATTCAGCATCCCCATCCGGACCTCGCCGACATCCTCGACGAGACGTACGGCGTCATCGTCTACCAGGACCAGGTCCTCCTCATCGCGCGGAAGTTCGCCGGCTACACCCTCGGCCAGGCCGACATCATGCGGAAGGCCATGGGGAAGAAGAAGCCGGAGATCATGGCCGCCGAGCGGACGCGCTTCGTCCAGGGGGCCGTGGCCAACGGCTACTCCGAGGAGGAGGCGAACGCGGTCTTCGACCTCATCGAGCCCTTCGCCGGCTACGCTTTCAACAAGGCGCACTCCTGGTGCTACGGCAACATCGCCTACCAAACGGCCTACTTGAAGGCGAACTACCCCGCCCAGTACATGACGGCCGTCCTCCAGAGCGCCAAGAACGCGCCCGACCCCCACGCGCGCATCGCCGCCGCAGTGGCCGAGTGCTCGAAGCTGGGCATCGAGGTGCTCCCTCCGGACATCAACGCCAGCCAGGAGAACTTCGCGGTCGAGCGCCGGCCCGACGGCTCCCTCGCCATCCGCTTCGGCCTCGGGGTCATCAAGAACGTCGGCGAAGCCGCCGTCGAAGGCATCATCGCCGCCCGCCGCGAGGGCGGCCCGTACCGAGACCTGGAGGACTTCTGCCGGCGGGCCGACCTCGCCGGTGCCACCACGCGGACGATCGAATGCCTCGCGCAGGCGGGAGCATTCGACTCCCTCGGGCAGTACGACCGCGCCACGATCGCCGCCAACGCCGAGCGCATCATGGCCTTCGCAAAACGCGAACGGGAGGCGCGGGAAGCGGGCCAGGCCGCGCTCTTCGACCTCCTCGGCGGTGCCGACCAGGCGGCAGCGCCCCGGCTCGACCTGCCCCGTGCAGGCCGGCTCTCCCGGGAACGTCTGCTCGCCTGGGAGAAGGAGCTGCTCGGCGTCTACGTCTCGGAACACCCCTTCCGCGCCGCCGCGGCCGAGGTGGCCAAGCACACCACCCACACCCTGGCCGACCTGGGGCCCGAGCTCGCCGGCCAGACCGTCACCGTCGGCGCCATGGTGTCGAAGACCCACATCCGCCGGACACGGGACGGCAGGCGCTTCCTCGTGGCCGAACTCGAAGACCTCTCCGGAACGGCCGAGGTCACCGTTTGGAGCGACACCTTGGACGAAACGGGCGAGGAGTTCTGGAAGGAAGGGCGCATCCTCATCCTCGCGGTGGAGTGCCGCGAGCGCGGCGACCGCCTCACCCTCTCCGTGCGGCAAGCCGTCGAGTTCCAGGGCGAGGCTACGCCCACCCTCTCCCTTCCGTCCACCTCCTCGAGCCGCGCCGCGATGCCCGAAAACGGTCAGGCCGCGAACGGCTCCCGTCCGCGCGCCAACGGACGCGCCGGGGCGCCCTCCGTCCCCGAGCCGGAAGCGCACCCCGCGCCACCTCCGGAGCGTCCCCGGCTCGTGGTCACCCTGTACGAGACCGACGACCCGGTCGGCGACGAGGCCCTGTTGAAGGCCGTCACCGAACGGCTGCGCGAATATCCCGGCGAGGACGAGGTTCGGCTCCTCATCGTCGACACGGCGGGACGGGAGGCGGAGTTCGCCCTGCCCGGCGCCACCATCTGCGAAGAGCTGGAGCGGGCCTTGCGCGCCATCCTCCAGCGGAGGGGCACGGTGCGGGTTGCTGTCCCGCGGCAGGCGAAGGTTCAGCCTGCAGGGGGCGGGCCAAGCTCACCCACCGCCGCCAGCGCCTCGAAGGCGGCCCCGTCCAGGCGGTAGATCGTCCATTCGTCGAGCGGGCGGGCGCCCAGGTTCCGGTAGAAGCGGATCGCCGGCTCGTTCCAATCGAGCACGTCCCACTGCAGACGGTCGCAGCCCCGCTCCCGGGCGATGCGGGCGACGGCCGCCAACAGCCGCCGGCCCCAACCGCGGCCGCGGAACTCTTCGCGAACGAAGATGTCCTCGACATGGAGGCCGACGGAGCCCCGGAACGTGCTGAAGACGGGGAAGAACACGGCGTACCCCGCCACCGTGCCGTCAGCCTCCTCCGCCACGAGGGCTTCCGCGGCTCTCTCGGGGCCGAACAGGTGCCGGCGGAGCGACTCGCGGTCGAACGTCGCCGCCTCGGGCATCCGTTCGTATTCGGCCAAGGCACGGATGAGCTCGGCGATCGCGTCGAGGTCCGATTCCCGCGCGGGGCGGACGGTCACCGTTCCACCTCGACGAGTTCGACGCGCGCCACCTGCGCCCCCTGCGGCGCGATCCGCGTGGCCAGTGCGCGCCCCTCGTAGCCGGCCGCCTGGAGCGCCTGACGCATGGCCGCGGCCACGGCACGTCCCGTGTCCTTCGGGCAGAGGGCGGCGACGCTCGACCCTGCACCGCTGAGCCAGGCGGCAGCCGCGCCCGCGGCCTTCGCGGCCGCGAAGATGTCGTAGAGGGGAGGGAAGAGCGAAGCGCGGTACGGCTGGTGGAGCCGGTCGCGAACCGCCTCCTCGAGCGCATCGAGCCTCCCCGCGGCGAGCGCGGCGACGAAGAGCGCCGCCCGGCCGACGTTGTGGACCGCATCCTCGCGGGAGTACTGGTCGGGCAACGCCTTCCGGGCTTCCTTGGTGGGCAGCGAGACGTCGGGGATGAGGACGGCGATTTCGACGTCCGGGGGGTAGCGGCAGGGGACCCAGAGGAAGCCGCCGTCTTCCCGCTGGACACACACCTGTACGCCGCCGAAGAGGGCCGGGCAAGCGTTATCGCCGTGGCCTTCCAGTTCGGCGGCGAGGGCGAGACAGGTCGCCGGATCGAAGGGGCGCCGTTCCAGTTCGTTGACGGCCAGGATGCCGGCGACGCGGGCCACGGCGCTCGCCCCGAGCCCCCGGCCGACGGGCACGGCGACGGTGTACCGCGCCATGACGCCCGCGGGTGGCTCCTTTTCCAGCTTGCGGTAGGCGTGACGCACGGCCCCCAGGACCATCTTCTCGGCGATGTCGTCGGTGGTGGGCAGGGGTTCCGGCGCGAACGTCACCGTGACCGAGGCGAACATGTCGAGGGCCATGCCGAGGCAATCGAAGCCGGCCCCGAGGTTGGCGCTCGTGGCCGGCACGCGAACGGTGATGGCCGTCCCTTCCATGGTTCGTACCTCCGCCTGGGAGCCGATGATACCGGCGCGCCGCGGGGGAGGCGAGCTGGCGCCTCAGGCCGCCAGCCGGAAGTGTGCCGAGGCCTGGTTCAGCGCCTCGGCGAGCTGCCGCATCTGGGCGGCTGTGGCAGCCAGCTCCTGGGCCTGAGCCGAAAGCTCCTCCGTCGAGGCCGAGACCTCCTCGGCTGCCGCCGAGGTCTCTTCGCTCGTGGCCGATACCTGGAGCACCGCGCCCGAGACCCGCTCGGTACCGGAAGCGATCTCCTGCGCGCCAGCGGCGTTCTGGCCCGCTACCGCGGCCATCGCCTCGAAGGCGCGGACGATCCGTTCGGCGCCCGAGGCCAGCCCCTCCGCTTCGGCAGCGATCCCTGCCACGCGGTCGGCCGCCGCCTCGACCGACTGGATGATGGCTTGGAGCGCCGCACTCACCTCGCCGGTGACCGCCCGGCCCGCCTCCACGTCCCGCACGCCAGCTTCCATCGCCTGCACCGCCTGCTCGGTCCCGGCCCGGACACGCTTGATGAGCTGCTCGATCTCCTTCGTCGAGGCCGACGCCCGTTCGGCGAGCCGGCGAACGTTCTCCGCGACGACCGCGAAGCCGCGGCCCTGTTCGCCGGCGCGGGCCGCCTCGATGGCCGCGTTCAGCGCCAGCAGGTTCGTCTGGTCAGCGATTTCATCGATGGCCTGGACGATCGTCCCGATCTGCTGGCCCAACGTGCCCAGCTCGGCAACGCTCCTCGACGCCCGCTCCACAGCGGCCGTGATGGCATCCATGGAGCGGATGATGCGCTCCACGGCCTCGCGGCCGCCCTCTGCCGCCGCCGCGCTCTGGCGGGCAGCGTTCGCCACCTCCTGACTGGCAGCGGCCACGGCGAGGATTCGCTCTCCGATGCGCTCGGCTTCCGCTCGGCTCTCCGCTGCCCGGCCGGAGTTCTCGGCAGCCCCCGCCGCCAGCTGCTGGGAGCCCGCCGCGAGGCGCTCCACCTCGCGCGAGGACTCCTGCGCCAGCTCCGAGAGACTCATGGCCGAACGGGTGACCTCGTTGATGGCCGAGGCGATCTGCCCGGTGGCACCGGCCATCTGGTCGGAGGACTCACGGAGCTGCTCCGCCGCCGAGAGGAGGGCCGCCGCCTGGTCGCGCAGTTGCCGCACCAGCCGGCCGAGGCCGGCGCGCATGCCGTTGTAGCTGCCCACCGTCTCCTCCATGGCTGCAAGCAGGCGGTTCAACGCCTGAGCTGCCTTCCCGACCTCGTCGTTCGCAGGGTCGGGGATCGGCGGCGTGACCATCCGTACCTCGACGGTCAGGTCGCCCCGCTCCGCGGCGCGGATCCCTGCCGCCAGCGCCGGGGCATCTCGGTTCGCGACCGACTGCAGCCGCTCCATCATCTGGCGGACGGGCCGCTGGATGCCGCGCGCGAGCAGGAGCGAGATGCCAATCACGACCACGACGGCCCCGATGCCGAAGAAGGCCAGCGTGCGGGTGAGGTCGCTCACCGCGGCCAGGGCTTCGCCCTTCGACTGGCTGACGATGTACCCCCAGCCCATCCCGAAGTACGCCCCGTAGCCGGGAGACTGCGCCAGCCCATAGATCGCCTCGCCTTCGACCCCGGGCACCAGGCTCGCCGCCGTCAGGGACCGGGGCCGCGTCGCCCCGAGCGCTACCTCCGCCACATGCTCACCCTTCAGGCTACGGGTGAGGATCTCGTCGCGCCGCGGAGAGGCGATGACCGTGCCGTCCCGATTCACCACCATGATGTCGGTGGAGGGGGCGCCCTGCTTCGCCTGCGCCATCGCCTCGTCGAGCACCGCCAGCGCCGCCTGCCAGGAGAAGAGGCTCACCCACACACCCACCAGCCGGTTCGATTCATCGCGGATGGGGTAGGCGAAGGGCATGGCCCAGCTCAAGGGTCCAGGCCCGTACAGCTTCTCCAACAGCGGGTCGGAACGCATGTCCTCGACGACCGTCGTCCCTTGGGGAAGCTCGGGCGCGATCGCCCGCTGGAACCACACCTCCTGGCTAACGTCCATTCCGAGGATTGCGAGCGTATCGATCGCGGCGCCGGTGGAATCCACCGGGCTGGCGACGATGATTTGACCCTTGGGGTCGGCGATCGCCATAAGGGCGTAGTTCGGCGAGTACATGCGCATGAGGACGCTCATGTACTCCATGATTCGCGTCTTCTGCATCGATTTCACGAGCGGATTCTGCGCGAACGCCTGTACATCCCCGTAACGCTCGGACAAGGCCCGGTCGATCATCTGGCTCAAACTGCGGGCCAGCTCGGTCTGGCGCACCTCCGCGTTCCGCTCGAGCTCGGGAGCAGCGGAGTTTCGGGCCAGCACCACGCCGACCACCATGGGTACCGTCCCCACGAGGACGAAGGCGATGCCCAGCTTCCAAGCGAGGCCGAGGTCCCTCGCGACTCGCAACACCCTCGAGGTTCGCAGCCCACGCGGAGCGGAAGGCAACGGGATCCGGATTCGGGGCACAGGCATGCGCATCCTCCGCCGTCTGGAGTCTCACCCCACTCTCTCGGCAGAGACTGCGCCCGGACTATCGGGGGTGTTCCCGAATAGCAGCCGGACTTTCGCTGGAAGTCTCGTTGCCGCGAATCCGACCGGCCACGAGGTACCGGCGCCATCCGCCCGTTTCCCGCGGCCCGGCGACGATGTCCCGGCGTTCGAAACCCCAGCAGGCGAGGGCCAGCAGCGCCGCTGTCAGCACCACGTCGAGCACGACCCCCCGCCACTCCCAGGAGTCGCCTCGGAGAACTGCCTCGTAATCGACCCAGCCGAACGGCGAGACGTCGCGCAGAGCCGAGAGCGCCTCGATGGTCGCGCCGAGCCCGACCGCCACCCAGGCTGCGACCATCACGGCGGCGCCGGCCAGCCCAGCCTGGGCGCGGGTCGGCAGCCAGGCGCTGCCGGAGATGGCAACCGCCGAGAAGAGGGCCGCCTGATGGACCATGTGGAGGTGGGCCGCCGCAATGGGGCCCAGGTGGAGGCCGACATCCACCCACGGCGCGAGCACGAGAAACCCGAGGAGGCTGCCCAGAGCGGCGGCGGCGATGCCCACGCCGATGCCCGCCGCCTTTTCGAGCAGGAGCCGGGAGCGCCGCACCGGTTGGGCGAGGAGGAGGTCGAGCGTGCCCGCCGCTTCCTCTCCGGCCACCGCTGCCGAGCCGGCGATGAGCCCCACGATCGCCGCCAGCATCGAGGCGTAGGCGAAATGCTGGCTCACGTAATACCCCTCGGGGGTGGCGATGCTCGCCACGTCCCCGAAGAAGCGGCGCAGCTCCTCCGGGAACAGCTCGTCCGTGAGCTGGTCGCGGTACATGGGATAGAGGCCCGCCACCAGGGCGGCGATGGCGAAGAGGGCAAAGGCCACCCCGCCGACCGATGCCTTGGCGTCGCGGAAGGTCTTCCACCAGAGGGCGCTCCTCACGCCGAGCCCTCCTCGTACATCTGGACGACCACGTCCTCCAGTGGCGGAAGCTCCGCCACAAGGTCGGCCACGTGCCCTTGGGCGAGTGCCTTCACGAGGGGATCGAAGTCGCCCCGCACTTCGAATTCGGCTCCGGCGGCATCGAAGTGCCGTACGGTCACCCCCGGAAGGTCGAAGGCGGCCCGCGGCGGAACGGCCCCGTCGAAGCGGACCCGGACGCGGCGGATCGCCCGCGCCCGCAGCCCCTCCACCGTGTCGATGCGCATCAGCCGCCCGCGGTGGAGCACGGCGACCCGGCTGCAAACCCGCTCGACCTCGCTCATGACGTGCGAGGAGAAGAAGACCGCCGTGCCGCGGCGCGCCTCCTCCACCAGCAGTTCGTGGACGGCGTGCTGGACGAGGGGATCGAGGCCGCTCGTCGGCTCGTCGAGGATGAGCACGGGGGGCCGGGCGAAGAGGGCGAGCAGGATGCCCACCTTCTGCTTGTTGCCGCGGGAGAGGGCGCCCGCCTTCCGATCGAGGTCGAGGCCGAGCCGTTCCGCCAGCTCGCCGACCCAGCGCCAGTCCGGCCGGGCGCCGCGGAGCCGCGCAGCGAGCGCCACGTGCTGGCGGGCCGTGAGCCCATCGTAGAGGCGGAGGTCGCCGGGGAGGTACCCCACCTGCGCGCGGGCAGCGAGGGACTCACGCTGACAGTCGTGCCCAAGTATGGAGGCACGCCCCGCAGTCGGCCGAATGAGGTCGAGGAGAAGGCGGATGGTGGTCGTCTTGCCGGCGCCGTTCGGGCCGAGGAAGCCGAACACCTCTCCGCGCTCCACCTCCAGCGCGAGGCCGTCGAGCGCGAGGACACGGCCGTACCGCTTCGTGAGGCCGTCGGTGCGAATGGCGGGCAGCATGCCGGTGCCGCCCAGCCTAAGGCGGGGCCGGCAGCGGGACAACGGATGGTCGCCCAATCGGCGGGGCCGCAACGTCCCGTGCTCCGGCCGTATCGGCCACCCTCGCCCGGCCCATCGCCGAAGGCCTCACCCACGCCGACGGCGAGGCCGTCCAGGTGCCCTCCTGCCACGCTTCACGGCGGGAGACCTCCTATGCGAGCTCCCCCACAAAGCCGGGTCGCGAACCGGGCGCCGCTGGCGGCGTGGGCCGCAGCAACGACCGAGGAGCTCCAGCCCCGTGCCGCGCGGCCGTTCGCCCACTGGCAATTAGGAGGATGCCCGCAGGAGCTCCCGAGGAGGTCTAGCCCCGTGCAGGCGGCTGCGCAGGCACCGGCCGCCGGATGCTCCACCGCCGGAACCGCTCGACGATACGGTCGCTCCCTTCCCGGCGGTGCTGCTCCTCCCGCATACGCAGGAAATCCTCCCGCTGGCGTCCGCCGAGCTGGCTCTGGTGGCAGAGGATGGCCTCGACCTTCACGTGCCAGTAGTCGGTGATGTCCACCTCGTAGTCGGGGTCGGTGGCCCCCGCCAGGAGGACTTCGTTCACCTGGTGCGCCTCCAGGCCCTCCTCCTCGTGGCGTGGGTAGAAGAGCCGGTCCCGCACGAGGGGGTAGATGGCGTCGGCGGCGGCCATCCCCACGATGCGGTGGTCGCGATGGTTGAAGCTCCGGCGGAAGCCATCCCAGGTGATGACCACTTCCGGGCGGTAGCGCCGCAAAAGACGCACGATCTGTTCGCGCAGCTCGTGGTCGTCGGAGGTGAAGCCGTCGGGGTACCCCAGGAAGATGCATTCTTTGACGCCTAGGACGCGGCACGCCTGCCGCTGCTCCTCTTCGCGGATGGCGGCCAGCTTCTCGGGGTGCATCGAGGGGTCGTGGCTGCCCTTGTCGCCGTTCGTGACGACCACGTAGCGGACCTCCCACCCCTCGGCGCACCACTTCGCCACCGTCCCTCCGCAGAGGAACTCCGCGTCATCGGGGTGGGCGACGATCACCATGGCGCTCGAAGGGCCGGTGATGGGGGACGGAGGTTCGGGGGGCGCAGCACCGCTCGGCGGCTGGGCCAGGATCGGGCGTTCGCCGTCCCTCGGCTGCGGCTGCGTCATAGCTGACCTCCCGCGAGGAGCGTGGCTTCGTAGATTTCGTCGCGGAAGCGGGCGCCGCGACGGCGGCCGGCCCGCAAGGCCTCGTACAACGAAGCGATGCGCGCCGCCACCGAAGGCCACCGGAAGCGCTCCGCCACCCGCCGTCCGGCGCGTCCGAAGTTCGCCCGCAGTTCCGGGTTCGCCAGGAGCACGTCGAGCTTTTCGGCGAAGGGCTCCGGGCATCGCCAAGGGATGAGGTATCCGGTCACGCCATCGATGACCGTTTCGGCCAGGCCGCCGACCCGGGATGCCACCACCGGGGTGCCGCAGGCCATCGCCTCCACGGCCACGAGCCCGAAGCTCTCGTAGTAGCTCGGCACGACGCACACGTCGGCGGCGCTGTACAGCCAGGGCAGTTCGGTATGGGGCATCGGCCCCGTGAAGCGGACGCGTTCCCTCACCCCGCGCTCGCGCGCTTGGGCTTCGAGCGCGGAGCGGTACGCCTCGGCGTCGGTATCGCCACCGACGATCCAGAGGAGCGCGTCCCGCCGCTGGAGCTGGGCGAAGGCATCGACGAGGATATCGACGCCCTTCAGCGGCTCGAGGCGGCCCACCCACACCAGGAGCGGGGGTTCGGGGGGGACGCCGAGCCGGGCGCGAGCCTGCGCACGGTTCCGCGGCGCGAAGAGCTCGAGGTCGATCCCGCAGGGGATGGTGACCAGCCGTGAGGGGTCGGCACCGTAGTCGCGTACCAGGAGCTCCCGCTCGTGACGGCTGGCGGTGACCACGGCATCGGCACGCCGTGCCGCGAGCCGCTCGGCGGCGATGCGCCGGCGAGGCTCCGCCTCGCTCACGCGGGCGCGGTTCTTGACGGCGCCGAGGGTGTGGAACATCACCGCGTGGGGCACGTTCCAGGCCCGCGCCAGCGCCAGCCCGATGCGGGCGCTCTGCCAGTAATGGCTATGGATGAGGTCGTAGCCGCGGCCTTCGCGTGCCACGAAGGCGAGCGCTTCGCGCGCGAACTCGGCCCCGCAGCGGGCGATGTCGTCCTTCGGCAGCGGCAGCGGCGGGCCCGCCGCCAGCCGCACGAGGCGCACGTTCGGTCCGAGCGGTGCGATCGGAGGAAGGTCACCGTCCAGGCGGGTCATCACATCCACCTGGTAGCCGAGCTCTCCCAAGGCCCGGGAGAGCTCGAGCACGTAGACGTTCATACCACCGGCGTCGCGGCCGCCGAGGGGAGCAAGTGGGCTCGTGTGCACCGAGAGGTGGAGGATGCGCGTCACCGGCCGCCCTCACTCGCGAGCTTCGAGGCGCAGGCGGTAGAGCTGGTACGGACGACCGCCCATCCGCCGCTTGTACTCTTCGCCCCCGCGAAGAAAGTCGAAGAAGCGCTTCCCCCGTTCGGCGGCGCTGCGCAGGGCGTGCGCTTTGCAGACGAAGCCGGCAGCCAGGCGGGCGAATTGCGGGTCGTAGCCGGAGTTGTAGAGGAAGGTGCCCTCGGCGTTCTCTAGGCAGACGACCATAGCCGCGACCTCGCCTCCGAGCCGGAGTTCACCGATGCGCGCGAAGCCCGCCCCCACGGCGGCCTGCACGGCCTCCCGGAAGAACGCCTCCCGCTCGGGCGTGAGGAAGCGCGCTTTCCCTTCGTGGCTGGCGCGCATGAGCCCGAAGAGGGCATCGAGGGCAGGACCAGCCGCCTCCGCGTCGGTGACCTCCGCGTAGCGAGCCTCCCCCGCGTGAGCGAAGTTCCGCATCTTCCGGCGCAGCTCGTGGCGGTCGTGCTTCGAAAGCCCGGCGAGGTACGCCTCCCAACCGCCGCTGAGCTCGGCCCTGGGGGCGAGGACTTCCGGCTCCTCTGCGAAGCTCCAGCCGAGACGCTCGGCCGCCGCCGCGAACGCCGGCCGGAAGAGCGAATCCTCGGCGATGCCCCAGAGCTCGACGCGCCGCGTGAGGTCCTCGCGCATCCATTCGAGGATCCCCTCCGCCACCACCACTTCGTAGCCAGGGAGCGCGGCAAGGGGCGGGTAGTCGGTGACGTCCGGGTCGCCCAGAGCGCGGGCGGCGTCGCGGTCGATCTCGAAGGCCGCCGCTCCGACGAGGCTGCCGTCGAGCCGGACGGAGAGGAAGACGGGCTCGCCAATGGGCTCGGCCCGACGGAGCCAGGCGCCCACCCATTCGGGCCGGGCGAAGGGGTGCGCAGCCGCATCGGCGCAGAGAGCGGCCCACTCCGGCGCGAAGGCCTCGAAATGGTTCGCATCGATGAGCGGCTCGGGGCCGCCGCCAGGCAGGACGTCGAGGGCGTTCGCGGCCGGTTCGTCCATCGGTGCCTCCTGCGGCAGACCGCTCAGACGGTCCCGCGCACGAGGGCGAGGAACTCGGAGCGGGTAACAGCCGAGCGGCGGAACTGTCCGCGCATGGCGCTGGTGACCATCCGGCTACCGGGCTTCTTCACGCCGCGCATCGTCATGCAGAGGTGCTCGGCCTCGATGACGACGGCCACGCCGTCCGGTTCCAGCACCTCCATGATCGCCTCGGCGATCTGGCTGGTGAGCTTCTCCTGGATCTGCGGCCGGCGGGCGTACGCCTCCACCACACGGGCGAGCTTGCTGATGCCCACCACGCGCGAGTCGGGCACGTACCCCACGTGGGCTTCGCCATGGAAGGGGAGGAAGTGGTGCTCGCACATGCTGTAGAAGGGGATGTTGCGGAGGATGACCATCTCGTCGTGGGGCACTTCGAAGCCGACACGCAGGTACTCCCGCGGATCGATGGTCAGCCCTTCGAAGATCTCGGCGTACATGTCGGCGATGCGGCGCGGCGTGTCGCGGAGGCCGTCGCGCGCCGGATCTTCGCCGATGGCGAGGATGAGCTCGCGCACGGCGGCCTGGATGCGCTCGCGGTCGACGCCCCGCTCAGTGACAGCCCCGCGCCCATCGAGGCCGATGGCCCGTGGCTCGAACGCCATGGTGAACCCCCCGGAACTCGCTCGTTCGATCCTAACAGACGCGGCGACCGCCCCGTGTGGGGGCGATCACCGACGGCCTCAGCCGGCGCGCCCTTCCCGCGCGGGGGGCGCCGGCTCGACGGACTCCAGCGGAGCGATGCCCGCCCGAACGGCGAAGCGGATGAGGTCGCCCCGCCGCCGGATGCCGAGCTTCTGGATGATCCGCGTGATGTGAGCCTCCACCGTCTTCACCGTCACCCCGAGCACCTCCGCGATCTCGCGGTTGGTGTACCCCTCGCCGATGAGCTGGAGCACTTCGCGCTCCCGCTGGGAGAGACGGTCGAGCGCGCCCCCTCCCGGTTTCTGCGCGCTCTGCAGAAGCTCCATGGCATCGAACCCGCCGAGGAGCTCGGCCGAGAAGTAGGTGTTGCCGTGGGCGACCGCTTGGATGGCGAGGATGAGCTCATCGATATCGGCGGATTTGCGCACGTACCCTTGGGCGCCGGCGCGGACGGCAGCGAGCACTTGGGCGGTATCGCTGTAGCCGCTGAGCATGACGACGCGCACACCCGGGAGCTCGTGGTGGATGCGGGCGGCGGCTTCGACGCCGTTGAGGCCCGGCATCACCACGTCCATGAGCACGACATCGGGGCGGAGACGGCGGGCAAGGAGCACCGCCTCCCGCCCATCGCTCGCTTCGCCCACCACGGCGATATCGGCCCGACGGGCGAGGAGCGAGCGGAGGCCCTGACGGACGACGGCGTGGTCGTCGACGAGAAGCACCCGGATGGGGGGCCGGGAGCTCCCCCCAGTGCTCCCGAACTCGTCCCGGCTCATCGTCGGCATCGCGCTCCTCGGGGCTGAGCTGCCGCGCGGGTACTCTACCGCAGAGCCCCGCGCCTGCCTACCCCCCGGTTCGCCCCAGCGGGCGCCTCCGTTCAGGCTGAAAGGAGAGCGCGCGTCATCTCGTCCAGCTCGCGCAAGGTCGCTTCACGGTCCCGGTCGCGCCAAACGCCCAGTCCGAGAGCGGCCGAGGTGTAGGCGGTGAGAAGCGTGAGGGCGGTGATTTCGACCGGCACCTTCCGCAGCTCCCCCTTCTCGATGCCGCGCCGCATGTCCTCGCACAGGGCGTCGAACAGCCAGTCGGCGGGGTTCACCGCCTGGGCGTGACGCTCCCCGCGCTCGCCTCCGTCCTCGCGGAAGGCGGAGGCCAGCAACACCCGGTTCTCGTGCATGTAGCGGGCCACTTCATCGAGCGTGCGCACGACCCGCTCGACCGCCGGCGTCGTCCGGTCCACAGCGGCGCGATACCGCTCCCGGGCTTCGAGCGCGTGGGTGCGAAGCACCTCCTGGAGCAGCTCGTGCTTGGAGCGGAAGTAGCCGTACAGCGTCCCGACGCCCACGTCGGCGAGGTCGGCGATCTCGATGATCGAGGTCTTGCCGAAGCCCTTCTCGCGAAAGAGCTTCGCCGCTGCCTCGAGAATCGCTCGCCGGGTGCGAAGCTTGCGGCGTTCCAAGCGGCTCTTCGGTACGGTTTCGCCAGGGTTCGCCATTCGTTCTTGCTCCGACAGGTGATCTCGCTGCGAACGTTCTCCGCCCCTGTTCGATCGCGAGGCCAGGATAGCGCCCGCTGGACAATCCGTCGAGTGCGCGCTCAGGATTCCAGCCAGCGCACGTCGCCGCACAGGTCGGGCGGGTGCTCGCGCGAGGCGAAGACGGCGTACTCGGCCTTGCTCTCCCCGATCGTCGTGGTAGGGCCGTGCCCCGGATACACGACCGTGTCGTCCGGCAGCGCATACAGGTGCGTCACGATGGAGGCGATCTCCTGCCTGAGGAGCTCCGGCGATTGCGAGCGGCCAGGCCCGCCGGGGAAGAGCGTGTCGCCTACGAAGGCGCTCTTCCCGGCCACGTAGGCGGTGCTCCCCGGGGTGTGGCCCGGCACGCTCAGCACCCGGAAGGCGACGTTCCCGACCCGGATCTCCTGTCCGTGCTGGACCGGCTCGTCGAGTTGCCCCTCCTTCAGCCACGGCTCGGCCGCATGGGCGTACAGCCGGCAGCCGAACCGAGCCTTCAGCGCGTCGAGACCCGCCGTGTGGTCGGGGTGGGAGTGGGTGAGGAGGATCTTCGTGGGGTGCACGCCGGCCGCCTCGGCGGCGGCGATGGCCTTCTCCGGCTCGTCGGGGGCGTCGATGAACGCGGCTTCTCCCGTGGTGCGGTCGATCACCAGGTAGATGTTGTTCTGCCAAGCGCCCGCCGGCCCCGCGCGGAGGATGACGAGGTCGCCATCTTCGAATCGGTCCATGATGCGCCTCCGGGTTCGGATGCTGCGGGGCCCACTCTACCACCCGTCCCGACGCTCATCAGCCGTCCCGAACCGGACGGCCGCCACGAACCAGCCGCTCGGCGGTGCCCGACACGAACCCCGACACCACGTACAGCGCGCGGCTGACGGCCGCCAACCCTGCCGGGTCGCCACCAGCGAAGTCGAGCTGCCACGACACACGCCAGGGAGAGGTGCGCGGCGCCATCTCCAGTGCGGTTGCCCGTGTCACGGACCGGGCGGCTGCCCTTCACACGGACGCCGCCCCCCGCCCGCCGTGCGGCTCGATGGCCCGGGGGGCGGGGGACCGCCGGCCGCCGCTCCGGCGGAAAGGTCCGCCACCGCCTGGGCCGCCCGGCCGGAGCGCGCGGGCATTATCCCGAGCCTGCGCGTCCGGCCAGGGCCGAGGGGCGGTCGTTGCCGGCGGCGCACCCGCGCAACGCAGGTGAGCCCAGGTGTGGATCCGGTTCGAGCAACGCGAGGAGCGGCGGCACTTACCCGCCGAGGCGATGCTCGGTCCGCTCCTCCCTCTGGCTCGCCTCCGCCGCTTCGGCGTGCTCGCCGCGGGAGAGCGCTTCGTGACGCTTCCGTCGCTCCTCCTCGGCGAGGCGCTCCCGCTCCCGGTACCAGTCGGCAAGGGAGTCGTCACGCCAGACGGGACGCTCGCTGCGGGGGTCGCTGGAGCGCCGAGCGAGCCGCCAGGCGACGATGCCGGAGATGAGCATCGCCGCAGGGAAGCCGATGAGCCGGAGGACGAGCAGCGCGCCCACCGTCATCCCTCCGAGCGGCGCTCGCGGAGGGTGCGGGCAGCGAGCATCTTCACGTGGTCGAGCATCCCCATCAGTCCCTGCCCCTTCCCCATGGAGATCTCGTTGCCGTAGATGCGGAAGATGACGTCGGGCGGCACCGCCAGCACCGACTCGAGGGGCTGGCCGGAGAGGGTTCGGTCCATGATCACCGCCCAGGACTTCGCCGAGACGCCCTGGGGGTTCTCGACGGCGAAGTAGAACTTGAGGGTGCCGTCGGGGTTCGGCCGGGCGAACACGTACGCCTGCGATTCGCAGCGGGTGACGTAGTTCTCCTCCGGAAAGGGGCGCTCCGCGACCTCTGGCGGCACCTCGCGGAACTCGTCGGCGAACTCCAACAAGAGCTGCTGGCGCTCGAAGCGGTCGAGCCCTTCGACTTCGTGGAGCAAGCGGGCGAGCGGTTCGGGGATGGCGGTCATGGCTCCGAGCGGGGGCGAGCGCCCGCAGCTCCATGCTACCGCGCCGGCGTAGCGGGGGCCACGTGCGCCGGGCAAGGGAGGCGGGCCTTCCGGCCCGCCTCCCCCTGGATGGTGCTACGGCTTCTCGATGGGCAAGCCGACGGAGTTCCCCCACTCCGTCCAGCTTCCGTCGTAGTTCCGGACGTTCGGGAAGCCGAGCAGGTAGGTCAGCACGAACCAGGTGTGGCTGGAGCGCTCGCCGATGCGGCAGTAGGTGATGATCTCGTCCTCGGGCTTCAGGCCCAGCTGTTCGATGTAGAGCTGCTGGAGCTCCGCGGCCGGCCGGAAGGTGCCGTCCTCCGGATTGACGGCCCGCGCCCACGGCATGTTCTTCGCCCCGGGGATGTGCCCGCCCCGCAGCACGCCTTCCTGAGGGTATTCGGGCATGTGCGTCCGTTCGCCCCGGAACTCCTCCGGGCTCCGCACGTCGACCAGGGGCTTGCGAGCCTCCATGTGCTTCAGCACCTGGTCGCGGAAGGCGCGGATGCGGCTGTCGTCCCGCTCCTTGGCCACATACCGGGTGCGCGGGTAGTTCGGCACCTCGCGCACGAGGGGCCGGCCCTCCTTCTCCCACTTCAGGCGGCCACCGTCCATGATCTTCGCGTTCGTGTGGCCGAAGAGCTGGAAGACCCAGAAGGCGTACGTCGCCCACCAGTTGTTCTTGTCGCCGTAGAAGACGACCGTCATGTCGGGCGTCACGCCGATGCGGGACATCAGCTCTTCGAAACGGGCCTTGTCGATGTAGTCCCGGCGCACCGGGTCGTTCAAGTCCCGAACCCAGTCGACCTCGACCGCGCCGGGGATGTGCCCCGAAGCGTAGAGGAGCGGGTCCTCGTCCGACTCGATGATGCGGACGTTCGGGTCGTTCAGGTGGTCGGCGACCCACTGGGTATCGACGAGAACTTCCGGGTGGGCGTAGCCGCGTTCGGCGATGGGTGATGCGACGTTGGTCATCTCGGTGACCCCCCTTTCCGGTCGGAAGGCTGGGATTTCCAATGCCCCCGCTGGGAAACAGGATACCGCAGGGGCGGAGCATGTGGGAGTTTGTCGAGCGCGTTCCTCGACAAACCCTCAGAAGAGGAGCGGAGGGCGCTGGGTTGCCGGGGGCGGGAGCCCGCCGCCCCCGGCGTCGCCGCCGGCCCAGCGCGCGAGGTCGGCGGCGGCGAAGCCGCCGACCGCCTCGGCAGGCTGGGCCGGAAGGAGGACCGGCCGGCGATGCGGGTCGCCCTTCGGGGCGGCCAGCAGCTCCGCCCGGAAGACGAGCGTGAGCTGCCAGCTTCCGCCAAGACCTTCCCCACCCATCGCATCCACCAATCGGAGCTCGGCGAGGTCGGCCCCGCACCACTCCTCGGCAAGGGCCGCAGCAGCCTCCCACGGCTCCGTTCCACGGGGGAGCGGCGCCCAGGGGAACCACCTCCCCTCGGCGCCCGCCGCCGTCACATCGAAGGCCACGAGCTCTCCCCGCCAGATGGGTACGACGGCGACAGCGATGTAGGCCCCGCCGGGCACCGGTTCGGTGCGGGGCGGAGGATAGAACGCTCCGCTCACGGCAGGAGGCCAGCGAACGGCGCGTCGTCTTCGAAGGGCCCGACGGCGGCCAGAACGCCCCGTTCGGGCGCGAGCAGCTCGCGGACGACGCGGCGTACGTCGTCGAGGGTCACCGCTTCGATGCGCCCGAGCACTTCGTCGACGGTGAGGACTCTCCCCAGGAGGAGCTCCTGCGCGCCGAGCCAGCCGGCCACCATCCGCGTGTCTTCGAGGCGGAGGAGGACGCGCCCGCGCACCATCTCCTTCGCCTTCGCCAGCTCCCACTCGGGGACGTCCTGCGCCAGGGCGGCGATCTGCTCGAGCGCCGCTTCGACGGTCACGCGGGCATTCTCGGGGTCACAGCCGGCGTAGATGGTGAAGGAGCCGGCATCGCGAAAGCCGCTGGGGTAGCTGTGCACGTCGTAGACGAGGGCCCGCTCCTCGCGCAGCTCGAGGAAGAGGCGGCTCGACATCCCCTCGCCCAGAAGGGCGCTGGCGATGTCCACGGCGTACCGGTCCGGATGGCCGAGCGCCACCCCGGGGTAGGCGAGGCAAACGTGGGCTTGCTCCGTCGCCTTCTCCCGGATGGCGAGGCGCGGTGCACCATCCCGGGCCACGGCCGGGAACCACGGCCGTGGCTCGGCGTCGCGCATCGCCCCGAGCCAGCGCTCGGCCGCCTCCACCACCGCCTCGTGGTCGATGTTGCCGGCCACAGCGAGCACCATGTTCGAGGGCACGTACTGGCTGCGGAGGTACCGCTCCACGGCGCTCGCGGGGAGTCGGGTGACGCTCTCCGGCGTGCCACCGATGTTCCGCCCCAACGGCTGGCCCGGCCAGAGCGTCTCGTCACAGAGGATCCCGGCGAGCTCCGCCGGGTTGTCCTCGATCGACGCAAGCTCCTCGAGGATGACGTGCCGCTCCTTCTCCAGCTCCCGGGGGTCCATCACCGGCGCCGAGACCATGTCGGCGAGCACGTCGATGGTCTGGAGGGTGGCATCGGCCGGCACCTTCGCGTAGTAGACGGTGAGCTCGCGATCGGTGGCGGCGTTGGACATGCCGCCCACCCCCTCGATCGCTTCGGAGATCTCCTTCGCCGTCGGCCGGCGGGATGCGCCCTTGAAGAGCATGTGCTCCAGGAAGTGCGAAAGCCCCGCCTCCTCGTCCCGTTCATAGCGGCTGCCGGCCCCGACGTAGATGCTCACCGTGGCCGAACGGGTGTGGGGCATGGCGCACGTCAGGACGCGCAAGCCGTTCGCCAGGACGCTCTTCCGAACCGACTCCACGGGGCAGTCGACCTCCTCTCCGCCGCGATCGTGCCGGGGAACCCCGACTATACACAACGGACGTACCCGGCGCGAGAGAGCCTGCCGCACCTTCGCGAACGGCCGCCGCCGGCCTCCCTGCGACGGCCACGGAGGCGCCACGGTGGTGGTCGACGCATCCCTCCGCCGACACCTTCGCGCTCGAGCGCCACGCCCGGACGCGCCCGCGATGCGGTCGAGCCGGCCGGAAGCCCGTCACCGCCTCCGGCGCGAACGGAACCGCGACGCGAGCGGAAGCCTCCCCGGAACCGGAGGGGGCGACGGACGGAGGTGACGCGGAGCACGCCGACCGCGGCGACGGGCCCGCGACCTCGGACGCCCCCCGCAGCCCCGGTGGCGTGGCCCGCGCCCGAGGGACGGATGCGGTCACCCGAGTCCTTCCCCAATTCTCGGCCCCAGGGCGAGGACGAAGACCAAGGCGCTGACCCTCGCGGATGCGGTCAACCGAGTCCTCCCCCAATTCTCGGCCCTCGGGCGGAGGGGCGTGGCCGCACCAGCGACGGCGCCGAGCCCGTCCCCGCAGCGGCTGCCGCTCCCCGGGCTGCGGCAACCGGCACCCAGGCCCGCTACGAGGGGGCCGCCGCCCCCCGGAGGTGAGCCGTCAGCCGCTCGTCGAGCTCCACCGAGGATGAGCGAGGGCTTCGCCGCCGCCCGCGTGCCGAACGATCGGGGGGCGCCGCCAACTCGTCACCGGATCGATTCGGTGCCGGCCCTGGTCGCGTCCGGTTCGGTCCCGCGCGCTCGCAGCCGCGCGCGAAGACCCTCGATCGTTATCCCTGCGACGTCGCCCCGCCAGCCCGGACGGCCAGCCTCCGCTTCGTCCCCTCCTTCACTCCTCATCGGGCCACAGCGCCGGCTGGCGTGCGGCCGCGGGGACGGTCAGGCCCAGATGCCGGTAGGCAGCCGGGGTGGCCACCCGTCCGCGCGGGGTGCGCTGCAGGAACCCGAGCTGGAGAAGGAACGGCTCGTACACATCCATGATGGTGTCGGCCTCCTCGCTCGTGGCCGCGGCGAGCGTCTCGAGCCCCACGGGTCCTCCCTCGAACTTCTCCACCAGGCAGCGGAGGAGGGCGCGATCCGTCTCGTCGAGGCCGAGCTCGTCGACCTCGAGGAGCGCCAGGGCTGCGCGGGTGGCCTCGAGGGTGATGCGGCCCCCGGCACGCACCTCGGCGTAATCGCGGACCCGGCGGAGGAGCCGGTTCGCCACGCGCGGCGTTCCTCGGGAGCGGCGGGCGATCTCCTCGGCCGCCTCCGGCGGAAGCTCGACCCCGAGGATCCGCGCCGAGCGCCGCACGATGGTCACGAGCGTGGGGACGTCGTAGAAGTCGAGCCGGAACACGGCCCCGAAGCGGTCGCGCAGGGGAGCGCTCACCATCGCGTATCGGGTCGTGGCGCCGATGAGGGTGAAGCGGGGCATGGCCAGCCGCACCGAGCGCGCCCCCGGCCCGCGGCCGATGACGAGGTCGAGGGCGAAGTCCTCCATCGCCGGGTACAGGATCTCCTCCACCGCCCGCGACAGCCGGTGGATCTCGTCGATGAAGAGGACGTCGTGCTCCTTCAGGCTGGTGAGGATGGCTGCGAGGTCGCCGGGCCGCTCGATGGCGGGGCCGCTGGTGGTGCGGATGGAAACCCCCAGCTCGGCGGCGACGATGTTCGCGAGGGTCGTTTTCCCCAAGCCCGGCGGGCCGTAGAAGAGGAGGTGGTCGAGCGGCTCGCCGCGGCGGCGGGCAGCCTCGATGGCGATCGCCAGGTTCTCCTTCACCCGCTCCTGGCCGGGGAAGTCGGCCAGCGTTCGCGGCCGCAGGGAGCGCTCGAACTCCGCCTCGTCGGCGCGGGCGGCAGGGGCGATGACGCGCTCCTCGGGCGCCATGCCGGCAGTATACCGTACGGATGTTCTACTCGATGCCCAACAGCTCGGCGGTCAGCCGTCGCAGCTCCTCGAGCTCGAAGGGCTTGGCGAGGAAGGCATCGGCGCCGGCGGCCCGCATCCGTTCCACCGTCTCCTCGCCGGTGAACCCGCTCATCACCACGATGCGCAGCTCCGGTGCCCGTCTCCGCAGGGCCTCCACCAGCGCCGGGCCGCTGAGCCCGGGCATCTCGTAATCCACCAGCGCAAGCGCGATCTCCCCCTGGCGCTCCACCACCATGCGAACCGCCTCGTCGCCGCTCTCCGCAGCCGCCGCCCGGTAGCCCAGCGCTTCGAGGGCGCGCTCGGTAACCCGCCGGACGGTGGGGTCGTCATCGGCCACGAGCACGAGCGGACGCGCCGTTTCGTCGCCAGGAAGGGCCGGCTCGGGCGCGGGAACGCTCTCCGCTGGGGGGAAGATGACGGTGAACGTGGACCCGCGGTTCGGGGCCGACTGCACGTGGATGGCGCCGTGGTGCCCACGGACGATTCCCAGCACTGCTGCCAGGCCGAGTCCCCGGCCCATGAACTTCGTGGAGAAGAACGGGTCGAAGATCCGCGCCTTCGTCGCCTCGTCCATGCCGCAGCCTGTGTCCTCCACTTGGAGGAAGACGTACTCCCCCTCCGGCAGGTCGGGGGCCAGGTACGCGTCGCGCAGAAACCCCCGGTCCACGTGCATCACCCCCGTGCGCACGGTGATGAGGCCGTGCCCATCGCCGATGGCGTCCGCCGCGTTCAGGACGAGGTTCATCACCACCTGGCGGAGCTGGGTGGCATCGCCACGCACGGCCGGCAGCCCGGGGTGCAAGTCGAGTCGCAGCGTCGCGTTCCGCCGAACGCTGCTCTCCAGCAGGGCGGCAATATCGGTCACCGCTTGCGAGAGGTCGACGTCGCCCACGACGAACTTCGCCTTCCCCGCGTAGGCGAGCATCTGCCGGGCGAGTTCGGCGGCCCGCTGGCCAGCAGCGTGGATCTCGTTCAGGATCTCCTGCACCGGCGAGTCCGCCGGCAGCTCGGCCCGAGCGAGGCTCACGTTGCCGAGGATGGCGACGAGCAGGTTGTTGAAGTCGTGGGCCACACCCCCGGCAAGCACGCCGAGGCTCTCCATCTTCTCCATCTGGGCGAGCGCTTCCTCCGTGCGCCGCTGCTCGGTGACGTCGAAGGAGACGGCCACGCCGCCGACGACCTCTCCGCGTTGATTCCGCACCGGGCGGGCGCGCGTCTCCAGGAGCCGGCCGCGCAGCTCGAACCGGTCGGCGTACTCCCGGCCGCGGAGCACCGCCCACATGTTCCGCTTCGTCTGCTCGGGGAGATCGCGGAGTCGTTCGAAGTGAACCCCGACCAAGCGGGCGGGGTCGACCCCCAGCCGGCCCCACTCGGTCCCTTCGGCGAGACGGATGACCCCTTCGGAATCCCAGGCCACGAGGAGGAGCGGAGCCGTCGCCAGTGCGAGTCGCAGCCGCTCTTCGGCCTGACGGCGGCCCTCCTCCGCCTCGTACCGTTCCGTGAGGTCGCGGGCACTGCCGACAATGCGGACGCAGCGGCCCTGCTCGTCCATCACCGGCGTCAATTGAGCGGCCACGTACCGGCGCACGCCCTGGTACTCCGCCTCCCGCTCGTAGAAGACGACTTGACCCGTGGTCGCCGCCTCTTCGTAGTAGGGGCGGACCGTCGCCCATCCCTCCGGGCCCAATACCTCCTCGAGGGTGCGGCCCACCTGCTCCTCGGCCGGCCGGTGGAGGAGCTGCTGCGCGCGGCTGTTCACGAAGGTAATGCGCCACGCACCGTCCTCGTCCGGTTCGGCGACCCAGATGGAGTCGGAGGTCGTTTCCACCACGGCTCGGTAGTTCGCCTCCGACCGGCGGAGGGCCTCCTCGGCGGCTTTCGCCTCCCGCAGGTCGCGGCCGATGCCCGCCACTCCCACCACCCGTCCCCGGCTGTCCCGTACCGGGAAAATGGAAAGGGATACGGGCACCCGCTCGCCTCCCTTCGCGAGGCGCACGGTGTCGTGGAGGATGGTTTCCCGGCCTTCGAGGGCCGCTTGGAAGGCTGCTTGCGATTCCGGCCAGAGCTCCGGCGGGACGATGAATTCCGCGGTCCGGCCGAGCGCCTCTTCGGCCGTGTAGCCGTACAGGCTCTCCGCCCCCCGGTTCCACAGGACGATGCGCCCCTCGCGGTCACGGGCGACGATGGCGTCCTGGGAGCATTCGACGATGGCCGCCAGGCGCTGCAGCTCCCGCTCCCGGAGGCGCTCCTCGGTCATGTCGCGGATGATGCAGAGGACCTCACCGCCGACGAACGGCACGATGCGCGCTTCGTAGTACCCTTCGCGTCCGCCCCAGGAGCCCCTATAGAGGGTGCGCACGGGCTCGCCCGTGCGGCGTACGTGGTCGAAGTTCGCCATGGCGGCTTCGGCGAGGGCGCCCATGATCTCCCGCACGTGGCGCCCTTCGAAGTTCTCCCGCGGGTAGAGTTCGCGCGGGACTCCGGGCTTCCATTCGATGCAGATGTCGCGCTCGTCGAAGCGGGCGACGGCGTCGGGGATCGCGTCGAGGATGGCGCGGAGGCGCGCCTCGCTCGCCCGAAGCTGCTCCTCCTGCTCGAGCCGGCTGCGCACGTCCCGGGCGATGCCCTGCCCCTCCACCGTTCGCCCTTCCCGGCGAACCACCGTGGAGCTCACCTCCAGGGGGAGCCGGCCGCCGTCCTTCGTTCGCACCTCGGAGATGTAGCGCGTATGGCCGACCTCGCCGCGAAGCTTCCGCCCCATCATCTCTTGGGAGATGGGAATCGCCTCTGGGGTGAGGAGCTCCTGGAAGCGCCGGCCGATGACCTCCTCCCGCTTCCATCCCGTGAGGCGTTCGACGGCGGCGTTGACGAAGGTGTACCGGCCTTCGGCGTCGTGGGCGTAGACGATGTCCTCGACCCGGTCGAGGAGGTCGACGATCCGCTGCCGGGCGCGGTCGGCGCGCTCGGCCACCCGCACGAGCTGGGTGATCTGCCGCCGCACCTCCTCTTCCGCGTCTTCGACGGCGAGGCAGGCGTCGACTCCGGCGTCGTAGAGAGCCGGGTGGGCGCTGCGCCGCGCCCAGGCAGCGAGGGCGACGCGGTCGCCCTCCGGGCGGGCGCGCACGGTTCGGGCGAAGGCCACCGCATCCCGCACCTGGAGCGCAGGGCTGAGGAAGATGATGGTAGGGTCGATGGTGATGAGCCGAGACAGGGCGTCGACCGGGTCGGGGACCTTCACCGCGTCCCGTTCGAACACCTCTACGCCGGGGCACCGGAGGCCAGCCTGCTCCGGATCGGGCCCCACCAGCAACACCTTCACGTCGGCGGCCTCGATGAACGACGATCGGAATTCGCCCTCGCGCGTTCAGTCTACCACCGTCGAATGAGGCGCGAGGTAAGGGTTTCCCTGAAATTTTTCGCACGGCAACGAAGGGCCGCCTCAGGCGACGCCGCGGGCGTTTTCGTCCCCGCCGGCGCGGGCAGCGCGCAGCACCCGGAAGACGGTCCTCCGCGAGATGCCGAACATACGGGCCAACTCGTCGACGCGTTTGCCGCGGCGATAGGCGGCGATGATGGCCGCATCCCGTCTTGCGCGCAGGATGGCCAGGGCGCCGCCCGGCTCGTCGTAGCGGCAGCGGGGGAGCGGACAGCGTAGGCAGGATGGGTAGAGGTCGCAGCCGGTGTCGCGGTACTCCGTGTTTTCGGGGAGAGCGTCGATGCGCTTCGGGCGCCGCAGCGGCACATCCATGGCCGGTCACCTCCCGCAGGCCAGGGATGCGCCGAGAGTAGAACGTTTGTTCGCCTTTCGCAACCGCCGGAGCGCGGTTCATGTCCCCTGCCGGCCTCTCCGGCCGGTCGCCAGTCCCCCCTCAGCGTCCCGGAGCGGCCTCCGCCGCGGGCGCCGGAGCCGAGGCGCCCGCACGGCCGGCGAGGAAGCGGAAGTAGGTGAAGCCGACCAGGCCGGAGAGGAAGGAGCCCGCCAGGATCCCCATCTTCGCCTCGTCCTGCACGAGGCCGGGCTCGAAGGCGAGGCCCGTGATGAAGAGGGATACGGTGAAGCCGACCCCCGCCACGAGCCCGACGCCGGCGATCTGGCTCCACCTCGCCCCGCTCGGAAGGGCGCCGATGCCGAGCCGCACCGCGAGGTAGGTCGCCGTGAGGATGCCGATCGGCTTGCCGAAGAAGAGCCCCAGCGCAACGCCCGCCGCCACCGGGCTCTCGACCGCGGCGGAGACCGCGCTGTGGGTAATCGGCACGCCCGCATTGGCGATGGCGAAGATGGGCACGATGAGGAAGCTCACCCAGGGCGCGAGCTGATGCTCGAGCCGGTCGAGCGGCGACTCCGTCTCCCGCGCCAGGCGCTCCACCTCGGCCAGGAGCGCCTGCGCCTCCTCCTCCTCGCCCCGCTCCAGCGCGGCGCGATACGCGCTCAGGAGGGGCTGGAGCGCCGGCTCGAAGCCCTCCCGGGAGTAGTACGGGCGGGCGGGAGTCAGCAGCGCCAGCACCACCCCGGCCAGTGTGGCATGGACCCCCGATTCGAAGAACGCCGCCCAGAGGACGACACCGAGGGCGGCGTAGATGACGAGGCTGCGGATGCCCAACAGGTTCGCCAGCAGGATGAGCCCCACCACCCCCGCCGCCACGAGGAGCGGCACCACCTCGACGCCTTCGCTGTAGAAGAGGGCGATGACGAGGATGCCCCCGAGATCGTCGGCGACGGCGATGGCGAGGAGGAACACCTTCACCGAAAAGGGCACCCGGCTGCCCAGGAGGGCGAGCACCCCGAGCGAGAAGGCGATGTCCGTCGCGACGGGGATGCCCCAGCCCTCCATGTCCTCGCCGCCCCGGTTGAAGAGCGTGTAGATGATCGCCGGGACGGCCATCCCGCCCGCCGCGGCGACGATGGGAAGCGCCGCCTTGCGCGGTGAAGCGAGCTGTCCATGGACGAGCTCCCGCTTGATTTCGAGCCCCACCATGAAGAAGAAGAGGACCATGAGGACGTCGTTGACGAAATCCGAGAGGTGGTGCTCGAAGCGGAGGCCGAGCAGGTGGATCGTCACCTCCCGGCCCCAGAAGTCGAAGTAGCTCTCCTTCCAAGGCGAGTTCGCCCAAATCAGGGCCACCACCGCCCCCAGAAGGATGACGAGCCCCGCGGACGTCTCGGTACGCATGAACGCCTGGAGGGGCTCGACGACGCGGCTCTGGAACACGCGGGCAGGACGGGAGGGCGGACTGTTCAGGGGGGCAGGGTGCGACATTCCGAAGGCAACGTATCGGGCGATCCGCTCGGGGTCAAAGCTGGGCCCCGTCCGCTACCATGGGCGCACCCCCGAACCAGCCGGAGGTGAAGCCGCGCATGACGAAGGTCATCGTCCAGTCCCTGCCCGATTACGCCCTCGCCCAGCTCCTCGTCTCCGACGGACGCGCCATGGTGGCCGACGAGCCCCGCGCCGCCGGCGGCGACGACCTCGGCCCCAACCCCTACGAGCTCCTCGCCTGGGCCCTCGGGGCCTGCACCGCCATGACGCTCCAGATCTACGCCCGCCGCAAGGGGTACCCGCTGGAGGCCGTCGCCGTCGAAGTGGAGCACAACCGCATCCACGCCCGCGACTGCGAGGACTGCGAAGGCGAACGGGAGGGGTACATCGACGTCTTCGAGCGCCGCATCGTCGTCCAGGGGCCGCTCGACGACGCCCAGCGCGACGACCTCCTGCGAGTGGCGCGGAAGTGCCCGGTCCACAAGACGCTCACCTCGTCGCCTCACGTCCGCGACCGCATCGACGTCGTCGCCTGAGGGACCTCGGCCGCCCCAGCCCGCCCGACGACGCGCGGACGACGGAACTCCCCCTCCCCGTTGGCAGAGCGAGAGCCCTCCGGCAAGGCCATCCCGACCGCTCGCTCCTCCAGCGCGTCCGCTCGCCGGGGCAACGACCCCCGCGGCCACGTCGCTCGTCGCGCACCGCCGACGCCTTGCGCACGCCGTCGAAGGCCCCTCCGCACGAGCGAGCGCCTCGGAGCGGAACGCCCTCTCCCGCTCCGGCCGGCGCGTCGGCTCCCTTCGGCCCGCCGAGGAAGAGCACCGTCGCGGCACGCTCCGGCGGCCCCCCACCGTGGCCGGCGGCGCCCGACAGGCCCACGCCTGCCGCGCCCGGAGCACGGTCGCCCCGCCGAGCGCAAGACCGCCCCCCGCACCGACCATTCCTCCCGCTCACCCGGACACCCGTTCGCAGGGTGAGCATCGGCGCGGAATGCCCGAAGGGTCTCGCAGCGGTACCCTTGGGGCCATGACGTCACCCCTCGATGCGCTCCCCTTCCGGCATGTGCTGCCCCATACCGCCGACCTCTCGCCGCAGGGGCGCCTCGCCATCGGCGGCTGCGACCTCCGCGAGCTCGCGGAACGGTACGGAACGCCACTCTACGTCTTCGACGAGGAGGACTTCCGCCAAACCTGTCGCGAGTTCCGGCGCGCCTTCGAATCCCGCTGGCCCGAGGCGCGCGTCCTCTACGCGGCGAAGGCCCACCTCTCCCGGCCCATCGCCCGCATCGCCGCCGAGGAGGGGCTGGGGATGGACGTCGTTTCCGGCGGCGAACTGGCGGTGGCCCTCGCCGGCGGCATGCCTGCCCAGCGGCTCTACTTCCACGGCAACAACAAGACGCCCGCCGAGCTCGCCCAGGCCGTCGATGCCGGCGTCGGGCGGGTGGTCGTCGACAACTTCCACGAGCTCGACCTCCTGGCCCGCATCGCCGCCGAACGAGGCGTGCGCCAGCCCATCCTTCTGCGCATCTCCCCCAACGTCGACCCTCACACCCACGCGAAGACGACCACGGGCGTGCTCGACTCGAAGTTCGGCTTCGCCATCGCCACCGGCGACGCCTTGCGGGCCGTGGAGGCCGCCCTCGCCGCCCGGAGCCTCGAGCTGCGGGGCCTGCACGTGCACCTCGGCTCCCCCATCTTCGAGATTGAGCCGTACGAAGAGGCGGCCCGCGTGGTGTGCGCCTTCGCTGCCCAGGCGGCCGACGCGACGGGCTTCGCGTTCCGCGAGTTCAGCCCGGGAGGTGGGTTCGCCCTCGCCTACACCCGCGAGCAGCACCCCCCGACGATCGACGAATACGCCGAGCGCCTCACCGCCGCCCTCGATGAGGCCTTGGCGACACACCGTCTCGAGCGTCCCTCCATCCACATCGAGCCCGGGCGGGCCCTCGTCGGCCGGGCGATGGTCGCCGTCTACACCGTCGGGGCGCGCAAGGAGATCCCCGGCGTTCGCACCTACGTCAGCGTCGACGGCGGCATGGCCGACAACATCCGGCCGGCCATGTACGGCTCCCGCTACGAGGCGCTCTCCGTGGACCGCCCCCTCGCCGCCGAGGAGGAGACGGTGACCCTGGCCGGGAAGTACTGCGAAAGCGGCGACATCCTCATCCGCGACGCCCGCCTGCCGCGCCTCCGGCCGGGCGAACTCGTGGCCCTCCCTGCGAGCGGGGCCTACAACCTCGCCATGAGCTCAAACTACAACATGGCCCTCCGCCCGCCGGTCGTCGCCGTACGGAAGGGGCGCGCACGCCTCCTCCAGCGACGGGAGACGGTGGAGGACCTCATGGCCCGCGACATCTGGCCGCCCGAGGGTGGAGCGTGAGCGAACCCCGCCGGCCCCGCCTCGAGATCGAGTACTGCCGCCAGTGCCGTTGGCTCCTGCGCGCCGCCTGGCTCGCCCAGGAGCTGCTCACCACCTTCGAGGAGGAGCTGGGCGAGGTCGCCCTCGTTCCGGGCACGGGCGGCAGCTTCGTCGTCCGCCTCGACGGCGAGACCATCTACTCCCGTGCCGAGCACGGCCGCTTCCCGGAAGCCAAGGAGTTGAAGCAGGCCGTGCGCGACCGCATCGCGCCCGGAAAACCGCTCGGCCACTCCGACCGCCCCGCGGAGGGGTGAGGGGCCGCGCTGCCCGGTCAGCGCACCTCGAAGAGGAACTCCACCTCCACCGGGACGCCCGCTGGCAGTTCGGCCACGCCCACCGCCACGCGCGCATGGCGGCCCGCCTCGCCGAAGACGTCCAGCAGGAGCTGCGAGGCGCCGTTCACCACCTTCGGGTGCTCCACGAAGCCTTCCGCGCTGGCCACGTAGCCAGCCACCCGCGCCACCCGCACCACCCGGTCGAGCGTGCCGAGCTCCGCCCGCACGATGGCGAGGGCGTTCAGCGCGCAGACGCGAGCCAGCTCCGCGCCCTCCTCCACGGTGACGCTCGCCCCGAGCTTCCCGTGACGGAGCACCTTCCCATCGACGGCGGGGATCTGTCCGGAGACGAAGAGGAGCGGCCCCGTGCGGACCGCCGGGGCGTACAGGCCCGCCGGCTGCGGAGGCCGCGGGAGGACGATGCGGAGCTCAGCGAGGCGTGCTTCGGCGCTCATCCTTCCTCCTCTGACGTGAGGATGCTCACCACCCGGGCCAGCTCATCGGTCGAGAAGCAGTCGATGACGATGCGCGCGCCCTCGCCGCGGGGCACGACGGTGACCCGCGTGCCGAGGGCGCGCCGGAGCCGCATCTCCAGGTCGCCGGCAGGGCTCCCGCGGCGGGCCGGCGCCGGCGCGGCAGCCGGCGCTGCCGACGCCGCGGCGGCCCGCCGCACCAGCGCCTCCGTTTCGCGCACCGAGAGGCCCCGGCGGACGACCTCGCGCCAGACCTCCAGCCGCCGCGGCCCCTCCGGTAGCCCCAAGAGGGCTCGCGCGTGCCCCTCGGAGATCTCGCCCGCAGCCACGCTGCGCCGGATCTCCGCTTCGAGCTGCAGCAGCCGCAACGCGTTCGCCACGGCGGCCCGACTCTTCCCCACACGCACCGCCACCTGCTCCTGGGTGTAGCCGTGCTCCTCGATGAGCCGCCGGTAGGCAGCCGCCGTCTCGATGGGGTTCAGGTCCGCACGCTGGAGGTTCTCAACGAGCGCGAGCTCCAACAGCTCCCGATCGGCCGCCTCCCGGACCACCACCGGCACCGTCCGCCGTCCGGCCAGCCGTGCCGCCTGCAGCCGCCGCTCCCCGGCGATGAGCCGGTACACCCCCGACGGCTCGCGGCTCACCACCAAGGGCTGGAGGATGCCGTGCTCGCGAATGGAGTCCGCCAGTTCCCGCAACGATTCGGGGTCGAAGTGCGTGCGTGGCTGATCCGGGTTCGGGACGATGAGGTCGATGTCCACCTCGAGGGGGGAACCGGGCGCCGCTCCGAAGCCCGCCTCGGGGGGCGCCGGCGGCGTTCCCCCCGGTGGGATGAGGGCATCGAGCCCACGGCCGAGTCCCCGCTTCGGATGGGTCATACGGCCGCTCCGCTGCGAGCCAGCATCTCCGCCGCCAGGGCATCGTAGGCGGCGGCTGCCCGGCCTCCGGGGTCGTAGGCGAAAATGGTGAGCCCGTGGCTCGGCGCCTCGCTCAGCCGCACCGAGCGCGGCACTACCGTTTCGAACGTCTGCGGGAAGTGCCGGCGCACCTCCTCGACCACGTCCTGCGCCAGCCGGGTGCGGGCATCGAACATGGTGAGCACCACACCCAGGACGCTCAGCCCCGGGTTCAGGTTGCGCCGCACCAGCTCCAGCGTCTCCACCAGCCGGCTGAGACCTTCGAGCGCCATGTATTCGCACTGCACTGGCACGATGACCGAATCGGCCGCCGTGAGGGCGTTGATCGTGAGCAGTCCCAGCGACGGCGGGCAGTCGATGAAGATCCAGTCGTACGAACCCCGCAGCGGCGCGACAGCGTTCGCCAGGCGCCGCTCCCTGGCGAGCAGGGGCACGAGCTCCACCTCGGCACCGGCGAGGGCCGGGTTCGCCGGGAGGATGCTGAAGGATTCCCCCGGAACGCTGCAGACGAGACCTTCCGCCGGAGCCTCCTCCAGGAGCGCCTCGTAGCTGCCGCGAAGGCCCCGCGGGTCCAGCCCGCAGGCGCTCGTGGCGTTCGCCTGGGGGTCGAGGTCCACCAGCAGGACGCGCTGCCCTCTACGGGCGAGCGCCGCCGCCAGCGAGACGGCGGACGTCGTCTTCCCGACGCCGCCCTTCTGGTTGACGAAGGCGACGACGCGGCCCATTACGCCGCCTCCCGGAGCCGCTCTTCCACGGCGGCGGCGTCGGGGACGCCCTCGACCCCCCGCCCTTCGACGGCGAGGGAGCCTGCGGCCAGCGCCGCGCGGATGGCCGCCCCCTCGTCCCTCGTGCGGGCGAAGGTCACGAGGAAGGCGGCGGCGAAGCAGTCGCCCGCGCCCGTGGGGTCGACCACCTGCCGGGCCGGGATAGCGGGATAGGTGCGCGTGGCGCTCGCATCCACCCGTGCTGCGCCCCTCCACCCGTGGGTGACGAAGACCACCGCACCGCCGCGCGCCAGCCGGCGAGCGAAGACGAGGGCATCCGGCGTGTCCTCCTCGCTGAGGAAGAGGAACCACCCGTCGCGAGCGAACGCCCGTACCGCCGCCTCGGGTTCGGCCCGGGGGACGACGGTGCCATCGGGGCTCGTATCGCGCAGGAGGCCCTGTAGGCTCGCACCGGCAACGATCCCGAAGGGCAGGGCCGCCGGAGGAGCCTCGAGCTCGCGGTAGGCGGGGGCAACGATGAGGACCGAGGCCCCCGCCACGGCCTCGGCTGGCACTCGCAGGGGCTCCCCCGCATCGAGGAGCACCTGACGCCGCCGCCCCTCCGCATCGTAGGAGTTGGCGTAGCGCGGCGTGCGCGCCGCTGGCTGGGCGACGAGCTCGAGTCCTTCCAACGGCTTCCGCGGGTAGTCGGGCGCGAGGGCTGTCACGAGCCGGACGCTCGCGCCCAGGTGCCGGGCCATCGTTGCCGCGTAGAGGGCGGGGCCGCCGGGGATCCACCCCTCCGCGGTCCGATCGAGGACCACGTTCCCCACGACCACCACGAGCCCGGCGTCGGGCATGACCAGTTCACCTCCGCGGGCTGATGACCACCTTCCGGCCCTCCCCCTCGCCGATGCTGTGGGTGGTGACGTCGGGGTGGTCGGCGAGGGTGAGGTGGATGATGCGACGTTCGGCCGCCGGCATCGGTTCCAAGGTGATAGGCTGACGGGTTCGCCGCACCCGTTCGGCCATCCGTTCTGCCAAACCGACGAGCTGCTCCTCCCGCCGCCGACGGTACCCGGCTGCATCGAGGGTGATGATCGGCGTCCCCGGATAACGGCGAGCGACGATGTGGTTCACCAGGTACTGGAGGGCGAGGAGGGACTCGCCCCGCCGCCCGATGAGCGGCCCGAGGTCGTTGCCAGTGATGTCGATGACCGCCAACGCCGTGCCCCGTCCGTCCCCGATGGTCTCCGGCTCGCGGATGGTGATCTCCGCGTCGATGCCCACGATGCGGAGCACGTCGTCGACCACCTGGGCCGCCAGGTCGACCTGGGGCGCCTCGATGTTCGGTTCCACCTCCGGCTCGGAGGCGGGCCGCGGCCGGCTCGGCGGCGCGGGGCGTGTGGGGCGGTGGCGGCGCCGCCCTCGTGGCTGCGCCGTCCTCTGGTCACGGCCGCCGGGAGGCGGCTTCAGGAAGTCCTCCTCCGTCAGGCGGGGTATCGCCTCCTCCAAACGGAGGGTGCTGCGCTGGCGGGGCGCCCGCGGGCGCCCGAGCCCGGCGGCTCGCAGGTGCTCCGCCTCGGTGCTCGTTCGCGGGATGCGCGTGTCGGCGGGCTGGGGCTCCGGTTCCTCGCCGGGGCGTTTCCGCTCCACTCGCACCACCGCATCGCGGGCACCGATGCCGAAGGGCCCGCCCCGGCGACCTTCGTCGAGCACGACGTACTCGACCTCGTCGCGGGTGGCCCCGAGCATCTTCAGAGCCTTTTCAAGTGCGTCTTCGACGGTTTTGCCGCTTGCTACGGCTTGGTCCATGGCGCGTCCTCGATTCTGTCGGCGTCGCCGGGCGAACGGCGTGGCCCCGCTCCGAAGGAGCAGGGCCGACCGCCGCCGGCACCGGCGACGGCGGATGGAAGAGCGGCTCGATCTTCAGCGCGGGGATGCCGTACACGGCGATGTTGAACCCGATGCCGACGATGGAGTTCACCACCCAGTAGAGGCTTACGCCCGTCGGGAAGTTGAGGGCGAAGAAGGCGAACATGACCGGCAACATCCAGTTCATCATCTGCTGCTGGGCGCGAGCGCGCTCGTCGGCCGCATACGATACCGTCGTTTTCGACTGCAGCCACGTGGTGAGACCCACGAGGATGACCATCACCAGCCCGCCGAGCCCCTCCGAGCCGAAGGCCCGGAGGTCGAGGCCGAGGAAGTGCTCCTCGAGCGGCACCGCCCGCTGGATGTAGCTCCAGTTGTACAGCTGCGCAGAGAGGGCCTCGAGCGCCTCCGGGGATTCCGGGAGCGTCCGCCGGATCGCGTAGTAGAGGCCGATGAGGATGGGGAGCTGGAGCAGCATCGGCCCAAGGCAGCCGAGGGGGTTGACCCCCGCTTCCCGGTAGACGCGCAGCATCTCCTCCTGGCGGCGTTTCGGGTCGCTGTACTTCTTCTGGATCTCCTGGATGCGCGGCTGGAGCTGCTGCATCGCCCGCGTCTGGTGGAGCTGCCGCAGGGTGAGGGGGAAGGTCGCCACGCGGATGAGGATGGTGAAGGCGATGAGCGCCAGGCCGAAGCTCCCCCAGAGGGCGTGCGTGAGCACGACGAGGAGGTTGATCATCGGCTGGAGGACGACCAGGTGGAAGAGGTCGCCGATCATCCCCCACCTCCGGCGATCGCCACCTCGCGCACCTGCAGCGTCTTCGGCGTCGCCCGGAACAGCTTCCCTTTGGTCGTGACGATGTAGGCGGCATCGCCGTGCGCCACCACCGGCGCGCGCACGGTGCCCCCCGACTGGAGAGGCACGCGGTTCAGCAGCTCACCGGTTTCCAGGTCGAGGAAGGACACCGCCGGCGAACGGTCGGCCACCACCAGCACGTCCCCGACGATGGCCGGCGCTGCCTTCACCTTGCCTCCCACGTCGGCCCGCCAACGGAGCGCGCCTGTTATTATGTCAACTGCCATCACCGTCCCGGCGAAGTCGCCGAAGTAGGCCGTGGAGCCGGCGACCGCCGGGCGCGTCCACACCCAGGCGTCCGCCTCCACCGGAGGGAACGCCTGCCGGCCTGTGGTGGCCTCGACGAAGTACACCTTCCGGTCGAGGCTGGGCACGAAGAGGAGGCCATCGCGGACGAGCGCGAGGTCGGGGATGGCGGCCCCGACGCGGAACGGCTCCGGCCAGAGGAAGCGGGCTCCGTCGATGGCGATGGCGTAGAGGTTGCCGTCCATGGTGGCGGCGTAGACGGTGCCGTCGGCCGCCACCGGCGGCGCCCACACGCCCTTGCCGAGCCGGAGCCCATCCCGCGGCCAGCCCGGGGCCGGCGTGCGGTCCTCCTTGTCCAAGGCGTAGAGGCGGCCCTCGGTGGTGCCGAAGACGAGCCAGCGCCCCTCGGCGAGGACAGGGCCGCCGACGATGCTGCCGGCGAAGCCTCGCTGCTGCCAGCGGAGGCTTCCATCGGAGGCCGAGAGGGCGAAGAGGGTGCCGTCGTAGGAAGCGAAGTAGAGGGTGTCGCCGTCGAGGACGGGCTCCGTGTACACGGCGCGGAACCGGACGTCCTGCCCATCGGCAGGGAAGCGCCAGGCGGGCTGCGCCACCTCCTCCACGCTGAGGGCGGCGAGCTCATCGGCGCCGAGGAACACGTAGGCGGTCGAGTCCGTGAAGAGCGGAGCGGCCCAGCCTTCCGGGTTGGCGATGGAGACGCAGCCGGCGAGCGGCAGGGCGAACAGGGCGAGGAGGATGAAAGCGAGACGACGGGGCCGTGCCACGGCGCTATGGTACCAGCCGCCCGGGAAGACGGAAGCCGGCCGCTGTTCCACGGGAAACATGACGGTGAAACAACAACCGGCGGGACGCGGGTGTTCCACGGGAAACATGACGGTGAAACAGCCCCCGCCGGGCTGCTACACTTCCCCCGTGACACCCCCTGCCTCCGCCACCGACCCGTTCACCGCCGGCCTCCTCCTTGGCCTCCTCATCGGCGAAGGCCACTTCGGGGGCGACGGCCGCCAGCCGCACGTCACCCTCCGGATGCACGCCCGCCACGAACCCCTCTTCCGCTGGCTCCTCCACGTCGTCCCCGGCTCCCGCCTCTACGGACCGTACCGCCACGGCGGCCGCCACTACTACCAGTGGATGGCCCGTGGACCAGCCCTCCGCGAGGTCCTCCTCCCCCTCCTCGACACCCTCCCCTGGCCCGACCTCGACCCACCCACCTGGGAGCGGTACCAGGCGATGAAACGCACCTACCGCCTCGAACGAGGCTCGGGAACCGGGTCGTAGCCCATCCCCCCGCCCGGCCGACACCGCGCAAGGCGCCGCACCGCCAACCAGCTCCCCCGAAGCGGCCCGTGCAGCCGGATCGCCTCCTCGGCGTAGCGGGAGCAGCTCGGCTCAAACCGGCACGCCCCCCTGAACATCCACGAGAACGCCCCACGATACACCCAAATCGCCCCGATCAGCGCCGCCGTGGCCGCCCGCCTCACCCTCCCTCCTCCCTCAGCAGACCCGCTCGCCGCAGCGCAGCCTCCAACGCCGCCCGGAGCTCCCAGTACCGCGCCTCCACCGCTCCCGCACGCGCCGTCACGACCACATCGTACCCCTCGGCCACCGGCAGCGACCGCGCCGCCTCGCGCAACCGCCGCCGCACCCGGTTCCGCTCCACCGCCTTCCGGGCGACCCGACGCCCCACCGCGAACCCCCACCGCGTCCGGCCCACCTCGTTCCGCCGGTACCGGAGAACGAGCAGGGGACCGCTCACGACGGCCCCCTGCTCGTACAACTCGTCGAACTCGCGGCCCTTCCGCAGGCGCCGCGCCCGCTCCACGGCCTACTCCACGGTAAGGCGCTTCCGCCCTTTAAGCCGCCGCGCCTTCAGCACGAGCCGCCCAGCCCGCGTCTTCATCCGCGCGCGGAAGCCGTGCACCCGGAAGCGTCGCCGGTTGTGCGGCTGGAAGGTGCGCTTCGGCATGCCCGTTCCTCCTCGAGCGTCGTACCGCCGAGTGTAGCCCTCCCACGCCCTCCGAGCGAATCTTTGCCCCGGCCCACACCGCCCCCTACCATCGGAGACGACGGCCCCACTCTCCTCCTTCGGAGCTTCGATGTCCCCACGTGCATCGACCCCATTCGCCTGCGGCATCATCGGCGCGGGGCAGCTCGCTCGCATGACCCTCCAGGCAGCGATCGACCTCGACCTCCCCGTCGCCATCCTCGCCGCCCACCCCGCCGATTCCGCCGCCCGCGTCTGGCCACACGTGGAGATCGGCTCTCCGAAGGACGAAACCGCCCTCCGTCGCTTCGCCGAGCGCTGCGCGGTCCTCACCTTCGAGCACGAGCTCGTCGACCCCGACCTCCTCGACCGTCTTGAGTCCGAGGGGGTCCGCTTCCGGCCACCGGCCCGCGCCATCGCCGTCGTGGTGGACAAGCGTGCCCAGCGCCGCCTGGCCGACCGCCTCGGCATCCCCCAGCCCGCCTGGTCGCCCGCTACATCCCCCGAGGACGTGGTCGCCTTCGCCCGCCGCCACGGCTGGCCTACGGTCGTGAAGGCCGCCCGCGGCGGGTACGACGGCCGCGGCGTCCGTCTCGTCGCCACTCCCGACAGCCTCGCCACTGCCCTCTCGGACCTCCCCGCCGAACTCCTCGTGGAGGCGTTCGTGCCCATCGCCGCCGAGGTCTCCCAGGTCATCGCCCGCCGCCCCTCGGGCGAGGTCGTCGCCTGGCCCCTCGTCGAGACTGTCCAGCGCGACGGCGTCTGTACCGTCCTCCGCTACCCGTCCGGGATGCCTGCGGAGCTCGAGCGCGCCGCGCGGGAGGCTGCCACCGCCATCGCCGAGGCGCTCGACGTGGCCGGAATCCTCGCCATGGAGTGCTTCGTCACCACCGACGGCGCGCTGCTGATGAACGAGCTCGCCTTTCGCCCCCACAACACGGGCCACTGGACGATCGAGGGTACGGTCACCTCCCAGTTCGAAAACCACCTCCGCGGCGTCCTCGACCTCCCCCTCGGGAGGACCGAGCCCACCGCCCCGGCCGTCTGCACCGTGAACGTCTTCGGCCCCGCCGACGGCAGCGACCCCCGCGACCGCCTGGCCCGAGCCCTCGCCGTTCCGGGGGCGCGCATCCACCTCTACGGCAAGGAGCCGCGCCCAGGGCGAAAGCTCGGCCACGTCACCGTCCTCGGCGACCGCCCGGATGAGGTGAGGAAGCGCGCCCAGCTTGCCGCCGATATCCTGATGGCGAACTCCACCGCCGAGGCCCACAGGTGAGCGCTCCCCTCGTCGGCGTCGTCATGGGCTCCGCCTCCGACCTCGAAACGATGCGGGCCGCCGTCGAAGCCCTGCGCGAGTTCGGCGTCCCCTGCGAAGTGCGGGTCATGTCCGCCCACCGACGGCCGTTCGACATGCTGGAGTACGGCCGCACCGCCGCCGAGCGCGGCCTCCGCGTCATCATCGCCGGCGCCGGCGGCGCCGCCCACCTTCCCGGAATGCTCGCCTCGGTCACCCCCTTGCCCGTCATCGGTGTGCCCGTTCCCCTCCGCCACCTCGACGGCCTCGACTCCCTCCTCTCCATCGTGCAGATGCCCGCCGGCGTGCCCGTCGCCACAGTGGCCGTCGGGAACGCCCGCAACGCCGGCCTCCTCGCCGTGCGCATCCTCGCCACATCCGACCCGACCCTCCGGGCGAAGATGGAGGCGTTCCAGCGCGCCCTGCGCGAACACGCCGTCGAACAGGACGCCGCACTCCAACGCGACTTCCCGACCGAGCCGCCTCAGCGGTAGAGGGCGAGATACCGCTCGTAGTTGGCGATGACCCGCTCCACGTAGGCGCGCGTCTCCGCGAACGGGATGCGCTCTACATAATCCGCAGGCGCCTCCCCCGGAGGCCCCACCCAGCGTAGGGCGTTGCCCGGCCCAGCGTTGTACGCCGCCAGCGCGTGGTATTCGTTGCCGAACCGTTGCAGCTGCCCAGCGAGGTAGTGCGCTCCGAACGCGATCGACGACGCCGGCCGGGTCAGGTCGGAGGGCTCGAAGTCGGCGACCCCGAGGGCGGCAGCGATCGCCTCACCCGTCGTCGGGATGACCTGCGTGAGTCCGATGGCGTTCGCCGGGCTGACCGCGTCCGGGTCCCAGAAGCTCTCCTGGCGGATGAGCGCCGCCAGGAAGAGCGGGTCGAAGTCGTACCGAGCGCCGGCGGCGTCGAGGGCTGCGCCGAAGTCCACCGGGTAGGCGAGCCGCCAGAGGTCGGGGGGAGCTGCCTCCGCCTCCCCGCCCGCCCGCTCCAGGAGCCGGCTTGCCAGCCGCGCGGCGGTGTCGGCCAGGCCGGCGTCCCACGCCTCCCAGAGCGCCTGCAGCAGCGCCGCGGGTGTCGCGGCGTTCCGCTCCAGCTCGGCGACCGCCGCCTCGGCCTCCCCGCGGAGCCCCACCAGGAGGAGCTCCCGCGCCGCCGTCTGCCGCTCGAAACGCTGCGCAACGCTCGGGTCGCCCACCAGCCAGGCGGCGATGGCCGCCCAATCCGGCGGAACCGCGGGCGGGAGCGGCTCGTACCCCATGGGGCTGCGGACCGGCTCGCCGAGGGCCCGTCGCGCCTCCCTGCCGAAGAAGCCTGCCGGGTCCGCTGCCGCCGCCGCTGCGAACGCCTTTCGCGCCTCCGTACCGTCGCCGACCGCCTGGAGGGCGCGTCCGCGCCAGTAGAGCCCACGACCGTCCCGCGGGACGGGCAGCGCATCCCAGGCTGCCAGCGCTTCCCGGGGCGCGCCCGCGAGGAAGAGCAGGTACCCCGTCCGGAAGGCCGCCTCACCCGAGAACTCCCCAGGCGGCATCTCCAGCGCCAGCGTTCGATACCGTTCCGCCGCCGCCCGATGCTCGCCCGCCGCTTCGAGCGCCCGAGCTGCCCAGTAGCGTGCCCGATGCGCGTAGGCGGAGGCGGGCGCGGTTGCGGCGGCGCGGTCGTAGATGGGAACCGCTTCTCGGTAGAAGCCGGCATCGTCGTAAGCGGCGGCCAGATAGTAGAGCCGAAAGGCGAGTGCCTCGGGGTCGAGGCCCGGCTCCTCGACCGCCGCGCTCAGGACCGCCCTCGCATCGGCGTACGCCCCGCGCCGGTAGGCCACATACCCCTCGAGCCCTGGGTCGGGCGGCGCTCCCATGGCCTTCAGTTCGGCCACCGCCAGCGCCGCCTCGCGCGACCCCGGCGCCGATTCGATGATGCGGCGGAGCTGGGCTACCGCCGCCTCACCGTCCCCCAGCCGAGCAGCCGCCACGGCGAGGGCGTACCAATTCGCAGGTGTCGGCGCGGCTCCGACCAGCCGCTCCAGCCAGTGGCGTTCTCCCGAGACGTCGCCCTCCACGGCCGCCAGCCGCGCCCGCTCCTCGTAGATGGCTGCGCGGAGGGCTGCCGACCCCTGGGGGCTGGCGATCGCCTGGTGCCACACAGCATCCGCCCCGGCGCGGTCGCCCGTCCGCCAGAGCGCCGAGGCGTAGACCGCCCAGATGTACGGCTGGAGGCGGTCGTTCCACGGCGTCGCCGCCCATCGGGCCAAGGCCGCGGCAGCCCGCTCCGGCGCGCCCGCCGCGAGGGCGCGCACCCCGCAGGCGAAGGCCGCTTGCCGCATCAACGCTTCGGCCGCGGCCTGTTCGGTGGCGGCGCAGGCGTACTCCGCCGCGCCGGCGGTGTCGCCCGTATCGGCGGCAGCCGCGCTGGCGCCCAGGAGCGCCTCCGCAGCCAGGAGCGGGTCCCGGGCCGCGGCCGCGAAGAGCGCCAGGGCCTCTTCGCTCCTCCCTTCCCGCCAGGCGGCGCGCGCCTCGGCCAGGGCGGCCGACGGCTCGACCGTCGGGAGCGGCGTGGAGGTCGGCTGGGATGGTTCGAAGGGCGGTTCCGGCGGGCTCGCTTGGGGCGAGGCTGGCGGAGCGGAACGCCCGCTACAGGCCAGCGTCGCGCCCCACAGGGCGAGGACGGCCGCCCCGAGGGCCGCCGCCATCGTCGCCCGGCAGGGGACGTTGCGCCTGGCGGCCACCAGGCCGATGCTAGGTCGGGTATGGCGGCGCGTCAAAGGAGGCTTCCGCGCCCATGACCGAACCTCGGGCTGCCACCGCCGCCGGCGAATCCCTCGCCGAGCTCACCGGCGAGCTGAACGCCTGGATCGAAATCGATTTGGCCCGGCTCGAGGCGAACGTCGCCGCCGTCCGCCGTTGGGTAGGTCCGGGAATCGAGCTCATCGCCGTGGTGAAGGCGAACGCCTACGGCCACGGCACGGCCGCCGTGGCGCCCGCCCTCGAACGGTACGGCGTCGAGCGCTTCGCCGTCTTCTCCGTCCCGGAGGGCGTCCAGCTCCGCCAGCTCGGGATCCGGCGGCCGGTCCTCGTCCTCGGCCACGCCTTTCCGCGCCAGGCCGCCGAGGCGGTCGCCCACGACCTTACCCTTACCGTCGACGAGCCTGCCCTTGCGGAGGCGCTGGCAGCCGCGGCCCGCGCCCGCGGGCGGAAGGCGCGCGTCCACATCAAGGTCGACACCGGGCTCCACCGGTTCGGCCTCGCCCCCGAGGAGGCGGTCGCGCTCGCCGAGCAGCTCCGCGCCATGCCCGACCTCGAGGTGGAGGGGCTGTGGACGCACATGGCGAACGCTGACGAACCCGACGACAGCTTCTCCGAAGAGCAGCAGGCGCGCTTCGAAGCCGTCGCCTGCCGCCTCGATTGGGTCCCATACCGTCACGCGGCGAATTCGGCCACCGCCATCCGTCGGGCGAGCCTCCGCTACCACGGCGTCCGCACCGGGATCGGGCTCTTCGGCGTCGTGCCGCCCAACACGCCCGACCCAGGCGTGCGGCCGGTCCTCTCCCTCAGGGCGAGGCTGGTACGAATCGCGGAGGTGTCCCCCGGCGAGGGGGTCAGCTACGGCCTCACCTGGAGGGCGCGCCGGCATTCACGCGTCGGGCTCGTACCCGTGGGGTACGGTGACGGCTGGCCGCGATCCCTCTCGAACTGCGGCGAGGTCCTCGTTCGCGGGCGCCGGGTCCCGGTCGTGGGCCGGATCTGCATGGACCAGTTCCTCGTCGACGTCACCGACGTGCCCGGCGCCGCCCCGGGAGACGAGGTCGTGCTCATCGGGGAACAGGAGGGCGAACGGATCGGCGCCGAGGACGTCGCCGAACTAGCCGGCACTATCGCCTGGGATATCCTCGCCAGCCTGCAGGCCCGCATTCCCCGCATCGCCCACCGCGCCGGCGTCGTCGAGGCGGTGGTGGGCGCGCTCTGAGGGCGCGGCGGCGGGGAAGTGGCGCAGGAGCACCCCCACCCGTGGGATAGGCGGCACCAGGAAGGGGCCGACGTTCACGAGGTCGATGGCCCCGAAGCCGCACCCGGTGAACAGCGCCGCCAGCCGTCCCCAGCCGCGGAGGTCGACCTCCGCGCAACCGGCGCCCGTCAGCCAGCGGTGGAAGCGGTCCAAGGCGGGGTTGCGGACCGGCGCGATCTCGAGCACGAGGGCCGCCCCTCCCGGAGCCAGGACGCGCGACAGCTCGAGCGCGAGGCCTCGCACCACGTCGTCGTCGAACCGGCGGATGAAGTAGAGGCAGGTGATGCAGTCGAACGAGGCGTCGGCGAAGGGAAGCTGCTCGGGCCATACCACCACATCGACGGCCCCCGGCCCGGGCACGATGTCGGCGAGCACGGGCGGCTCGTCGAGCCCCGCTCGGCCCGCGAGCAGCCGTGCGTACGCCCCTGTCCCGCAGCCGAGGTCGAGGTACCGCTTCCCCGGCTCCAACCCGATGAGGTCGATGATGCGGTCAGCCCGAGGCGTGAAGAGGGCCTGCGCCGCTGCCGACGCCACGGCGCGGGCGAGCGGGCGCGTCGGGCCGAAGGCCCAGCGGAAGCGGGCGGCCCGCGCCGTGCGGCGGCGTCGCATCATAGCTCGTAGCTCAACCTGACCCGCGCCCCCCGGGCGGCAGGTTCCCGCAGCAGCTCCCGGAGTGCGGCCACCTCGGCAAGGAGGCCCGGCGCGGCGCCCCGCTCCGCGAGCGCCCGGCCCAGCTCGTCGCGTTCGAGGCAGGCGGCAAGCCCGTTCACCGCCTCCTCCAACTCCGCCGCCGGCTGCCACATCCGCTCCAAGAGCGCCGTGTCTTCCTCGTCCTCGGGGACGCCTTCGTAGAACCGCTCGAAAGGGCCCAGGCGAAGCCGATGCTCCCGTCGCAGGTGTTCGGCCAAGGCGATGAGGGGATGCTGCCCGCCCAGCCCCCGGGCGAGGGCGAAGGAGAGGAAGGCCACGAAGGCCGCACCGCCGCCGGGGAGCTCGGGGAGCTCCCGCACGCCGTCCTCGTCCGCTATCTCGACGCGTAGCCGCACCGCCTCAAGGCTATCAAAGCTCGTCGACACGGTCCGGCGCCGCTTGACGCCCCGATGCGGGGCCACCAGACTCGGATCCAGGCCACTTCTCGCAGTGGCTCGTACCTAGGAACACTTCCCATTACGCCAGAAAGGGGAGCCCGCCATGACAACGGTCGAGCGCCGCAATCCCCCGCTCACCATCGGTGCGTTGCGACATACCCGTCTGGGCGCGGCGCGCACCAACCGGGATTGGTGGCCGAATCAGTTGAACCTCGCCATCCTTCGTCAGCATTCGGAGAAGTCGAACCCCTACGGCAGGGATTTCGACTATCGGAAGGCGTTCAGCGAGCTCGACTACTGGGCGCTGAAGCGCGACCTCCAGGAGCTGATGACGAACAGCCAGGAGTGGTGGCCTGCCGACTGGGGCCATTACGGCGGCCTCATGATCCGCATGGCCTGGCACAGCGCCGGCACCTACCGCATCTTCGATGGCCGGGGCGGTGCCTCTACCGGGGCCCAGCGATTCGCGCCTCTGAACAGTTGGCCCGACAACGCCAGCCTCGACAAGGCCCGCCGCCTCCTCTGGCCCATCAAGAAGAAGTACGGGAAGAGGATCTCCTGGGCCGACCTGATGATCCTGGCCGGCAACGTCGCCATCGAGTCGATGGGGCTGAGGACGTTCGGGTTCGGCGCCGGCCGCGTCGACGTCTGGGAGCCGCCCGAGGACATCGACTGGGGGCCCGAGACGGAGTGGCTCGGCGATCGCCGCCACACGGCCACCGGGGAGCTCGAGCGGCCGTTCGCGAACGTGCAGATGGGCCTCATCTACGTGAACCCCGAAGGTCCAGGGGGCAACCCCGACCCCGTCGCTGCCGCTCGCGACGTGCGCGAGACCTTCACCCGCATGGGCATGAACGACGAGGAGACGGTGGCCCTCGTCGCCGGTGGCCACACCTTCGGGAAGGCCCACGGCGCGGTGCCGCAGAGCGCCATCGGCCCCGAGCCCGAGGCTGCCCCCCTCCACCAGATGGGCCTCGGCTGGAAGAACAGCGTCGGCACCGGGAACGGGCCGTACACCTACACCAGCGGTATCGAAGGCGCGTGGACCCCTACACCCACGAAGTGGGACAACACCTACCTCGAGATCCTCTTCGCCTACGACTGGGAGCTCACGAAAAGCCCGGCCGGCGCTTGGCAGTGGGTGCCGAAGAACCCCCGGGAAGAGCACCTCGTGCCCGACCCGTACGACCCCGCCAAGAAGCACCCGCCGATCATGACGACGGCGGACCTCGCCCTTCGTCACGACCCCGCCTTCGAGCGCATCGCCCGGCGCTTCCTCGAACACCCGGATGAGTTCGCCGACGCCTTCGCCCGCGCCTGGTTCAAGCTCACCCACCGGGATATGGGCCCGAAGACGCGGTACCTCGGACCCGAGGTGCCGGCCGAGGACCTCATCTGGCAGGACCCCATCCCGCCCGTCGACCATCCGCTCGTCGATGCGAACGACATCGCCGCCCTGAAGGAGCGCATCCTCTCCTCCGGGCTGAGCATCCGCGACCTCGTCTACGTCGCCTGGTCGGCGGCCTCCACCTACCGCGATTCGGACAAGCGCGGGGGCGCGAACGGCGCCCGTATCCGCCTCGCCCCGCAGAAGGACTGGGAGGTGCACGAACCGGCGACGCTGGCCCGGGTCCTCGGCGTGCTCGAAGGCATCCAGCAGGAGTTCAACGCGAACGCCCAGGGCGGCAAGCGCGTCTCCCTCGCCGACCTCATCGTTCTGGGCGGCTGCGCGGCCGTCGAAGCCGCCGCCCGGGCGGCAGGCGTTCCGGTCGAGGTTCCCTTCCACCCCGGGCGGAACGATGCCCTCCAAGAGCAGACCGACGTCGAGATGTGGGCCATCATGGAGCCCCAGGCCGATGGCTTCCGGAACTACGAGAAGGAGGGGAACACGATCCCCCTCGAGGAGGCGCTGGTCGACAAGGCCCAGCTGCTCACCCTCACCGCGCCCGAAATGACCGTCCTCGTCGGCGGCCTCCGCGTCCTCGGCGCGAACCACGGCAACACCCGCTACGGCGTCTTCACCGACCGCCCCGGCGTGCTCACCAACGACTTCTTCGTCAACGTCCTCGATATGGGCATCGAATGGAGCCCCGTGGGCGATGACGAGCGCTTCTTCGAAGGGCGTGACCGGAAGAGCGGCGAGGTGAAGTGGCAGGCCACCCGCGCCGACCTCGTCTTCGGTGCGAACTCCGAGCTCCGCGCCCTCGCCGAGGTCTACGGCGCCGATGACGGGCTGGAGAAGTTCGTGCGCGACTTCGCCGCCGCGTGGGCGAAGGTCACGGAACTCGACCGGTTCGACATCGCCTGGCACTGATTCCACCGCGGCAGCGCCGCCTGCCATGGCGGGGAGGGGCGCGGGGCCCCTCCCCGCACCGTCTTCAGAACCCGTTCCGCCCGTCCACCCAGCGCAGGGCATCGACGAGGATGCCGTGCACCGACATCTCCCAGTGGAGGTGGGCACCGGTCGAAAGGCCGGTATTCCCGACGTACCCGATGAGGTCGCCGGCGCTCACCGCCTGGCCAGCGCTCACCGCGAAGCCCGAGAGGTGACCGTACCCCGAGAGCACGCCGCCGCCGTGGTCCAGGATGACCATGTTCCCCCGGACAGCCAGCGGCTCGGCGAGCGCCACCCGTCCGCCATTGGACGCAACGACGGGCGTTCCTTCCGGCGCCCCGATATCGACGCCGCTGTGGTGGCCCGAAGGAGGTCCGCCGTTGACCGAGCGCTGCTGGCCGAAGTGCGTCGTCACCGGGCCGTCGACCGGAAGGAGCCACGGCCCATCCCACAACTTCCGGGGCGTCTCCGCAGCGTACACCTCCGCCAGCCGGGCCTCCTCGGCGCGCACGACTGCCGGGTCGAGGTACGTCGCCACCTGATCGGGCGTGAACTCGACGTAATCGACCTCCCACTCGGTCGGGGCGACGGCGATGGCCGCCTCCAGCGTGCCCGTGCTGCCGTTCGGCAACACCACCTCGACCCTGAGCGGATGCGTCCCCGGCGGGTCGAGGATGCCGATACCGACGAACGTGTACAGGCTGCGCGCACCCTGGATGAGGGCGTACTGCCGCTCCAGGAAGCGGAGCGTGCCCCGTACCACCCCGCCAGTGACCGACACGAGGATGGCCCCTGCCTGGCTCGACTCCGTGCTGGAGAGCACGAGCTCGGGAGGCGGGATCGGGGTCGGCGTCGGCGTCGGCTCGTAGAACGCCGCGGCCGGAGACGGGTCGGGCGTCCGAACCCGCAACTGGACTGCGGGCTCGGACGCCCGGCCCGAGCAGGCCGCGGCCGCAAGCCCCGCGAGGCCGAGGAGGAAGGTCCGCCGGCGCATCGCCCCTAGATTCGCGAATCTGGACGGGCGCCGTCCACCTCCCCGCTCGACCATCCACCCGCCCTTACCACCCCACCGGAACCTGCGTGCCGCGCAAGCAGCGGTTCGTGCACGCACCGGGGAGAGGCTCGCCTCCGAATCCGAAGGCGGGAAACGGGGCCGGGGAGGCCTATCCCGGGAGCGAATGCGCGGGACCATCGCACCATCGCTCGGCCAACGCGAGGTCCTCGGCGCCACTCGCCGGGTACCGACGCGAGCGATGTGCGGCCCCCGTACTTCGCCGTCCGTGATGCTGCCAGCGGGGCGGCCGCTCTCCTGGCGATGCCCGGTGCCCCCGGTCGTGCTTACCGCGCCGGACGGGAGGTGCCCTCGGGTCGAGCGGGGGCGAAGCCCTCACCGTTCACGGCCCACGCCAGCCCGACAGCCCGCTCCTCCGCTTCGCCGGTGTCCCGCCCGCTCATGACGCTTCCCCGAAAGCCATCACGACATCGCCGTCGTCACCCCCGTCGATGGGCCGCCGCGCCCGACCGCGGAGCCCTCGCCCACCACCGCCGTCTCCCGAAGGCGCGGCTCGCAGGTGGCCTCCCCAGACGGGAGCACGGTGCCCAGACCCCGAACTCCCGAAAGGCCGGCCTCCCCCGCCTCGTGGCCCTGCCCCCGCTGCAGGCAACGTCGTCCGCTGCCCCGCTCCGGAGCGCCCGGGGGGAAGGGGCCGTTTTCGATCCGAGGGTGCCCGCGCGGACGTGACCTGCACCCCCGGAGCGGAACGCGGAGACAGGCGGAGGGTGGCCGGCGGTATCATCGCAGCGTGAGCGACCTCATCGGCCACGGCCCGATCCGCCGCGAGCTCTGGACGTTGGCCGCCCGGCCCGACCCGCCCCACGCCCTGCTCCTGGCCGGCCCGGAAGGTCTGGGGCGGACCCGGCTCGCCCGGGAGTACGCGGCCGCGCTCAACTGCGAGGCCCGGCCGGCGAGCCTCTTCGGACCGGCAGAGCCGACTCCGCCCTGCGGAGGCTGCCGCCCCTGCCGCCTCATCGCTGCGGGGACCCACCCCGACGTCCTCCTCCTCGAGCCGGGCGATGCCCTCTGCCGACCGCGCGCCGGGGAGAGCAGCCACGAACGCCACCCGAACTCCCGAGACATCCGTATCTGCCAGGTGCGCGGGGTCATCGACCTCGTATCGCGCTACCCGCTCGAGGCACGCTTTCGCGTCATCGTCGTCGAACCCGCCGAACGGTTGGGACGGGAGGCCCAGCCTGCGCTCCTGAAGACCCTCGAGGAGCCACCGCCGCATACCGTCTTCGTCCTCGTCACCGCCGCGCCCGAGGCCGTGAGCGAGACGATCCGCAGCCGTTGCCGCCGCATCGACGTTCGGCCGGTGCCGTCCGCCGAGCTCCGCGCCGCCCTCGAGGCTCGCGGCGTGCCCCCCGACCGCGCCGCGGCCATCGCCGAAGCGGCCCGCGGCCGCCCCGCGGCCGCCCTCGCCTACGCCGAACGTCCCGACCTGCTGGACGACCGCGAACGGCTGGCCCAGCGCTGCCGTACCCTCGCCCAGGCCAGCGATTCCGCCCGTCTCGCCCACGCGGGGGAGCTCGCCGAGCGGTACCGGCGCGACCGCCAGCTCGTGGAGGCCGAACTCGACTCCTGGGAAACGTTCTGGGAGGGAGAGCTCCGAGCCGCCGCCGCGGCCGGCGACCGCCGCGCGGTGCGCGAGGCCCTCACCGCCCTCCGGGGCGTCGCCCAGGCCCGCGCCGACCTCTTGGCGAACGTCCAGCCCCGCCTCGCCTTCGACCTCATGCTCCTTCGCTGCGGGCGCCGTACACTGGCTTCGAACGACGCCTGAGGGGCGCACATTGAACGCCAGCTCCCCGCGCACCGTCGTCGGTGTGCGGTTTCGCAATGCCGGACGCATCTTCTACTTCGACTCGGCCGGGATGCGGCTCGAGGCGGGTGAGTACGTTGTCGTCGAAACCGCCCGCGGGCCCGAGGTCGGCCGCGTCGTCATCGCCCCCGACCAGGTGGTGGTGAACGAACTCGGCGACGAACCCCTTCAGCCCGTGCTCCGGCTCGCCACCGAAGCGGACATTCGCAGGTCGGAGGAGCTTCATCGCAAGGCCCAGGAGGTGCTCCGCGAAGCGCGGGACCTGGCGCGCGACCTCCAGTTCGGCGGCCACCTCGATGCGGCCGAGTTCTCCCTCGACGGCAAGCGCCTCACCATCTCCTACAGCGCCGAAGAGCGGCTCGACCACCGGGAGCTCGGCCGCGCGCTCGCCGAGCGGTTCGGCGTGCGCGTCGAGCTTCGCCCCATCGGTGCGCGTGACCGCGCCAAGATCGTCGGCGGGTACGGCATCTGCGGGCGGGAGCTGTGCTGCGCGAGCTGGCTCGCCACCTTCCCTTCCATCTCCATCCGAATGGCGAAGAACCAGGACCTTCCCCTCACGCCCGAGAAGATCAGCGGCCTCTGCGGGCGCCTCCTCTGCTGCCTTTCGTACGAAGACGAGGTGTATCAGGAGATGCGTAGGACGCTGCCGAAGGTCGGTCAGCGCTGCAGCACTCCCACCGGCGAGGCGAGGGTCGTCGCCGTCAACGTCCTCCGCCGGGAGGTCACCCTCGCCATCCACGGCCAGAACGTCACGGTCGGCGACCGCGATCTCGGGCTCATCGTGCGCTGGGACCCCTCGGCGAAGACCGCCGAGCCTCCGCCACCCCTCTCACCGGAGGAGGCGGTAGCCCTAGGGCTCGTGCGCTCGCCGGAGGAGTTCCCCCGCTGGCCGCCCAGCTCCCGCACGGCGGTCGAAGGGCCCGCCTACGGCAGGCTGCCGCGCACGATCCGGCCGACGCTCGTGGAGGAGCCGCCCCCCTTCGAGCCTGCCGTCGTCCTCCCTGCGCAAGGGGAGCCGAAGCCGGCGCCCAAAGCCCGGAAGTTCGTGCGGAGCGGGGATACAACTCCCGGCGCACCGCCGCCCGCAGCGGTGGCGCCGTCGGCAACACCTCAACCCGCTCAACCCGCGAAGCCGCAGGCCCAGGCCCAACCCTCCAAGCAGCAGGCCCAGCCGAAGGGGAAGCGCCGGCGCGGCCGCCGGAAGCGCCGCTGACGCGACGGAAGCGTGCCGCTTTCGCGAAGGTTTTCACATTTTTCGTGCTCCGTTGCACAAGCCCCCTCCCGCCCGCGCGGAGGCGGGCGTAGACTCCTCGCGGGATGACGGAGCAGCGAACCCCTCGGATCGTATGCGCGTGGTGCGGAATCGAAGTGGCGGCCGGCGATACGCCGATCTCCCACGGCATCTGCCGGAGTTGTCAGGCACGGATGGAAGCTACCCTTCCCGAGCCCACCGTCGCCGCTCCCAACGTGCCGCGGCCACCCACGCCGTCCAGATGACCAGCCCGCCCGCCACCGCATCGAGGATGAAGTGGTTGCCGGTGGCGAGGATCGCCCACGTCATCGCCACGAGCATCACCAGGCCGCCAGCCCGCACCCACACACTCCGGCTGTAGGCCCACATGGCCATGGTCACCAGTTGCATCCAGCCGTAGTGGAAGCTGGGAATGGCGGCCCAATCGTTCTTGAAGAACCAAGGCTGGTCGTAGGAGACCACCGTCCCCGGCCCGAACACGGTATCGCGGATGGCCACGTCGTAGCCGAAGAGGGGTAGCAGCCGAGGCGGCGCCGCCGGAAAGAGGTAGTAGCAGACCAGCCCGATCGGCATGGAGATGAAGAGCGCGTTCCGGACACGGCGGAAGCCCGGACGATCGGCGAACCAGAGCCACACCCCCACGCCGATGAGGGCGGGGAAGTGGAGGTAGGCGTAGACGAAGTTCGCGAACTCCATCACCACCCGGCCGCGGATCGTCCACTCCTGGATCGCCGGCTCCCACCAGATTCCCAGCGCCTTCTGGGCCTCCATCAGCTTCGCGCCGAATCGAACGGCGAAGTCGACCCGCTCGGGCGCGATTCCCCGCAACACGAAGTAGACGACCACCACTGCCGTCGTGAACCCGAAATCGCGCGCGAACTCGCCGAGCCACGCCGGCCGCGACGCCGCTAGCCGTGGCAGGGCACGCCGCCGCGCCCCTTTTCGGCGCGCGATGGCCCGCTCCGTCAGCTCGAGGGAGGGCTCGCCCATCGCTCCTCCTGGCCCCGTGGCCGCGCCCAGGGCTCCGCGGCTAGGATACGAAGCAGATGCCGGAGCGGCACGCAATCGCGACCCAGGGGTGAAGGGAGATGGACGAACAGGCAAAGAAGACGGCCCTGCGCATGATCCCGTACGGGCTCTACGTCCTCGGCGTCGGGAGCGGCGAGCGGAGCACCCTCTCCACCGTGAACTGGCTCACGCAGGCGTCGTTCCAGCCGCCGCTCGTCGTCGTCGGCGTGAAGCAGGGCACCCACACCTACGACCTGCTGAAGGAGCACGGGGCCTTCGCCGTTTCCGTCCTCGGCACAGGGCAGAAGGACATCGCCTTCGCCTTCTTCCGCCATGTCGAGCCGAGGGACGGGAAGTTCGGCGAGTACGAATACGAGACCGCCGTCACCGGAGCGCCCATCCTGAAGGCAGCACCGGCGTGGTTCGAGTGCCGCCTCACCGACGCCATCGAACGGGGCGACCACGCCATCGTCGTCGGCGAGGTCGTCGAGGCCGGTGTCCGGCAGCAAACCAAGGCGCTCACGATGGAGGAGTGCGGCGTGACCTACGGTGGCTGACCGGGCGGTCGGTCGGACTCCTTGCCCAGCCTCGCCGCCAGTGGTAGTTTGTGGCGTGAATCACAACCCCGGCGCTCGCCGGGGGAAGTCCGGGCCGCCCATGCCGCGGGGCCCCAAGCTTCGCACCGCTTGGCCCCGTTTCCTTGTGCGGCCCGAGCCGACGGGGACCGTGCATGAGCTTCTACGACCAGTGGGCCGCCATCCTTATCGGTACGGTCGTGGGCTTCCTGCTCGTGTTCTCCGCCCTGGTCGGCGCGAAGCTGTTAGCCCCGTATGCGCGCGAGCGGGCGAAGGGCGTGTCGTACGAGTGCGGCATGCTCCCCCTGGGCCGCAACTGGACGCAGGTCCACGTCCGCTACTACCTCATCGCGATCCTCTTCCTCCTCTTCGACGTGGAGACGGTGTTCATCTTCCCTTGGGCAGTCACCTTCCTCGGGCTGCCTGAATTCGTCCTCTACCAGATCATCATCTTCATCGTCATCCTCGGCCTGGGCCTCGTGTACGCCTGGCGCCGGGGCGTACTGGAGTGGCGATGAGCGAAGCACAGGCCCCACGGAAGACCCGCCCGCCCTACGTGCCCGACTACGGCGCCGAAGCCGAGCGGCTGCGGCCGGTCGAGCTCCCCCAGACGCGCGCCGCCTACCGTGTCGTGCTCCCCGGCGTGGTGCAGATGCCCGTCGACACGGTGCTCGCCATCTGCCGGAAGAGCTCCCTCTGGCCGCTCACCTTCGGCCTCGCCTGCTGTGCCATCGAGATGATCGGGACGTTCATGTCGAACCATGACCTCGACCGGTTCGGCGTCGTCCCCTGGCCCAGCCCCCGACAGGCGGACGTGATGATCGTCTCGGGCACGGTGACGAAGAAGATGGCGCCCGCCATCAAGCTCCTCTACGAACAGATGCCCAACCCGAAGTACGTCATCTCCATGGGGGCCTGCGCCACGAACGGCGGGCCGTACACCCAGTACGACCGCGTCCTCCAGGGGGTGGACAAGATCATCCCCGTCGACGTCTACATCCCCGGCTGCCCGCCACGGCCGGAGGCGCTGCTCGACGGATTCCTCAAGCTGCAGGAGAAGATCATGGAGGACCGGAGGGCTGTGGGATGACCTCCGTCCCCAAGCAGTTCACCCCGACCCGGCAAGTGCCTCGCCAGGGGCTGGCCGAGAAGATCCGACGGGCAGTCCCGAACCACATCCCCCTCGAGTTCGGGGAAACGAAGACCGACGTCGACGTCCGCCTGAAGCCGGAGCACCTGCTCGAGGTCGTCCGGGTCCTGAAGGAGCACCGTGACCTCGCCTTCGACTTCCTCCGCAACATGGCAGGCGTCGACATGCAGGAGCAGGGGCTCCACCTGAAGATCCACCTCTACTCCTTCAAGCACAACCACACCGTTCAGCTCACGGTGGAGTGCCCGCCCGAGGAGGACCACCCCCACGTGCCTTCCCTCACGAGCCTCTACCGCGCCGCCGATTGGCATGAGCGGGAGGCCGCCGAGATGTTCGGCTTCATCTTCGACGGTCACCCGAACCTGAAGAACCTCCTCCTGGAGGAGGACCTCCACATCCATCCGCTCCTGAAGGCGCATCCCTTGCAGGAGCCGGAGATCCTCCAGGGCATCGAAGACGGTCCGCCGGGGTTTCCGTTCTGATGACGATCTGGCCCGAAGAAGCTATCGTCCGCCGCCACGGGGAAACCGAATTCGAGTTCGACACCGTCGACATGACGGTGAACGTCGGGCCCCAGCACCCGGCCACGCACGGCGTCTTCCGCATGCTCCTCACCGTCGACGGCGAGGTGGTCGTCGATTGCGAGCCGTACATCGGCTACCTCCACCGCGGGCTGGAGAAGCTGACCGAGAACGCCGACTACCGCCAGGCCATGGGCTGGTGGGACCGCACCGATTACCTCGCCGGCCTCAACTGCGAAGGCGCCTGGTGCATGGCCGTGGAGAAGCTCGCGGGCATCGAGGTGCCGGAGCGGGCGGAGTACATCCGCGTCATCATGATGGAGCTCTCCCGCATCAACTCCCACTTCATGTTCTTCGGCGCCTTCGGCGCCGACGTCGGCTCCTTCGGCACGAGCTTCACCTACGCCTGGCGGGAGCGGGAGCGCATCTACGACCTCTTCGAAGAAGTCGCCGGCGACCGGATGTTCCCCACCTACTTCCGCATCGGCGGCGTCACCATGGACCTGCCCGAGAACTTCGAGGCGCGCTGCCGTTGGCTGCTGGGCTCCATTCGCCAGGGTCTCGAAGACCTCGACGGCCTCCTCACCGGCAACGAGGTGTTCGTGGAACGGTGCCGCGGCCTCAGCCCGGTGACGCCCGAGCAGGCCATCAACTGGGGCCTCACCGGTCCCCTCCTGCGCGCCACTGGCATCCCCTGGGATATCCGTAAGGTCGAGCCCTACAGCATCTACGACCGTCTGAAGTTCGAGATCCCCGTCGGCACCCAGGGAGACGTCTTCGACCGCTGGATGGTGCGCCTCGCCGAGGCGTACCAGAGCACGAAGATCATCGAGCAGTGCCTCGACGAGATGCCGAAGAAGGGCCTCGTCCTCAACCCGAACCTGCCGAAGACGCTCCGCATCGACAGCGGGGAGGTGTACTTCCGTACCGAGGGAACGAAGGGCGAGTACAGCGTCTACCTCATGGCCCGCGGCGGCAACAAACCGTACCGGGCGAAGCTCCGCTCGCCCTCCTTCTGCAACCTCAGCGCCCTACGCGAAATGGTCATCGGCAACTACGTCGCCGACGCCATCATCATCCTCGGCTCTCTGGACATCGTGCTCGGCGAGGTCGATAAGTGACGGAGCTGCAGTTCGGCGAACCCTGGTTCGGCATCCCCTGGCTCGATGCCATCCTTCGCATCCTCGTCGTCGTCGGCGTGATGACGTTCACCGTCATCTACCTCACCTACGGCGAGCGGAAGGTCGTGGCTCGCTTCCAGATGCGCCTCGGCCCCATGCGCACGGGACCGTACGGCATCTTCCAGGGCATCGCCGACGCCGTGAAGCTCCTCGTGAAGGAAGACATCCGCCCCAGGGCCGCCGACCGCTGGGTGTTCGAATTCGCCCCCTACGCGACCTTCATCCCCGTCTTCCTCGTCCTCATCGTCCTGCCCTTCGCCCGCGATTGGGGAGTGCGAAACCTCACCCTCGGCCTCTTCTACGTCTTCGCCATCCTCGGGCTGAACATCGTGGGCATCCTCATGGCCGGGCTCGGGTCGGGCAACAAGTACGCCCTCCTCGGTGGGGTACGCGCCGCCGCGCAGATGATCAGCTACGAGATCCCCCTCGTCGTGAGCCTGCTCGCCGTGGCCATGGTGGCCGGCACCCTCGACCTGAACGCGATCGCCCTGAACCAGGCTGACCGGCCGTACGTCCTCCTCCAACCGCTCGCCTTCGTCATCTTCTTCACGGCGATGCTCTCAGAGCTCCACCGAGCGCCCTTCGACATCCCCGTGGCCGAGTCGGAGATCGTGGGCGGCTACTTCGTCGAGTATTCCGGCATCCGCTGGAGCATGTTCCAGCTGGCCGAGTACGCCTCGCTCTGGGCGTTCAGCATCTTCGGCTCGGTGGTGTTCCTCGGCGGGTGGGCTTTCCCGAAGGGAGACGATTGGCCCTGGCCGTGGCAGCTCTTCCTCACTTTCGTGAAGAGCCTCGGCTTCATCCTCGTCGTGATGTGGGTGCGAGCGACGATGCCTCGCCTCCGCATCGACCAACTCATGAACTTCTGCTGGAAGGTGCTCATCGAGGTGAGCTTCGCCCTCCTCATCGTGAACGGCATCTTCCTCTACTACGACTGGCCGCACGAGCTCCTCGCCCTCGTCAACTGGGCAGGAGCCATCGCCCTCCTCGGCTTCATCGGGGCGCGCGGCGCCCGCAAGGCACGCGTCTCGCAGTACGTCGGCCTCTACCGACGGGAAGGAGTGACGGCGCCGTGATCGGGATGCTGAAAGGCTTGGCCACGACGCTCTCCACCTTCACGCGGAAGCCGGTCACCATCCAGTACCCGGACGAGAAGCATCCGCTGCCCGTTCGCCAGCGCAGCTTCCCCGTCCTCGTCTGGGACTTCGACCACGACGAGCCCGCCTGCACCGGGTGTAACGTGTGCGTGCGCAACTGTCCGGTCGACTGCATGACGGCCACGATGATGGACAACCCCAAGTACGCCGAAGGGTTGAGCGACCGGCGGAAGATCGTCGAGAAGTTCTGGATCGACTACGCGCGCTGCATGCGCTGCAACATCTGCGTCGAGGTCTGCCCCTTCGAAGCCATCGTGATGGATAACAACTGGACGGGGCACGAGCGGGCCGTCTTCGACCGCCGCGACCTTCACATGGACCTGGACGACCTCACCTGGGCGAGCCGCAACGGCCTCCTCACCGTCCCCTTCCGGCCGCAGGACAGCATCGACTACCTGGAGGCCATCGAGAAGGGCGAGGAGCCGCCGCCCATCTCCTTCAAGTTCGCCCGGCCGGAGGCCCGCCAAGCGCAGCTCGAGCGCATCGCCCGGGGCGAAGGTCCGGCCATCCGCCTGCGACCGCCCGAGAAGCCGAAGGTGGCGGCCGTCGCGCGCGCCGGCGCCGCCGCCGAGGCCGAGGAGGAGGCCCTCTCCCCCAAGAAGGCGCGCGCCAAACGGATGAAGCTCGAGCGGGAGGCGAAGGAGTACGAGGCCCGCGGCGAACCCGTCCCCGCCGAGCTGCAGGCCCAGATCGCCCGCTACCGCGCCATCGAGGAGGGGAAGCCGGTCCCGGCGGCAGCGGGGGTTGCCGCGGCCGCGGGCGGCGAAGAGGGCGCCCTCTCCCCGAAGAAGGCCCGTGCCAAGCGCATGAAACTCGAGCGCCAAGCGAAGGAGTACGAAGCCCGCGGCGAACCCGTCCCCGCCGAGCTCCTGGCCCAGATCGCCGAGTACCGCGCCATCGAGGAGGGGAAGCCAGTACCGGCCGCCGTGGGTGCGGCCGCGCCAGCAGCTGCCGGCGGTGCCCAACCGAAGGCGGCCGCAGCCGCTGGCGTCGTCGGTGACCCGAATTCGCCCCGGAAGCAGCGTGCGCGGCGTATGCGCGCCGAGCGGGCCGCCCGCGAAGCCCTCGCCCGAGGCGAGCCGGTGCCCCCGGAGGTGAAGGCCGTGCTCGACGAGTTCGGAATCTCCATCGAGAGTCTGCAGCCGTGATCACCGAAGTGCTGTGGTGGATCTTCGCCGCAGGGATCGTGGCCTCGGCCGCCGGGGTCGTCTTCTCCCGGAGCGTCATCCATTCGGCGATCTTCCTCATCGTGGCCCTTGCCGGTGTGGGGGCCATGTACGTCTTCCTCCAGATCGAATTCCTCGCCCTCGTGCAGTTCCTCATCTACGGGGGCGCAGTGACGGTGCTCATCCTCCTCGCCCTCATGCTCACACGGACGGCGGCGGGAACGCCGCGCGGCGTCTCGCTCACGGGCCCGCACTGGCCGTTCGCCCTGCTGGTCGGCAGCGGCCTGGCAGCCGTCCTCGTGGGCGCCGCCACGGCGACCGTGTGGCCGGGCGACCAGGGCAAGCCGTCGCTGCTTCCCATCGGCCGCGTGGGCGAGCGCCTGTTCACCGATTTCGGCGCGGCCTTCATCGTGGTGACAGCCGTGTTGCTCGTCGCCCTGGTAGGGGCGATCATCATCGCCCGGCAGGAGGGGAGCGAGTAGCCCATGGTCCCGCTCGAGAACTACGTCGCGCTCTCCGGCATCCTCTTCGCCCTGGGCGTCTACGCCGTCCTGGCGCGGCGGAACGCCATCCTCGTGCTCATGGGCATCGAGCTGATGCTCAACGCCGTGAGCCTGAACTTCGCCGCCTTCGCCTCCTACCTCGACCCCGACCGGGTGACGGGCGCGGTGTTCGCCGTTTTCGTCATCACCGTGGCCGCGGCCGAGGTGGGGCTTGCCCTCGCGATCGTCATCCGTTTGTTCCGGCTGCGCGCCACCAGCAACGTGGACGAAGCAGCGGAACTCAAGTGGTAGAAGGGGTCGAAATCGCCCATGGGTGCTGAACACGCCTGGCTGCTCGCTGCCATCCCGGCGGGCGCATTCGTCGTGCTCGCCCTCTTCGGCCGCTACCTCGCCCGCGGGGGCGACTGGTTGGGCATCGCCGCCATCGCCACCTCCTTCGCCCTCTTCTTCCCCGTCCTCGCCGACTTCCTCAGCGAGGGCGACGGCCTCGGGCCCTTCACCGCGGCCGTCGAATGGACCCGCATCGGGGACTTCTCCTTCCCCATGGGCATCTTCGTCGACCCCATCACCATCGTGATGCTCGCCGTCATCACCACGGTAGCGTTCATGGTGAACATCTTCTCCGTGGGCTACATGAAGGGCGAGCCGCGCTACTGGTGGTTCTTCGCCGTCCTCCAGCTCTTCGCCGCCTCGATGATCCTCCTCGTCCTGGCCGACAACCTGCTCCTCCTGTACATCGCCTGGGAGCTCGTCGGCCTCTGCTCCTTCCTCCTCATCGGCTTCTACTGGGAGAAGCGGAGCGCGGTGGAGGCGGCGAAGAAGGCGTTCGTCACCACTCGCATCGGCGATGTGGGCCTGCTCATCGGCATCATCCTCCTCTGGCGGGAGGCGGGCACGTTCAACATCCAGGAGATCCTCCGCCTCGCCGAGGAGGGACACTTCGGCCACACCTACCTGCTGGTGGCGATGCTCTTCATCTTCATCGGGGCCATGGGCAAGAGCGCCCAGGTGCCCTTCCACGTGTGGTTGCCCGACGCGATGGAGGGCCCGACGCCCGTCTCCGCCCTCATCCACGCTGCGACGATGGTGGTGGCGGGCGTCTACCTCGTGAACCGCATGCTCCCCGCCTTCGAGGTCGTCGACGAGACGCTCCTGGTCATCACCGTCGTCGGCCTGGTGACCGCCATCCTCACCGGCTTCATGGCCTTCGCCCAGACCGACATCAAGAAGGTGCTGGCCTACTCCACGGTGGGCCAGCTCGGCTTCATGTTCGTGGCCGCCGGGGCCGGCGCTCCCGAGGCGTCGATGTTCCACCTCATGACCCACGCCTTCTTCAAGGCGCTCCTCTTCCTCGCCGCCGGCTCGGTGATCATCGGCACGCACCACCACCAGGACATGAACGAGCTCGGCGGGCTGTGGAAGAGGATGCCCATCACGGGCACGACCTTCCTCATCGGCTCCCTCGCCCTCGCCGGCGTGCCGCCCCTGGCGGGCTTCTGGAGCAAGGATGAGATCCTCGTCGTCCTCGACAAGCAGTGGGGGCCTTGGGCGGTGAGCCTCCTCGGCTTCGCCGCCATCCTCACCGCCTTCTACACCACCCGCCTCTTCATCCGAACCTTCCTGGGGCAGCCACGCGACCCCCACATCGCCGAGCACACGACCGAGACGCCTCCCGTGATGACCGGACCGCTCCTCTTCCTCGCCCTCCTCTCGGTCGTCTCCGGCTTGGTCGTCTTCCACGAGGTCGGCACCGCCCTCGGCTTCCCGGGCGGATTCGGCGAGTTCGTCTTCCTCCCCTCCCACGGACCGCACGGGTACGAATTCGACGCCGCCTTCGCCGGGGCCTCGGTGGTGCTCGCCCTCCTCGGGATCTTCACGTCCGGATGGCTCTACTGGGGCGGTCGCCTCGACCGTTCCACGCGGCTGGCGGAATGGCAGCCCCGCCTCTACGACATGCTGGTGAACAAGTTCTACTTCGACGAGCTGTATCAGGCGGCCATCGACTACGGGATCCTCGGCTTCAGCTACGTGGTGAGCTGGTTCGACCGCTACGTCGTGAACGACACCGGCGTCGACGGCTCCGCTCAAGTGACCGGCTACGCCGGCTTCATCCTGAAACACCTCCAGTCGGGACGGCTGCCCCACTACGCCATGAGCCTGGCCCTCGGCGTGGTGGTGCTGGCCGTCGCCGGGCTGGTGATGAGGGGCTGACCGCATGACCTTGGAGGAAGCACAGGGGTACGTGCTGCTGGCCACCCTGGCCACGCCGCTGGTGACGGCGGCGATCCTGGTGCTCATCCCGTCCCAGTACCGGATGGCGCACCGGTACCTCTCCCTCGCGGCCGGAGCGGTGATGCTCGGCCTCTCCGTCTACGTCTTCGCCGCCTACCAGGTGGGGCACGACCCCATCCAGATGACCCTCCGCTGGCCTTGGGTCGAAAACGTCGCCTTCCTCGGCGAGAAGGGCGTCTCCCTCTACCTCGGCGTCGACGGGATCTCGGCGCTCCTCACCCTGCTCAACGGCATCGTCGCCTTCGGCGGCATCCTGGTGAGCTGGAAGATCGACTACCGGCCGAAGGACTTCTTCATCCTCTACCTCGTCCTTCTGACGGGCGTTTACGGCACCTTCTTCTCGCTCGACCTCTTCTTCTTCTTTTTCTTCTACGAGCTCGCCGTGGTGCCCCTCTACCTGCTCATCGGCGTGTGGGGCTCGACGCGGAAGGAGTACGGCGCGCTCAAGCTCACCCTCTACCTGGTGGCGGGCTCGGTGCTCATCTGGATCGGCATCTTCGCCGTGGTGCGCGAAGCGGGGCTGGGCACCTTCTCCCTCCCCGCCCTCTGGGAGGCCGGCCAATCCGGGGCCCTCTCGCCCGCCTTCCAGAAGACCTTCTTCCCCTTCTTCGCCGTCGGCTGCGGGGTGCTCGCCGGCCTCTGGCCGTTCCACACCTGGTCGCCCGACGGCCACATGTCGGCACCCACGGCCGTCTCCATGGTGCACGCGGGCGTGCTGATGAAGCTCGGCGCCTTCGGCATCATCCGCCTCGGCATCCAGATCCTCCCCGAAGGTGCCGAGTTCTGGATGCCCACGCTCCTCGTCCTCGGCACCATCGGAGCCGTGTACGGCGCCGTTGGGGCCCTGACCCAGCGGGACTTCAAGCTCATCTCCGGCTACAGCTCCGTGAGCCACATGGGGTACGTCCTCATGGGCCTGGGGACGCTCAACGCCGTCGCGATGACGGGCGCCGTCCTTCAGATGTTCAGCCACGGCGTGATGACCGCCCTCGTGTTCCTCCTCATCGGCGCCATCTACGACCAGGCGCACACCCGCGACATGAAGGACTTCGGTGGCGTGGCGAAGGTCATGCCCCTCTGGGTCATCGGCTACGTCATCGCCGGCCTGGCGAACGTCGGGCTTCCGGGCCTATCCGGCTTCACGGCCGAATTCCACATCTTCGTGGGTACCTTCCGGTCGTACCCGGTGTTCGGCGCCCTCGGCGTCCTCGCCGCCGCCTTCGCCGCCGCCTACATGCTACGCCTCTTCTCCATCGTCTTCTTCGGCCCGCTCAACCCGCGCTGGGCCAGCCTGCGCGACGCCCGGCCGGTCGAGGTCATCTCGGGCGGGCTCCTCATCCTCTCCATCCTCGCGATGGGCCTGTACTGGGCGCCGTTCGTGGACCGCGTGAGCGAAACGGTACTCGTCCTTCCGGGGGTAACGAACTGAGATGCGCGACTACTCGCTCTTCGTCCCCGAATACATCGCAGCCGGTGCCGCCATCGCTATCGTGGCCATCGAGCTCATCTGGCCGCGCCTCCGCAAGGACGTCCTCGCCTACCTGATGGCCGCTGTCTCCCTCGGCTGGCTCGCCGCGAGCCTGGCCTACCTGGGCCGCGACCCGAAGGAGTTCATGGGCGTTCTGGTGGTAGACGACTTCACCACCTACTTCCGCGCCCTGGCCGCGGGCATCGTCTTCGTCACCTGCCTCCTCTCCGCCCAGTACCTGCGGCGGCGCACTCGCGAGGCGAGTGAATACTACGGCCTCCTCCTCACCGCCGGCGCCGGGATGTCGCTCATGGCCGCTGCCCGGGAGCTGCTCACCGCGTACCTCGCCCTCGAGCTGTTGAGCTTCTCCCTCTACATCCTCGTGGGGTTCTTCCGGCGAGACCTGAAGAGCAACGAGGCGAGCTTGAAGTACGTGCTCCTGGGCGGCTTCGCCAGCGCCATGCTCCTGTACGGCATCAGCCTCCTCTACGGCCTGACCGGCAACACCACGTACGACGCGGTCGCCGAGGCGCTGGCCAACCGTTCGGGTGACACCGACGTAGCGGCCATCGCCGCCTTCGTCCTCATCATCGCGGGGCTCGGCTTCAAGGTGTCGGCGGTGCCCTTCCACACCTGGGCGCCCGATGCCTACACGGGCGCGCCGGTGCCCATCACCGCGTTCCTCTCCACCGCATCGAAGGCAGCAGGGTTCGCGCTCATCCTCCGGCTCTTCACGAACGCCTTCCACACCGACCCCGAGGAATGGCGCTGGCTGGTGGCCGTGGTGGCTGCCCTGACCATCGTCTTCGGGAACCTCGTTGCCATCCAGCAAACGAACTTCCGCCGTCTCATCGCTTACAGCTCCATCGGGCAGGTGGGCTACATGCTCGTCCCCGTCGCCGCCCTCGGATACGGAGATGGCGAGATTGCCCACGCCGCCACCGCTGCCCTCCTGCTCCATCTCACGGGGTACATCATCAGCACGCTGGCGGCCTTCTCAGCCTTCCAGGCTGCCTACGACCGCACCGGGGACGACACCATCCCTGGCCTGCGCGGCCTCGCGGAAACCCAGCCCTTCCTGGCGATGGTGATCACCATCTCCCTCTTCTCCTTCGCGGGCCTGCCCGTCTTCGCCGGCTTCGCCACGAAGCTCTTCATGTTCCAGGCGTCCGCCTTGCCCGAGCTGATGTGGCTGGTGGGGATCGCGGTGGCCGCCAGCTTCGTCAGCCTCTACTACTACCTCATGGTCATGCGGCAGATGTACCTCTTCGACCCGCCCGAGGGTGCATCCCGCTTCCGGGTGACGCCCGCCCTCTGGGCGGCGGCCGCTGCCCTCATGCTGGGCACGATCTTCGTGGGTGCCTACCCGCAGCCCCTCTTCGACGCGGCCGACGGTGCCGCCTCGGCCCTCTTCCAGGAAGGAGCTGCCCCTCACCAGGTGCGCGAGCGGTAGCGGGCAGGATCGTTCGTCCCCGTCTTACGAATCCGTCCCGCCGCGCCCGCGTCTTGCTAGACTCTAAGTACGCCGAATCCCTGCGCCAGCGGGGAACGGGGGACCCACTTCTCGGGGTGAATTGCGCTTCGGGCGCATAGGCGATCCCCATCGCCGAACCCGTCAGCTAACCCCGTAGGCGGATGGGGAGGGGTCCGCGCTCACCGCAGCCCCTCTTACGGCTCCGGCCCGCGGCCGCCAGCCGCGGGACCATCGACGGGAGTTGCGGCCGTGGCGGACGCGGAGGCGAAGGCTGCAGGAAGCGAAGGGGCGGCGGTCGGCTTCTACGCGATGCGCTTCGTCGCCCAGTCGGCGCAGAACGTCTTTCTGGCGGCCCTTTTCCTCGCTGCCGGGACGAGCGCCAGGGCGGCGGTCGACCTCTCGAGCGTCTTCGCTGCCATCCTCATCCCCGCAGTCGTACTCGGACCTCTGGGTGGCGCCGCCGCGGACCGCCTCGGGCCGCCGGCGGCTATCGCCGTCGGCGCGGCGGGGCGGCTGGCGGTGGCCGCAGCCGCGGCGACGGCCATGGACGGCGCCCGCGAAGCCTGGCTCTTCGCGTTCGCTTATTCGGCCGTCTCCCAGGTGTACACGCCCGCCGAGCTCACCCTGGTGCGGGTGCTCCGGCCGAGCCAGCCCGGACGGGCGCACGCGGACCTGGTGGCGCTGCAGTACGGCGGCCAGGGCTTGGGCATGTTCGTCCTGGCGCCGCTCCTCCTCTTCGTGGGCGGCCTCCAGGCCGTCCTCCTCGCCGCGGCGGCGGGCCTCGCGGCCCATGTCGTCCTCGCCGTCCTCCTCGGGTATCGAATCCGGGGCACCGCCGCCGCGACCAGCTCCTCGCCGCGCCCGGCCTTCGGCTTCGGCGACGTCCTCCCCTTCTTCGCCGCCGAAGGCCGGGCCGCGTACGCCGTCCTGACCATGGCCGCGCGCTCGCTGGCAGCGCGGGCCATGGTCATCGCTCTGCCAGCCTACCTCGCCCGTGAGATGGGAATCGGGCCTGGCGGCCTGGCGCTCCTCTTCCTTCCGGGTGCTGCGGGCGTGGCCTCGGGCCTCGCTTGGTGCGGCCGCGGCTTCCGCGCCGAGGCCCTCGTTCCGGCAATGCGTCTCTCCCTCGTCACCCTGGCCGGCGCGGCGCTCGCCGCCGCCGCCCTCGACCTCGGGGTCACGCTCGCTGCCCGCCGCACGCCGCTCGCCCTCCTCGCCGGGGTGGACTCCGGCACCGCGATCACGCTCGGCGTGGCGATGCTCGTGGCCCTCGCAACGGGCTTCGCCCTCACCGTCTCCCTCGTCGCCGCCCGAGCGGTGCTCACGACCACCGCCCCGCTCGGCCAGCAGGGGCGCGTGTTCGCCATCCAGGAGGCGGTGAGCGAAGCGGTCATCGTTCTCCCGCTCCTCCTAGCGGGCGCGGGCGCCCACGCCCTCGGGGCTCGTCCGGTCCTCGCCGCCGTGGGAGTCGTCGTGCTCGCTGCTTGCCTTGCCGGCGAACTCCTGAGCGCCCGCAGAAGGCTGGCCGCAGCCGCAGCCCCCGCCTAGTTCATCCGGAATTCGTCCTCGTCCTCTTCGTCGTCCTCGAAGTCAGCGTCGCTGTAGACGCCCGCGGGCGACCCACGCCACACCGTCACCACGAAGTCCTCACGGTAAGGCTCGGCGGTCATCACCAGGCGCTCGTCGATGGCCTCGATCAGCTCCTGGATGCGCGCCTCGTCGGCGTCGGCCGTGGTGCAGAGGGTGCCGTACACGTTCCCGTTCTGGTAGTGGAGGTCGATGCGGCCCACGATGCCGCCGTCCTCGTAGATGGTGTACGACTCGGAGGTCGGAGTCCGCGCCTCGCGCTCGAACTGGATCACGTCCGTACCTGCCCGTTCCCGAAGATGGTCCACTTGTAGCTGGTCAGCTCGCGCAGGGCCATCGGCCCGCGGGCGTGAACCTTGTCGGTGGAAATGCCGATCTCCGCTCCCAGCCCGAACTGCGCCCCATCGGTGAAGCGCGTGCTCGCGTTCACGAACACGGCCGCCGAATCCACCTCCTCCACGAACTGCATCGCCCGACCGTAATGCTCCGTGAGGATGGCGTCGGTGTGATGGCTCCCGTACCGCTCGATGTGGGCGATGGCCTCCTCGAGGGTGTCGACGATGCGCACCCCACAGCGGAGCGCCAGATGCTCCGTCCGCCACGTCTCCTCGGTGGCCCGCTCCAACGCCAGCCCCTCGGAGACGAAGGGGCCGAGGATGGCCAGCGCCCGGTCATCGGCGATGAGCGTCACCCGGCCGGCCCACTGGCGCGCCAGCGCCGGGAGGAAGCGCGGAGCGATGCCCGCGTGCACCAGGAGGGTGTCGACGGCGTTGCACACCGAATACCGCTGCGTCTTCGCGTTCTCCGTCACCCGCAGCGCCATCTCCAGGTCGGCAAACTCATCGACATAAATGTGCACCACCGCATCGCCGTGGGCGACCACGGGCATCGTCGCGTGCGCCCGCACGTAGTCGATGAGCCCCTTCCCGCCACGGGGGACGACCATGTCGATGAGGTCGTTCGCCTGGAGGAGTTCGTCGATGTGCGCCCGGTCGGGGTCCGTGATCACCTCCACCGCCGAGGGTGGCAGCCCGGCCGATTCGAGCGCTGCCTGGACCACCTCACCCAGGGCTCGGTTGCTGTTCACCGCTTCCTTGCCGCCCCGGAGGACACACGCGTTGCCGCTCTTCAAGCAGAGGGAAGCGATATCGATGGTGACGTTCGGGCGCGCCTCGTAGATCGCGGCGATGACGCCGAGGGGCACGCGCCGCCGCCCGATGAGGAGGCCGTTCGGCAGGGTTCGCACATCGAACATCTCCCCCACCGGGTCGGGGAGGGAGGCGACGTTGCGAACGTCGGCCGCCATCTGCCGGATGCGCTCCGGCGTCAGCGTGAGACGGTCGACGAACGCCGCGTCGAGTCCCTGCGCCTCGGCATAGGCCAGGTCGCGAGCGTTCGCCTCGAGGATGGCTGCGGCCCGCTCCTCGAGGAGAGCGGCGATGCGCTCGAGCGCCGCGTTCTTCACCGCCGTGGAGGCGCGGGCGAGCGTCCGCGCAGCGGCCCGCGCCGCCGCGGCCCGTTCTCGAACCAGCGAGCCGGTGGCCGTCATGCCGCTAGTGTACGGCAGGCCGACCTTCCCGGCTGCGGGCCTTCGGTCACGGCTTCGCCACGGTCACCGAAGTCTCGCCCCCGAAATCGCCGCTCCCGGCCACGGAGGAGACGGTGAAGGTCACCGAAGCCGTACGCTTCGAGATCCCGGCCAGCGACACGGAGCAAGTCCCGTCTCCGCCCGTCGTGCAGGAAGCCGACACTCCGGTGTCCCACGACCCGGCGACGAGCACGTTGGCCGCCGCTTGGCCGCTCACGGCCACGGCGATGAGGACCGTCGCCGTCCACGTACGGCCCTGATTCGACGCCGAACCGGTGAGGTCTACAACGTACCCACCGGTCGGTTCGCCGCCGCCGGAGCCACCGCCCGAGGCTTCGCTGCAAGGGACGCCCAGGGCAGCCAGCGCTCCGCAGGCCGTGACGCGGCCAGCGCCGTCGTACGTCGTCCCAGGAACGTCCTGGGCCGTGGAGGTGAGGGCGCCCCAGACCGCGACGGCAGACGAACCGGTCGAAGCCGACCACACGAGGGCTGCCGCCCCGGCAGCGAGCGGGGTCGCCGCCGAGGTGCCGGAGCCCGCGTCGTACCCGCAGTCGATGCCACTGCCCTGCAGACGGAAGCTCGAAGGACCCACGCAGTCGGGGAAGGCGCCGAAGATGCTCACCCCGGGTGCAGCGACCTCGCCGGCGTTCGAGAAGCTGGCGACGGCGTCGTGGTCATCGGTGGCGGCGACGGCCAACACCTCGTCGAAGGCGCCCGGATACTCCGGGCTTGCCTTCCCCGAGTTTCCCGCCGCAGCGACGAGGAGCGCTCCCTTCGCCGCCGCATCCTGAACGGCCGCTTGCAGCGTGTTGCAGAGGAAGAGCCGCCCGCGCGTGCAGGACCCGCCCAAGCTCATGGAGATGACCGTCGGCGCGCCGTTCCCGTAGTCGACCGCCCAGGTGATGCCAGCAGCCACCTGGGACCAGCTCCCCGAGCCATTGTCGCCGAGCACCTTCCCGACGATGAGGCGTGCATCGGGCGCCACCCCGGCGATCCCCACCCCGTTGTTCGTCGCCGCTGCCGCGATGGAGGCCGTCCAGGTGCCGTGGCCGTTCCGGTCCTCGATGCCCGACCCCGTGAAGTCGGAGGAGGCCTCGACGCGGCCGACGAGCTCCTCGTGGGTGGTGTCGTAACCGGTGTCGAGCACGGCGATGATGACGCCGCTTCCCTGCGCTCCCGCGGCCCACGCCTCCGGAACATCGACGTCGGCGTCGGGCGAGCCGCTACCTCCGCCCCAGTTTTGCCCCATGTTGTCGAGGCCCCACTGCCGCCAGGTGCAGGGATCGTTCGCGAACGTGCCGCTGCCGCTCGCGCAGTCGACCGCGGCCCTCACGACCAGGTCCGGCTCGGCGAAGCGCACGTTCGGGTTGCGGAGGTAGGCGCGCACCGCCCCGGGGACGCGCCCCGGGCCGACGTCGACGATCTGGACGCCGAGCGAGGGCAGCTCACGGACGACGCGCCCGCGCACCTGTGCGTGGGCAGCGGCCGCGGCCTCCGCGGGCGTGCCGGGCACGAAGGCCACGAGCACCCGGCCGTCCACGTAATCGACGCCGGGGATTCCGTACGGGTCAGTAACGGCGTCGACCCGCCCCGTCCGAAGGGTGAGCGCGAACAGCGCACACGCGGTGAGCAGGACTATAGGCCGGCTGAGCAAACGCACACCCACGGCACCGCCTCCTCGGTCGGTGCCGGGCCTGCTCCGTTCCGACGCGCCCCCAACGTCCCCGGTGCGGCCAGCCTACGCCGCGCGCTTCCGCACCGTCAATCGGCGTACCCCGCTACCGCGCGGCCGGCGTTCCCCTACCAGCCGCGGACGGCGAGGAGCTCCTTTTCGCCCAGCGAGTGGACCGAGATACCCTGCATCGCCTTCCCGAGTCCGCGGCTCACGCGGGCGATGACTTCGGGGTCGTTGTAGTGGGTGGTCGCCTCCACGATCGCCCGGGCCACCTTGGGCGGGTTCTCGGACTTGAAGATGCCCGACCCGACGAAGACGCCGTCGGCGCCCAGCCGCATCATGAGGGCGGCATCCGCCGGCGTGGCGACGCCGCCGGCCGCGAAGTTCACGACGGGCAAGCGCCCCTCGGCCTTCACCCGCTTCACCAACTCGACGGGCGCCCCGATCTCCTTCGCGTAGGCGTACACCTCGTCGTCGGCCATCGTCTGCAGGCGCCGAATCTCGCTCATCATCGCGCGCATGTGGCGCACCGCTTCGACGATGTCGCCCGTGCCGGCTTCCCCTTTGGTCCGGATCATGGCCGCCCCCTCGGCGATGCGCCGCAGGGCCTCTCCCAGGTTCCGTGCCCCGCAGACGAAGGGCACCTTGAAGCGGTGCTTATCGATGTGGTGGGCGTCGTCCGCCGGGGTGAGGACCTCCGACTCGTCGATGTAGTCGACGCCGAGGGCTTCGAGCACCTCCGCCTCGACGAAGTGGCCGATCCGACACTTCGCCATCACCGGGATGGTGACGGCCTCCATGATCTCGAGGATCTTCTCCGGGTCGCTCATGCGGGCCACCCCGCCGTCGCGGCGGATGTCGGCCGGCACCCGCTCGAGGGCCATCACCGCCACGGCGCCCGCTTCCTCGGCGATCTTCGCCTGCTCGGCGGTGACGACGTCCATGATGACGCCGCCCTTCAACATCTGGGCGAGGCCAACCTTCACCGCCCAGGTTCCGGTCTCGGTCATGCGCCACCCCCTTATCGGCGTCCTGCGAATTCGGCAGCTTCGCCTTCAAGCTTAGGGAGTCCGGACGGCCGGAGGTAGGGTCGCCGCGGTTGACGCGCCGCGCCGTTCCGGGCAGGGTGGCAGGGAGGGGTTCTCCCTCGGCGGCGTCGCTTGGAGGTCACGGCCGACCGAGGCGTCGCAGGAAGCCAGCCAGGAGGTCGCGCCATGACCATCGACCCGGTCCTGACCCTCACGGAGCGCGCCGCCCAGCGCCTTCGCGCCTTGGCCGCCGCTCACGACCCGCCCGATTGTGTGCTCCGCATCTCGCTGGAAGGCGAGGGCGCCGCTGCCCGCCACGCCATCTCCTTCGAGGCGGCGCCCCGGCCGGGTGACGTGGTGCTCGCTCAGCACGAGGTCACGCTCGCCCTCGACCCCGCCAGCGCCGCCGCACTCCGGGGCGTAATCATCGACTACGAGAACGGTGAGGCGGGCGGGCGCTTCACTGCGCGGCGCCGCAGCTCCGACGGGCTTGCCTAACGGAGGAGCACGAGGCCGCGCGGGGTGAGCACAGCCGCCGCCAGCCCGGGCTCCGGGCCCTGGTCCACCGGCAGAACCACGCCGACGGCCGCGAGAAGCCCCATCGCCCTCCCAGGCTCAGGGTGAACGCCCCGCAAGGCGACCAGCTTCCCGAGCTGGGGGAGCCCTTCGGAAGGGTGGGGAGAATCGCCCCAATCGATGAGGAAGGGAACCACACCCTCGCCCTCGGGAGGAGGCGCCGCGGTGTACGTCCAACGGAGAGCGACGCCGTCGGGGCGCTCCCGGCTCCCCGGCCGCGGGTCGCCGGGGTCGTAGCCCGCCGCCCGCGCCCGGGCCACACGCTCGGCCAACCGGTCGGCCCGGGCACACCAACCGACGAGCCGTGGCGCCGTCAGCCGGTCGACGCCGAAGAGGCGCTCCGGCGTCGAAGGCTGGGCAGGGTCGGGGGCGAGGATTTCGAGGTAGGCGCCTTCGCCCAAGCCCACGAGCGCGTTCCGCGTCCCACGGCCGGGGTGGCTCCCTCCGGGAACGGGCCGCACGCCGAACCGGCGCTCGAACTCTTCGACCCCTGCCTCCAGGTCGGGCACACCGAGGATGAGGTGGTCGAGAACGGGCGGCCCCAGCGGCTCCACGGCGGTCGGAGCGTACAACGCCCCGACCCGGCCGGCAATTCGTGAGGCATTTCACATGCCCGTGGTCCTCCGTTCACACTGCGGCAACATCGGCGCGCGACGGTGGGATCGGCGGGCGTTCCCGCCACGAAGGAGGACACCATGTATGTCGACGAGTGGTACGTGCGCGAGCGGCTCCGCGAGCTGGACGAGGCCATCGAGCGCGGGGCGTGGTACCGACGGGAGTTCGCCCGCGGTCGGCGGGCGGGTCCGGACACGAAGGCGCATCCGCTGCCCGTGCGCTGGCTCCTGCGCATGCGCCGCTGGGCCCTGGGCAATGACACGGCCGCGGGCACTGGGGTAGATTCGACGGAAGTCGCCCCAATCCCGCTGCGCGAGGAGCCTCATGCCCGAGTACGAGCAGATTCTCTACGAGCAACGCGGCCGCGTCGTCACCATCACCTTGAACCGCCCCGAAAAGCTCAACGCCTGGACGGGCACGATGGAGCGGGAGTTCCTGGACGCGCTCGCCCGCGCCCGCGATGACGATTCCGTCGGCTGCATCGTCATCACTGGCGCCGGCCGGGGCTTCTGTGCCGGCGCCGACATCACCGGCTGGGCGAGCGAGGCGGCTGCCGGACGGCCGCACCGCCCGCCCCTCATCAACTTCGCCGACGCCCAGGAGGCGAGCCCCAACGTTCCCATCGCCCTCGCCGAAGGGAAGCCCGCCATCGCGGCGATCAACGGGCCGGCCGTCGGGATCGGCCTCACGATGGCCATGGCCTGCGACATCCGCGTCGCCTCGGAGCGGGCTCGCTTCTCGGCCCGGTTTGTGCGCGTCGGGCTCGTGCCCGAATGCGGAGGGACCCACAACCTCGCCGAGGTCGCCGGCATCGAAGCCGCCCTCGAGCTCGCCCTCACGGGCCGAATCATCGACGCCTCCGACCCGCTGGCGAAGAAGCTCGTGAGCCGCATCGTGCCCCACGACGAGCTCATGCCGACGGCGTACGCCCTGGCGGAGGAGATCGCCGCCGGACCGCTGGAGCCGGTGTGGTTGGCGAAGCGGCTCATCCGCCGCAACGCCTGTGAAACGAACCTGCGCGACGTGGTGAAATTGGAACAGGCGACGCTCCTCCAGTTGCGCCACGGGCCCGCGCACCGCGAGGCGGTCGCCGCCTTCCTGGAGAAGCGAGAGCCGCGCTTCCACGGCTGAGCCCGCTCCCCCTTCACCGTCGCGGCCAGAACTCCGGCTCTCGCTTGGCGAGGAGGGCAGCCACGCCCTCCCGGAAGTCCGGACCGCGCATCAGCTCGTCGAGGAGCGCGCGCGATTCGCGCACGGCGCTGGCGGCGTCCCGATGGAGGTCGGTGTAGAGCTGCCGCTTCGTGGCCGCGAGCGACGACGGCGCCACGTGCCGCACGAGGCGGTCCGCATAAGCGTACACCTCCTCCAGCAGCCGCTCGCCCGGCACGACGCGGTGGACCAGGCCCATCGCCTCGGCCTCTTCGGCGGTGAAGATGCGACTCGAGAGGAGGAGCTCCATGGCCCGGGAGGCGCCGATGAGCCGCGGCAGCAACCACGAGAGGCCGTACTCAGCGGGGAGCCCGAGCCGGCCGTGCGCCGCCGTCAGCTTCGCCCCCGCCGCCGCGAAGCGCAGGTCGCAGTAGCAGGCGAGCACCAGCCCGACGCCCGCAGCCGGCCCATTGATCGCGGCGATGACCGGCTTGGAAAGCCCGAAGTGGTAGGCGAAGTCGGCGTCGAACTCCGGCCGCACGCCGAACCCGGGGGTGGGGATGTCCTCCGGCGTCCCGGGGTCGTAGCCGCCTTTCTCCACCTGTCCCTCGAGGGCGCGGGCATCGGCCCCGGCGCAGAAGCCCCGCCCCGCGCCCGTCACCACGACGACCCGCACCGCGGGGTCGCCCTCGGCCTGAGCCAGGCACCAGCGGTACTCGGTGTGCATCCGCCCCGTCCAGGCGTTGAGCCGCTCCGGCCGGGAGAGCGTGATGGTGGCGACGCCCTCGCGAACCTCGTAACGGGTGACCTTGAGCTCCATGCGGCGATTCTACCGGTCGGACCGGCCGTGGCCGCCCTTCGGCCCTAGCGCGTAAGCCTTGCGAAGCGCTGTTATCTTCGAAAAACGCAAGGAGCTCCGTTCCACATGACAAGTTCCGAGGGATTTGCGGCGTTCGACCTGGCGCCGTTCACGGTGGCGTGGGAGGTCACCCGAGCCTGTGCCCTCCGCTGTATCCACTGTCGCGCCGAAGCCCAGCCCCGCCGACACCCCGACGAACTCACCACCGAAGAGGGGCTTCGCCTTGTCGATGAAATCGCCGAGATGGGGGCGCGTGTCCTCGTCGTCACGGGTGGCGACCCCTTCATGCGCCGCGACATCCGCGAGTTCATCGCCCGGGGGAAGGCCAGAGGACTGCGCGTCGCCCTCTCCCCTAGCGCCACCCGGCTCGCCACGGGGAGGGCCCTCCTCGAGGCCTGCGAGGCGGGAGCGGAGATGATCCATATCAGCCTCGACGGCGCGACCCCGGGGGTCCACGATGCCTTCCGCGGGGTCCGAGGCTCCTACGCGCGCACCATCGCCATCCTGGGCGAGCTTCGCTCCCTCGGGGTCCCGTTGCAGATCGGCACCACCGTCTGCCGGCGGAACGTCCACGAGCTCGAAGCGCTGGCGGGCCTCGTCGGCACGCTCGGTGCGAGCGTCTGGAGCGTCTTCTTCCTCGTACCCACAGGCCGTGCCCAGCAAGCGGACGTCCTCTCGCCGGACGAACACGAGCGGGTCCTCGGCTGGCTCGCGGACCTGGCCGCGAGCGCCCCGTTCTACGTACGCACGACCGCCGCTCCTCAGTTCCGCCGTGTGGTGCTGCAACGGGCGGCTCGTGGCGAGACGCCGGTCCCCGCGGCGGCGCACATCCGCACCGGCGCCGGATACGCCCGCCGCCCGAGCGACCCCACGGCAGCCGCTGGCGTCAACGACGGCAAAGGGTTCTGCTTCGTCGACCACCTCGGCAACGTGTGCCCCAGCGGCTTCCTGCCCCTCCCGGCGGGGAACGTCCGCGAGCAGCCGATTTCCCGCATCTACCGCGAGTCCCCACTCTTCCGCGCCCTCCGCGACCCCTCCCGCCTCGAGGGAAAGTGCGGACGCTGCGAGTTTCGCGAGGTGTGCGGCGGCTCGCGCGCTCGCGCGTTCGCCTTCACCGGCAACCCCTTCGCTGCCGACCCCTCCTGCCCGTACGAGCCGGCAGCGTCGGCCGACGCGCGCGGCGACGCGGAGGTCGCGAACTTCCGACCGACCGGCCGGTAGGCAGCGGCCGCTGGGCGGCGTACCATCGCCGCCGGCTCACCAACACCGGAGGTGGCGGGATGCAGTGGGAATCGATCGCTTCGCCGCTGGCGGCTGTCCGCGAGGCCCTCGGGACCCTGCCGGATGTCGAAGCTCTGGCCGACTACGAACGATTCCTCGCGACCGAAGGCCGGGAGATCTCGGCCGCCGTCGACCGCGCCGGAACCCCCTGGCTCCGCCAGTTCGACCGCGACGGTCGCCGCATCGACGAGGTCCTGTACCCGCCCGAATACCGCCGCCTACTCGCCCGCGGCTACGAAGCGGGGGCCGTGTGGCGGGCGTTCGCCGAGGGTTCCCTCTTCGGGCCGTACGCGGTGCTCTACCTCACCGCCTTCGCCGACCCCGGGCTCTCCTGTCCGTACACGGTCTCGCTCAGCACGGCGGTGCCCCTGGAGAAGTACGCCGAACCCGCCGTTCGGGACCGCTTCCTGCCGCCGATGCTCGCCCGGGAAGGCGTGCCCTGGCAGGGCGCCACCTGGATGACGGAGGTCCGCGGTGGCTCGGACCTGGGAGCGGGGGTGGAAACGACCGCCGTACCCGCCCAGGACGGCTGGCGGCTCACCGGTGACAAGTATTTCGCCAGTAACGCCGGAGCCGAGCTGGCCGTGGTCGCGGCCCGCATCCAAGGCGCGCCGCGGACGGTGCGCGGGCTCGCCCTCTTTCTCGTGCCCCGCTTCCGCGCCGACGGCGCCCCGAACTACACCGTTCGCCGCCTGAAGGACAAGATCGCCACCCGCTCCGTGCCCACGGGGGAGGTGGAGCTACGGGATGCCGAAGCCTACCTCCTCGGCACGCCGGAGCACGGCATCTACCTCATCCTCGAAGTCCTCAACCTGTCGCGGGTGGCGAACAGCGTCGGGAGCGCCGCCCTCATGCAGCGCTGCCTGGCCGAAGCCACCGCTTACGCGCACCGGCGGGTTGCCTTCGGCAAGCCCATCGCCGAGCACCCCCTGCTCCGCGAGCAGTTCCGGGAGCGGCTGTCGGCCTTCGAGGCCGTATCCGCTCTCGCGTGGGAATCGGTCCGCGCCCTCGATGCCGTCTGGCGGGAACGCCCGCCCTACTCGCAGGCGTACCACGAGTTCCGGCTGCTCGCGCACCTGGCGAAGTACTGGACGGCCGAGCAGGCCGTGCAGACGGCGAAATGGGCGATGGAGGTGCACGGCGGCCTCGGCACCCTGGCCGAGTTCGGCGTCGAGCGCTGGCTCCGGGAGGCGATGATCCTCGTCATTTGGGAGGGCACGCCGCACCGTCAGATCCTCGACGGACTGGAGGTCATCGAACGCCGCCAGGCCCACCGGGCGCTCCTCGACCGTCTCCGGCCGTACGCCCCGGAAGCCATCGCCCGGGCGGAAGAGCAGCTCGCCTGGCTCCTCGACCTTCCCCCGGACCAGCGCGAGGAGAACGCCGAAGCTCCCTTCCGCGCCCTGGCCGAGGCCGTCGCCTTCGCGCTGGCCGCTCGCCGGCGGGCCCCCGCCACGCCCTAGCTGCGCGCCACCGGCCTCGCTAGGCTTCCGGCGTGGAGCCGACGTTCGCCGACCACTTCTCGGCCGTCGCGAAGGAGTACGCCCTCTTCCGCCCCCGCTACCCCGAGGCCCTCTTCGACTACCTCGCCACCCTCGTCCCGGCCGACGCCTGGGTGTGGGATTGCGCCGCGGGGAGCGGACAGGCCACCGAAGGGCTGGCGCGCCGCTTCGCGCGCGTGGTGGCCACCGACGCCAGCGCCGAACAGCTCGCCCACGCCCCCCGGCTCCCCAACGTCGAGTACCGCGCGGCGCTCGCGGAGGACTCGGGGCTCCCGAGCGCCGCCTTCTCCCTGGTGACGGTCGCCCAGGCGCTCCACTGGTTCGACCTCCCGCGCTTCTACGCCGAGGCCCGCCGGGTGAGCCGCCCTGGCGGGGTCCTCGCCGTCTGGTGCTACGCGACCTGCGAGCTCGAAGGCTCCGTGGCGAACGCCCTTCTTGCCCGGTACTACAGCGAAACGCTCGGGCCGTACTGGCCGCCGGAGCGCCGCCACGTCGAGGCCGGCTACCGAACGCTCCCCTTCCCCTTCGAGGAGTTCCCCGCCCCAGCCTTCCACATGGAGGCGGAATGGACCCTTCCCCAGCTCCTTGGTTACCTCGCCACCTGGTCGGCGCGTCGGCGGTTCCTGGCCGAGACCGGCCTCGACCCCCTCGTTCCCTTCGCCCAAGAGCTGGCGCGGCACTGGGGCGACCCCGAGAGACCGCGGCGCGTCCGCTGGCCGGTGCTCCTCCGGGTGGGCCGTGTGAGTGCCGACCGAGGTTGACGGCGACACTGCGCCCCGGACATACTGCGCCCGTGGTCCTGCCCCTCGAACCGCTCGACGAGCTTCAAGTCCAGATTCTGGTCGATAACGTCGCCGACGCCCTCCTCCCCGGCCGCGAGGGCGCGGTCATCCGCCGGCCCTTTGGACCGGGGGTCGAGAACCCGCTCCTGGATGCGCCACGGGTCGCTTCCGCCGTGGTCGCCGAGCACGGGTTCGCCTGCCTGGTGACGGCTCGGGCGGGAGCGCGTGTGCACCGCTTCCTCTTCGATGCGGGCCTCTCCCCCACCGCCCTCGTCCACAATCTCGAGCGGCTGGAGATCGACCCCCGCGACATCGAGGCCGTGGCCCTCTCCCACGGCCACTTCGACCACACCGGCGGGCTTGCCGGCCTGGTCGAACGGCTGCGAGGCCGCGAGCTTCCCATCCTCGTCCACCCCGACGCTTTCCGCCAGCGGCGTTCGAACCCGCCCAGCGGACGTGTGCTGCCCCTGCCCCCGCCGTCGCGCAGCGCCCTGGAAGGGGCGGGGTTCCGCCTCTACGTGGACCGAGAGCCGCACCTGCTCTTCGACGGGATGGCGGCGCTGACGGGCGAGGTGCCGCGGGTCACGGAGTTCGAACAAGGCTACCCCTACTTCGAGTACCTGGAAGGCGGTGAGTGGCGGCCCGAGCCTCATCTGATGGACGACCAGGCCGTCGTAGCCCGCGTACGGGGCCTGGGGGCGGTCGTCATCACCGGCTGCGGGCATGCGGGTGCGGTGAACATCGCCCGTCGCGCCCTCGAGCTGACGGGGGAGCAGCAGCTGGCGGGGATCATCGGCGGGCTCCACCTCCAGCCGCTGGGTTTCTTCGCCATTCCGGAAACCGTTGCCGGCCTCGCGGCCCTCGAGCCGGGGCTGGTGGCGGCTGGCCACTGCACCGGCTTCGAGGCACTCCGCCAGCTCGCTGACGCCCTGCCCGAAGCGTTCGTCGTCAACGCCGTCGGGACGCTCTACCGCTTCGCGGCGCCAACGGATTAGCCGGACCCGCCACCCGAAGTCCAATCGGACCCTCCCGCCGATTACGAGCCCGACCCCTCTTTCCCAGACCTCGAACGCTCATCACGGGGGCGCACCCCAGCAGCTCCACCCCCGCCGTGCTGGCCCTACGGTTCCCGTCCCAGTGCTCAACGCCTTTCGGCATCGGAGGTGGTTGCACATGCGACCGCTCGCCAGTGGGGGTGGCTGTCGGTGTGCTCAACGCCTTTCGGCATCAGAGGTTTTTGCACCGTCCGGATCCAAACAGGCGACGAAAGCCAGCCATTGTGCTCAACGCCTTTCGGCATCAGAGGTTTTTGCACGTCAAGATCGACCATTCTTCAGGGGTGCTGACGGAGTGCTCAACGCCTTTCGGCATCAGAGGTTTTTGCACGGCGGGGGAATGGGTGACGTCCCCGGGGGTCAGTTCAGGTGCTCAACGCCTTTCGGCATCACAGGTTTTCGCACGACGCCGACCCCTGGTGCCCCGGCTGTGGGCCGCTGTGCTCAACGCCTTTCGGCATCAGAGGTTTTTGCACCAGGAACGTCGAGATTGATGCCATCGCTGAAAAATACGTGCTCAACGCCTTTCGGCATCAGAGGTTTTTGCACTCGGTGGGATTCAGAAGCCCCGTACCTCGCGTATACAGCGTGCTCAACGCCTTTCGGCATCAGAGGTTTTCGCACCTGCGTGATCATCGAGAGGGCGGGCACACTTCCTGCACGTGCTCAACGCCTTTCGGCATCAGAGGTTTTTGCACCTGTCCTCCAGCGGGAATCCATACCCACTCGTTTCGGGTGCTCAACGCCTTTCGGCATCAGAGGTTTTTGCACTGGAGCAGGTAGTTCCGGACGTTGCTAGCATGGATAGTGCTCCACGCCTTTCGGCATCAGAGGTTTTTGTACCTTAGTTAACTGGAGTCCGATTCCAGGAAGTATAAAGTGCTCAACGCCTTTCGGCATCAGAGGTTTTTGCACGACTAGAAGTTGCACATGGCCGGGCTTGGACATGATGTGCTCAACGCCTTTCGGCATCAGAGGTTTTTGCACAAAGCATAGTAGGCGTCTCTCCCGGCATCTTCATGTGCTCAACGCCTTTCGGCATCAGAGGTTTTTGCACTACGCAGACTGGGCAGATGGGACTGGAAACTTGAGGTGCTCAACGCCTTTCGGCATCAGAGGTTTTTGCACCCTCCTATAGCTAGCGTTCACGGCGTCACCTCCAAGTGCTCAACGCCTTTCGACATCAGAGGTTAGTGCTCAACGCCTTTCGGCATCAGAGGTTTTTGCACTGAGTAGCGCATCCCCAATCTTCGCTCGGACACGCTGGTGCTCAACGCCTTTCGGCATCAGAGGTTTTTGCACACGAGCTGCGGGTCATCCGCGCTTTGGTGGATGAGTGCTCAACGCCTTTCGGCATCAGAGGTTTTTGCACAAGACCTCTCTTGTCCGAAGGAAGGCTAAGCCTAGTGTGCTCAACGCCTTTCGGCATCAGAGGTTTTTGCACGAGAGGAGGAAGCCATGAGCTGCGAAACGGTGATGTGCTCAACGCCTTTCGGCATCAGAGGTTTTTGCACGGGAGGACGGCCACCACGATCCGACCGCAGTCGAAGTGCTCAACGCCTTTCGGCATCAGAGGTTTTTGCACTCGTCGACTCGCTCAGCCGAGCAGGAGCCGGCTCGCTGTGCTCAACGCCTTTCGGCATCAGAGGTTTTTGCACTGGTATGATGATGGCGGGCGATCTTTAGTTTTTCCAATGTGCTCAACGCCTTTCGGCATCAGAGGTTTTTGCACCCTGACAACCTGGTCACTATCGTCGGAGAACGACTCGTGCTCAACGCCTTTCGGCATCAGAGGTTTTTGCACCTCGACGTAGAAGTCGGCCGAGACAGCGACCTTCACGTGCTCAACGCCTTTCGGCATCAGAGGTTTTTGCACTTGGCTTTCGTGGTCTCGACGACCAGCGGCAACTGTGCTCAACGCCTTTCGGCATCAGAGGTTTTTGCACCACCGCTCAACGTGAGCGCGGACGACCTCAACGCGTGCTCAACGCCTTTCGGCATCAGAGGTTTTTGCACTGGAACTGCAGCGTGCTCTTCTCAAGGAGCGCGTTGTGCTCAACGCCTTTCGGCATCAGAGGTTTTTGCACAGCTGGTCCACGATGGGCAGCACGTCGACCGGCGTGTGCTCAACGCCTTTCGGCATCAGAGGTTTTTGCACTGCTCGGTGAGCCATGCCTCGCGCCACGTCTCAGGAGGTGCTCAACGCCTTTCGGCATCAGAGGTTTTTGCACTCGTCCTCCTGGGCCAGCACGCGCTCGACGCTCGTGTGCTCAACGCCTTTCGGCATCAGAGGTTTTTGCACCCGCATCCGCGCCGTCCTCGCCACCCTCGACGACGTGTGCTCAACGCCTTTCGGCATCAGAGGTTTTTGCACCACCGCTCAACGTGAGCGCGGACGACCTCAACGCGTGCTCAACGCCTTTCGGCATCAGAGGTTTTTGCACCCATGGCCGCAGGTGCAGGCGTGGGCGGCCATCTAGTGCTCAACGCCTTTCGGCATCAGAGGTTTTTGCACTGTCCGGTGCTTTGGACTTCGTCGTAGACGTCGAAGCCCTGTGCTCAACGCCTTTCGGCATCAGAGGTTTTTGCACGAGGTAGCGCAGGAGACGCTCCCCGTCAGCGAGCGTGTGCTCAACGCCTTTCGGCATCAGAGGTTTTTGCACTCTCGCTGCTGCTGTGGGGCGTGTCCTACGTGGCGCTGTGCTCAACGCCTTTCGGCATCAGAGGTTTTTGCACGTGCGCCTGGGCCGAGGACGTCCTCCGGAACGGGCACGTGCTCAACGCCTTTCGGCATCAGAGGTTTTTGCACGCCAGCAGATCGGTGGAGGGGGCGGGTCAGGGCCGGAGTGCTCAACGCCTTTCGGCATCAGAGGTTTTTGCACATGGCGACGTGTGCCGGTCAATCGACCTCTCCATCTCAGAGTGCTCAACGCCTTTCGGCATCAGAGGTTTTTGCACTGGCGCAGGCGCAGGAGCGCATCGCAGCGGCGGTGCAGGGTGCTCAACGCCTTTCGGCATCAGAGGTTTTTGCACTTTATGAGCTTGGCGCCGGGCAGCTTCTTCCCGATGTGCTCAACGCCTTTCGGCATCAGAGGTTTTTGCACCACGGTGGCAGTGCAATGAAAGCAGTGATACGCAAAGGTGCTCAACGCCTTTCGGCATCAGAGGTTTTTGCACAGAGAGGGACGTCGGACAGTGTCCGACGTTCGTCCTGTGCTCAACGCCTTTCGGCATCAGAGGTTTTTGCACCGGGTGGGACCTGGGACTGCCAGATGGGCAGCTGCTGTGCTCAACGCCTTTCGGCATCAGAGGTTTTTGCACGCTCAATGAGCGCCGCTAGGGCACGCTCGGTGCAGCGGTGCTCAACGCCTTTCGGCATCAGAGGTTTTTGCACAGGTCAAGATGGACTCGGAGAGCCGGACGCTGCGCCGTGCTCAACGCCTTTCGGCATCAGAGGTTTTTGCACGCACGCGTCGCCGCGGCTGGCGGAGTGGCGCGAGCTGTGCTCAACGCCTTTCGGCATCAGAGGTTTTTGCACTCTTCCGAGCATGGCAGGACCGGCAGAGTGGCTGGAGTGCTCAACGCCTTTCGGCATCAGAGGTTTTTGCACTCAAGGGCCTTGTGTCTGGGGCGCTGGACACCATGTGCTCAACGCCTTTCGGCATCAGAGGTTTTTGCACGAGCTCGAGCTGGTGCTACTCGGCCGGACGCCGCTCATGTGCTCAACGCCTTTCGGCATCAGAGGTTTTTGCACGCGCGATCCCGGGGGTGGGGCCATGAGGCTGCGATAGTGCTCAACGCCTTTCGGCATCAGAGGTTTTTGCACCGGCTGGCCGTTGGGTGAGCGCTTCGAAGTCGACCAGTGCTCAACGCCTTTCGGCATCAGAGGTTTTTGCACTCCTGCTCCGCGACGCTCCCGGGTGCTTCGAGGTGTGCTCAACGCCTTTCGGCATCAGAGGTTTTTGCACTCGGCCGGAATGTCGCTGAGGGGCTCCGGCTCGGGTGCTCAACGCCTTTCGGCATCAGAGGTTTTTGCACCTCAACTGCGAGTGCGTGTGCGACGGCCGCTACCAGTGCTCAACGCCTTTCGGCATCAGAGGTTTTTGCACCGGCGAGGATCGGGTCGTCCACGAAGCGAGAATCTCGGCGTGCTCAACGCCTTTCGGCATCAGAGGTTTTTGCACCAGCGACCCGACGATGGACGTGACCAGCCAGCTATCGTGCTCAACGCCTTTCGGCATCAGAGGTTTTTGCACACTCCAGGTTCGAACCGAGAACGAAGGCGCATGCTAGTCGTGCTCAACGCCTTTCGGCATCAGAGGTTTTTGCACGCCCCGTGCGGAAGGCGGGCAATCGGAATACGCACCGCGTGCTCAACGCCTTTCGGCATCAGAGGTTTTTGCACCAGCAGTCGGTGCGTTTGAGGTTCTCGAGTGCGAGGTGTGCTCAACGCCTTTCGGCATCAGAG
>BEIF01000002.1 GCA_002898215.1 bacterium HR29 | reverse complement strand
CGCCGGCCTCGGCACGGGCGGCCGCCGCGGCGCGGGCCGCCTCCTGGGCCTCTTCGCGCGTCCCTGGGCCCATCAACGCCTTCCGCGAGGCGTTGATGCGGCCGAGGGCATCGATCTCGGTGACGATGACGGTGACCTCGTCGCCGGGTTTGACCACGTCCTCCACCCGCTGCGGCCGTTCCGGCGCGAGGTCGGCGATGTGAACGAGCGCCTCCTTCCCCGGCAGGATTTCGACGAAGGCGCCGAAATTGAGGAGGCGCGTCACCTTGCCGGTGTAGATCTCGCCGACTTTCACCTCCTTCGTCAGGGCCTCGATCATCTGCACGGCCTTGGCGATGGACTCCTGGTCGGTGCCCGAGACGTACACCGTGCCATCTTCCTCGATGTCGATGGTGGTCCCGCCCGACTGCTCCTGGATTCGGCGAACGGTTTTGCCGCCGGGGCCGATGAGGAGCCCGATGAGGTCGGGGTTGATGGTGAGGCGGTACATCTTCGGGGCGTAGGGCGATAGCTCCGCTCGTGGGGCCGGGATCACCTCGAGCATCCGGTCGAGGATATAGAGGCGCGCCTCCCGAGCCTGTTCGAGCGCCTCGCGGAGCAGCTCCCGGGAGACACCGCTCACCTTGATGTCCATCTGGAGAGCGGTGATCCCCTTGCGTGTGCCGGCCACCTTGAAGTCCATATCGCCCATGAAGTCTTCCTGACCGGCGATGTCGGTGAGGATGCGGTACTCACCGTTTTCCCCCATGACGAGGCCCATGGCGATGCCCGCGACCGGCGCCTTGATGGGCACGCCCGCGTCCATGAGGGCCAGGGTGGAACCGCAGACGCTCGCCATGGAGGTGGAGCCGTTGGAGGAAAGGGTCTCGCTCACGAGGCGAAGGACGTAGGGGAACTCCTCCTCGGACGGGATCACCGGCTCGAGTGCGCGCTCGGCGAGGGCGCCGTGCCCGATCTCACGGCGCCCCGCGCCCCGGAGGGGCCGAACCTCCCCGACCGAGAAGGGCGGGAAGTTGTAGTGGTGCATGAACCGCTTCGACTCATCGGGCGACAGCGTATCGAGCTTCTGGGCCATGCCCAGATTCGCGAGGGTGGCGATGGTGAGAACCTGCGTCTGGCCTCGCTGGAAGAGGCCGCTGCCGTGGGTGCGGGGAAGGATGCCCACCTTGATGTCGAGCGGACGGATGTCCTTGAGGCCGCGCCCATCGGCGCGCCGGTTCTCTTCGAGGATGCGGCGCCGCATCTCCCGCTTGATCACGTTCCAGAGTCCCTCCGCGATTTCCACCGGGGTGAAGCGGTCGCCGAAGACCTCGAGGAGCTCGGCACGGAGGGCCTTGTTGGCATCGCTTCGCTCGCTCGTCGCCGTCGCCATCACCTCATCCATCCGGTCCTTCAGGTACTCGGCGATGGCGGCGATGGCCTCTTCCGGCTCCTTCGCGGGGGTGTAGGGCTTCTTGGGGACGCCGAGCTCAGCCTGCATCTGGCGCTGGATGGCGTTGATGGCCCGGTTCGCCTCCATGGCGCGCTCGATCGCCTCGAGAACCTGCTCCTCGCTGCACTCCTTCGCCCCGGCCTCCACCATCACGACCGCTTCGTCGGTGCCGGCGACGACGATATCGAGGATGCCGGCATCGGCCTGCTGGAAGGTGGGGTTGATGATGTACTCGCCGTCGACGAGGGCGACACGGACCGAGCTGACGGGGCCGTTGAAGGGGATATCGCTGATGGTGAGAGCCGCACTGGCACCGACCGTGATCAGGGTGTCGGGCTGGTGCTCCCGGTCGGCCGAGAGCGTCATGGCGATGATCTGGACTTCGTTCCGGAACCCTTTGGGGAAGAGGGGGCGAAGGGGCCGGTCGGTGAGGCGCATGGTGAGAATCGCCTCGGGGCTCGGCCGGGTCTCGCGGCGGGGGAAGGAGCCGGGGACGCGGCCGGCGGCGTACAGCCGCTCCTCGTAGTCGACGGTGAGGGGGAAGAAGTCGATGCCCTCGCGAGCCTCGGCCATACAGGCCGTCACGAGAACAACGGTGTCGCCCTGGCGGACGGTCACGGCACCATTCGCCTGGTGGGCGAGGAGGCCGTGCTCGATGATGAGGGGCTTTCCGCCCACTTCAACTTCGTATCGTCGGATCATGGTTCATTCCTTCGTGGGTTGTGACTGTCCCGCACAGCAAACGTGGACTCCGCCGGCTGGCCTCGCGCAACGGCCCCGAGCCGACCCGATTCCCTCGTGCCCCGCGTCCGGGAGCGGCGTGCGCAGAATGCGAAAAGCCTCCGCTATCTGCGGAGGCCGAGTCGGGCGATGAGCTCACGGTACCGGTTCACGTCCCGCTCGCTCAGGTAGCGGAGCTGGCGGCGACGCTCGCCGACCAGCTTCAGCAACCCGCGCCGCGTGTGGTAATCGTGCTTGTGTTGCCGGAGGTGCTCGGTGAGGTACTTGATGCGCTCGGTGAGAAGCGCGACCTGCACCTCGGGCGAGCCAGTGTCGCCCGGGTGTCGTGCAAATTGGGCGATGATCTCCTGTTTGCGCTCTTTGGTAAGCAACCTTCCGCTTCTGTCTTCCTTCGTCCTATCGTGTTCTCGGCTTGAAGCTACCACACGGCACCCCTGACGGCAACGAGCGCCCGCCGCAGCGGGGCGTGCTGGTTCTGCTCTCGGGGCTGCCCGGGAGCGGCAAGACGACCTTCGCGCGGGCGTTGGCCCCCCGGCTTCGCGCGCGCCACCTTGAAAGCGACGCCGTACGGCGCTCCATGTTCCCCACACCGAACTACACGCCCCAAGAGAGCGCACGGGTGTTCGACGAGCTGGAGCGGCTGGCCGAGGAGGCCCTCGCCGCCCGCCGGGTGGTCATCCTCGACGCCACGAACCTCACGGAGCGGGACCGACGGCGCTTCGTCACCCTAGCGGCGCGCCTCGGCGCAGGGTTGGTGGCTGTCCGCCTCACGGCCCCGGAGAGCGTCGTGCGCAGTCGGCTTTCGTCACCACGGGAAGGCTTCTCCGAGGCCGGTGTCGACGTCTTCGAGCAGATGCGAGAGCGACCGGAGCCGTTCCGCGTGCCCACGGTCGTCGTCGACACGCGGTACCCGCCCGAGCCGAGCCTCGCGCTCGTCGAACGGTTGGCGGCACAGGAGGCGCGATGAGGCAGCCGGCGCCGTTCTTCCTCGTGCGAGCAGCGCCACGGGATGCCGTTCGCGAGGAGTTCCTGCGCTGGGTGCGAACCGTCCACCTGCGCGACGTCCGGCGCATCCCCGGCATCGCCGCTATCCGCTGGGGGGTCACCCCGGGCGGGACGATGCTCGCCCTCTACCAGTTCGAGGACGCGGAGACGGTACGCTCGGCGCTGGAAAGCCCCCAGGCCGCTTACGCGCGCGGTACCTGGGAGCGATGGATTCCCCACCTCGAGGAGTTCCAGGTGGAGCTCTTCGCAGCCGTCGAGGTGTCCCCAGCGGAGCTGTCGAGCAATTAGGGGCAATGCCGAGACCGGCGGCCCTGCGTACACTGCACGCCGAAGCGCATCCGTAGGAGGAGCCCGTGGAGATTCGCGTCGAAGCCGGCGATATCACCCGTGCCGCGGCCGACGCCGTGGTCGTGAACCTGTTCGAAGGGGTGAAAACGCCAGGAGGCGGTACCGGCGCGGTGGACCGCGCTCTCGGCGGTGCGATTAGCGAGACCATCCGTCTGGGCGACCTCACCGGCAAGGCGAACGAGTTCGTCCTCCTCTACACCCACGGGCGCATCCCTGCGCCGAGGGTGGTCGTCGCGGGGCTCGGGAAATCGAGCGAGTTCACCATCGACAGCGTGCGGAATCTGGCAGGGAAGCTGGTGCGCTACCTGCGCCGGCCGGGCATCGAGACGGTGGCAACCATCGCCCATGGGGCGGGAATCGCCGGGCTTCCCCCGGCGGCCTGCGCCCAAGCCATCGCCGAGGGAGCGCTCCTGGGCGGCTACCGGTTCACACGGCGCAAGGGTGCCGGGACGAAGGAGGAGAACGCCGAGGGTCCCAAGCGGCTGATCATCGTCGAACACGACGCGGCCAAGGTCCCCGAAATGCAGGCCGCCGTGGAGCGGGGCCGGATCCTCGCCGAGGCAGCCAATTTCGCCCGCGACCTCGCCAACGAGCCTTCGAACTACGCCACGCCCACGGTCATCGCCGAACGAGCCCAGGAGCTCGCTCGCGAGCTCGGGCTCGAATGCGAGATCCTGGAGCGGGCTGACGCCGAGCGGATGGGAATGGGCGCCTTCCTGGCCGTGGCCCGAGGGAGCGACGAGCCGCCGAAGGTCATCCGGCTCGCCTACCGCGGCAAAGGAGGCGAAGGGTACGACCTGGCACTGATCGGGAAAGGGATCACGTTCGATACGGGCGGGATCAGCTTGAAGCCCGCCCAGAACATGGAGGCCATGAAGGCCGACATGACGGGTGCGGCAGCGGTGATCGCCGCCATCGGGGCGATCGCACGGTTGAAGGTGAAGGTCGATGTCCTCGCCATCGCGCCCTGCACCGAGAACATGCCCGGCGGACACGCCACAAAGCCGGGGGATGTGGCGGTGGCGCTCGATGGAAAGACCATCGAGATCGTCAACACCGACGCCGAAGGCCGTCTGGTGTTGGCCGACGCCATCTGCTGGGCGCGGCAGCTCGGTGCCCGCCGCATCGTCGACGTCGCCACGCTGACCGGCGCGGTCTCGGTGGCGCTGGGCGACCAGTGCTACGGGCTCCTCGCCAACGACGATGAACTGGCACGCAAGGTCGAGGCTGCGGCGCAGGCCGCCGGCGAACGCACCTGGCGGCTGCCCATGTTCAAGGAGTACGAGGAGCAGCTGAAGAGCGACGTGGCCGACATCAAGAACACGGGGGGCCGCAACGCGGGCACCATCACGGGCGCGAAGTTCATCGAGCGCTTCGTGGAGGGGACGCCCTGGGTCCACCTCGATATCGCGGGGGTGGATATGGCCGAGAAGGACCGAGGGTGGATCGTGAAGGGAGCGTCCGGTCAAGCCGTGCGGCCGCTCGTCCATCTGGCGCTGCAGCTGGCGGGGGAAGGCTGAACGGACCGCCGCGGGAGGTCCGGCTCGAATGCGATGGCGTCGAGGCCGGGCCGCTCGCAGCCGGCGAAGCCGAGCGCCCGCAAGAGCGCCAGCATCGCGTCGTTCTCTCCGAGGAAGCTGCCCACGAGCCGACGCAGGACTGCGGCGGAGGCATGGCCAGCAAGACGGAGGAGCAGCTCCCCTCCAAGCTCGACCCCTTGGTGCGCGTCTTCGACCACGACGGCGGTCTCCGCCGCATCGGGGTCGCCGCGCACCCGCGCGTACCGGGCGACGCCCCGGATCGCCTCCTGCTGGAGGTCGACCGCGACGGAGGCGGCTTGGTTCTCGCGGTCGATGGCCGGAACGCGGCGCGCCATGCCCTCGGGCAGGTTCCGAAGCTCGGAGAAGAAGCGGAGGCGGCGCCGCGCCCGAAGCCCGCGCCAGTCCTCGGGCTCGTTGGGGCGAACGACACACGAGCGCCCGTCGCGCAGCTCGACCGATATGCCTCCATTCTCGACCTCCGACCGCGGCGGGACGTTCCGGGCGTGCCAACGGGCGATGAATTTCGGGAGGGGCGAAGCACCTGGCGAACGTTCGCGAGGGGCGTAGAATCGACGGCGCCATGAAGGAGTATCGTGACATCCTCACCATCAAGCGCCAACGGCACGGCATCGTTCAGTTGAACCGCCCCGAGAAGATGAACGCTTTGAGCCACAACTTGCGGGCGGAGCTCTTCGACGCGTTGAAGGACTTCGAAGCCGACCCAGACGTGAAGGTGATCATCATCCGCGGCTCGGGGCGGGCTTTCTCGGCCGGTTACGACCTGTCCGGCATCAGCGAGACGCCCGACGACAGAGATTATGTCGACCGTCGTAGCGGCCTGCCGAACGTCGGGCCCATCCACCCCGGCCAGGGGCAGTGGCCTCAGCACCTCCTGAGCGGCTATTGGATCATCTGGGAGCTGGCGAAGCCGGTCATCGCACAGGTGCACGGCTACTGCCTCGCCGGCGGCACGGAGCTCGCCTCGATGTGCGACCTGATGTTCGTGGCCGAAGACGCCATCATCGGCTACCCGCCCCTTCGGGCGATGACCAGCGTCGACATCCTCTACCATCCGTGGCACATGCATCAGCGGAAGGTGCGTGAGCTCCTGTACACCGGCGACAGCGTCACGGGGAAGGAGGCGGTCGAACTGGGCTGGGCGAACCGGGCCTACCCCATCGACCAGCTCGCGGAGGCGACGGAGGCGTTCGCGGAACGGATTGCGAACATCGATAGCGCGCTCTTGCAGATGACGAAGCGCCAGATCAACCGAGCCTACGAGATCATGGGGATCCGGACCGCGCTTGCCGTCGGCGGCGACATCCAAGAGCTGAGCCGGGTGCGCCCCGGTGGGGGCGAATTCGGCCGGATCGCAAGGGAGAAGGGGCTGAAGGCGGCCCTCGATTGGCGCGATGGCCCCTTCGGCGACTACGGGAGCGCGCCGGCCGACGCGCCACGCCCGGCTCCTGCCCCCTGGTGATGGCCGCGACCCCCGACCCGGTCAGGGATGCCTTCGAGGCGCTGCCGCTCCACCGGTTCCTCGGGGTTCAGCTCGAGGAGCGGCGACCCGGGTTCGCTCGCGTTCGTCTCGACATCGGTCCGAACGTGACGGGCGGAGTGGAGGGCTCGGTCCACGGCGGGGTGCTGGCGGCGCTGGTCGACATCGCGATGCTCCAGGCGCTCTTCCCGATGCTCCAACCAGGCGACCGTCCCGCCGGAACGGCGGAGCTGGGCATCACCTACTTGCGCCCGGCCCTCGGGAAGGCCGTTTGGGCCGAGGCCACCGTCCTGCGCAAGGGCCGCCAGCTCGCCGCCATCGAGGTCGCGATCGTCGACGAGCGCGGAACGTTGTGCGCCAAAGGCCGGGTGCTGTACGCCTTCCGCCGGGGCTAGCCGCCACCGGGCGAAGGCGTGGTCTCATCCCCCTGGCGCGCACGGGCGAAGGCCGCGTTCACACGCTCCAACATCTTGCGGGCCAAATCCACGGAGAGTTCGATGCGCTGCGTCCCATCGAGGCCGCCTTGGGTGACGGCATGTACCAGGCGCCCCGTGCGGAAGCAGACCACCGTTTCGACGTAGACGCCGAGGGTGTCGTCGTCGTGGTAGCGGAAGAAGCCGGTAGCCTCGTCCGCCAGGTGGGGTACCTCGAACGGCTCGAGGGGCTCCGCGTCGGAGATGAGGAGGCCACAGGCACTCCGCCGGATGGCCTGGGAAGCCGCCGCGGCATCGCGGTACAGGGTGCTCGTGGACTCGATGGACTGGACTTTGCCCAGATGTCGGATGGGCTCGTCCCAGGCGAAGGCGGCGACGTAGCCGCGGATCCGCCCCTGGCTCTCGAGCTGGATGCGCTTCTGTTCCGCATCGAGGTCGCCGACGATGTTCTCGAAGGCAGCTGCCCACTCCTCGTTGTCGAAGGAATCGGCGAACTGCCGGCGAAGCCCGGCCTCGGGCATGTCCTCCTCACGGAGCGCCATCGCCTCGAGGTCGTGCGCCTCATCGGGCAGGTCCATCGGGTAACGAACGCCACCCTCTCCGCAGGCGCCGAACAGGGCCCCCGCAAGGGCGAATACGGCGATGAGGATGCCCGCACCCGTCACGACGTCATCGTAACGCAGGCGTGGGCAGGCAAGCAGCGGCCGCTTCGGGTAGAGTGCCTCCCGAGCCCTCGTTGGGAGGAGTACGGACATGACGCTTTCGGCCGAGGACATGCTTGCCATTCAGCAGCTGTACGCCCGGTACAACCACGCCATCGATTTCGGTGACGCGGACGCGTGGGCCGGCTGCTTCACCCCGGACGGCGTCTTCGCGTCGTCGGCGCGGGGCGAGACCGTCGGGAGGGAGGCCCTCCGCGCGTTCGCGGAGGCCTTCTCCCGGCAGATGAAGGGCCGCCACTGGACGAACAACCTGGTCATCGAGGGGGACGGGAGCGAGGCGCGCGGGAGCTGCTACCTGGCCCTGTACGTCCTCGGGGACGGAGGCCCGCGCATCATGGCGACCGGCGTCTATCGCGACCAGCTCGTCCGCACGGCGGAGGGGTGGCGGTTCCGGCGGCGGGACGTCACGCTGGACTCCTAGCCTGCCGGTTGCGCATGCTGCGGGCGTGCGCAGCCTCGCCTTCGACCTGGTTCTGGCCTCGGCAACCGTGCTGGCGGTGGCAGCCTTCGTCTTCCGCTCCCGCGAAGCGAGGAGGATGCTCATCTGGCTCCGGAACGCCGCCTGGGTCTACATCCTGCTCGTCTTCGCGCTAGGCGCGTACCGGCTGTGGCAGCTCGGATTCTGAAGGCATGGTGAGGGTGCTGGCAGCCCCGCAGGAGTTCAAGGGCAGCGCCTCCGCCGCCGAGGTGGCCCGGGCGCTCGCGGCGGGGATCCGGCGCGCCGTGCCCGGCGCCGCAGTCGACGAGTGCCCCCTCTCCGACGGCGGGCCGGGGTTCCTCGAGGTTCTGCACGCCGCCCGAGGCGGGCGCATCCTTCGGACAACCGTCCACGACCCGCTGGGGAGACCAAGGGAGGCCGAGTTCCTCGTCTTCGAAGATGGCACGGCCGTCATCGAGGCGGCGCAGGCGAACGGGCTCGCCCTCCTGCGGCCGGAGGAACGCGACCCGCTCCGAGCGGATACCTTCGGCGTCGGGGAGCTCATCGCCCGGGCACTCGAGGGCCGGCCGCGACGCCTGGTCATCGGCGTCGGCGGGAGCGCAACGAACGACGGCGGGGCAGGGATGGCGCGGGCGCTCGGAGCCCGTCTGTGGGACAGCGCGGGGCGTCCCCTCCCGCCGGGCGCCGCGGCGTTGGCCGACATCGCGCGCATCGACTGGGAGCCGCCGGCCTCGCTGGCAGGCGTCGAGGCGGTTGTGGCGGTCGACGTCCGGAATCCGCTCCTTGGGCCGGACGGCGCGACGGCCGTATACGGGCCGCAGAAAGGCGCCGACCCGGCCGAGGTCGACCTCCTGGAGGCGGCGCTGACGCGTTGGGCAGCGGCCGTCCGTCGTTCGCTGGGGTTCGATATGGCGGCCGTGCCCGGCGGGGGAGCGGCCGGCGGCCTGGCAGCCGGGCTCGCCGCCTTCCTGGGAGCTCGCATCGCGAGCGGATTCGACCTCGTCGCGGAGGCGGTCGCGCTAGAGGAGCGGTTGACCCGCGCCGACGTGGTCGTCACGGGCGAGGGACGGTTCGACGGTCAGTCGCTGCAGGGAAAGGTGACGGGGCAGGTCCTCGCGCTGGCTCGGCGCAAAGGGAAGCCGACAGCGATCTTCGTCGCGAGCCTCGCCGAGGGCGTCGCGGCGCCCGCCGACGCCACCCTCATCGACCTCGCAGTGTTGGAACCCGACCCCAGCCTCAGGATGGCCCACGTCCGCGAGCTGCTGGAGGAGGCGGCAGCGGGGTGGGCTGCGCGCACACTGGCAGGAACGCCGTGAACGGACCGCGGTACGCCGCCCGCTGCCGATGGCTCCGGCTCACGTTCGACGAGGGATCGTCGGGGGACCTTACGAATCGATGCATGCACATCGCACGGGAAGGGCTCCGTTGCGTGGGGCCGTTCTTGGACGAGACCGAAACCACCTGCGGACTCTGGGAGCCGAAGACCGGGGAGGGACAGGCGACCTAACTCTCGAGGCGCTGGCGGAGGCGGCGCGCAGCCTCGGCATCGATCACGCGTTCACCGTAGCGGGCCACGGCGGCGCCCTCCGCGCGAGCGGCTTCGTACGCCTGGAGCTCGGCTTCGGCACGGCGGCGGGCGAATTGGTTGGTACCGAAGACTTCGTTCGCCACGGAGACCATCGTCGGGTCGGTGAGGATAGCGCCCGCGAAGCCCGATTGGGCGAGGAAACGGAGCTGGAACGGGCTGGCGGCAACGAGCGGCAGGAGCCCGAAGGCCCGAGCGGCGGCCACCGCCTGGCCCCGGGCGTAGGCGAGCCGCGGCCCCAGCTCCTCCTCGCGGGCGCCGACGTCCCACGCATAGCCGGCGGGGTCGAAGACGAGGCCGGCGCAGCGGGCAACTGCCTGGAGGATGTCGGCAGCCCGCAGCAGGGCCCGAGCCGTATCGATGACCGGGAAGACGCGCACGCGGCCTGGCTCGACCCCGCGCCCGAGCTCGAACTCGCGCAGCAGCACAGCGGTATCGCGGAGGTCCTGGGGCTCCACCGTGTGGTTGACGAGAACCGCGTCGAGATGGGGCCCCGTAAGAGCATCGAGGTCGTCCCGGAGGAGGCCGGTGCGCGGATGGTTCACGCGGACGAGCGCGAGCTTTCCGGCGCTGGCGATGGCCGGAAGCGCTTCGAGCGCCAGATGCCGGAGGCGCCCCACGGGCACACGGGCGTCGGCCAGGGTGAGGAGGATGGCATCGGCGGATGATTCGAGCTGCTCACGGCCCACAGGGGTACCGGCAGGGATCGCGAGGACGCTCCGCAGGCGCATACGATCAGCGCCCCTCCTCGCCGCCGATGTAGCCGCCGACGACGGCGCTCCCCGGCGCAAGCGCCGCGAGGTGGAGGTCCTGGAGCAGGCCCATGATGCACTGGAGATGGTCGAGCGTGTGGCGGTACATCACCTCGGCAATCCACTGGCAGGTGAGCGGTCCCCAGCGGGTGTCGGTGCGGTAGCGCGTCCAGTCGTAGTCGGTGAGCTGCCGGAAAATCGTCAGCTCCTCGTCGCGCATGCGGAGGAGGTCGTCGAGGATGCTGCGAAGGGGCTCGTCGGGGCGGTACCGCTGTTGGTGCCAGGCGTGGCGCGAGTACTCCTTCGGTTCGAGCATGTCGGGGACCGTGGCCCAGCGGAGGAGGGGCAGGTAGACGTGCTCCTCCATGTCGCGAACGTGGGAGAGGTGCTCGTGGATGCTCCATTCCTCCGGAGAGGGCTTGTAGCGGGCACCGGCCTCGGTTACACCCCGCACGGCCCAGGCGAGATCGTCGGTAGCGTTCCGCAGGCGGGCGAGGAGTTCAGCGCGGTACTGAGCAGTCTCGGACACGTCGCACCTCCGCGCGGCGAGGCCGCGGGGCCATGGGCCGAGTATACGCTCACCGGAGCTGGCAGGGGTGTCACTCGCGACGCGGGGGAAGGTCTTTGGCGAGCTGCTCGTAGCGGCGGGCGTACTTGCCGACATCGGGAGGCGGGCCCATGGCGGCATCGACTTCCTTGCCCCACTTCGCCTCGGCCTCGGCGATCTTGTCTTTCAGCGTCAGGTGTCGGGCGAAAACACTCACCACGCGAACCATCCGGTGCGCCTCGCCGGCACCCGAGGGGCACGGAGGCACGCGGACGTCATCGGTGGGACGGCGAACGAAGATTTCGGTGCGCGCGCCGCAAGCCGTGCACTGATACTCGTAGAGCGGCATGCGGGAAGCGTAGCGGATCCGGAGCGCGGTGGAAACGCCTCCGGCGAAGCTCAGCCCTCGAGCGGAGGCGGTCCGAGATGCTCTTGCAAGTAGCGCTCGGCAGCGATGGCCGCGGTGGCACCGTCACCGGCGGCGCTCACCAGCTGGCGGGCCGCCTTCCAGCGCACATCGCCCGCCACGAAAAGCCCCGGAACCGAGGTTTGCATTTCGAGGTCGACCTTGGCGTGGCCGCCTTCGTCGAGCTCGACGAGCCCGGCGAGCAGGTGGGAGTTGGGGACCTGGCCGATGAAGATGAACACGCCCGCCGCAGGGAGGACCGACTCCTCGCCGGTGCGCACGTTGCGTAGCCGGACCCGCTCGACCACCTCGCCGCCCTCGATGGCGGTGACGACCGTATCGAAAAGGAAACGGATGCGCTCATTGGCGAAGGCCCGCTGCTGCAGCACAGCCGAGGCGCGGAGCTGGGCCCGGCGGTGGATGATGGTGACGGAGCGTGCGAAGCGGGTCAGGAAGATGCCCTCGTCGAGGGCGGCATCGCCGCCGCCGACCACCACGACGTCCTGGTCGCGGAAGAAGGCGCCGTCGCAGGTCGCGCAGTAGCTCACACCCTTGCCGGCGAATTCCTGTTCGCCTGGAACTCCGAGCTTCCGGTGCTGGGCTCCCGCGGTCACGATCACCGCCGCGGCGCGATAGTCACCGGCTGTGGTGACGAGCCGGAATCGGCCATCGGGCAGACGTTCGATGCTTTCGACACTTTCGTAGCGAAGTTCGGCGCCGAAGCGCTCCGCCTGTTGCTGGAAGCGCTGGGCGAGCTCCAGCCCACCGATTCCTTCGGGGAAACCGGGGTAGTTCTCGACCCGGTCGGTGGTAGCGATCTGGCCGCCGACGAGCTCGCGCTCGAAGACGACGGTCCGCCGGCGGGCGCGGCTGCTGTAGATGGCGGCGGTAAGCCCGGCCACCCCGGCACCGACGATCGCGACGTCGTACTCGAGGGTCATGGAGACGCCCTCCCGAGGGGAGCTTGGGACCGCGACGGCGGCGACCCTGCCCGCCGCGGCGTAGAGGAGTCCCGCAGCATCCGCTTCAGGATGCCAGCACCTCGTCGAGCCGCTTCTTCAGGTCGCTCTTCGGCCGGAAGCCGACGATGGTGCCTTTGAGCTGGCCGTTCTTGAAGATGAGCAGCGACGGGATGCTGCGGATGCCGTACTTGGCCGGCGTCGAGGGGTTCTCGTCGGTGTTGAGCTTGAAGAAGTTCACCTTGCCCGCGTACTCGGCGCTCAGCTCAGCGACGATGGGGGCGATCATCCGGCAGGGGCCGCACCACGGCGCCCAGAAGTCCACCAGAGCGGGGAGGTCGCTCTTCAGCACTTCGCTCTCGAAGGTGGCGTCGGTGACATCGCGCGGTTCGGCCATTGCACAGCTCCTCGGCAACTCCCGCCGTTGACAAGGTCGCGGCGGGTGTTAGGATGACCTCATCATACCCCTAGGGGGTATCCGATGTCAACGGAGGGTTGCGCAGGGACGGCCGAAGCCGCCGCCGGGAAGGAGCTGCTCGACCGCCTGGCGCGCGTCGAAGGCCAAATCCGGGGCCTGCGGCGGATGCTAGAGGAAGACCGCGCCTGCGAAGAGGTACTCACGCAGCTGCTGGCGGCGCGCTCGGGGCTCGAGCAGGCTGGGGTCCTCGTTCTGGAGCGTCACGTCGAGCGGTGCATCGTGGGCGAAGGGACGTTGAAGGCCGAGGCGCTCGCCCAGCTCCGACGGGCGCTGCGGCTTTGGTGCGGCCACGTGGCGCGCTAACGTGCAGGCGGCGCTCGGCGGGATACAATGAGGCCAAACATGAAGGCGGGCGGCGACGGGGCGGGCTGAGCGTACGCAGGGAGGCGGCCATGACCGGCCAGGCGGTGCTCGTGCTGAACCAGAACTACGAACCGCTGAGCGTGTGTCCCGTGCGGCGCGCCATCGTCCTCGTGCTGCGGGGGAAGGCGGAGATCGTGGAAGCGAGCCGCGAGGTCATCCGCTCCGCCTCCCGGGTGTTTCCGCTCCCTTCGGTCATCCGCCTGGTGAACTTCATCCGGCGACCGCGGCCGAAGGTGCGGCTGACCCGTCGCGAAGTGTTCGAGCGGGACGGCTGGCAGTGCCAGTACTGCGGCAAGGTGACGCGCGACCTCACCCTCGACCACGTCGTGCCACGGCACCGGGGCGGGGAACACACCTGGGAGAACCTGGTGAGCGCCTGCCGAGCCTGCAACCATCGGAAGGCGGGGCGCACCCCGGAGGAGGCGCGCATGCGACTGCTCCGGGAGCCGGCGCCACCGAAGGTGTCGCTCTACCACGCGTTCTTGCCGTACCTGGTCGGCCGCCACGAATGGCGGAAGTTCGTGCCGGGGTTCGAGCCGGCGACTTCGGCCGCGGGGTGACCCGGCAGCCATGAGCGAGGGGGGCGCAACCGCAGCCGCTGCCGAGGAACGAGCACTCATCCTGCGCGAGGCGGCTGCCTTCGCCCGCGAGCAGCTGGGCGGCACGCTCGCGACCATGCACGCCGAAGACGGCACGCCGTACGTGACGTTCGTCTTCTTCCACATGGAAGACGACGGCACCATCGTCTTCGGAAGCCAGCCGGGCACCCAGCACGCGCGCAACCTGGCCGCCACCCCCGAGGTTTCCTTCCTCATCGACAACCGCGAAGTCATCCGCGAGGACTGGCGACGCTTCACGCGGATCGTGGTCGAGGGCCGGGCCGAGCGCGTGCCCCCCTCCGACGCGCGATACGAGCGCTTCCTCCAAGGCTTCCGCGCCAAGCACCGCCCCGCGGCCGATTTCGCGGCCAGCTTCGCGCTCTACTGCATCGTCCCCCGGCGCTTGGTGCTCATGCGCGGCATCGGCGGGGAGCGCCGCGCGGTCGAATTCGACGAGTAGGCCGACGAACGGGAGCCGCCCTTGAACTACGACGAGGCGCTGCGGTACATCCTGTCCTTCACCGATATGGAGCGGGGCGTGCAGGTCTCGAACAGCCCTGCTCAGAGCCTCGAGTCGATGCGGTCGCTCCTGGCGCGCCTCGGAAACCCGCAGGAGGGACGGCGGACCATCCACGTCACCGGTTCGAAGGGGAAGGGGAGCATCAGCACGATGGTCGATGCCATCCTCCGCGAGGCCGGCTTTCGGACCTCGCTGTACACGAGCCCGCACCTGCACTCCTTCACCGAGCGCATCGCTATCGACGGCCTGCCCGTCGACGAGGACGTCTTCGCCCATGGGCTGGAGGCGATTCGGGCTGCGGTCGAGGCCGAGCAGGCCGCCACGGGGGGCAATGTCAGCACCTTCGGCATCCTCACGGCGCTCTTCTTCTGGCTCGCGCGCGAGGCCGGCGCGGAGTGGCAGGTGGTGGAAGTGGGCATCGGCGGCACATGGGACGCGACGAACGTCTTCGAGCGGGTGGAGGCGGCAATCATCGGTCCGGTCTCGCTCGAGCACACGCACATCCTGGGACCGACTCCCGAGGCCATCGCACGGGACAAATCCGGCATCGTGAAACCGGGGTGCGTCTGCATCCTCGCCCCACAGCGGTCACCGGGAGTCGTCGAGGTCGTCCGGGAGCGGTGCGAGGCGGTGGGGGCGGAGCTCGTGGAGGTGGCCGCGTCGTATCGGGCGGAGCGGGGGGAACACCACCCCTGGGGCCAGGCGTTCACCGTGCAGGGGCCCGGCGGCCGGCACCATCTGCGCACACCGCTTCTGGGCTGGCACCAGGCCGAGAACGCGATGACGGCGGTGGCGACGGCCGAAGCGCTGGCTGCGAGGGGCGTCCCGATCACCCCTGCCGCCATCGCGGAGGGCATCGCCCGGGCACGTATCCCCGGACGGCTCGAGGTGATGGGGCAGCGGCCCCTCATCGTCGCCGACGGGGCGCACAATGCGGAGAGCGCGGCGGCCTTGGTGCGCGCCCTGCGGGAGTACTTCACGTGGCGACGCTGCTTCGTGGTGGTGGGGTGCACAGCCGACAAAGACGTGCGCGGCATCGGCCAGGCGCTCTCGCGCATCGCCGATCTGCTCATCTGCACCCGTTTCGCCAACCCGCGGGCGATGGACCCGTACGTGCTCATCCAGGAGATCGGTTTCCTGGGCCCGGCGGCCGTGGCGGAGGAGAGCGTCGCCGGAGCCATCGAGACAGCCCGCCACCACGCCCGTGAAGACGACCTCATCGTGGTGACGGGCTCCCTCTACGTGGTCGCCGAGGGGCGGGCGCACGTCCTCGGAGATGCAGCTCGAACCCGGCGGTAGCCCGACGCGGTAGGATGCGAGACGTGACGACCCTCGGTACCGAGCCGCTCACAGCGACCCTGCGGCCCATGCGGCTCGAAGACGTGGCCGCGGCTGCGGCCATCGAACACGCATCCTTCGAACGGGGGTGGACGCCGGCAGCGTTCCGGCGCGAGCTCCTGGAGAACCGCGTCGCCCGTTACGCCGTCGCGCTGGTCGGCGGCGAGGTCGCCGCCTTCGCGGGGCTCTGGGTGGTTCTCGACGAGGGCCACGTCGTCACTGTCGCCGTAGCCCCGCAGTGGCGGCGGCGCGGACTGGGACGGCTGATGGTCCACACCCTCGGGGCCATCGCCCTGGGACACGAGCTGGATTCGCTGACGCTGGAGTGCCGTCCTTCGAACGAAGCGGCGCGGGCGTTGTACCGGAAATACGGCTTCTACGAGGTGGGCCGGAGAAAGCGGTACTACGCGGACGGCGAGGACGCCCTCATCATGACCACGGAGTCGTTGCGGAGCCCCTCCTACCAAGCGCGGCTCGCCCGTCTCGAGGAGGAGCTGGAAGCTCTCATCCCCGGCTCGGCAGCCCAGCTCCGCGCCGCCCGCGACTGGGAATGGCCGCGGTTTCAGGCAGAGGGGAGTTCGGCCAGGAGCTGACGGAGGACCGTTTCGGCCCTGTCCAGACGGGCGAGGATACCCCACGGGCCATGGATGTTGAGGGTCATGTTCTCTTCCAGGCCCCGGACTCCCGGCAAACGGCCGCGCTTCAGCACCGCCTCCGCGTACCGAGCGAATTCGGGTGAGTCGGGGCCGTACATCGCCTCGAGCACTTCCCGAGCGCGGTTCTCCCAGAGGTCGTAGTCGAACGGGTTGGGACCGGAGCCGCGCAGGGCGGCGATGCCCTTGAGCAGCTCCTCCAAGCGGGCACGGGCGCGGGCAGGGTTGGAACGAACGGGCATGAGCGAATGGTACGCGGCCCGCCGAGCAGGGGCCAGGCCGGTTAGGCCGCCGTCTCGAGGGCCGCGAGGAGGTCGCCCATGGAGAGGAAGACGACCTTCACCGTGCCGCCCTCCGGCGAAGCGAGGCGGGCGTCACGGATGAAGCCGAGCAGCTCTCGCTCCCCGCGGGGACCGAGGTATTCGCCGAGCGGCCGGATGCCGAGCGCCGTCGAGCACCGGGCACGCCCGTCCTGGTCGCGGCACGAGAGGGCGAGGGCCACGTGGTCGACGCCATACGGACGGCGCATGCCGGCACCGCATTCCGCCATCCAGGCTCGCACCTCCTCGACGAACGCGCCTTCCGCGCCGGGCTCGGGGAGAGCCCAGGAGGCCTCGCGCACGCCGACGCCGCGGCGGACGAGCTCCCGAACCGTACCTGCTGCGCGCTGTTGCCGGAATGAACCGAGCACGTTGGAATGATCGGCGGATAGCCCGCGCCGGCGGGTAGCCAAGCGGTGAACGATCGCGTCGCATTGGGGGACAGTCGCTGGGTACGATGGCCCTCGATGGATGACCTTCGCCGGAACCGGGTGCGCGCCTTCCGAGCCCGCCGGGCGCATTTCCGTCGGTTGGTGCGCGAAGCCGTCGCATCGCTCCCGCCCGAGCTGTTGGCGCGCATCGAGAACGTCGACATCGTCGTCGAACAGCGCCCGACCGCCGCCGACCGGAAGCTCGCGGGAGTGCCACCAGGACAGCTCCTCTTGGGTCTCTACCACGGCATCCCCCTTCCCCAGCGGGGATCGCTGGGGTACAACCTCGTGCCGCCCGACAAGATCTCCATCTACCAGGAGCCGATCGAGTCGATCTGCCGGACCGACGACGAGATCCGCGAACAGGTGAGGATTACCGTCCTACACGAACTGGCGCACTATTTCGGCATCGACGACGACCGGCTGGACGAGCTCGGGCTGGGGTAGGTCAAAGCGTCCGCCATCCGCGTTGACCCAAGCCCCTCGCGGCCGTACGGTCGAGGCTGTCGATGGCCGCCGGAACGTCACCCCGCCCCATCCGACGGGCCAGTTTCCCCGCAGAGGAACCCCGCCCCACCCCGAGCCAGCGGTTCCTGTTCGTGGTCGCGCTGGGAGTGCTGACCCTTGCCTCCCTCTACGCGGCCCTGGGAACGCTCACGCGGGCGTATCCAGCCGTATTCCCGGGAAGCACTGCCCCGTTGGCGAACGTGGTCGGCGCCCTGCCCGGCCCCGTCGGGGTCAGCGCACCGGGTTCGCAGAGCGTGTTCAACCGTCGGATCAACCTGCTCGTCATCGGCATCGACCGTCGGCCGGGATACGAGCTTCTCGATGCCTACCGCACCGATGCGATCATGGTCGCCACGATCGACCCGGTGACGAAGCAGGCGGCGCTGCTGAGCTTCCCCCGGGATATGTGGGTGAAGATCAAGCTCCCCGACGGACAGATCGTCGAGGACCGCATCAACACCTCCTACGGGCGCGGGATCGAGTACGGCGGCACCTTCGAGGCCGGTGCGAGGCAGCTCGCGAGCGACCTGGAGTTCAACTTCGGCGTTTCCATCGACCACTGGGTCATCCTCGACTTCGAGGGGGCCGAAGCACTGGTCGATGCGCTCGGGGGCATCGAGGTCGACGTCCCCGAAGAGCTCGCCGTTCCCACCTGGCGGTACAGCAAGGATGACATCCACTACACGGACGTGACCATTCCGCCAGGGCGGAATTTCCTCGACGGTTACCATGCCGTGGCCTTCGGCCGCTACCGGAACGACACGGACCTGAACCGCGTTAAGCGCCAGGAGCTCGTGTTGCAGGCCGCACTGCGGAAGGCGTTCGCCACCGGTCTGCTCGACAAGGCTCTGGACCTGTACAACGCCTACAAGGGGATGGTGGTGACCGACATCCCCGCCGCGAAGATCCCGGGATACGCGCTCCTCTTGAAGCAGACGGGTGGCGACATCGCTACGTACTCGTTGGGCGACCCGGTCGACGGTGTGCCGACGCTGGTGCCGTACACCACGGAAGCAGGCGCGGCGGTCCTCATTCCGAACCCCGACAACGTGCGCTACTGGCTGAACGTCGTCTTCCCCAAGACGAGCTACGTCGGGGCGCACGTGGAGATCCAGAACGGGTACGGGCCGGGCGGCGAGGCTCGGGTCGAGGCGTTGGGGCGTTACCTACGGTACGTGAAGGGGCTCCCGGAAGTGTACTTGGGGCCGGCGTCGGCGCCGCAGCCATCCACCACAGTGACGCTGTACAGCCCGGAGAAACGGGAGCTCGCGGAGGACATCGCGGAGTGGCTGAACCTCCCGCCTTCGGCCATCCGCACGGCACAGCGAACGGATAGCACGTTACCGGACGTCGTCATCACCATCGGGCAGGATTTCACCCTTCCAGGCGGATGACCGACAGGCCTCACTCGACGGCCCCGGTGGGGGCTTGAGGCTCATCGAGGGCGCGGCGAGCCAGCTGCTCCAGGGCGCGGTCTTCCAACGGCGGGTTGTGGAGCCCGGCGCGGACGTCGCGGTAATACCGCTCGAGGGGGCGACGCTTCAGCAGGCTCACGCCGCCCACCACACGCATGGCGAGGTCTACCGCCTCGATGCAGGCGTTGAGCGTCTCGACCTTCGCCATGGCGACACGGTCGGCAACCGGGGGCGGCTCCGTGGAGCGCGTGTGCCAAGCGCGGGCAGCGTCGCAGACGAGCGTCCGGCTCCGGTGGAGGAGAAGCTCGATGCGGGCGATGCGCGCGCGGACCCCGGGCATCTCCCGAATCGGCCGCTGTCCGAGCGGGACCCGCTCTCGCGCGAAGGCAACCGCCTCGTCGCGGGCGGCCCGGGCGACCCCGATGGTGACGGCGGCGATGCCGAGCGCGAACCAAGCGAAGGCGGCTTCCCCGCGCGGGTCGGGAGCGCCAGCCGACCGCTGGTTAAGGAGCCGGTCGCGAGGAGGGACGACGTCTTCCAGCACGAGGTCGTGGCTCCCCGTGCCCCGCATCCCCAGGCTGTCCCAGGTTTCGACGATGCGCACGCCGGGGTCGTCGAGGAAGACGAGGAAGTTGCCGATGACGGGTGGGCCTGGGTCGGCCAGGGCGATGCGAGCGGACACGATCGCGGCGCGAAGGGCGGGGGCAAGGGTGGTGAACGTCTTCCGGCCGTTCAGTACCCATCCCCCTTCGGTCGCGGCAGCGTGGGTTTCGGGGATGCCGCCGCCGGCGGGGCTGCCCAAGCCCTCTTCGGTGGCCGCGGTGTTGACCAGCCACCCGTGCTCGACCGCGCCCCGGCAGAGCTGCGCGAACCACCGCTCGGGGATGGTCGGCGCCTCTCGTTCGGCCCCGAACCGAACGAGGTGCATGGCGAGTCCGAGGGCCGTCGAGGCATCGCCCGCGGCCAGCTCCTCGAGGACCCGGAGGTAGTCGGGAAGAGGGAGTTCGGCACCGCCGTACCGACGGGGAACCGTCAGCGCCAGGAACCCAGCAGCTCGAAGCTCTTCGAAGTTCTCGAACGGGAAGGAGCCCTCTCGGTCGTGCCTGGGGGCGCGTTCGGCGAAGCGGCGGGCGAGCTCGCGGGCGAGAGCGACCCACTCCTCCGGGGTGCGCGTCATGCCGCCCAGGGTACGTCAGGGGCCGGTGGTGGGGAACGGGACGGCTTAGCGCCCTCCGGCCGGCACCGTCCCTGCCGCTTCGGGCACGTCGACATCGATGCGCGGCAGGATGCGGTCCAGCCAGCGGGGGAACCACCAGTTCGCCCGGCCAAGGAGCTCCATGGCCGAAGGGACGAGGACGAGGCGAACGACCGTGGCATCGATGAAGACTGCCGTCGCCAGCCCGACGCCGAACTCTTTGATGGTGCGGTCGGGCAGCGTCACGAACGACAGGAAGACGACGACCATGATGGCGGCGGCCGCGGAGATGACGCGGGCAGTGGCGGCGAGCCCGTTCGCAACGGCGACCCCGTTGGCCCCGGTCCGCACGTACTCCTCCCTCACGCGGCTGATCAGGAATACCTCGTAGTCCATGGAGAGGCCGAAGAGGATGGCGAAGAGGATCATGGGGAGGAAGGTCTCGATGGGCCCTTCCTTGATGCCCACGAGGTCGGCGAGAAAGCCCCACTGGAAGACAGCGACGACCACACCGAACGCCGCCCCGATGGAGAGCATGTTGAGGATTGCCGCTTTGACGGCGATGACCACCGAGCGGAAGACCGTCATGAGGAGGAGGAAGGAGATGCCGATGACCCCGGCGAAGAGATACGGCATCCGCTCGGTGATGCGGTGTCCGATGTCGACGAAGGCGGCCGTGGGCCCGGTGAGGAGGGCGGTGAGTCCGGTTTCGGCCGAGAAGGGACGGAGTACCTCGGCGCGGACACGGCCGATGAGAGCGTCGGTGCGTTCGTCCTGCGGGGCGAACGCAGGGATGACCGTGACGATGGCTGTTTGGCCATCGGGGCGCGCGATCGGCTCGCCGACGGCGGCCACGCCCGGAAGGGCTGCCAGCCGGCGTCCCAGCTCCTCGGCGGCCGCGGCGGCGCTGGGACCGTCCAGCACGGCGATGAGCGGGCCGTTGAACCCGGGGCCGAAGCCCTCGGCGAGCAAGTCGTACGCGCGGCGCGTGTGATAATCGGTGGTCTTGTTGCCCGCGTCGGTGAACCCGAGGCGCATATCGAGCACGGGGAAGGAGAGGCCGAGGAGCATCACCAGGGCGAGGAGGAAGGCGGGCCACGGCCGACGTTGGATAGCCCGGCTGAAGCGGTACCAGATGCTCCGGGGGTTGACCCCTTCGGTGCCGCGGAAGTAGGGGACCGAAAGGGAATCGACGCGTCGGCCAAGGAAGGCGAGCACCGCCGGGGTCACCGTGAGGGCGACGATGACGGCGGCGGTCACCATGATCGTCCCGGTGATCCCGATGGCGCCCACGAAGGGCAACCCCATGACCAGGAGGCCGAGGAAGGAGAGCGCGACGACCGCCCCCGCGAAGATGACCGACCGCCCAGCAGTGGCGACCGCCCGTCCCACAGCTTCGTCGACGGGCAGGCCGGCATGGAGCCCTTCCCGGAAGCGGGTGATGACGAGGAGGCTGTAGTCGATGCCGACGCCCATGCCGATCATCACGGCGAACTGGGGCGAGAACTCCGGGAATTGGCCCGAGCGGGCAGCGATGAGGAGGAGGGCGAAGCCCGGCGCCAGTCCGAAGACAGCCGCCCCGATGGGCAGCCCGGCCGCCACCACCGACCCGAAGGCCACCACGAGCACCACCGCCGCCGCCCCGAGTCCGTAGAACTCGGCCGTTCCGAAGTGGGGGAGCTCCACGACCCGCACGGCCTGGCCGCCCGCTTCGACGCGGAATCCGGGGCCGCTCGCGCGGTCGACCACATCGAGGAGGGGCCGAACGTCCGCCGATTCGATCTGCCCAGCCTCTTCTTCGAAGATGACCACCGCGCGGGCGATGGGCGCGATGGGCGACACGTAGCGCGGGTGATCGAAAGGCGTCTCGACAGCGGCGATACCGGGAAGCGCGGCGATCTCGTCGAGCACGGAACGGATCCGCCCCTGGACTGCGGGATCGGCGAAGGAGCCTTCGAAGCGGAAGACGACGTCCGCCCGAGCGCCGGCCTGCTGGGGGAAGCGCACCTCGAGCAGGTCCTGCGCCGCCTGGGATTCGGTGCCGGGGACGCTGAAGTTGCCGCCGAACTCCCCGCCGAACCGCGCAGCCGCGATGCCGAGGGCGGCGATAACGCCGAGCCAGGCGAGGAGGACGGGACCCCGGTGTCGGGCGACGAAGCGTCCCCATCGTTCGAGGGCAGAACGGCGGCTCATGGCGTGCCTCCCGGGCGTAATCTGAACGATGCGTTTCGGATCCAAGGTTGAACCGGAACTCCGGTTCTCGTCAATGGCCGGGGAAACGGGTAGAATGCGGGCACGATGGCATCCCAGAGCGAGCGTTCGGACGCGCGCCTGAACCGAGAGCGGCTGCTCGCCGCCGCCCGCGAGGTCCTGGCCGAGCGCGGCGAGGCGGCGGAGATGCGGGAAATCGCCGAGCGTGCCGGCGTGGCCGTCGGGACGCTGTACCGCCACTTCCCCACGCGGGAGGCGTTGGTCTCGGCCATCATCGCCGAGACGCTGGAGGAGGTCCGCGGCATCATCGCCGAGGCCGAGGCGAACCCGTACGCCATCGATGCGTTGCGCCACCTCGTGGCAAGGGCCTGCGGCCTGGCGGAGCGGGGCCGCGGCATCTTCGAGCTGATTACGGGCATGGAACTCGGCGTTCGGGTGCCCGACGACCTCATCCCCGCCGAGTTGAAGCGAGAGCTGGAGGCGCGGGTGACTCGGATCGTCGCGCGCGGCGTGGAGCGTGGCGAGATCCGAAGCGACTTCCCGCCCCCGCTGTTGGCGGCGTTCTGCCGGGCCACGATCCCCTTCGTGTTCCTCCACCTCCGCCAGGAGTGGCCGTTCGAAGACGCCGTGCGGGCTTCCGTGGCCCTCCTCACCGATGCCTTGCGCCCGCATTAACCGCGGCGTTCCGCGCCGCTGCTAGAATACCGGCGCGGTATCGGCCGCATCGACGGACGTCCGGGAGGCGTGCGGTGGAGGACCCAAAGCTCATTGCGGAACGGATCATCCAGAACGTCGAGCGCGTGATCGTCGGGAAGCGAAAGGAGATCGAGCTGGCGATCACGGTGCTCATGTGCGGCGGCCACCTCCTCATCGTCGACGTGCCCGGCGTGGGCAAGACGATGATGGCCCGGGCCTTGGCCCGCTCGACAGGGCTGACCTTCCGCCGCATCCAGTTCACGCCCGACCTCCTGCCGAGCGACATCACCGGCGTCTCCATCTACAACCAGAAGACCGGCGACTTCGAGTTCCGACCCGGGCCGATCATGGCCCAGGTCGTGTTGGCCGACGAGGTGAACCGGGCCACGCCGAAGACGCAGTCCGCCCTGCTGGAGGCCATGGAGGAGCGCCAGGTGACGGTCGATGGCGTGACCCACCGCATGCCGCAGCCCTTCATGGTCATCGCCACGCAGAACCCGATCGAGTACGAAGGGACCTTCCCCCTCCCGGAGGCTCAGCTCGACCGGTTCATGGCCCAGATCCACCTCGGGTATCCCAGCCCGACGGACGAGGTGCTGGTGCTCGACGCGCAACAGGTCCAGCACCCGGTCGATTCCCTCGAGCAGGTCACGAACGCAACGGAGATCCTGCAGCTCCAGGCAGCCGTGAAGGAGATTTACGTCGACCCGCTCATCAAGCAGTACATCGTGGCCTTGGCGAACGCTACGCGGCAGCACGAGGCGGTCTACTTGGGAGCCAGCCCTCGCGGCTCGCTCTCCCTCTTCCGGACGGCGCAAGCGCGGGCGCTGTTGGCCGGCCGCGATTTCGTCACCCCCGACGACGTGAAAGCGCTCGCCCACGCGACGCTGGCCCACCGCATCATCGTGAGCCCGGGTGCCCGGGTGAAGGGGACCACCCCCGAGGAGGTGGTGACCGCCTGCCTGAACCGGGTTCCGGTACCGGGTGCTCGCGCGAGGGCATGAACGATGCGCGCCTTCGTGCGCCACGCGCTCTCCCCGCAGCGGCGGACGCTCACCGTTCTCGTCGGACTGCTCGTCTTCTCGGCGTTCTGGGCCGGCGCTTCTGGCTTCTGGCTCGTCTTCCGCCTGACCTACGTCCTCGCCCTCCTCATCCCGGCCGCGTACGTGACCGCCTGGGCGAACGTGCGGGCCCTGGAGGCGACCGTCCAACGGCGCACGGAGCGGGCGCAGGTGGGCCAGGAGGCTCAGGAGGTGATCGAGGTCCGCAATCGGGGGTTCTGGCCGAAGATCTGGCTGGAGGTCGACGACCCCAGCACCATGCCGGGCCACCAGGCGAAGCGGGTAACCGTGATCCCGCCACGGCGCTCGCGAAGCTGGTTGGTGGACACGCCGCTCGTCCGCCGTGGCCTGTACGAATGGGGCCCGCTGCGGGTGACGGGCACCGACCCGTTCGGCATCTTCCGGCTCACGCGGACGTTCGGCGGAACGCAACAGATCCTCGTGTATCCGCCGGTGTTCGACATCCCCCATTTCCAGGCGCCGCCGGCGAACCTGCCGGGCGAAGGGCGCTTCCGGCGAAGGACGCACTACGTGACGCCGAACGCGAGCGGCATCCGGGAGTACCAGCCCGGCGATTCGCTCGGGCGCATCCACTGGCCGAGCACGGCGCGCACCGGCGAGCTGATGGTGAAGACGTTCGAGCTCGACCCGGCGAGCGACGTTTGGGTCATTCTCGACCTCGAACGCCGCGCCCACGCCGGTTCGGGCGACCAAAGCACCGAAGAGTACGCCGTCCGAGCCGCGGCGAGCATCGCCCGGCACTACCTCATCGCCAACCGCTCCGTGGGGCTCCTGAGCTTCGGGCGGGACCTCGACATCGTCGAGGCGGAGCGCGGGCCGCAGCAGCTCACGCGCATCCTGGAGAGCCTCGCCCTCGCCCAGGCCGTCGGGGACGTACCGCTCGGCAACCTTCTGTTCGAAGAGCAGCGGCGGTTCGGGCGACACACGACCTTGGTCATCGTGACGCCTTCGACCGACGACCATTGGCTTCCGGCGGCGCTCTCCCTCGCACAACGCGGGGTGCGGATGGCGGTGGTCCTCGTCGACCCCAGCACCTTCGGCGCCACCCGCTCGCCGCTCATGCTGTATGGTGAGCTCACAGCGAGCGACATCATGACGTACGTCGTCGCGAACGGCGACGACCTCACGCTCGCCTTGAGCGCGCCGGGAGGGGTGCCGGCATGGCAGAGCTGAACCTCCACGCGCAGCGGTCGCTGGGACGCCGCGTCGGGGCTGCGGCGGTGGGCGCTCCGCGGATCTTCCTGAGCTGGGAGGACTGGTTCACCCTCGCCGCGCTTGCCGTCTGCGCCCTCTCGGTCGCCGCCTCCGTACAGCAGGGGGAGTGGGTAACCGGCATGCCGGCCCTGGTCCCGACCGCGGTGGCGGGCCTCGTTGCCGGGCTGCTGGCGGCGCGGATTCGGCTCCATTGGAGCGTACTCCACCTCGCCGGCCTGCTCGCCGGCGGAGCCGTCGTGCTGCTGGCAGCCCAGAGCTTCGCCGACGGCGCCACCATCGCCGACCGCATCGCCGACGTCCGGTTCCGAATGGTCGAGTGGTACCGGGTCGTGGTCGCCGGCGACATCAGCACCGACAACCTGCCGTTCGTCATCTTCGTGCACGCGGCCACCTACGCGGGGCTGTACGTGGGAACGTGGGTGACCTTCCGCTGGTACAACCCCTGGTTCGCCCTGATCCCCGGGGGCGTCGTGCTCCTCCTGAACATCAGCCTGATTAAGGGGCAGCCGAGCGCGCCGTTCTTCTTCTACCTCCTCGGGGGGCTGCTCCTGCTTTCGCGTGTCTACCTCCAACGGTTACAGGCGCAGTGGCGACGAATGGGGGTTCCCTACCCCGATTTCGTGAGCCTGAACGCCGCCCAGGTGGCCGTCACCCTCACGCTGCTCTTCGTGGCCTTGGCCTGGAGCGTGCCCTTGGGGAAGCAGGCGAGCGCCGCGAAGAACGTGGCGCTCTTCTTCGTGCAGCCGTTCGAAGGCCTGACGAACGATGCTGTGCGCCTGTTCAGCAACGTGAACCTGCAGTTCGGCGCGGGGGGCAACTTCCACAAGTTCCAGGGTGTGCTGCCCATCCGCGGCAACGTGGAGCTCGGCCAGCGGGTGCTGTTCGAGGTCACGGGTATCCAAGGCGGCTTCCTCTACGGCACCAGCTACGACACGTACACCGGCAGCGGCTGGCGGGCGACGGGCCGGGAGCAGCGGCGGCTCGACGCGGGGACTCTACCGGAGCTCAGCAGCGAGGACATCGCCGAGAGCCGGGTGGCCACGACGATTTCGGTGACCATGCGCAGCGACGAAAGCACGCTCTTCTTCCCCGGCGCCCCGCTGGCTTCGAACCGGAACACCGTGATGGAGTTCTCGGAGGTCCACGCGGGAGACATCGTCCAGATCCGTAGCCGGCGTGTGTTACGCGAGGGCGACACCTACAACGCCGTCGGCTCCGTCTCCATCGCCACCCCCGACCAGCTCCGGAGCGCTGGCGCCGAGTATCCCGATTGGGTGACGCAGCGCTACCTGCAGCTGCCGGCCGACCTCCCCGAGTCGGTGCGCCGCGAGGCCGAACGGGTGACCGCCGGGGCCACGAACCCGTACGACGCCGCCGTCGCCCTCGAGGCGTACCTCCGCCAATTCCCCTTCGACCCGAGCGTTCCGGCTCCGCCTCCGGGACGCGACGCAGTGGAATTCTTCCTCTTCGACCTGAAGCGCGGCTACTTCGATTACCAGGCGTCGGCCATGGCCGTGATGCTCCGGTCCATCGGCATCCCGGCACGCGTCGCGGCCGGCTACGCCCTCGACCCGAAGGACCAGAACGGGGCGACCTTCACGGTCCGGAAGGACGACGCCTACACGTGGGTCGAGGTGTACTTCCCCGGCTACGGCTGGGTCCCCTTCAACCCCACCGCCGACCGCCCGGCAGGAAGCGACATCGCCATCGACCCGAGCCAGGTGCCGAACTTGGAGGACTTCTTGCCGCTCGACCAGCTCTTCCCCGAGGACCCGCTCTTCAGCGACATCCCCGGCGGCGTTGGGACCTCGTTGGCGCAGCCGCCGACGAACGCTCCCGCAGGCCCGCCGTGGACGCTGATTTGGGCGCTGGCGGCCTTGGTCGCAATCCTCGCTGCTGCCGCCACGGGCGCGAGGCTGGCGTGGGGATGGGGTCTCGGCGGGCTCCCGGCGACGGCAGCGCTGTGGGCGAAGGTGCAGCGGTTGGGAAGCTGGGCAGGAATCCGTCCGGTGCACTTCGAGACGCCCCGGGAGTACGCCGCGAGGTTGGGGGCTGCGGTGCGCCGGCCTAAGGCAGCGACGACGCTTGCCGCCGCCTACGAGGAGACCCGGTACGGACGCCCCGACCTCGTGCGCGCCGACCCGGATGAAACCCAGCGCTCGTACGTGCGCTTGCGGAACGCCCTCGTGAAGAAGGTGCTGCACCTGCGCGACAAATCCGAAGGAGGCCCGGAATGAAGGCCACGCATCGAGGTGGGGGCGCACTCCCCACGCACGTGACCGAAACGGCCCTAGGTTGGGTGGGGCTGGTGATGGGCCCTCGCGGCCTCCGGTACGCAACCCTCCCTCGTCCCTCCCGGGCCGAAGCGGAGGCCGAGGCAATCGCGGCGGGAGGGAGCTTCGATATCGCCGACGAGCGCCTGAGCGATGCCGCCCGGCTCATCCGCGCCTACGCGGAAGGAGCGCCGGTGCCCATCGAGAGCTTCCCCGTGGACCTGCCTCCTTGCACCCCACTTCAGAAAGCGGTCTGGCTCGCACTGCGGGAGATCCCCCGCGGCGAAGTGCGGAGCTACGGCTGGATGGCGGCACGCGTCGGGCGACCGGGGGCGGCGCGGGCCATCGGCCGCATCGTGGGGTCGAATCCGCTCCCTATCTGGGTCCCTTGCCACCGTGTCGTCGCCGCCGATGGGTCGCTCCACGGCTACGGGGGCGGCCTGGCGCTGAAGGAGCGGCTGTTGCGCCTCGAAGGAGCCCCCCTCCCGGCCACCACCTCGCTGCGCGCCTAGCGCCGGCCTACACGCTGAACAGGATGTGGAGCACGTCGCCGTCCTGGACGACGTAGCTCTTCCCTTCCGTGCGGACAAGCCCCCGTTTGCGCGCCTCGGCCTCGCTCCCCGCCGCTACAAGGTCTTCGAAGCGGATGACCTCGGCCCGGATGAACCCCCGCTGGAGGTCGGAGTGGATCTTCCCGGCCGCTTCGGGAGCGGTGGCTCCGGCACGAATCGTCCAGGCGCGGCATTCGTCCGGCCCCGCCGTCAGGAAGCTGATGAGACCGAGCAGGGCGTAGCTGGCGCGGATGGCCTGGGCCGCGCCGCTCTCGCTCACTCCCGCGTCGGCCCGGAAGGCCGCCGCCTCCTCCTCCGACAGTTCGTTCAACTCCGCTTCGAACTTCGCGCACATGGCGGCAGCATCCCGAGCGGGGGCACGGTAACGCTCCCGGTAGGCGGCTTCGATCGCTCCCCGCCGCGGCAGGTCTTCCTCGCCGATGTTGATGACGAGCAGGAGCGGCTTGGCGGTAAGGAACTGGGTGCCTTCCAACAGCTCGTGTTCGTCGGTCGAGAGCGGCTGCGCGCGGATCGGCATCTCGCCCTCGAGCCCTTCCTTCAGGCGGCGAAGAAGGTCGGCGAGACGCTGGGGGCGGTCCCGCTCACCCGCACGGAGCGAGCGGATTTCGGTCTCCAACCGCTGCAGACGGCGCTCGATGATGGCCAAGTCGGCGAAGGCGAGCTCCATCTCGAGCGTCGCGATGTCGCGGTCCGGGTCGACGGACCCCTCCGGGTGGGGCACCGTATCGTTTCGGAAAGCGCGGACAACCCCGATGAGAGCGTCCATACGAGCGAGCTCGTTGAAGAAGCGGCCGCCGATGCCCCCTCCCTTGCCGAAGGCCTCCGAGCCGGCGGGGAAATCGACGTACTCGATGGTGGCGTACGTCTTCTTCTTCGGTCGATACAGCTCGGCGAGGCGGTCGACGCGCTCGTCGGGCACCTGGACGACGCCCACGTTCGGCTGGGTTTGCGAGCCGTAGCCACCGGTCTGGGCGCGGCTCCGGGTGACGGCGTTGAAGAAGGTGGTCTTGCCGCTCAGCGGAAGGCCGATGATGCCGAGACGCATACGCTCAGGGTAGCCCGCGCTCCGGGGCCGTGATAGCACCTGGACAGCGCCCGAGGAGGAGGCAGTCTGCGCAGCGCGGCTGTCGCTTCCGGCACCGCCGCTTCCCGTGCAGGACGATGAGGGCATGGAGCCGAGCCCACAGGGCGGGGTCCACGGGCAGCTGCCGCACGAACCACGCCTGCCATGCGTCGTAGGAGTCTCGGTCCGGGCCGAGACCGAGGCGGCGGAATACGCGCGCCGCATAGGCGTCGGCGACGAAGGCGGGCTGTTTCGCGGCGTAGAGGAGAATCGCGTCGGCCGTCTCCGGACCGATGCCCCAGACGGCGAGCAGCCGGGCGCGAAGCTCCTCGGGAGGCGACCCGAGGAAAGCATCGAGCCCGCCGTGCTCCTGGACGGCTGATGCCAACGCCCGAAGCTTCCGGGCCTTCGTCCGGAAGAAGCCGGCCGGTCGCACGAGCTCCTCAAGCGCAGCCACGGGAAGCGCCAGGACCCCTTCCGGCGAGAGGGCTCCCGCCGCCCGCAGCCGGTCGAGGGCGCGCTCGGCGTTCGTCCAGGCAGCGCGCTGGACGAGGACCGCGCCGGCCATGATTTCGAACGGCGGAGTCTCCGGGGTCCAATGCCAGTGTTCGCCGCCGTGCATCGCTTCGAACGCGGCGAACACTTCGGTCAGGGTGAGGCGCCGCAGCGGCGCATCCGGGTGTGCGGACGACATCGGCGACGATCGTAGGGGTTCGACGTCAGCCCGGCGGAGGGTTGCGCTGTTCGGGAAACTGCCGTTCGAGAAGGAAGATGATGACCGCCAGCGCGACGCCCGCTCCGGCGCCGATAGCCATGCCGAGAAGGATGTCGTCGGCATTGAAGCGAACGAAGAGGTAGACGAGGAAGGTGACGACGAACCCGGCGAGGATGATCAGGGCCTGGCGGCGGAGGAAGCTCCACATGTACGCGCGAGTATGCGGCCTTCGGAGACGTCAGGACAAGAGCCCGAACTCCCGCTCGATGCCCTGCAGTTCAGCGAGCAGCCGATTCGGCGCCAAGGCTACCCGTTCCGCCCGGCGGGCGCGTGCGACGGCCCGGGGGTCGAGACGCCCCGCCGCGAGGGCCTCCTCGAAGGCCTCGCGGTCCTCGGCCCGGACGAGCGCGCCGGCGGCGTCGAGCCACCAGTCGAGGATGAGGTCACGGAACTCGACCACGCCCGGCAGGAGCCGCACCTCGGAAACGGCATCGAGGCGGTGTCCGAGCAGCGCCCCCTCCGGGGAACGGAACCGGTAGACCGCGTACGGCCGGCGACGCCAGAAGAACCCGATCGAAACCGAGCCCGGCGGGATGGGGAGGGGCGTTCGGAAAGGACGGCCACCCTCGGGAAGGGGGTACAGCACAACTGCGAGGCTGGAGGTTCGGCCGAGCAGACGGCAGCCGTATTCCTCGACGCCCCCGTCGGCTTTCACTTTCCTTTCGACGACAGGCGGGAGATCGTCTCGCGGCCATAGCGGGCGCGTATGCTGAGTGCGGTCCATGGCGGTAATGCCTCCATTGCAGCGCCTCGGCGTGGCCGGCTGGCTGGCGGCAGCGGTGCTCGCCGCCGCGGGTGCCTGCGGGCGGGAGACAGCGGTCGAGACGCCGCGCATCCTCTCCGCGTCGGCCGAGCGGTCCGTCAGCGAGGCAGGTGTGGCCGAGGTACGCACCCGCATCCGGGTCCAATTCGACCGCGAGTTCCGGACCGTTCGCCGGGACATCCCGCTGGCATCGTACTTCAAGGTGGTGCTGGCGCTCCCGAGCGGGGAGCGCGAGCTCTTCGTGCAGCAAGCCGAACGGCCCGCGGGTCGGGACGACGTGGTCGAGCTGGTTGTGGAGGCCGTCGTATCCGAGGGCTCGCGCGTGGCCGTGGAGCGTCGCGCTTTCGTCCCTGGAGCCACCGACCAGCTCGAGGCGCGCATCGAGGGCGGATTCCCGTTGCTACAGGCGGCCCTCGCCAACGGCCCCTGGCAGTTCACAGACCCGGCGGTGATCGAAGTGCGCAGAACACCGAAAGTAACCGAGGCCGATCGTGACCCGGCGGTGATGCGGGAGGAGCTCCGCGCTCACCTCCGGGCACGAGGGGCTTCGGCCACGGTCGAGACGGCAGCCCTTTCCCTGTACGACGCCATCCCGCCCCCGCTCGTGCCGTCGGCGAAGGCGCGGGCAGCGTTGGCCGCGCTCACCGGGACGTTCGCCCAGCCGGCCATCGCGTGGCTGCTCACCGACGAGAACTGCACCGGGCAGCCCGCCTCCATCGTGTTCGCGCCACCCCCGGAATACCCCGAGATGCTCGCCCGGGTGACCCACGACTCCGGCGGTCGACGGACCATATGGCTGAACCCGCGGCTCGAGGGGGAACGGCTGGAGTTCCTCATGCCGCTCCTCGCGCACGAGGCCATCCACTGCGATACCTTCGACGGGCGTTGGGAAGAGGTTGCGGCGACGGCGTTCGACGCGTTCCTCTACCTCCGCCTGGTCGCGGCCATCCCCGATCTGGCTCTGGAGGGCACGCCGATGGCCCGTTCCCTCAACATCGACCTGCTGGCATTCCTGAACAGCGGCCGTTGGGTCCCCGAATCGGTGGGCGTCCTTCCCAGTCCGAAGGTGGAGAACGCGCTGCCGGGTAGCACATCGGAGGCGCGCTCCTTCGGTGATTACGTCATCCAGGCCTACGACATGGTCCGCTTCAACGAATCGCCCACGGAGGAGCTCGCGCGGCAGTACGTGCGGGCCCTGGCGGGCATCGCGGGGGTACCCGAGGGCGACCCCTTCCAGCTCGCCTACCTCGACCGACTCCTGGGACAGGCGGCGCACCCGGCCGTCCTCGGCTCGGCGATCGACGCCCTCCGACTCGCCCCGGCCCAATAGGAAGCCTACGGCGCCGGGTGGCGCCGAGGCGGAATCTTGTCTTCCGGCAACATCTCCTCGATGAGCTCGAGAAGCTCGTCCGCAGCGAAGGGTTTAGGAACGAAGACCGTGTGAGGCGAGCGGGCGGCGAACTCTGCCGGCTCGTCGGCGCTGTAGCCGCTGATCAGGATGACGGGCAGGCGCGGGTACTTCCGGGCGATGTACCGCCGCAGCTCGGTTCCGGAGAGCCCCGGCATGACGATGTCGGTGATGACGAGGTCGGGGCGGTTGGCATCGAGCCATTCCCGGGCGGCGAGGCCGTTCTCGAACTCGATGACCTGGTAGCCCTGGCCCGCGAGCAGCCGCGCGAGCATCACTCGCACGGGCTCGTCGTCATCGATGACCAGTATGAGCGCAGCCACCTCGTCTCCGCCTCGCCGACTTCCGTCCCATGTCGCCTTCTCACCGTCGTCCCGCTCGTACCCTTCCTTCGGCCATTCTTTCGCCATTCCCTGATGGGGGATATTGGGGATATCCCTCAACTTATGGATCGGAAGCGCTCCCGAAAGGCGTAAGAGCCCCTCCCTTTGCGTTCGCGCGGCAGGTGCGCCTATCATCGGCCACGACGTAGGGGAAAGCAGGATGCGATTCTTCTTCACGGTGGTCTTCGCGGCGCTGCTCATCGTCGTGGTGTATCTGGCGGTGGCGGGCATCGCCGACGGGTATTTCGGCGCCGACATCTATCCCGACCGCTGGGCGCCCGAGAGCTGGTCGGCCCCCGATAGCTGGAGCGAATGGCGCGACGTGGTAATCGTGGTGCTCGGAGCGCTCCTGGTGGTGAGCGCGCTCCTTGGGATCGTCACCCTCGTGGCAGCGATCGCGCTCATCCTGCTCCTTCGGCGGGTGGTGCGCCAGCAGCTCGTGCCCGCACTCGAGTCCCTGAAGGCGACGTTGGACGAGGTCCGGGGGACGGTGGAGTTCGCCGGCGAGAGCGTGGCCTCGCCGATCATTCGCGTCTACTCGGTGTATCGGGGCGTGCGGCGCGGGCTGCGGGCGGTAAGGACGTTCCCGGAGAGCGTACGGCGCCGGCGCGGGAGGCGTTGACGTGAGCGGGGGTCCCGGCAGCGAACGCACGCGGAGCTTCGCGCTCGCGGATTGGGTGCGGGCCGCGCTCCTCGGTGCCCGGGACACGGCGAAGACGATGCTGGAAGAGGCCCGGGCTGGAGCGCGCGAGGGCTATGAGGAAGGGTGGCGCCGCTTCGAAGCGAAGACGGGGCGTCCCCGGCGGCAGCAGCGGCAGCCCTGAGCAAAGGAACGGGAGCTGGTACGATCCGGGCTGGAGGCCACCGCGCGGAGAGGTGCTGGAGTGGCCGATCAGGCACGCCTGGAAAGCGTGTAGGGGCGCTTGCCCCTCGTGGGTTCGAATCCCACCCTCTCCGCCAGCCCTCTTCGGGGAGATGAGCCCCTCAGTGCGCTGCGCCCCGCGCGAGAAGCTCCAGCATGCGGGCCTCGTTGCGGTAAGCGTCGAGCGCTAACCAGGCGAAGCGGGCGATACCGTACCAGGCGAGCACCCCGGCCAGGCCGGCCAACGCCATCCTGTGGTCGTAGGCGACCCACGGGGTGAGCACCCCGACAAGCGCGCGCAGCGCAGCGGCGCCGGCAAGACCCCAGAAGGCGGCGTGGTCCGCCAGGCCCGGCGGCCGAGGCTCCGCCCGCCCGAGGGCGAAGATGGGCGCGATGAGCTGCGCGACTCCCACGATGAGCATGGTGATGGTGCCCACGCCGAAGAGGTGACGGGCAGCGTCGCGGAGGCCGGGGTCGGCATAGACGCCGGCAGCGGCGGTGTGCACCCCGGCCCAGAGGAGCGCCGCGGCGGCGCCGAGGGCGCACCAGTCCGCTGCCGCGACGTAGCGCGCCGCCGGGCGAGCCCGCGGGCGGAGCCGATGCGCGCGAGCGTGGAACGCGCCGACCATCACGGCGAGGCCGGCCATCCCGGCCGCGGCCAGAGCGAGACCGGAACCCTCCGCCCGCGCCGACCGAAGGGGCTCGAAGACCTGCAAAGCGACGACGACGAGGCCGACGTTCAGCGCCGCCCAAGGGAGGGCGAAACGGCGGATCGACGGCTGGCCGCGGCCGAAGAAGGTCGGCACGCTGCGCGACTGGACCGCCCAGACGAAGTTGCCGATGGCACCGAGCATGACCGTCCACAGCACCGGATCGTGCTCGGGGAACAGGAGGTAGCGCCTCTCCGCAAGCTGCATCCCCGAGCGGGACGTCGCCGCCGCCCACCACGCCCACCAGGCCGCCCCCGCCGCGAACCCCAGCGTCCACGCCCCCGGCCGTCGGGTGCGAAGGAGGTACCAGCCGAGGACCGCGACGGTAAGGAGCATGCCCAGAGCAGCAGCGATACCCGCGGGAAGGCAGAGCTGTTCGAGACCGGGCACCGATTGCCCGACGACGCGCCCGGCGGCTCCCGAGGCGAGCAGGGCGAACGTCGCCCACGAGAGTCGGGCGTCGACGGGGCGCCGACCGGCGAGCCGTGGGGCGAGCCGGAAGGCCATGCCCGCGACGAAGAGCCCCGCCCACCCCTGGAGCTGAGCCGCGCCATGGGCCTGGACGAGAAACGGAACGTCCTCGCGGCGGCCCAAAAGCCCCGCTGCGGCGAACGGAACGTACGCTGCCAGCACGAAGCCCACGCCCACCCCTGCGCCGATCCCACCTGCCATGAAGGGGAGGTAGCCGCGGTCATCGGCCGGAACGGCGGAACGCGCGTGACCCATCACTCCCCAGCCTCGGAGGCAGCTGGCTTCCGTTCGGCGGCCGTTCGGGCCCCGTTTTCATGGCCGAACGGGCACGAAGGACGAGGGAGGCGCGAGAACGAGCCGGCGCGGACCGCGGAGCTGGAAGGACGGGAGCCGTTCCACGGACAGCACCCGCAGGTCGGGGAAGCGCTCCAGGAGAAGACGAAGCGCAACTTCGGCCTCGAGACGGGCCAGGTTTGCCCCCAGGCAGAAGTGAACGCCGAGGCCGAAGGCGGCGTGCCGACCCGGCCGGCGGCCGAAATCGAGACGGTCGGGCTCGGAGAAGCGAGCGGGGTCGCGGTTCGCCGCGCCGAGCACCAAGTGCACCGTGTCGCCGGGCCGAACCGAACGGCCGGCGAGCGCGACGGGCGCCTTCGCCCAACGGGAGATGACGTGAGTGGGCGTATCGAACCGAGCGAGCTCTTCGAGGGCGGCGACCCACGAGACGCTCCCCTGCCGGAGAGCCTCGGCGGCTTCGGGGTTCGCAGCGAGGGCGAGCACCGCGTTGCCGATGAAGAGCGCCAGGGGTCCGTTGCCGGCGGTGGCGAGGTGGACCACGAGCATCAGGAGATGTTCCGGCGGGAGCTCCTCGGGCACCGCTTCGCCACGGAGCCGCCCGATGAGGCTGTCCGGAGGAGCTTCCCTCAAGACGCGGTCAAGGCGCTCCACGGCGTTCGCCGCGTCGGCCACGACCTCGGGGTTCCCGGCGCCTTCGTTCCGCGCACGCATGATAGCCAGGCAGGCCGTCCGAAAGGCCGCCTGCTGGGACGCCGGGACGCCGAGGAGGTGGAGGATGACCTGTACGGGAAGGCGCTCGGCGAAGCTCCCCATGATGTCCACAGGGGCGTCCGATGGGAGATCACCGAGAAGGGCGCTGGCGACGCGTTCGACGTCGGCGCGAAGCCTGGCAACCGCGGCGGGGGTGAACCAGCGGTTCACCCGGCGCCTGAGCAGGTCGTGGAGGGGCGGGTCGCTATTCCCCATGATGGGGGCACCGCCCAGGGGTATGCGGGCGCGCGAGGCGCGGACACGAGCCCCGAACTCGCCGCCGGCGGAGGCGGGGTCGGCCGAAAAGGAAGCGTGGTCGTGGAGCACCTCGGCGAGGGGGTCCCAGGCGGTGACCACCCATGCCTGCAGCGTAGGAATCCAGGCAACGGGAGCTTCGCGGCGAAGGCGGGCGAGGGCGGGGTAGGGGTTCTCGAGGTACGACGGTCGAGCGGGGTCGAAGTACGGCACGTGGCGCTCCTTCCGACGTGTCGGTGGGGGTGGCGGTCAATTGCGGTGGCGTGAACGATTCGCAGGTGTCGACCGATCGATTTACGTTCGAAGGCGACTCTCGGATCTGCTCGGCTCGGGGGGCTTGCAGTGGTGTGGTACGCTTGGGCTGCCGAATCCGCTGCCGAGCGGAACGGGGGACCCGACATTGTGGGGTGAATTCCCGCCACGGCGGGATAGGTGACTTTCTCCACCGAACCCGGCAGCTAACCCCGTAGGCGTGAGAGAGGCGGCCGGCAGCCGCTCAGCCTGCCGACGTTGCCTCTCGCGGGAGAACGCCGGGGAACCGGCACTGAACGGGAGGCACACCGATGCTTCGACGTGGCTACGAATCGTGGTGGCAGCGGCTCGTGTGGCGGCTGCGGGTACCGTCGTACGTGCTCGTCCGGCCTGCCGAACAGCGCCGATGCCCCGAATGCGCCGCTCCCTACGAGCCGACGGACCGCTATTGCCGGCGGTGCCACGTGCGCGTTCCGGAGTGGCGCTTCTAGGAGGGCCACCGTTCCCGGACGGCATTACTGGAAGAGCGCCCCCACGCTCTGCCCCGAATGGATGCGGCTGATGGCGTCGCCGAAGAGCGGGGCGACCGGGATGATGGTCATGTTCGGCAGGCGCTTCTCGGGGGGAATGGGGAGCGAATCGGTGACGACGATCTCCCGGACGGCGGCCTCCCGCAGGCGGTCGACGGCCGGGCCGCTGAGCACAGCGTGATACCCGACGATCATCACGTCGCGGCAGCCGTGCTCCCGGAGGATGCGGACCGCTTCCGCCATGGTGCCGGCCGTATCGATTTCGTCGTCGATGATGAGGACGTTCCGCCCCCGCACGTCGCCGATGACGTTGACCGCCTCCGCTCGGCCCGTGTTGCCGATTCGGCGCTTCTCGATGATCGCCAGGGGAGCGTCGAGGCGGGCCGCCATGTCGCGCGCGCGCTTCTCGTCACCGACGTCGGGCGCGACGACCGTGTAGTTTTCGAGGCCGAGGGACCGAAGGTATGCGCTCACCGGGTAGAGCGCGTTGAGTTCGTCGACCGGCACGTTGAAGAAGCCTTGAATCTGCCCCGCGTGGAGGTTCATGGTGAGGACGCGGTCGGCGCCGGCCGTCTCCAGAAGGTTCGCCACGAGACGGGCGGTGATGGGCACCCGAGGTTGGTCCTTCTTGTCGGAGCGGCCGTACGCGTAGTAGGGGATGACGGCTGTGATGCGTCCTGCCGAGGCACGGCGGGCGGCGTCGATCATGATGAGGAGCTCCATGATCGACGTGTTCACCGGTCGAGCGAACGGCTGGATGAGGAAGACATCCCGCATGCGGATGTTCTCCCGGTACTGGACGAAGATGTTCTCGTTGGAGAACTCGAAAACGTCGACATCCCCAAGCGGGATGCAGAGCCGCTCGCAGATCGCTCGGGCGAGTTCGGGATGGGCTCGGCCGGAGAAGCAAGCGAGGTCGCTGTACACGGCGCTGCGAGGCTCCCTACGTGGTCGTGCCGGGAGCACGACCTCCCGGCACGGGGCTTTGGGCGTCTGACTGGTAGCGGTTGCACTGTACCACGGCTCCGCTCCAGTCTCCAGGGCTTCCGGGGTCGCGCTTGGCAGGGGGCTGGAAACCTGGTAGCCTGCGCGCAGGTAACCCTCGTCGCATCGGCCTCGCTGGGAGGCGACTACCCCCGCCCGATGACCGAAGGGGTCCGAAATTCTGGTTGGAGGTCGTCGGGTGGCATACACCGACAAAAGCCTGATTTGCGCCGATTGCGGCGCCACGTTCGCGTTCACCGCGGGTGAACAGGAGTTCCACGCCTCGAAGGGGTTCACGAACGAGCCGAAGCGCTGCCCCACCTGCCGGCGCGCTCGTCGGGGCGAATCCTCGGGGGGACACCGGTCCCAGCGGACCACGTATTCCGCCGTCTGCGCTTCCTGCGGCCGGGAAGCTCAGCTCCCGTTCGAGCCGCGCGGAGACCGACCGGTCTACTGCAGCGACTGCTACCGACCCAGCTCCCCGCGCCCCTCGTTCGGCACGCAGCGAGGCGGTGGGCGCGGGCGCCGCTGGTAGCAGGCAGCGGCTCGTCCACGCTGCCGCCGTTTCGGGGCTATACTCGCCGCGGGGCCCGTAGCTCAGCGGTGAGAGCGGCCGGCTCATAACCGGTTGGCCGTAGGTTCGAATCCTACCGGGCCCACCACACCGGAACGCCACACACGGACCGAGGGCGGGGAAGCGATTCCCCCGCCCTCGAGGTCTTCCCCTGCGGAGCCCTAGATGACCGTGGGCGGCCGGTATTCGCCGAACACCTTCCGCATGGTGCCGCAGATTTCGCCGAGCGTGGCGTAGGCCCGGACCGCCTCGATGATGTACGGCATCAGGTTGTCGTTCCCCCGGCAGGCGCGTTCCAGCTCGTCGAGTGTCCGGCGTACCGCCTCGGGATCACGCTCGCGGCGGTGGTGCTCCAGCCGCTTCAACTGGTGCTCCACGAGCCGCTTATCCACCCGGAAGATGGTGGGTGGCTGCTCCCCGCCCTCGGTGTAGGCGTTGACCCCGACGATGATGGCCTTCCCTTCGTCGACCAGCCGCTGGTACTTCCAGGCTGCTTCGGCAATCTGTGCCTGGATCCAGCCCGATTCGATGGCGCGTACAGCTCCGCCCATCTCCTCGATCTGGCGCATGTACTCCTTCGCCTGCTCTTCGAGGCGGTTGGTGAGGTACTCGACGAAGTAGCTGCCGGCCATCGGGTCGACCGTGTCGGTGACGCCGGTCTCGTGGGCGATGATCTGCTGGGTGCGCAGGGCGATGCGCTGGGCTTCGTCGGTGGGAAGGGCGAGGGCCTCGTCGAAGCAGCTCAAAGCGATGCTCTGCACGCCACCGATGACGGCCGCGAGGCACTGAATGGCGGCCCGCACGATGTTGTTCTCGGGCTGCTGCGCCATCAGGGTGCTGCCGCCCGTCTGCGTGTGGGTGCGGAGCATCATGGAGCGCGGGTCCTTCGCCCCGTACCGCTCCTTCATGATGCGCGCCCAGAGGCGGCGCAGGGCACGGTACTTCGCGATCTCCTCGAAGAAGTTGTTGTGGGTGTTGAATATCCAGCTGATCCGCGGCGCGAATTCGTCGATATCGAGCCCACGGGCCAAGGCGGCGTCGACGTAGGTGCAGGCGTTGGCGAAGGTGAAACCGATCTCCTGTGCCGCCGTCGCCCCCGCATCGCGCATGTGGTAGCCGCTGACGCTGATGGTGTTCCAGTTGGGGACGTACTTGGCGCAGTACTCGATGATGTCCGCCGCCAGACGAATGCTTGGGCCGGGCGGGAAGATGTACGTCCCCCGCGCGATGTACTCCTTCAGGACGTCGTTCTGGACCGTGCCGTTGAGCTTCTCGGGAGGAACTCCCTGCTTCTCGGCGGTCACGATGTACATGGCAAGGAGGACGGCCGCGGGGGCGTTGATGGTCATGCTCGTGGAGACCTTGTCCAGCGGGATGCCTTCGAACAGGGTCTCCATGTCGTAGAGGGAGTCGATGGCGACGCCTACCTGCCCGACCTCGGCGATGGCCATCGGGTCATCGGAGTCGTAGCCCAACTGGGTGGGCAGGTCGAACGCAACCGAAAGCCCAGTCTGCCCCTGGCTCAGGAGGTAGCGGAACTTCTGGTTCGATTCCTCCGCGGTGCCGAAGCCGGCGTACTGCCGCATCGTCCAGATGCGGCCGCGATACATCGTGGGCTGGATGCCGCGGGTGAAGGGGTATTCGCCCGGGAAACCGAGGTCGCGCTCGTAGTCGAGGTCAGCGACATCGAGCGGCGTGTACAGCCGCTGCACCGGCATGCTGCTCGTGGCGAACTCGACGTTCCGTTCCGGCTGGCGCTGGAGGGTCTTCGCCAGGGTGCCCTCCTCCCAGGCGTGAAGCTTGCGCGAAAGGCTGGCCAGCACCTCCGGGGCGAAGAGGGTGGGCTGAACGGCGGTCCCGTCCGACATAGCACACCTCCTGGTCCCCCCAGTCTACCCGATGGGTGCTCCATCCTGGCATTCGTTTCGTCGAATGGATCCCCCAAGCGTAGCCGAAGGCTTCGAGCGGCGGTCGCGGGGTAAAGTGGTCGCCTGAGGATGGAACGTCAGGACGGCAGCTGGTACTTCGCCTACGGCTCCAACATGTCCGCGCGCCAAATGGCGACGCGCTGTCCGGGCGCAACGGCGTACGGCCCGGCCCGGCTGGAGGGGTATCGACTCGCGTTCGACCTACCCAGTCGGTACTGGGGCGGCTGGGTAGCCGATGTGCTCCCCGAACCTGGCTCGACGGTCTGGGGCGTCCTCTGGCGACTCCACCCCGAGCACTGGGCCATCCTCGACGATTACGAGGATGTGGACGAGCAGCGATACCGGCGCCTCACGCTGGAGGTGGTAAGTGCGGACGGGTGGCCGGTGCGGGCGCAACTGTACCGCGTGGTGACGCCCCGCGGCGAAGGCCGCCCGAGCGCACGCTACCTGGCCACCCTCCTCGAGGGCGCCCGCGAGCACGGCCTGCCAGCCGAGTACGTCGCCTGGCTCCAATCGCTAGCCAGCGAGGAGGTCATGCCATGAATCGGGTGCGTGGTGAAGCAGCGGCCCCGGCTCGCCCGCCCTCTCCCGAGGACATCAAGCGGTTCCGGCGAAACCTCCGCGACGAAGTGGACGGCGAGGCCCTGTACCGATCGATGGCCGAGGCGGAGCGAGACCCGCACCTGAAGCTCGTGTACGAGCGTCTGGCCGAAAGCGAGCGGCGGCACCGCCATCTCTGGGAGGAGAAGCTGCGCGAAGCGGGCGAACCCATTCCGTCGTACCGGCCGTCGCTGCGGGTGCGGGTTCTGGGTTGGCTGGCCCGGCACTTCGGCACCAACCTGGTGGCACCGATCGTCGCCGAAATGGAAGTCGCCGCCTACTCCATGTACGACGACCAGCCGGAGGCCGTGGCCCACGGCCTCCCGGCGGACGAGCGTTCCCATGCGCGCGTCTTCCGGGAGATCGCCCGGCAGGGCGTGCGGCGGACGTCGGCCATCGACATCGCCAGGATCGAAGGACGTCACGGGGCAGCGACGGGGAACGCATTGCGGGCGGCGGTGCTCGGTGCGAACGACGGGCTCGTTTCCAACCTTTCGCTGGTGATGGGCGTTGCCGGGGCGAGCCCGGGACCGGAGATCGTGCTCCTTTCGGGGATCGCCGGCCTCCTCGCCGGGTCGCTCAGCATGGCCCTGGGCGAATGGATCAGCGTGCGCAGCGGAGCGGAGCTCATCGAACGACAAGTGCGCATCGAGCTGGACGAGATCCGCCACCTCCCGGACGAGGAGATCGAGGAGCTCACGCTCATCTACATGTCGCGAGGGATCCCCGAGGAGGAGGCGCGCGCAACCGCGCGGCGAATCATCGCCGACCAGAAGGCCGCACTCGAGACGCTCTCCCGCGAAGAGCTGGGAATTTCGCCCGACGATCACGGCCAGAACCCGTGGGTGGCGGCGGCCGCCTCCTTCCTCACCTTCAGCGTGGGAGCCGCGTTCCCGGTGGTCCCCTGGCTCTTCCTCTCCGGGTTCGCGGGCGTGGCCGGGAGCGTAGTCGCCAGCACGCTCGGACTGGTGCTTACGGGGGCAATCACGAGCGTGTTCACCGGTCGGGACGTCTGGTTCTCGGCCGCCCGGATGGTGGCCTTCGGGCTTTCGGCCGCGGGTATCACCTTCGGCATCGGCCGGGGAATCGGCGTTTCGACCGGGATCAGTTAGTCGCGGAAGGCGATCTCCACCGCGAGGCGGCCGTCGGCCGTGGCGATAGCCACGACCCGGTAGGGGCGGTCCATGGCAACCTGGTCGAGCCAGCCAGCGAGCTCCCGGCTCATCCCTTCGGCGAGGGCCTGGGCGTCCACGAGGCCTGGCAGTCCATCCCGAACGACGGTGAACGCGAGGGCACCGTCGGCGATCTCGGGGTCGAAGGCTGCCGCTCCGGAGGCGATGAGCTGACGGTCATCCCGGACCTCGAGCTCCAGGTCGACGAGGCCCGAAGTTTCGACCACGGCGCGCGCCTCGATTTCGACCCGGCCGGCGACGGGCTCGGCGAGGTCGGCCCCCACGCGCTCGACCAGGGTGGAGACCGCTTCGGCATCCATGACGAGGCGGAGGTTGCCCCCGCCCGAAGTCTCCCCCTCGTCCCCCCGGAAGATGGGGTCGAGGGTGTAGAACATGACCGTGCCGACGATACCGGCAAGGGCGCCGAGGAGGAACCAGGCGAAAGGGCGCATGCAGCGTTCACAATGCCGGGGCTTGCCGGGAGGGACAAGCCGACCGCCGCACGGCGGCCGATCCCGATCCTTGTACGGGCATGACCGCCGGAGTAGGGTTGCCGGTATCCGGAGGCCCGTGCGATGCGGTGGGCGGGGGAACTCCTGGCGATCGCGCTGCTCCTGGGGGCAGCCATCGGGGCGCCGCTGGCGGCCGTCCACATCGCGGATTCGGCCGAAGAGCAGACGTACGAGGCCGAACGGATGTTGGCCCGCGCGCACCAGGCGTTGGCACTGGCAGCGGACGCGAGAGCGTCGGCCCTGGCGTACCTGCTCAGTGGAGGACCGGGGCTTCGAGCAGAGTACGAAGCGGCCACCGCGGCCGCGCGGGAAGAGTTCGCGCATCTCCAGGACCGGGAGCCGGCAGCGGAAGAGGTAGGGCAGGCGTTCGAGCGATGGGTGCGGGAGGGCCCGGCCATCCTCATCGCGATGGCCGAGGCCGGCAACCGGGAGGGCGCGGCGGCGCTCGCCCAAACCGGCCGCTCGGCGGAGCTCTTCTCCGCGTTCGGAGAGGCAGGAGAGGAGCTCGTCGCACGGCTCGAAAGGCACGTCGAAAGCCGCCGCGATGCACAGCTCCGAGCCACGGTCGGCGCGTTCGTGCTCTTCGGGCTAGGGATGGTCGCCCTGGCGGCGACGCTGGCGCTTGCGGCGCGCACCCTCGCGACCATGCGACGCGTACGCCAGGCAGCGCGGGAATCTCGAGAGCTCGCGCTCGCAGCCAGCCGCCTCGCCGAGGAGCGGCGCGAACTGCTCGGCGCGGCCACCAACGAGCTGCGGGGGCCACTGACGGCCCTGGCGCTGGCCGCGGACATGCTTTCGCGAGACCTTCCGGCGAGCGGCGACCCTTCCCTCGCTCCCCTGGCACAGGAGATCGCGCGGAGCGTGCGCCGCCTCACGAGCCTGGTGGAGGACCTCCTCGATTACGCAGCACTCGAGACCGACGGGCTCACCCTGGTACGGGAAGAGGCCGACCTGCGGGCCATCGCCGAGGCTGCGGTAACCGAAGTGCGGGCGGTGCGGAGCGAAGTCACGCCGGTCATCGAGACCACCGGCGGCGACGCCACCGTGTTCGGGGACGTACCGCGCCTGCGCCGGGCCCTGGCCGCGTTCGTGGGCGGGCTGGTACGCCGCGGTTCCGTGCCGGCCCGGCTCAGCATCTCTTCGGAGGGTACGGAGCTGGCCTGCACCATCGAAGGGCCGCCGCCCGCCTCCGACCTTCCGCCGGGTCCGAACATCAGCACGGAGGTAGCAAGGCGCATCGTCGCGCTCCACGGCGGGAGCGTGCTCGAAGAAGCGCCGGGGAGGGTGGTGATTCGGCTGCCGCGAACGAGCAGCGTCTCGGAAGCCTCCGGAGCGGCGAAGTCGGGAGCGTGATACGATCGCGGCGTATGGCGGAGGAATCCGGCGCGTTCTGCCCTCGATTTCACCGTGCCGTCGAACTGATCGGCCGGCGATGGACGGGGGCGATTCTGCGGGCGATGCTGCACGACGCTGTTCGGTTCAGCGAGCTCCGGCAAGCGGTGCCGGGGCTGAGCGACCGCCTGCTCTCGGAGCGGCTGAAGGAGCTCGAGGCGGAGGGCATCGTCGTGCGGGTGGTGCGCCCGGAAACGCCCGTGAGGGTCGAGTATCACCTCACCGAGAAGGGGCGAGCCCTCCAGTCGGTCATCGAGGCGGTGTCGGCGTGGGCGGAGCGGTGGATCGAGTTGCCGAGCGCTTCGCCCGAGTCGTCCCATCCGGAGGAAGCTGCGGCGACCCGGGGCCGATAGGCTCCGCCTCCGCCTCGGCGGCGGCACCGTGGGCCTCCTCGGGAGGCCAGGGCTTGATGGCCCGGAGCCAGATGTGCGCCTCTTCGATGCCGAAGAGGTGCCCCCAGAACCGCTCGCAGTAGTACTGGGCGCGGGGGCTGCGGTTCGCGAGGGCGTCGAGAATGCGACCCAGCACGCGTCGAAAACGGCTCGGCGGCGCGAAGGTGTCCGTGTTCAAGTTAAAGGTGAGGCGCTTGCGGACGATGCGGAAGCGCGCCCGGTGGTAGTAGTGGAAGAGGAACCCGTCCGGCGTGTAGGGGTCGAAGTAGGCGAGCGTGTCGAGGAAGAGGGCTCGCTGGTGAGTCGGGTCCTTCCAGGTGATGTAGTTCGAGGAGCCATGGGGGAAGCGGAAGTGGACGAGCCCCCCGGGCTTGCAGATGCGGTACACCTCGTTGAGGAAGCTCACCAGGTCGTCCAGGTGTTCGAGGACGTGCGAGGCGTGGACCTCGTCGACGGAGGAGTCGCGGAAGGGGAGGGTGCGGGTGATGTCGGCGCGAACGTCCACGCCGGGAAGCGGGGCGATGTCGACGCCGAGGGAGCCCGGGTGCTTGCGGAACCCGCAACCGAGGTCGACGACGATGCGTCCGGGAGTCCGAGCCACGGCGTCCTTGCCCCCAAGGTGTTGACCGCCCCCGAATGGAGCTAGTATCGCCCTCCGCGCGCCAGAGGCAAGCGGGCAATAGCGCGTAGGGCCGCGTACCGTACCATTCGGGCCGTGGCGCGGGGCCGACGCATCCTCATCATCTGTCGGGGGAACGTGGGGCCGCACATGTCGGCGCCGGGGATCCGTGCCTCGGCGCAGGCGCAGGTGCTCGCGGAGCAGGTGCCAGGCGCCGAGGTGACCTTGGCCGGCCAGAACGGCGACGCCTCCGCCCCGCCGGACGCCCCCTATCGCGTCGTGCCCTGGACCTCGAAGAACATCCTCCGCCTGGTGGCGGAGCACGACATCATCATCTCTTCGGGGCTGCCGCCGCAGATAGCACCGTTCTTTTTCCAGAAGCGCTTCGTGGCCGACCTCTTCTCCCAGTACGCGATGGAGTGGATGGAGGTCGGCCTTCAGCACTACCACGGCTTCGGGCGTCGCGCCTGGGTGGAGCGGACGCGCACCTGGCTGGCGATGCAGCTCACGGCGGCAGATTTCGTCATCTGCAACAACGAACGCCAGCGGGACAGCTACCTCGGCACGATGTTCTCCCTCGGTATCGTTTCGAACCGGGCCTACGCTGCCGACCGAACGCTGCGGCGGCTCATCGACTCGGCGCCCCACGGGGTCCGGCGCGAGCCCCCGGATTGGTCCGGCCCGCGAGTGCTGCGCGGCGTGCACCCGGGTTTCCGAGAGAAGGACACGATCCTGGTGTGGAACGGGGGCATCATCCAGTGGTACGACCCCGGGACGCTGCTCGAGGCGCTGCGGCGGTTGGGCCGGGACGACATCAAACTCCTCTTCCTGGGAGCCAGCTACCCGGGGATCGGCGACCTTGGGAAAGGGCCGCGGTTCCAGAACGCGAAGGCCATCGCGGCGGCCAACGGCCAGCTCGGGCGGACGGTGTTCTTCGAGGAGGGCTGGGTTTCGCACGAAGAGGCAGCACGCTACGTGCTGGAGGCCGATATCGGCGTGTGCACGTACTGGGACAACCTCGAGACCCGGTACGCCCACCGCACCCGCTTCCTCGACCTCATCTGGGCCGAGCGGCCGTTCATCTGCACCCACGGGGACATCCTCGCCGAGGAGGTGGAACGCCGCGGGTGGGGCATCGTGGTCCCTCAGCAGGATGCCGAGGCCCTGGCAAGGGCGATCGCGAAGCTCGCCGACGATAAAGCCTTCTGGGAGCGATGCCGGCGCAACCTGGCCGCAGCCAGGGCGGAGCTGCAGTGGGAGGTCACCCAACGGCCACTGATCGAGTTCTGCCGCGACGGCTGGGACCCGATTTCGCCGAAGGCCGAGCGTTTCCCGGGCCTCGTGCAGCGCATCGCAGCCTACCTGGGACGAAGAGCCGTGTACGTCTGGGCGACCAAGCCATGAGCCGTTCGATCCTCGTCATCAGCCGGGCAGCCGTGGGGCCGCGGATGGCGAGCCCGGGCATTCGGGCGTACCAGATCGCAGGCGCCTTGGCGAGGGCGCTCCCCGAGGCGCGGGTCACGCTCGCACGTCCCGCGGGGCAGGACCCGGTGACGCCCCCGGAACCGTCGGTTCGCATCGTCGATTACCGTTCGAACTGGGAGCTGGTGCGCCTGGCGCGACAGCACGACGTCGCCATCGCGCGGAACTTCCCTCCCTACTTCATCGCCCTCATGGGGCGCACGCTTTTGGCGTTCGATGGCTACACGCCGCTCCTCATCGAATGGCTCGAGCTGGCCGAGCGAGACATCGCCCCCCGCTGGCGGAGAGTTTGGTCGGCCAGCAACCGGTGGTACGTGAACCTTCAACTCACGATGGCCGACTACATCTTCTGCGCCGATGAGCGGCAGCGGGACCACTGGATCGGGATGCTGGTGGCGCTGGCCCTCCTCCCGTCGCAGGTGTACGAACGGGACCCGAGCGTGCGGAGCCTGGTCGGGGTCGTCCCCTACGGCGTGCCCCCGACGCCGCTCTCGCCGAACGGTCCGGCGATGCGCGGGGTGGTGCCGGGCATCGGCCCGAACGACCGCATCCTCCTCTGGCACGGCGCGGTCACGGACTGGAACGACCCCATCACCGCCATCGAGGCCGTGCACCGGCTCGGCCAGAAGCGAGGCGACCTCCGGCTGGTCTTCATGGGCGTCGACCACCCCGACTACGTTTTCGGGCCGAACGCGGGGAAGCTGCGGGCAGCGGTCGCAAAGGCGCGCGAGCTCGGTATCGAGGGGAAGTCGGTGTTCTTCCTCCCGGGCTGGGTTCCGTACGACGCGATTGACTCCTACCTGGCCGAGGCCGACGCGGGGATCTGTTTGGGCTACGAGACGGTCGAGAGCCGGTTCGCCTTTCGGACACGGTACGTCGACGCCTTTCGAGCGCAGCTCCCGTTGGTGTGCACGCGCGGGGACGTCCTCGCCGAGCGGGTGGAGCGCGACCCGCTCGGCGTGGCCGTCCCCGAGCGGGATGTCGAGGCGGTGTCGAGGGCCATCGAACGGGTGTTGGACGACGCGGACTTCGCGGCGGAATGCCGACGAAACCTGGCAGCGATCGCCGACGAGCTCTCGTGGGACCGGGTGATCGCGCCCTTGGCCGAGTTCTGCGCCAGGGGGGAATCGAACGCTGCCCCGCTCGCGAAGCGACGGCGGGACGCGATCCTCCGCGCGGCTACGTACTACGTCCTCAAGAAGGCCAACCGGAACGGGCCGCCCCAGCGGTAGGGCAGTCGGCGTTCAGCGCCTTTCGTGAGCTGGCGGGCGCTGCTACGATTCGGGTGGGTCGGGGTGTAGCTCAGCCTGGCCAGAGCGCTGCGTTCGGGACGCAGAGGTCCCCAGTTCAAATCTGGGCACCCCGACCAGCTTTCGTGCTTGCGGCGAGACGGCTCCCTGAGGGCCGGAGCAACCGGAGCCTTCTGGGCGGAGCCACAGCCGATGCAGCCCTGCAAGCGCAGGCGGCCAACGAGCTCGGTCGTCGACGGCGCGAGGGCGCTTGCTCGCCTTTTCAAATACCCGGCTCACTGCGCGTTCGAACAGACGGCCAGACCGGCAAAGGAGGCTCGCGGATTCCGACGTCACGGGCAAGGGCTGGCGTCCTGCCCTGCGGGACGGGCCGGAGCCCCGGAGGGTCGCTGTTCCACCGGCCCGGGCGCGAGGCTGCCGCGTTTCGCGCGGCGCTCCCGAAGGCCGTGGCAAGCAGCGCCGCTCCAACGTCCCGGCCTCGTCCGCGGGCCTGCTCCCCCGGGGGCGGTTCTCGGCAGGAGTCTCTTCCCCGACGCGCGCGGTTTCGGGCGCGCATAGCCGGTCATCTCGGCATCGCCCTGGGAAGGGTCCCGCGTCCGCGGCGGTCAAGCGCAGCCACTCAGCGGTGGCGGCTTTCTGGTTCGACGGCGGGAAAAACGTCGCATCGGCCGGGGCGGAGCTCGGAAGGCGGCCGGCGCCGAGGAGCGGGGGACCACCGAGGGGTCGCTCGGAGGGCCACGTACGGGCCCATCGCCGGCGGGGGTGTGACATCCGACAGAGTTGGCACGGCCGTACCTGGCGCCCGGCGCGCCGACCGCGACGGCCCAAGACCGAACACAGCGGCCTCGGCCCCACCCATCGGACGGGAGCGACCCCGTGCGGCGACGCCGTTGTCGCTCCCGCGCCTGACTCGCGCTCCCGGCCAGCGGGCCGCTGCGATGTCGGGCCGCGCGCGACGGGCCGGAAGTGGTGCGCACCACCGACCTGGGGGCCGCGGCGGTCGCGCAGCTCCTGGCCTCCGGCTGACCGCCCCGATGCTCCATGAGAGATTTTTCATGCGGAAGTCGGGCGCCGCTGCTGTAATGGAAGCGTGCACATCCTGCTCGTCGAAGACGAACGACGGCTGGCGGCTGCGGTCCGGCGTGTCCTCGAAGAGGAGGGGCACGTCGTCGATGTCGTTTACGACGGAGAGGACGGGCTCTACCAAGCGCTCGTGGAGGAGTACGACGCCATCATCCTCGACGTGATGCTGCCCGGGAAAGACGGTTTCAGCGTGGCGCGGGAGCTGCGCGCCAAGGGGCGCACCACCCCCATCCTGATGCTCACGGCGCGGGACGCCATCCCCGACCGGGTTGCCGGGCTGGATGCGGGGGCCGACGACTACCTGGTGAAGCCGTTCGCGCTCTCCGAGCTGCTGGCACGGCTGAGGGCGCTCGACCGTCGGGCGCGCATGTCCGCATCCGAACCCCACGTGTTGCGCGTGGGGGACCTGGAGCTGGATCTGCGCGCCCGCGAGGCTCGCCGGCAGGGGAGACGGATCGAGCTGACGGCGAAGGAGTTCGCCCTGCTGGAGGCGCTCATGCGGCATCCCGGCCAGGTGCTCACCCGCTCGCAGCTGCTCGACATGGTGTGGCATTACGATGCCGCCATCGAGTCGAACATCGTCGACACCTACATCCACTACCTGCGCACGAAGGTCGACAAGGACTTCGAGCCGAAGCTCATCCGCACCGTGCGCGGGGCAGGGTACGCGATTCGAGGCGAGCGTGTTTGAAGCTGCGCGCATTCGGCTCACGGCCTACTACACGGGAGTGCTGGCAGCGATCCTGCTGGTGCTCGGCATCGGTGCGTACGTGCTGCTCGCTCGCTCCATCGACCGGGAGATCGATGACTCGCTCGACCGGGCGCTCGCACAGCTACTTCGGGCACCGGTGCGGGAGGTCATCGCCGAAGGCGTGCCACGGGGGCGCCGGTTCGCCCCGGAGACGGAGTCGGAGGTGCTCTCGACGGACGTGTTCTACGTGCTCGTCGGCCCCGCTGGGAACGTGCTCGCCAACCCGAGCAGGCTAGAAGAGGAGGAGCTGCCGCTCGCGGAGCTGGCGGAGCACCCGGGGTCGGCGCGGGACGTCTCCGTTGACGGAGCGCGCTACCGACTGAAGTCGGCTGCGGCGTCCACTCCCCTGGGCGAGATAACCTTCGTGGCTGGCCGTTCCCTGGAGGCGCGTGACTTCCAGTTGCGCCGCCTGGCCCTCACGTTCGCCCTGGCCGGAGGCGCCGGACTGTTGCTCTCCGCGGCCGGTGGGTTCTGGCTGGCCGGTCGCGCGCTCGTGCCCATCCGCCGGACATTGGAGTCGCAGCGCCGCTTCATTTCCGACGCCTCCCACGAGCTCCGCACGCCTGTGGCCGTCATCAAGGCGAACGCGGAGCTCCTCTTGCGCCACCCCAACCAGACGATCGAGGAGAACATCGACCAGGTCGCTGCGCTTGCCGACGAAGCGACACAGCTGTCACGGCTGGTGGACGATTTGCTCACGCTGGCCCGAGCCGACGAAGACCGGCTGCCCCTCAAGCGGGAGACGTTCGAGCTCCGCCCGTTCCTCGAAGAGCTTCTGCGCGACCGCGAGGCCATCGCCGCCGCGCGCGGGGTCGACATCGCGGCGGAAGCGGAGCCGGGCAGCATCACCGCGGACCGCACGCGCCTGCGCCAACTCGTCGCCATCCTCCTCGACAACGCTCTCAAGTACACGCCGCGGGGCGGCCGTGTGCGGGTGCGTGCCCAGCGCGAAGGGGGGCGATGGGTCGTCGACGTCGACGACAGCGGCCCCGGAATTCCTCCCGAGCTCCGGGAGCGCGTGTTCGAGCGCTTCTACCGGGGACCGGAGGCTCGGGCGTTGCCCGGCACCGGGCTCGGGCTCGCCATCGCGAAGAGCATCGCCGAGGCGCACCGGGGCCGCATCGAGGTCCGCGAGAGCCCGGAAGGCGGGGCGCGATTCGAGGTCACGCTCCCGGCCGCGTAACTCCCTCGCGGCAACGTAGCCGAGAAGCCCCTTCGAACCGGCACGGCGAAGGGCGGCTCCCTTCGAGCCATGAGCTCAGGTAAAGGCCCGGATACGGTGAGAGCCTTCTCATGAAGCTCTCAGGGAAGGCTGAGAGACTGCCTTTACGGTCGAGGGTGCCGGGCGGGCGCCCGGACACCACCGATAGGAGGCTGCATGAACGACCAGAGCGGACCCCTCAGCTCGACAGAGGAGGTACATAGCCTATGACCACGCACCGGAAGTTCCCCGCCCTGCTCGTCGGATTGGCCGCGGCCCTGCTGGCCGTGGTCATCGCCGGCGGCGTCATCACCGTCTTCGCCCAGACCAACGGCAGCGAGACGGACCGCAAGGAGGCGTACCTCCAGAGCCTGGCCAACCGCCTGGGGGTCGACGTCGACACGCTGAAGCAGGCCATCAAGGACACGAACCTCGAGCAGCTCGACCAGCTCGTCCAGGAGGGGGTCATCAGCCAGGAGACCGCCGACGCCATCCGCGAGAAGATCGAGAGCTCCGATACCGTGTGGTTCGGAGTACCGCGCGGGTTCGGCCGCTTCGGCTTCGGTCCCGGCTTGTGCGGAACGAGCCTCGAGGAGCTGGCGACCTTCCTCGGCACCGACGTGGCCACCCTCCGGAGCGAGATTCAGAGTGGGAAGTCGCTGGCGCAGATCGCCGAGGCGCACGGCAAGTCGCGCGACGAGCTGAAGACCTTCCTCACGGACCAGGTCAAGGCGAAGCTCGACGAAGCCGTCGCCAACGGCCGGATTACCCAGGAGGAGGCGGACGCGAAGCTCGAGAGCTTCACCGCGAACCTCGACTCCATCATCGACGCCGTTCCGGCCTTCAAGGGATTCGGCCGCGGGCACCATCGCCACGGATGGTTCGGCAAGCCTGACGATTCGGATTCGGACTCCTCGAGCTCGACGAGCACAACCACTTCGTTCCGCTACTGACGCTGGTTCACGGCTCCATCCGTTGTCGGCGGGCCGGGCCACCAGACCCGGCCCGCCGGCGTTTCGCGCGCACCCGATGCCGTGAGGGACAACGGCTCAGGGACGCGACCGTCGAACGAAGATGCCCCCGAGCGCCCAGGCGCCGAGAAGGAGGCAAGAAATGCCGAAGGCCGAGCGGAGCCCGACGCGCGGCGGTGTGCGGCAGACGCGCCCCTCCTCCGGGCGTATAATGGCGACGGCTTGGCAGGCTAGGGGTGCCCGAATCGAAGGGCTGAGAGCTGGGTCCTTCCCAGCAACCCTCGGAACCTGATCCGGGTAATGCCGGCGGAGGGAAGCCTATGCACGACCCCCCTTCATGGACCTCGCTCCCCCTCTTCGGACCGCACCGGCCGGCTCCCCTCGGAGCAACCCGAACAACGGTCGCCCGCGGAGGGAGCGACGCGTCGGTCGCCGGATTCTCGCGGCCAACGCCCCGAGGACCGCGCTGGACACGCCAGGGGCTCGTCGACCGCACGGAACGCGCCGTTGGCAGAGGGAGGGGGGCGTGGGGCGGGGCGGGCCGATGGCGTGCCAGCTCAGCCGGGGCCCGCGGAAGGCGGACGGCCGCACGAATGCGCCGCTCCCGACCGCCCTCACCTCCGAACGACCGACCGGAGCCGGCGTCCGTCCGACGCGCCGACCGCGTGCCGCTGATGCACGTCCGCTTGCTCCGGCTGCGCGCTGACCGTTCCCCTTCCGGCGACGGAGGCAGGGCCTCCCAGGGGCGGAGGAGCCTCCGCCGTCCCCGGTTCGGGCGGGACAGCAAACCCCGCCTGTTTTCCTCGGCTCTCCGGACCTGCGGCGCGCGGGCGTTCCCCCTTCCCGGGCGAAGGGAAGGCCGGCACCCCCGTCGCGCTCGGAGGTCGGGCAGGGCGCTACTGGTCCCTACACGATGCGAGCGGAACCGCGCTGGCGTTCCCCGTGGCGGGACGCGGCAGCCATTGACCTCTCGGGAGGAAAGGCATGACCCAGCTTGAAGCAGCGAAGCGAGGCATCGTCACCGACGAGATGGCGTACGTGGCCGAACAGGAAGGGGTTTCCCCCGAGTTCGTCCGGGAGAGAGTGGCGGCGGGGCGGATCGTCATCCCGCGGAACCCCAATCACCACACCCTCCGGGACTTCAAGGGCATCGGGGAGGGCCTCTCCGTCAAGGTGAACGCCAATCTCGGGACCTCTTATGACTACGTGAACCCGGAGGAGGAGGTGGAGAAGGCCCGGGTAGCCATCGCGTACGGAGCGGATACGGTGATGGACCTCTCCACGGGGGGCGACCTCAAGGCGGTCAGGCGGCGCATCCTGGAGGTGGCCACCGTCCCCCTGGGTACGGTGCCCATCTACGAGGCGGAGTTCCGGGCCGCCCGACGGAAGAGCTTCTTCGACATGTCCGCGGACGAGCTCTTCGAGGTCATCGAGGAGCACGGACAGGAAGGGGTCGACTACATCACCGTTCACGTCGGCGTGACCCTGAAGAGCTTGGAGGCGTACCGTCACACCTCGCGAACCACGGGCATTGTGAGCCGAGGAGGCGGGCTCATGGCCGCCTGGATGCTCCACCGCGGAGAGGAGAACCCTCTCTACGCCCGCTTCGACGACCTCCTGGACATCGCCCGTACCTACGACATGACCCTCTCCCTCGGGGACGGGCTTCGGCCGGGGTCGTTGGCGGACAGCACCGACCGCGCCCAAGTCGCCGAGCTCCTCACCATCGGGGAGCTGGCGGAGAGGGCCCGGCGGGCAGGGGTCCAGGCCATGGTGGAGGGCCCAGGGCACATCCCCTTGAACGAGATCGCCACCAACGTCCAGGTGCAGAAGAAGCTGACCGGGGGCGCGCCCTTCTACATCCTGGGGATGCTCCCCGTGGACACTGCCGCTGGCTTCGACCACATCGCCGGGGCCATCGGTGGGGCCATGGCAGGGTGGCTGGGGGCGGACATGCTCTGCTACCTCACCCCCGCGGAGCACCTGGGCCTGCCCACGGTGGAGCACGTGAAGGAAGGGGTCATCGCCTTCAAGATCGCCGCCCACGCCGCGGACGTGGCCCGGGGTAACCCTCGAGCGCTGGAGCGGAACCGGCGCATGTCCGAGGCTCGCTACCGCTTGGACTGGGAGGGGCAGTTCGCCCTCTGCCTCTTCCCCGAGGAGGCCCGCCGCCTGAAGGAGGAACGAGGCTCTATGACGAAGGCGTGCAGCATGTGTGGGCCCTTCTGCCCCATGAACCTGGTGGAGGCGGTCCTCCGGAGGGGGGAGAAGGTGGAGCTCGGCGTGCACCGAGGCTCGGGGAGTTGAGGGGACCGCGCCGTCCTTCGGGGCGTGAACCTGGCAACGGTTGCCGCCCATCCGCACCGAGGGCTCACACTCCGAACGGCGCTTGGAGGAGGCTTCCGCGCTAGCCGGTGCGGGCCGAGCCGCTGCCAGCGGACGATGCGGAGACGCGGCGCCGCCAACCCCAGGCGAGGCCGTGGCCCCCGACCGTCGCGAGGGGGACCCGGCGCCGAGCCTCGAGACCTCGCCACCTCCTCCATCCCATCACGGCACCATCGGCCCCGCCGTCCGGGGCCGATCGGCGGTTCGGGGCTTCCCCTGCTCCCCTACGCTGGAGAGCGGAAAGTGTGATTCCCAAGGACGGAGGTGAGCGATGGCGGAACGCGGACTCGAAGGTATCGACGAGACGGTACAACTCACCTACACCTGGATCGACGAAGTGGCGGAGCGGATGGGCTCGGACCGCCACCATGGCTTCCAAGCGCTGCGGACGTTCCTTCAGCTTCTCCGCGACCACCTGCAGGTCGACGAAGCTGCACAGTTGGCGGCGCAGCTCCCGGTCCTACTGCGGGGCTTCTTCTACGAGGGCTGGGACCCAGGACACGACCTGCTCCACGAACGTGGCGGCGACGAATTCGTCGCCCGTTTCATGGAGCGCTGCCCGGTGAAGACCATCGACCCGGAAAAGGCGATCCCCGCCGCATGGGCAGTGCTTCGGAAACACGTTAGCGCTGGCGAAGTGGAAGACGTGTTCCAGTCTCTCCCGAAAGGCGTGCGGGAGCTGCTCGAGCGCGCCTGATGGGGCCCTCGTAGGAATGGCAGACAGGCCGGGAAGCAACCCCGGCCTGTCCTTCCGTGTTGGCGGCCGTCCGGTCTCGGCCACTCAGCCCTTCGCTTGCACCTTGATCGTGCGGGGCTTCGCCTCCGGCTTCCTCGGCAGCCGGAGCGTCAGGATGCCGTTCTCGAAGCTCGCCTCGATCTTGTCGACGTCGACGTCCGGCGGCAGGCGCAGCGCACGCTGCACCGCACCCCAGCGGATCTCGCGGCGGAGATACCGGTCCTCCTTCACCTCCTCCTCCTGCTTCGATTCCGCCTTGATGCGGAGCACGTCGTCGTCGACCGTGATCTCCACGTCCTCGGGCTTGACGCCGGGAACCGCCGCCTTCACGACGTAGCCCCGGTCGTCCTGGTAGACGTCGATGGCCAGACCGGCCGTGCCCTCGAACTCGCCGACCTCCGGCCACTCACCGAAGAGGCGCTGCAGCCGTTCGCGCCAGGCTGCAAGTTCGCGGAAGGGGTCCCACGTGACGACTTCGCGCGCCATTCCGACCTCCTCGCTGTGGGATTCCGATTGCGAGGGTAGCTACCGTCACCGCCGTTCCGAGGGCCGAGCGACCCCAATTTCCAGCCCCGAACGGTCCATCGTTCCCGCTCAGCTCCGGCTGGGGCGCCGGTACCGGTCCCGCCAGCCGAGAGACGAATGCTCGCGGCGCCGCCCCCGCTGCTGTCCGCAAAGCACGTGTCCGCGCGGAGACGTGAAGGTCCCGTCAGCCGCGAAACGAATGCTTGCAGGGCCGCCTCTGCCAGGGCGAGGATGGAGCCGATGGACGACCTAGGGCTGACGCCGAACGCCCTGGCGGTGCTCCGCCACCGCTACCTGCGGAAGGATGCCGAAGGGCGGGTCATCGAGACGCCCGAGGAGCTTTTCCGCCGGGTGGCGGCTGCGGTCGCCCTGGCCGAGGAGCGCTTCCGCCCCCAGGAGCGAACCCGTTGGGAGGCCGCCTTCTACGAAGCGATGGCCGGCCGATGGTTCCTCCCCAACTCTCCGACGCTGATGAACGCCGGCACCGCCATCGGCCAGCTTTCGGCCTGCTTCGTCCTCCCGGTGCCCGACAGCATCCCCGGCATCTTCGGCGCCGTAGCCGAGATGGCGATCATCCATCAGACGGGCGGCGGAACGGGGTTTTCCTTCTCCCGCCTCCGGCCAGCGGGCGACGTGGTGGCGGAGACGGGTGGCGTGGCGTCTGGTCCGGTCTCCTTCATGCGCGTGTTCGACGTTGCCACCGACGTCATCAAGCAGGGCGGACGCCGTCGCGGGGCGAACATGGGCGTCCTCGCCGTGGAACATCCGGACATCGAGACCTTCGTCACCGTGAAGGACGACCGGACCGCGCTGACGAACTTCAACCTCTCCGTGGCGGTGAGCGACGCCTTCATGGAGGCGATCGAACGAGGGACGGAGTTCCCGCTCGTCAACCCCCGCACCGGCGAGCGGGTGAGGACGGTCGACGCCCGCGAGCTGTGGGAGCTCATCTGTCAGGCGGCGTGGCGGAACGGCGACCCGGGGCTGCTCTTCATCGATGAGGTGAACCGGCACAACCCGACGCCGGAGGCTGGCCGAATCGAGGCCACCAATCCCTGCGGCGAACAGCCGCTCCTCCCGTACGAATCGTGCAACCTCGGCTCCATCAACCTCGCCCGGCTGGCGGAAGGGGGCGCCTTCGACTGGCAGCGGCTCGACGAGCTCGTGCAGCTAGCGGTGCGCTTCCTCGACGACGTGATCGAAGTGAACCGTTTCCCCCTCCCGGCCATCGCGGAGATGACGAAGGCGAACCGCAAGATCGGCTTGGGCGTGATGGGTTTCGCCGATGCCCTGATCGAGCTCGGCATCCCGTACGACTCGGACGAGGCGCTCTCGTTTGCGGAACGCCTCATGGAGCGCATCGCCCAGGGAGCTCGGGAGGCATCGGCATTGCTCGCGAGGGAGCGTGGCCCTTTCCCGAACTTCGAGCGGAGCGTGTGGAAGGCGAGGGGCCTACCGCCGCTGCGCAACGCCACGGTGACCACCGTCGCGCCGACCGGGACCATCAGCATCATCGCGGGGACCTCGAGCGGTATCGAGCCGCTCTTCGCCCTGGCCTATCACCGTACCGTGCTCGACGGACAGGACCTCCCCGAAGTCAACCAGCTCTTCGTCCGGGCGCTCCGCCGCGAAGGTCTCGACCCTGAGGCGGTGCTGAAGCGCGTGGAGGCGACCGGCTCCGTGCGCAACGTCGCGGAGGTGCCGGAGCATATCCGTCGGCTCTTCCCGGTCGCGCTCGACTTGGAGCCGGCCTGGCACGTGCGGATGCAAGCCGCCTTCCAGCGGCACACGGACAACGCCGTTTCGAAGACGGTGAACCTGCCCTCCAACGCCTCGGTGGAGGCCGTACGGGAGGTCTTCAGGTTGGCCTACGAGCTGGGCTGCAAGGGGATCACGGTCTTCCGCTACGGGTGCCGGGGTGAGCAGGTGCTCGAGCTGGGGCGCGTGCCCTCGTTCGTGGCCGGCGAACGCGCCGTCGCACATGCGGAGTTCACTGGCGAGTGCCGCATCTGCTCGACGTGACGCTCGGGGGCCCGAAGGGGGAATCCGTTCGGTGTCGACTGGCGCTTGGCAGCGGGGCGGCCATCATGGCAGGGTTAGGGGCACATGCCACACACGTTCGTGCGAGGAGGCGCCTGTGACGAGCGAACGGTCGGAGCCGCGCACCAGCGAGCAGCTTATCGAACGGCTGCGGAACGGCAGCGACACCGAACGGGCCCGTGCTTGCCGGGAGCTGGCGGCCCTGCGGGACCCGGCAGCCATTCCCGCCTTGCTGGATGCGCTGGAAGACGAGGACGGCGGAGTTCGCTGGCTGGCGGCCGTGGCGCTCATCGAACTGCGCGAAGCAGCGGTGATACCCCTGCTCGAGCGGCTCCTGCAGCGGGTGGAGTCTCCCTGGTTCCGTGAAGGCGCGCACCACGTCCTGCGTTCACTCGTCACGCCGACGCTCACGCCGGTGGTGGAAGCGCTTACGAAGCCCTTCCCGGAGGAGAGCGTACCCCTCGCGGTCAACGAGGCCCTGAAGGCGCTGCGGAGCGGCTGAGCCCTACCCCGTCTGCAGCGCTTCCAGTCGACGTTCGAGCTCCTGCATTCGTTTTCGGTTCTCGCGCTCCCGCTGGAACCGCTCGGTGATGTCGCGCACGTGGGCGAGCGCGCCGATGGCCCGCCCGCCTTCCGTGACGATGGAAAAGCTCAGCTCGACGTAGAGGGTGGAGCCGTCGGCCCGATGGGAACGGGTGGGCATGTGACGGCCCTCGTATTTGGTGGAAGCTTCTTCGATGGCCCGACGGTAGCCCCGCCAGTGCGCCTCCCGGAACTGCTCGGGGATGATGAGGTCGAGGCTCTGGCCCACGGCGTGCTCGCGTCGGAAGCCGAAGATCCGCTCGGCGGCGGCGTTCCAGGCGCGGATGACTCCGTCGCGGTCGGCGAAAATGATGCCGTCGGGCGCCTGCTCGAAGAGCAGAGAAGCAAGGGCTGGAGTGAACTCGGCCGCCATGACGCCCCTCCCCGGAGGTCTCGCGGCAAGACTGCCCGATACCGCGGAGCGTGTCGAGAGGGCCTACCGCTGCAGCTCGCGGATGTCGGCGTCCCGACCGGCGACGATCCAGGCATCGCCAGGTTGGACCACCTCGTCCAGCGCCGGGTTGAAGCTCACCTTGTCGCCCCGGATGCGGGCCACCAGGAAAACCTTGTAACGCTTGCCGATGTCCAGCTCTTCGAGCGTGTGGCCATGCGCGCTCACGGGCGCGCGGACACGCGCCAGGCCGTAGTCGCCCACCAGGGCCATGTAGTCGCTCACGGTCCGGGCGCCGAGGGTATGGGCCAAGCGAATGGCCGCCTCCTTCTCCGGATTCGTAACGACGTCCGCCCCTGCCAGCTCCAACGCCCGGGTGTGCTGGTCGTCGCGAGCCTTGGCGACCACGTGGCGGTGGCGGAGGTGCTGCTTCAGCGTGAGGGTTACGAGGACGCTCGTCGCAACGTCGTTGCCGATGGCGACGACCACGGAGTCGTAGCTGTGCAGGCCCAATGACTCCAGAAACTCGACGTCGGCGACGTTCCCCTGGGCGGCGAGGAAGACCTCTTCGACTACCTCGTTGACCCGCTCCTCGTCGCGATCGACCGCGAGGACCTGGACGCCGAGGCGAACGAGCTCTCGGGCGAGCTGGGTGCCGAAGCGCCCGAGGCCAAGGATGGCGACATCCATGGGAACTCCTTATCCGAGGCGAATGCTATCTTCCGGCAGGCGGAAGATCGATTTCCGGCGGACCCGCGTCATTTCGAGGACCATCACCAGGGGACCGAAGCGCCCGAAGAGCATCCCGACGATGAGGATCACCTTCCCTGCCGCGCCCACCGAGGGGGTGATGCCCGTCGAGAGCCCCACGGTCCCCATCGCGCTCTGCACTTCGAAGAGGGTGGCCAAGGAGTCGAAGTCGGTCGTGGCCAAGAGCGCCACCGTGAGCACGAAGAGCATCGCCAGGAAGGTCACCACGATGGCGAGCGCCTGCAAGATGACTCCTCGGTGGACGCGGCGGCCGAAGGCCGACACCTCGTCCCGGCCCAACAGCACCGCCACCACCGCGGCGATGAGGATCGCCAACGTTCCGACCTTGATACCCCCGGCGGTCGACCCGGCCGCGCCACCGATGAACATGAGGCCGAGGAGGAAGAAGAGCGACTCTTCGCTCGCCTTGCCGATGTCGATCGCCGAAAAGCCAGCCGTGCGAGGCGTGACCGCCTGGAAGAAGGCGACATCGATGCGGTGCCACGGCGAGAGGGCGCCGAGCGTCGCCTCGTTGCGCCACTCCGCCGCGGCGATGAAGGCAGTACCGCCCAGGATGAGGCAGGCCGACGTCACGAAGATGAGCCGCGAGTCGAGATTCAGGCGCCGCCACGACCGGCGCTGAAGGGCTGTCAGGACAGGGACCGCTCCCAATCCGCCGAAGACGATGAGGATGGCGTGGGGGATGATGACGTACGGGACGTCGGCAAAGGGGATGAGGTCGACGCCGGTGACGTTGAAGCCGGCGTTGTTGAAGGCCGAAAGGGCGTGGAAGATGCCCCACCAAACGGAGCGGGCCCATCCCACGCCGGCCATGCCGAAGGCGAGGAAGAGGACGAGCGCACCCACCGCTTCGAAGCCGACCGCGTAGAGCACCACGCGTCGGACGAACGTCAACGTTTCGCCCATGGTGGGGGCGCCGTAATAGAGGCGGAGCATGTACTGGTCACGAACGCCCAGCCGGCCGCCGATGATCCAGAGCACCACGCTCGCGCCGGCCATGTAGCCAAGCCCGCCGATTTGGATGAGGGCGAGGATTACGGCCTCGCCGAAGAAGTTCCAGTGGGCCTGGGTATCGACCACCACCAGGCCAGTGACACAGAGGGCCGACGTGGCGGTGAAGAACGCGTCGAGAACCGGCGTCGCATGCCCGGATTCGGTGGACACGGGGAGGGAGAGGAGCAGCGTTCCTACGCCGAGGATGCTCCCGAAGCCGAGCAGAAACTGGACCGAGCCGCTGCCCACCGCCCGCGCAGGCCGGGGAGCCCGCACGGTGGCCACGTGCGTGCCCATCAGGCGCCGGCGAATCGGGCGGCGGACGGTCATGCCTGCGCCCGGCGAGTCGGCTCGTTCGCGGCGTCCACGACGTGGGAGTGTCGCAGCGGTCGCGGGGCCGGTCAATCGGGACCGGACCGAGACGGCTGCGGCATCTTTGTTCGGAGATCCCGCAAGGCCACCCCAGGTGGAGCCGTCCCGAAGCCGCGCCTCCGGCTTCGGCTTCGGCGAGGCAGCGGCCCGCTCCCTGGCCGGCCGCGAACTCCTCCGGGGTTCCGCCCCGGGGAAGCCCACGATGGAATCGCCGGGTCGGTGAGGGCATGGGGAAGCGGTCGAAGGCGCGCAGCGCGGGGAGCCTACGGGAGGGGAACGACACGACCGAGCTCGGTCGGGAGAGCGGGAGAGGGCTCGAGGAGCGGCCACCGCCGCACGCGTTCACCTCCGCCGTCTGCATCGGTAGTGGGAACGCCAACGGCTCGCCGTACCGCGTCGCCCGAGGCGGCAGCCTCTGGTAGCCTTCGCGACGTGCGCCGCTCGGTGTTACTGATTGCCGCTCTCGCCGCCATCGCCGCAGTGGTCGGGGCGTGCGGAGGCTCCGACGGGGGAGGAACGGCGTCGCCGACGCCGACCGAGGACCCGTTCGGACCGCCGCCTTCGCTGGGAGGGAACGTGCTCGCGGTGACTCCGGCTCACGCTTCGCGTGTCTCGCAGGCCGAGACCCGCAGCGACGGCCTCCAGGCACCGCGAGGCGTCTGCGTTCGAGCCAGTTTCGGCGGGCTGCCGGAACGAACCCTCTGGTTCCGGATGGCTGTCGACGGCGTGGAGGTGACGGACCGGCTGGTGTGGTACCTCTCGACGCTGGATTCGCAGGAAGGGACGGCGTGCTACCAGCCGCCCGAGGGCTTGCCGTTGGGGGTCCATGAGGCGGCGGTGGCGGTGCAGAACCCGTTCAACCTGAACGAGCCGCCCCGCCAGCTGGTGAGCTGGGCGTTCGAAGTCACACCGTAGGGGCGCGAACCAGCCGGAACGGCAGCGAGCGGGTCCGCTCGGCTTCCCCTTCCCCCGCGGTGACGAGCACCCGGTACCCGCCGTACCGGGGCAGGGAGAGGCCAAGGACGAGCGCCAGCTTCGCGACCTGCGGGCTTCCCGGCGGCAGATCGGGCGGCCGGCCGACGGAGACGGAGCCCTCGGCGCGAGCGTAGGCCGCACCGTCGTCGTCTTCGACGGTGACGCGGATGGGCACCTGCCGGTTCGTCTCGTCCCATTCGAACCGGACGCCGAGCGCGACGGCGAAGCGGATAGCGGCGGGGACGTTCGGAACGTGGAGGGTGTCCCAACCGCCGCCCATGAGGTAGAGCTTGCCGGCGATCACTTCTGCGTAGTCAGCCACGAGCGCGAAGTCGAGGTCCATGGGGACCATCGTAGCCGAGGGAACGGTACAGCCGCGGCGGCGCTTTCGCGAAGGCGCGGGGCCGAATACATTCGGCACATGCCGCTGTTCGGCCCGCCCGGCGAACGGATCGCGTACTTCGTCTTTCGGGGCGCGGCCGAGGGGCCGCCGATCGTCCTCCTTCACGGCTTCACCGCCAGCAGCGCCTCCTTCGCCGACAACATCGAGGGACTCCGGCAGTACTTCGAGGTCACGACGGTGGAGCTCCTCGGCCATGGTGACTCCGACGCGCCGGACCACCCCGCTGCCTATCGGCCGGAGCGGGCACTGGAACGCCTCCTCGGTCTGTTCGACGAGCTGGGGTATCGCCAGGCCCTCCTCTGCGGCCACTCCCTGGGCGGGGCGCTCGCGCTCCTCTTCGCCCTCGAACATCCGGAGAGGACGGCGGGCGTCATCGTGATCAACTCGAACTCCGCCGCCGGCGATGCGGTCTGGCGCGAAGAGGCGCGGGCCAACCTCGAAGCCCTCGCGGAGCGGGTTCGCCGCGAAGGGACGGCGTTCCTGAAGTCGACGCGGCTGTACCCTGCGCATTCGCGACGCCTGCCCGAGCGCGCGAAGCAGCTCCTTACCGAAGACTTCGACCGGTTGACGCCCCAGGGGATCGCGCACACCGCCGCCGAGCTGGTGGCGAACGTCAACGCGGTCGAGCGGCTGCGCGAGCTGCAGGTGCCGGTGTTGGTGGTCATCGGCGACCGGGACACCGAATTCGTCGAGAACGCTCCGAAGCTCCTGAAAGCGCTGCCGCCAGGCCTCGCGCGAGCCGTCACGCTGGAGGGAGCCGGGCATGCCGCAAACCTGGAATCCCCGGAACGGTTCGAGCGGGCGGTCGTCGAGTTCGCGCGGGAGATCGGCTACCTGCCTCAGGGGGGTCGTGGCGGTGAGCGGGTGAACACCGTGCTCACCGTGCTCGGGGGCTTGCTCGTAGCCGGCGGGCTGGCGTTGGTGGGGGCCTCGTTCCTCACGGGCAACGGCGACTCGTCGCCACCCGCTTCCAGGAGCGGCACCGAGACGCCGGCCCCGACGCACCAGGTCGCTGGGGAACGGACGCCCGGCCCAGCTTCGCCGACGGCGACCGCGACATCGACGCCGACGCCCCGGCCAGCGGGAGCCGCCGCAACCGCCACGGCTGCGACCTCGCCCACGGCGCGGCCCCCGACGCGCGTGCCGGCGACCGCGACGCCAACTCCCGTTCCGCCCACGCCGACACCCACACCCACCTCGACGCCGACCGCCACGCCGACGCCGGCTGACCCGCAAGCACGCATTTCGGGGCCGGCATCGGCCGAGGTGGGCGAACAGGTTACGCTCGTGAACGCCTCAACGGGGCTCGACGGGACAGCGTTCTTGCAAGCGCAGTGGAGCGCGAGCGGCGGACAGTTCCTGGACGCAGGGGAGAGCTCGGCGACGATCGTCTTCGACGCCCCAGGCTGCTACCGCGTGCACATCGTGCTCTACTTCGCCGACCGCGACCCACTCTTCGCTTCGCACGCGATCGCCGTGGGTGGCGCAGCCTGCGACTGAGCGGAGGCGAGGTCGAGGCGAAAGCCCCATTCACGGCTGCGCCAGGGGTCGGGCGCGTACCGGAAGCGGAAACGCCGAAAGCCGAGCCGCTCGTACAAGCGATGCGCATCGGTGAAGGCGATGTCCGAGTAGGCTACCAGGGCGACGCCCCCAAGCTCCCGCGCGCGGGCGACCGCCCAGCGGACGAGGGCCTCGCCGATACCCCGGCGGCGAGCCCTGGCGAGCACGTAGAGCCGGTGCAGTTCGAAGACGCCACCAGGGTTCCCCTCGACGGCGACGCAGCCGACGACGTCGCCCGCCCCGTCCACGGCGACCGCCATACCTCCCCGATCGGGGGGATACCACTGCTCCGGTTCACGGAGGTCGGCATCGTAATCGAAAGCGGCGAACGGGAAGCCGTACTCGTCGAAGACGGCCGCCACCACCTGCCAGGGCCCCTCGGCGTGGCGGGAGCGGTCGTACGGTTCGATGCGCGCGAACGGGGAGGTCACTCGTCGTCGAGCGGCGGCATGCCCATGATGTTGTACCCGGCGTCGACGTAGAGGATTTCGCCGGTGATGGCCGATGCGGCATCGCTGCAGAGGAAGACGGCAGCGTTACCGACATCGTGGATGGTGACCTGCCGCCGGAGAGGAGCTACCGTAGCGAAGGCCTTCTGGAAGGTGCGGAACCCGGAGATCCCGCTGGCGGCGAGGGTGCGAATGGGGCCGGCGCTGATGGCGTTCACCCGGATTCCTTCGGGACCGAGGTCCTCGGCGAGGTACCGCACGGTGGCCTCGAGCGCCGCCTTGGCAACGCCCATCACCTTGTACTTCGGGACCACCTTCACCGCCCCGTAGTACGTGAGGGTGAGCACCGAGCCGCCGCCGTCCATGATGGGGCGCGCGGCACGGGTGAGGGCGATGAGCGAATAGACCGAGATGTCGTGCGCCAACAGGAAGCCATCGCGGCTCGTCTCGACGAAGCGGGCGCGGAGGTCTTCCTGGGGCGCGTAGGCGACCGAGTGGATGAGGATGTCGCAACGACCGAAGCGTTCGGCCGCGGCGGCGAACGTTTCGGCGATGGACTCGTCGGAGCGGATGTCACAGTAGCGGACGAAGTCCGCGCCGAGGCTTTGGGCGAGGGGCACGACACGCTTTTCGAGCGCCTCGACGGTGTAGGCGAAGCCCAGCTCCGCTCCCTCTCGGTGGAAGGCCTGGGCGATGCCCCAAGCGATGGAGTGGTCGTTGGCGACGCCGAAGATGAGGGCCTTCTTGCCTTCGAGGAGTCCCATGGCAACGAAGGGTACCGGCTGGGCGGCCCCGGCGGAAGGTCAGCGGATAACGAAGTACCGCGCCTCGGGATGGTGCACGATGATCGCACTCGTGGTCTGTTCAGGGTGCCACTGGAACGTCTCGCTCAGCTCGACGCCGATCCGCGAGGGGTCGAGGAGCTGGGCGATCTTCGCCTGCTCCTCCAGGTCGGGACAGGCAGGGTAGCCGAACGAGTACCGCGCCCCCTGGTAGCCCTGGGCGAAGAGCTCCCGAATGGTCGGCTTATCCTTGCCGGCGATGCCGAGCTCCTCGCGGACGCGCTTGTGCCAGTACTCGGCCAGCGCCTCGGCCGTCTCGACGGCGAAGCCGTGCCAGTGGAGGTAATCCCGGTACTCGTTCCGTTCGAAGAGCTCGCGGGCGAACTCGCTCGCCCGCGGGCCGACGGTTACGAGCGTGAAGGCGACGGTGTCGTACTCACCGCTCTCGACGTCCCGGAAGAAGTCGGCGATGCAAAGACGCCGGCCGGTGGGCTGGCGGGGGAAATGGAAGCGCACCGGCTCGCCCGCCGGACGGCCGTTCTCCACCCGCGGCCAGACGATGAGGTCGTTCTTGTCGGCCTGGCACATGAAGTAGCCGTACACCACTTGAGGAATGAGGAGCCCCTCGGCGATAGCCCGCTCCTGCCAACGGCGGAAGATGGGGCGCACCTCCTCCTCGATGAACCGCTCGTACTCCTCGTCGCTGCGCTTCCCCTTCTGGTACTGCCACTGACCGCGGAAGAGCGCTACCTCGTTGATGTAGGGGTAGATCTCCCGCAGCGGGATGCCTTTCACGACGCGAACTCCCCAGAAGGGCGGCTTCGGGACCGGGACGTCGCGTCGAACGTTGCTGCGGGCGTACTCGAAGGCCTCGGGCGGGAGCGGAGCACCGGGTCCGGACAGCCGCACTGGTTCGTACCCCGTGTCCTCGGACTCGCCCTCGCCTCCAGTCGCTGAGCCGGGCTGGGAGGCAGGCGGCTCCGCCTCGCCGCGGTTACCCAGCAACCGGTCGAGAGTCTGGAGCCCCTCGAAGGCGTCCTGGCAGTAGAACACCTGGCCCTTGTACACCCGCCGCAGCTCCTCTTCGACGTATCTGCGGGTGAGGGCCGCGCCGCCGAGCAGCACCGGGAAGTGGAAGAGCTCGCGCGCGTTCAGCTCTTCCAGGTCTTCCCGCATGACGACGGTGCTCTTCACCAGGAGCCCGCTCAGCCCGATGGCGTCGGCATCGACCTCCAGCGCCTTCTCGATGATGTTCTGAATCGGCTGTTTGATGCCGAGGTTGTAGACCGTGTAGCCGTTATTGCTCAGGATGATGTCGACGAGGTTCTTGCCGATATCGTGGACGTCGCCCTTGACGGTGGCGAGGACAATCTTCCCCTTCGACTTTCCTTCCACGCGCTCCATGCGCGGCTGGAGGTAGGCGACGGCGGCCTTCATCGTTTCCGCACTCTGGAGCACGAAAGGAAGCTGCATCTTGCCGGCCCCGAAGAGGTCGCCGACCACTTTCATCCCCTCGAGGAGGATGTCGTTGATGATGGCGAGCGGGTCGTACCGCTGGAGCGCTTCCTCCAAGTCGGCTTCGAGCCCGCGACGGTCGCCGTCGATGATTCGCTGCTTCAGCCGCTCTTCCACTGGGAGGGAGCTGCGGTCGACCCGTTCGAGGCGCTCGTTTTCGACGCCTTCGAAGAGGGCCATGAAGCGGACGAGGGGGTCGTAGCCGTCGGGCTCCTCGGGGGTGGGAGGCCGCCGCCGGTCGTAGATGAGGTCGAGCGCCGCTTCGACCTGTTCCTCGGGGATGCGGTTGAGGGGCAGAATCTGGCGCGCGTTGACGATGGCGGCATCGAGGCCGGCGCGGCGCGCTTCGTGGAGGAAGACGGAGTTGAGCACCCGGCGGGCGGCCGGCTTGAGCCCGAAGGAGACGTTCGAGACCCCAAGGATAGTGAGGGACTCGGGGTGTTCGAGCTTGAAGGCTCGGATGGCCTCGAGGGTTTCGAGGGCGTCGCGACGAACCTCCTCCTGCCCGGTGCCGATGGGGAAGGTGAGCATATCGAAGAGGAGGTCGCTGGGCTCCATCCCGTACTGGTTGACGGCGATGTCCCAGATGCGGCGGGCAACGCGCAGCTTCCACTCGGCGGTCCGCGCTTGGCCTTCCTCGTCGATGACGAGGGCGACGGCAGCGGCGCCGTGCCGCTTGATAATGGGCAGGAGACGGTGAAGCTTCGCGCCGCCGTCCTCCAGGTTGATGGAGTTGACGATCGCCTTGCCGCCGTAGAGCTTCAGCGCCGCTTCGATCACTGGCGGCTCCGTTGAGTCGAAGACCAAAGGCAGAGTCGTCTGGGTCCGGAGGGCAGCCACGAGCCGTTCCATGTCGGCGACGCCGTCACGACCGACGTAGTCGACCATCACGTCGAGCACGTGCGCACCTTCGGCAGCCTGCTCGCGGGCGAGCGCGACCATTCCGTCGAGGTCGCCAGCGAGCAGCCGTTCGCGGAACGCCTTGGAGCCGGTGGCGTTCATTCGCTCGCCCACCACCAGCACCGAGGCTTCCTGGCGGAAGGGGACGCTCGTGTAGAGCGAGGCGCAGGCAGGTTCGTACACCGGCGAACGCGGCTTCGGCGGCCGGCGGCCGATGGCCCGGATCGCGGCTTCGAAGTGGGCGGGCGTCGTGCCACAACAGCCGGCAGCGATGTTCGTGCCGAACTCCTCGACGAAGATGCGCTGGTATCGGGCGAACTCTTCCGGTGAGAGGGGGTAGCACGCCTGCCCATCAACGATTTGCGGAAGGCCGGCGTTCGGCCCCACGAAGACCGGACGACGGCAGTGCTCGGCAAGGTAGCGGACGTGCTCCACCATCTGCTCGGGGCCGGTGGCGCAGTTGATCCCGATGACATCCACCAGGTCGAGCGCTTCCAGCACGGTGAGGGCGCAAGCGATGTCGGACCCGAGGAGCATCGTCCCCGTCGTCTCGATGGTGACGGAGACGATGACCGGCAGCCTGACCTTCAGATGGTCGAAGGCTTCGGCGATGCCGGCCAACGCCGCCTTCGTCTGGAGGAGGTCCTGGCAGGTTTCGACCTTGAGGACGTCGATGCCGCCCTCGATGAGCCCGATGGCCTGCTCGCGGTAGCTCGGCACGAGCTCGTCCCAGGTGATGTGGCCGAGCGAGGGGAGCTTCGTGCCGGGCCCCATGGTCCCGAAGCTGTAGCGTGGCCACTCCGGGGTCGAGAACTCGTCGCGAACCTTGCCGATCTGCTGGGCTGCAAGGCGGTTGAGTTCGCGAACGCGGTCTTCGAGCCCATACTCCGAGAGGACGACGCGGTTCGCGCCGAAGCTGACGCTGTCGACGGCATCGCAGCCGACGGCGTAGAAGCTGCGCTGGATGCGAGCGACGGCTTCGGGGTCGGAGATGACGAGGTATTCGTTACAGCCGTCCTTCCCGCCGTAGTTCGGTGGCGGGCGCAGAGCGAGGATGGACGAGCCGATGGGGCCCGCCGCGAACAACACCTGCTGCGAGAGCCGCTCGAGGAAGGGGTGGTCGGGCGGTCGGTACGCGAACGGAGCACCTCCGCGAGAGATTGCCCTCGGTCTTTAGGGTAGCAAACGGGAGCCTGCGCGCTTGCCGCCCTCAGGCGCGTTGGGGAAGCTCGGCGAGGAAGCGCTGCCAAAGGCCGCGACGCCGGAAGGCCTCGATGTCCTCGGCGTATTTGAAGATGCAGCCGAGCGTGGCTTCGATCGTCTCCTCGTCGAGCGCGTCGCGATGGAGTGCGACCAGCGCCATCCCCCAGTCGATGGTCTCGGCCACCCCCGGCTTCTTGTAGAAGTCCTCCTGGCGGAGGCGCTGCATGAAGGCGCAGAGCTGCGCAGCCAGACGCTCATCGATGCCGGGAACCTTCGCCCGGACGATAGCCAGCTCCCGTTCGAAGCTGGGGTAGCCGATCCAGAGATAGAGGCAACGGCGCTTCAGGGCGTCGTGAATCTCCCGCGTGCGGTTGCTCGTGAGGACCACGAAGGGCGGCCGATGGGCACGGATCGTGCCGAGCTCGGGGATGGAGATCTGGAAGTCGGCGAGGATTTCGAGGAGGAACGCCTCGAACTCCTCGTCGGCCCGGTCCACCTCGTCGATGAGGAGGACGGGCGGGTTCGGGCCGTCGGCCAGGAGCGCCTGGAGGAGCGGCCGCGGGATGAGGTAGTCGCGGCTGAAGAGCTCACGTTCGACGGCGTGCGCGTCCTCTCCTCCCGCCTCGGCGAGCTTGATGCGGAGGAGCTGCTTCGCGTAGTTCCATTCGTACAGGGCGTGATGGGCGTCGAGCCCCTCGTAACACTGCAGACGGATGAGGGGCGAGCCCATCCCGGCGGCGAGGGCTTTGGCGATTTCGGTCTTTCCGACGCCGGCTTCACCCTCGAGGAAGATCGGCTTCTGCAGCTTCGCCGCCAGAAAGACGACCGTCGCGATTTCGCGGTCGGCGAAGTAGTTCTGGCCGGCGAGGAGTCGGCGGACGTCGTCGATCGATTCGAACATCTCCCTGTATCGTAGCCTCTCGAACGGCGCGTCACAGCGCACGAGAGGGAGCGATGGAGAACGGAATCCGCATCCTGATGGTTTGGCTTCACGTCCTCGGCGTCGCCCTGTGGGTGGGACCGCAGTTCTTTCTCGCCTTCGCATGGGTGCCCGCCTCGCGGGGGATCGCCGATGTGCCCACGCGGGTGAAGGCGATGCGGACGATCACGCGCCGATTCGGCTACATCGGCGGCGTGGGGCTGGGCCTCATCCTCATCGCAGGCACGTACCTCATCTCCACCTGGCGCGACTATTGGGGCGTAGGCGACGAGGTCGGGTTCCTCGACCTGCGCTACGGGTGGATATTCACCATCAAGATGGCCTTGCTGCTGGTCATGCTGGTGCTGGTGGGATTCCACATCTTCTCCATCGGTCCGCGGCAGCTCGACCTCTTGGAGCGGCAGGCGAACGGGGAGCGGGTGTCGGAGGAAGAGCTTGCCCGGCTTCGGCGGCTTTCGATGACGTTGAGTATGCTCACGCTCCTCATCACGCTCGCCATCATGGCCCTCGGCGTGACGCTGAGCGTGGGAGAGTATTCGCTGCAGGAGATGTGAGGGGCGGCTGGCGCACGGGGTCCGGGTGCGGCAGCCTGAAGGCAGGGTTCGCGAAGGAGGCGCTCATGCGGGCAGCCCGCGCCCTCGTCCTCCTCTTCGCCGCCGCGATGCTGACCCTCCCGGCCTGCGGAGACGGTGGCTCGCAGCCGCCCACGGCAACGCCAGCGTCCACGGCGTCACCGCCGTCAACAAGTCCGACGCCGCCGAGCGCAGCACTGGAGGTCGTCGGGTCGAGCGCGGCCTTCTTCCTCTACCAACCCGCGCCGGAGGAAACGCTCGATGAGGTCGCGCGGCTCTTCGGAGGGACGGGGGGAACGCTGACGCCGGAAGAGCTGGCTATTCGCAACCGACTGAGGAGCACCGCGCCCCCGCTCCCGCTGCTCGCCATCCCGTTGAGCGTCGCCTCGCCCGACGCGCCCTTCCCCGCCGGAGCCTTACGGGCAGCGGTCCGCGGAGGCATCGTCCTGGCAGTGCCCGCACCCGAGGTGTTCGACGGCTACCGGGGGCTCGCGGCGCTGCGACGGGTCGAGCTGGGGCGAGGTCGGCCGGCCGACGGCTACCTGCTGGAGTTCTGGACCACCGACGCGCCAGTGGCGAAAGGGGGCCTCGTCGACCCCGGGGCACGCTTCGACGCGCCGGCGTTCGCCATCGCCGCCGGCAGCTTGGAAGGAGCGGAGCCCTTCCCGAACGGCCGCCGGGCCGAAACCGACGTCGACGGTACGCGCGTCGTCGTGACCGTGCCCGCCGAGAGCCCCGTGGCGCCCGAGACGGTAGCGTCCCTCTTACGGCCCTGGCGCTGACGTCGCGTCCGGAGCTCCCTCCTGCCTGACGGACTCGGGCACGGGGATGGCAGCGGCGAGCCCGGCATGGTCGCTGGCGTAGAGCAGCTTGCCCCCTTCGAGTACGCGCGGCTCCTCGGCGAAGGTGACCACCGCGGAGGCAGGCCACCCGTTGGTGAAGATGTAGTCGGTGCGAACGGAGAGGGGCGGCTGCGGAGTCTCGGAGAGGACGGTGGGTCGGCAGCACGTCGGCAAAGCTCCGAACGGGGCGGCGACGTCGAGATAGCCACGCTCGGTGAAGAGGCGGGCCACGGGGCTGTCGGGCGGCGATTCGAGGCCCAGAAAGAGGAGCACGAGGCCCCGCCCCCGGGTCAGTTCCACCCAGACGAGGAGGTCGCGGGCCTGGGCGAGGCGCGTTTCTTCGTTTCCGGCGAGACGGGCCACGTAGACGTCGAACTCGCCGAGGCTGCCCGGCCCACGGACCACGACGTGGAGGGCAGCGCGGGCCTCGGCTTCCGAAACGCGCGGGTTCAGGGTCTTCCGTTCGGAGCGGAGGATGGCGTAGGGGCTGCGGACGAGGAGGTACTCCCCTTCTTCGAAGCCGACGAGGTCGCGGAGGGCGTCGCTCTCCTCCTCGCTCTGGCCGGGAAACCAGGGCGTTGCCCGTGCGAACGACGACCCCTCCATGGCGAGACCGGCGGCGAGCTTCGCCCAGGCGGAGCCGTGCTGTTTCGTCCAGGTGGCCTCGCTCACGGCGAAGATGTCGGGCGTGACGACGCGGGCCGCGTCGATGACCATCCCCAGACGCTCGGCGAAGGTCTCGCTGGCGACCGGGTCGGTCACATCGACCACGATGGGGCTCATCAGGTTGAGGTAGGCGACGCGCACCTCGGCCGGCGACGCCTCGGGCGTGCCCGCGGGGGCCGTGGCGGCCACGGTCGGGGTGCCCGCCACCGGAGTGGGCGCTGGAGGTTCGCGTTCGCTTCGAGCGCAGGCAGCGGCGAGCGCGACCGCGAGGAGCGCGGCCAGCGGGATACGATGGAGCAGTACCGCCCCGCACCTGTCGGGCCGCGGGCGGTGGCCGTCAAGCCGCGGAGCCATCACCATTTCCTACGTACGTCCCGCGCTCACGTGCGGTCCTGTGGTATCGAAACACCCGGTTGGGGAGGCTGCAATGTTCAGGCCCGTCGACCCGAAAGTCCGCTTTCCCGAGCTGGAAGAGCGGATTCTGGAGTTCTGGCGGCGGGAGGAGATCTTTCGCCGGAGCGTCGAAGAGCGCCCGGCCGACCGGCTCTTCGTGTTCTACGAGGGCCCCCCGACGGCGAACAACCGCCCCGGGATCCATCACGTACTGTCTCGCGTCTTCAAGGACCTCATCCCCCGCTTCAAGACCATGCAGGGGTACCGCGTGCCCCGGAAAGGCGGGTGGGATACGCACGGCCTCCCCGTGGAGCTGGAGATCGAAAAGGAGCTGGGGCTGAAGTCGAAGCCCGAAATCGAAGCCTACGGCATCGCCGCCTTCAACGAGCGGTGCAAGGAGAGCGTCAGCCGATACGTCGAAGATTGGACGAAGCTCTCCGAGCGGATCGGCTTCTGGGCCGACATGGAGAACCCGTACGTCACCTGGCACAACTCGTACATCGAGTCGTGCTGGTGGGTCTTCAAGCAGCTCTGGGACGCCGGGCTCATCTACCAGGACTACCGCACGACGCCCCACTGCCCGCGCTGCGGGACGAGCCTGAGCGACCACGAGGTAGCCCAGGGCTACGAGGAGAACGTCCCCGACCCGTCGGTCTTCGTGAAGTTCCGGGTGACGGACGAAGCCCTCTTCGAACGGGGCCACCCCCAAGACCGACCGATGGGGGACCGTCTCTTCCTCGTCGCCTGGACGACGACTCCCTGGACGCTACCCGGGAACGTGGCCCTGGCGGTGAGGCCGGATGCGCCGTACGGCGTCTACGAGGTGGGCGACGAACGGCTGGTGGTGGCCGAGGCGCTCGCCCAGCGGGTGCTGGGGCCGGACGCGCCTTCGCCCCTGATGGTCCTGCCCGGCCGGATGCTGGTGGGGCTGCGCTACGAGCCGCTCTACCGGCCGGAGGATGCCGGGGTGCCAGCCCGCCGATTCGATGCCGAGGGACGGCTGCAGCCGTTGCCCGACGGCACCGGGACCGACGGTCTCCGCCGCGTCATCGGGGCCGACTTCGTGTCGCTCGAAGACGGAACCGGCATCGTGCACGTGGCGACCGCCTTCGGGGCGGAGGACTTCGAAGCCGGCAAGCGCGAGGGGCTCCTCTTCGTCCAGCCGGTGGACACGCGCGGGATTATGGCGGCCGGCCTGCCGGGCGGAGGAAAGTTCGTGAAGGACGCCGACCGCGACGTGCTGGCCGACCTGAAGGCGCGGGGGCTGCTGCTGCGGAGCGAGACCATTCGCCACACGTACCCCTTCTGCTGGCGGTGTGGCACGCCGCTCCTGTACTACGCCAAGCCGAGCTGGTACATCCGCACGACGCGGCACAAGGACGCGCTCATCGCCAACAACGAGCGCATCAACTGGTACCCGGGACACGTGAAGCACGGCCGTTTCGGCAACTGGTTGGAGAACAACGTCGATTGGGCGGTGAGCCGAGAACGGTACTGGGGCACGCCGCTCCCCTTCTGGGTTTGTACCGTGTGCGGAGCCCAGACGTGCATCGGCTCCAGCGCGGAATTGGTGGCCCGGGCGGTGGAACCCGACAAGGCCGCTCGGCTCGATGACTTCCACCGGCCGTTCATCGACGAGATCCTGCTCCGCTGCGAGGCGTGCGGGGGCGAAATGCGGCGCGTGCCGGAGGTGGCCGACGCGTGGTTCGACAGCGGGGCCATGCCCTACGCCCAGTGGCACTACCCCTTCGAGCACCGGGAGGAGTTCCAGCGACACTTCCCGGCGGACTTCATCTGCGAAGCGATCGACCAGACCCGTGGCTGGTTCTACACCCTCCACGCCGAGGCCACGCTCCTCCACGCCGTGGGCGCAGTACCGGAGGGGATCGCCTTCCGGAACGTCATCGTCTTGGGGCACATCCTCGACGAGAAGGGCCAGAAGATGTCGAAGAGCCGGGGCAACGTCGTGGAGCCCTGGGACGTCATCGAGGCCCACGGGGCAGACGCGGTGCGGTGGTACATGTACACCGCCACCCCCGCGGGTTCGCCGCGGCGGTTCAGCGCGGCCCTGGTGGAGGAGTGCCTGCGGCGCTTCCTCCTGACGCTGTGGAACACCTACAGCTTCTTCGTTTCGTACGCGAACATCGACCGGGTCGACCCGCGCCAGCGGCCCGACGGCCCGCTCCCGGAGCTCGACCGCTGGCTTCTGAGCGAGCTGAACGCCCTCGTCGACCGCGTGACCCGCGAACTCGAGGGATACGACCCCACCGCCGCCGGGCGGGCCATCGAGGCGTTCGTCGACGACCTTTCCAACTGGTACGTCCGGCGGAGCCGCCGGCGCTTCTGGCGAGGCGTCCGCCCCGACGACCGGGAGAAACAGGCGGCGTACTTCACCCTCTACACCGCGTTGGTCACGCTGGCGAAGCTGCTCGCGCCCTTCACGCCATTCGTGGCCGAAGAGCTCTGGCAGAACCTGGTACGGACGCTCGACCCAGAGGCTCCAATCAGCGTCCACCTCGCTGCTTGGCCCCAGCCCGACCGTTCGCTCGTCGACGAGCGGCTGAACGCCGAGACGCAGCTCGTGAAGCGGGTCTGCTCGCTCGGCCGGGCAGCCCGGGCCAAGGCGCGCCTGAAGGTGCGGCAGCCGGTCTTCGAAGTGGCGGTGAAACCGCGCTCGCCCGCCGAAGCGGAGGTGCTGCGGAAGCACGACCACCTCATCCTTGAGGAGCTGAACGCGAAGGCGCTTCGTATCCTCGAGGACGAACGGGAGGTCGTGCGGTACAGCGTGAAGCCGAACCTCCCGTCGCTCGGCAAAAAGTACGGGTCGGCGCTGCCGGCGATCCGCGAGGCACTGGCTGCCATGCCGGCGGAGGAGGTGGCTGACGCCGTCCGGCGGGGCCGCTCATTGGAGCTCGCCGGCTGCCTCGTGGAGCCGGAGGACATCATTCTGGAGCTCCACGAGGCCGACGGGTACGCCGCGGCGGCGGAAGGGGGATACACCGTCGCGATCACCACCACCATCACCCCCGAGTTGGCCGACGAAGGGTTGGCCCGTGAGCTCGTCCGCCGCATCCAAGACATGCGGAGAGAAGCTGGCTTCGAGCTCACCGACCGCATCACGACCTGGTACGTGGGCGGGGCCGACGTCGACCGGGTGATGCGCGAGCACGGCGCCTTCATCGCCGCCGAAACCCTTTCGACGGAGCTGCTCCGCGGAGAGCCGCCGCCCGATGCGTTCGTCGTGACGCACGACCTCGAGGGCGAGCAGGTGACGTTGGCGGTACGGCGGAACACGCCGGCGGCGTGACACCCCTCAGGGCCGCTCCAGGCCGTGGGCCTCGAGGAGGACGTCGTCGGCCAGGATGAACTCCGTCGGCCCATCCGCGGCGATGCGGCCGTCGTCGAGGATGACCGTCCGAGGGAACACCTCGGCCACGAGCCGCATGTCATGGGTGCTGGCGATCAGCGTCTCATCGAAGGTGCGCAGGAGGCCGATGAGCTCGCGGCGCCCACGCGGGTCGAGGCCAGCCGAGGGCTCGTCCAAGACGAGCACGCTCGGCTCCATCGAAAGGACCGTGGCCAGGGCGACGCGCTTCCGCTGCCCCAAGGAGAGGTGGAACGGCGCCCGGCGTTCGAAGCCGCTCATCCCGACCTTCGCGAGCGCGGCCTCGACACGGCGGTGTACCTCTTCGGGCGATAGGCCCATGTGGATGGGACCGAAGGCGACATCCTCGAAGACCGTCGGGCTGAAGAGCTGGTCGTCGGGGTCCTGGAAGACGAGCCCGACCTCCGCCCGGACGCGCTTCACTGTCGCGCGGGTCACTTCGATGCCGGCGACACGAACGCGCCCGTGGGACGGGAGATGGATGCCGTTGAGGTGGAGGAGGAACGTGCTCTTGCCGGCACCGTTCGGTCCGATGATCGCGACCTTTTCGCCGCGAGCGATGACGAGGTCGATCCCCTTCAGGGCCTCGTACCCGTTCGGATAGACGAAATGGAGGTGCTCGACCTCGATCCAGCGGGCCGGGTCGGGTGGCTCCACCGAGCGGGCATCGGCCGCTGCAGCGGGGTTCATACCGCAGGAATCCAAAGGTGGGCTGCAGCCTCGAAGGAGGCGAGGAGCGCCGCGGCGAGTGCGAGCGCGGCCCACTCCCGCCGGCGGAGCGCGCGGGAAGCGCGGGGGCGGACCGTCCCCTCGAAGCCGCGGGCGAGCATGGCCTGGTAGACGCGCTCGCTACGCTCGTAGGCGCGGATGAAGAGCGCACCGACGATTCGGCCGGCGACCACGGCGCGCCAGCGGAGCCTTCCACCGCTGCGGCCGCCGCGGCTCCCCGAGCGGGCGGCGCGGGCGCGGAGCATGCGCGACGCCTCGTCGGAGAGGACAGCCAGGTAGCGGTACATGAAGGAGACGGTCGTCACGAAGATGGTCGGGAGCCGAAGCGCCCGCAGCGCGTCCACGAGGTCGTGGAACGGGGTGGTGTAGGCGAGGAGCAGCGCCGCCTGTACCGCGACCCAGCTCTTCGAAGCAATCGTGAGGAACGCGACGAGCCCCTCGACCGAAACGCGGAGGGTGAACACGCCGAGGGGCAGGGCGAACAGCTCTTCACCCGGGCGCGTAAACACCAGCGGCAGTGCGGCGAGTACGAACGGCAGGGCGAAGAAGGCGTTGCGGGTGGGGCGAAAGGGGCCGAGTTTCGCCGCACCGGAGGCGAGCGCGATCGCCGCCCAGGCGATCGCGATGGACGCGAACGCTCCCGCGGGAAGCAGGCTGACGGCGAGGATGAAGGCGACAGCCACGAGGAACTTCACCCGCGCATCGAGGGCATGGATGGGGCTCTCCCGCGGGAGGTAGCGGTCGAGCGCGAGACCGCTCATGCGGTGGAGGACGCCTCCTCACGCTGGAGTCGCGCGGCCCGCCGGGCAGCGACGATCCTCGCCGCGCCGAGCACCACCGCCAGGACGAGGAGCACCCCGAGCAGGCCGGAGACCACCGTCGACGCCGTCCCTCCGAGGCCGGGGACCGTGTAGCCGGGAAGGATTTCGTACGGGTTCGCCTGCGCCACGGTGTCGAAGCCGTAGTCGGTCGCCACCCGCTGGAGGCCGTCGGGGTCGGCCGAGGCGAACGGCGCCAGCACGACCACGACGAGGGCGGACGCGACGATACCGGCGGCAAGCCAGGCCGGGCCGGAACGGAGCGCGCCACGAAGCCCACCGGCGTGCCCCTCGCCGCCGGCGGCGATGGCACGCTCGCGCGCCTGTAGCAGGTCGGGGCGGACCGAGGCGATGAAGGCGAGCGCGGCGACGGTGATCGCAGCCTCGCCGAGGCCGATGAGCGCGTGGACGCCCGCCATCGCGGGCAGCGCCACGTTCAGCGGGCTGGTGTCCGAGAGGGCGAGCTGGAAGGCGGTCACGACCGCCGCAGCCTCGACGGCGAACCAAGCCGCGACAGCAGCGGCGCCGAGCTGCCAGCGCCAGCCGCGCCCCAGACTTGCGATGGCCCGGTAGACGACGTACCCACCCAGCGTGCCGATGATCCCCATGTTGAAGATGTTGGCGCCCATCACGACCAGCCCGCCGTCCTGGAAGACGAGCGCCTGGACGGCGATGACGCTGGCCATCACGATGCTCCCCGCCCAGGGGCCGAGGAGGACGGCGGCGAGCACGCCCCCCAACAGGTGGCCTGATGTGCCGCCGGCCACCTGAAAATTCACCATCTGGGCAGCGAAGATGAACGCGGCCAGCACGCCGAGGGTCGGGACCGTCCGCTCCTCGAGGCTCCGGTTCGCCTCGCGGACGGAGATGGCGAGGACAGCCGCCGTGACGACCCAGAAGGCAACGGAGACGGGAACGGAGAAGAAGCCGTCGGGTGCGTGAAGGAGGAAGGGCGCAGGGAACATCGCAGCGCGGCTCCGGCTGAGTGTGCTAGGACTCCGGGGCCATTGTCGTTCCTGACGCAAACGCTTGCAACGACCAGCGATTGCTCGAAAGAAGGGCAACGTTCTCCTCGCAGCGGGCTGTGCGAAACTGGGAGCGGATGGAACGGCCAACGGCCCTCTTCTTCGATCTCGACGACACGCTGCTCGACGGGTTCGCCGCCATGCAGGCGGCCTGGGCCGTCGTCCTGGCGGAGGTGTGCCCGCCGCTCGGTTGCGAACCGGAGCGGCTGCGAGAGGCCATCCGCCGGGAAGCCACGGAGTTCTGGCGGGACGAGGGCGCGGTAGCCCACTGGCGCGTCCGCCTCGAGGAGGCGAGGGAGCGGGTCATTCGCCAGGCGTTGCTCGCGGAAGGTCTCGACCCGGGCTGGGCGCCGCGCATCTCCCGGCGTTACGGGGAGGAGCACCGAGCGCGGCTGCAGCCGTTCGCCGACACGTACGAGACGCTGGAACGGCTCCGCACCGAGGGGTTCCGCCTCGGGCTGCTCACGAACGGACCTGCGGCCCTCCAGCGCGACAAGGTGGAGCGCTTCGGGCTGGCGCGGTACTTCGACGTCATCGTCATCGAGGGGGAGTTCGGAGCCGGGAAACCATCACCCCTCGTCTTCGGACATGCATTACGGTCGGTGGGAGCCGAGCCGCACCGCGCCTGGATGGTCGGGGACAACCTCTACGCGGACATCGGCGGGGCGAAGGCCAGCGGGCTGACGGCAACGTGGATCCACCGCGGGCGACTGAAACTGCCGGAGGCGCCGCCCGCCCTGCCCGACCGGTCGATCGCTCACCTTTCGCCCGAGCTCTGGGAGGCGCTCGAACTAGCGTCGTCCCCGTGCCAGACCGGGTTGTAACAGGCGACCTCGTGACCGGGCCCGGCGTGCGCGAAGTGCGGCGGTGGCTCGGTCCGGCAGCGAGCGAGGGCCTTCCAGCAGCGGGGAACGAACGGACAGTGCACCGCTCGCTCCGACAGTTCCGGCGGTGACCCGGGGATGGAAGGCAGCGGCCGGTCGGGGCGGTTCGCGCCGGGGAGCGTGCTGAGCAAAGCGTAGGCGTAGGGGTGACGCGGGCGCTTCATGAGCGTATCCACCCGGCCTCGTTCCACGATGCGCCCCGCGTACATCACCGAGACCTCGTCGGCCATCTGGGCCACGACACCGAAATCGTGGGTGATGAGGAGGACGGCCATGCCGCGTTCGCGCCGCAGCCGCTCGATCTCCCGGAGAATCTGTGCCTGCACGGTGACATCGAGCGCGCTGGTGGGCTCGTCGGCGATGAGGATCTCGGGGTCGAGCGCCGTCGCGATGGCGATCATCACCCGCTGGCACATCCCGCCCGAAAGTTGGAAGGGGTAGGCCCGGGCGATGCGTTCCGGGTCGGGGAGGCCGACGTGTTCGAGGACATCGACGGCGCGGCGCCTCGCCTCCCGCCGCGACATCCGCAGGTGGGCCGTGAGGATCTCGGCGACCTGATCGCCGACGGTGAGGACAGGATTCAGGCCCGCCACGGGGTCCTGGAAGATGACCGCGATCCGCCGGCCCCGGATGCTCCTCAGCTCCGATTCGGGGAGAGTCAGCAGGTCCCGGCCGCGGTACTCCACCGTACCGCCGAGCACCTCGGCGGCATCGGGCAGAAGCCCTACGATGGCCAGGGCGAGGGTGGACTTTCCGCAGCCGGATTCGCCCACCACAGCGGTGATGCCCCCCGGCGCCAGTTCGAGGCTGACTTCGTCGAGGGCGTACGTTTCCCCGTCCTTCGAGCGATATCGAACGGAGAGGCCGCGGACGGCGAGGATAGGGGCGGCCATTGAAGGGCGGGACGCCTAGTCGGCCGGGCGGAGCGAGGAGATGAAGCGGCCCTGAATTTCGACGTTCTCGGGGTCGGTGTAGATCGGCGCCATGTTCCGGTTGGCCGGCTGCAGGCGGACCCGGTTCCCCTCGCGATAGATGCGCTTCAGCGTCACCTCCTGGCGGTCCTTCAGCCAAACGGCGACGCGGTCCCCGTCCCGCACCGTCGTCACCGGCTCGAGGAACACGATGTCGCCGTCGTCGATGAGGTCCTCGATCATCGAGGTCCCTTTCACCCTCAGGGCGAAAACGTTCGTCTTGCCGCGGAGGAGCTCTTCGGTGACAGCGATCGTCTCCACCGCTTGCGTTTGCCAGGTGTCGGCGGTGGGCACAGGGATGGGCTGGCCGGCAGCGATCGTGCCGAGGATGGGCACCTCCACGATGCGCGGGCGGCGGCCGTTCGGGCCGAGCAGCTCGATGCCCCGCGAGATGTCCCGGTCGCGGCGGATGTACCCCTTCTCCTCCAACTTGCGGAGGTTGTAGTCGACGACGGACGTGCTGCTGATGCCGCAGGCTTCCTGGATTTCGCGGATCGAAGGCGGATAATCCCGCTCCTCGATGTAAGACCGGAGGAACTCGAGGATCTTCATCTGGCGGGGAGAGAGGTCTTGCATTGCAGGCCGGCCTTGCGAACGGATGTTCGCCGAAACTCTACCAGGGCCCCGCAATTATCGTCAACGCTGTTCCGAACATCCGGCTTCCGTGGCCGCTCGCTGGCCAGCGGGCGAGAATGGTGAGCGGGGGTCTCGACATGTCCGCTCACGAAGACCGCCGTGCCCTCGTCATCGCTGCCCACCCCGACGACGGGGATTTCGGCTGCGCGGGATACGTCATGCACCTTGTCGCCGCGGGGTGGAAGGTGGCGTTCCTCGTCTGCACGAACGGCGCGAAGGGAACCTCGGACCGGAGCATGGACCCGAAGCGACTGGCTGCCATCCGGCGGGAGGAGCAGCGCGAAGCCTGCCGCCGGATGGGAGTCGAGGACGTCTTCTTCCTCGACCACGAAGACGGCGAGCTGGTCTACGACCGCGCCTTCCTCGGGGAGCTCGTGCGAATGCTCCGGTGGTACCGGCCGCACACGGTTCTCACCCACGACCCGACGGACATCATCATCCGGGACAGCTTCATCAACCACGCCGACCACCGCATCACGGGGACGGCCGCACTCGATGCGATCTACCCAGCGGCACGCGACCACCTGAATTTCCCGGAACACCTCGCGGAGGGGCTGGAAACCCACAAGGTGCAGGAGGTGCTCCTCTGGGGCACGAACCACCCGAACTTCGAGGTCGACATCACGGACGTCGTCGAACGGAAGATCGCCGCCCTGGCAGCCCACGCCAGCCAGTTCACGGACAAGGACGACTTCATGCGGTACGTCCGGGAAAGCTGGCGAGGGCCGGACGGACGATATCGGGAGCTCTTCCGCCGCTTCGAACTCCGCTTCTGAGCGGGTACCGGACGCTCCGCGGAAGCCCTAGGCTGAGGAGCATGGAAGCGAAGGCGCGCGTGCTCGAGCTGGCCCGAGCAGAGGGCTTCGCCACCGTTCGGGTCGCCCGCGCCGAACCGTTGCGGAAGGCGTTCACGGCTGCCCGCGCCGCCTGGGAGGAGGGGCGGTTGGCCGACATGGCGTGGATGACGCCGGAATGGCTCGCCCGGGCTACGGACCCCGAGACGTTCCTCGCCGGAGCCAAGTCGGTCATCGTGGCGGGGCTCCCCTGCCATTCGCCCGAGCCGGACCCGCCCGCCGATTCGCCCCCGGGAGCACGAGGGCGCGTCGCCCGATACGCCTGGGGGCGTGATTACCACCGCACCTTCGAGAAACGCCTCCGGCGCCTGGCCCGGGCGATTCGCGAGGAGTTCGGGGCCGACGCGAGGGCCACCGTCGACTACGGCCCGCTCCTGGAGCGCCCCTTCGCCCTCGCGGCCGGGATGGGCTGGCTCGGGAAGTCGACGATGCTGCTGGTGCCGGGTTTCGGGCCGTGGATGCTCCTGGGCGCCGTCGCCACCACGTTGGAGTTGGAGCCCGACCCTCGCATCGGGAAAACTTGCGGCGCGTGCGTGCGGTGCATCGTCGCCTGCCCCACGGGGGCCATTTCGCCGGATGGCCGCATCGACAGCCGCCTCTGCATCTCGTACCACACGATCGAGAACCGCGGGCCGATTCCGCGGGGGCTGCGGGCGAAGTTCGGTTCCTGGGTCTTCGGCTGCGACGAATGCCTCGAAGGCTGTCCGGTGGGCACACACCGGTTCGAAAGCCATCCCGACTTCCTGCCGCCGACCTACGACCACGCCTACCCACGGCTGGCCGAGCTCATCGGCCTCGACGACGAGGAGTTCCGGCGACGCTTTCAGGGACGACCGCTGATGCGGGCGAAGCGCGACGGCCTGGTGCGGAACGCCTGCGTGGCGCTCGGGAACGTCGGCCTGCCGGAGGATGTCCCAGCCCTGATCCGCGCCCTCGAAGACCGCTCACCCCTGGTGCGGGGACACGCAGCCTGGGCGTTGGGACGCTGTATCGAGCGGTTCGCCGATTCCGTCGCCCCGGCGGCCGACGAGGCGCGCGCTGCGCTCGAAGCGCGCGCGCCGCTGGAGACCGACCCCTGGGTGCGCGAGGAGATCGCGTTGGCCCTGACGGTCAGCGCTCCGGCTCCCGCCGCTTCGGCGGGGCCAGGCGGTGGCCCTCACGTCGGATAGCGAGGACGCGGTCCACGCGGCGTCCGTCCATGGCGAGCACCCGGAACTCGTAGCCGCCAGCTTCGACGCGGTCGCCCACGCGCGGAATCCGTCCGAGCTTCGCCATGACGAACCCACCGACGGTGTCGTAGTCCTCGTCGGAGAGCTCGACGCCGAGGGTGTCCTCGACATCGGCGACGAGGGCGAGACCCGCGAGGAGGAAGTTGCCGGAAGCCAGGGGGCGAATGAGTTCGGCTCCCGGCTGACCACCGAGCCGGCCGACCAGGCGGTACAGGAGCTCGTCGGCGGTGAGGATGCCGGCGGTGCCCCCGTGCTCGTCCACGAGCACGAGAAACTGGGTTTGACTTCTTCGCATCTCGGCGATGGCGACGTCGACACCGACCGAGCTCGGCACGACGACTGCCGGGCGGACGATAGGCAGCCAAGCCGTCTCGCCGCGGGCGAGCAAGGGAAGCAGCCGCTTCGCATCGAGGACCCCCACGACGTGGTCGATGTCGCCTTCGTACACGGGGTAGCGAGTGTGTTGGTGCCGTTCGATGACGGCCAGCACCTCGTCGAGTGTGGCGGTGACATCGATGGCGACGACCTCGGTGCGAGGAACCATCACCTGGTCGGCGCGGATCTCGCTGAACTCGAGAGCGCGGCGGGCCAGGAGGAGCTCCGACTCGGAGAGGAAACCGGCGCGTGCGGAGGCTTCGATGACCAGCTGCAGCTCCTCGGGGTCGAGCGTCTCGCCCTCGGGAGTCCGCCGCGGGACCCCGAGTGCTCGCACCACCAGCGCGCCGGAACGGTGGAGGAACCAGACGAAGGGGCGAAAGAGGCGCGAGAAGGCGAGCACGGGCGCGGCCACGGCGAGCCCCACCCGCTCCGTTTGCGAGAGGGCGATCGTCTTCGGAGCGAGCTCGGCGAACACGATGACGGCCGTGGTTACCAGAAGGAAGGCGAGGACGGTGGCCGTGATGCCCGCGGTGTGCTCGGGTGCCCAAGCGAGCGCCCCGCCGATGGCGCCCTCGATGAGCCGGGCGAGAACGGGCTCGCCGATCCAGCCGAGAGCGAGCCCGCACATGGTGATCCCGAGCTGGGTAGCAGCGATGGTGGCATCGAGGTCGCGCAACGCGCTGAGGAGCAGCCTCGCACGCGTGTGGCCCGCGGATGCCAGCTGTTCGACCCGCGTTCGCCGTACGCCGACGAAGGCGAATTCGGCCGCGACGAAGACGGCGTTCAACGCGAGCAGGAGGGCGACGGCCATCACTCCGAGGAGGAGAAGGAGCTGGTCGTTCATTGAGGGTCACCTCGCGGGGACAGGGATGGCGACGGGGCACACATGGTCAGTGGAAGAGGGCTCGGTACGCCGGGCTCTCGAAGAAGGCCTCCAGGATGCTGCGAACCCACGGGTCGAGTGGCAGCCCGCCGACTTCGTCGGGTCCCACCGCGCGGGCCTCGCACGGCAGTACCGCCGGGTCGAGGTCGGGGTCGTCGAAGTACAGGTGGACCTCGGGCCAGGGAAGCACTGCGGGGACCTCGGCGGCCCGCCAGACACGGGCGAGGCGGAGCTGTTCGAGCACCACGCCCGCCACCGCTTCGAAGAGCCGAAGGGCGGCGGCATCGGGAGGCTCGTCCGGTCCGAGCGGCGCGGCGGGGAGCGCGAGCAGGCCGCGTTCGTCGCGCACGAGCAGGGCGCGGCCCCAGCGGTCGAGAGCGATTACCGCGACCCCCGGCTGCCGTTCAGCGAGGTCGGCCACGGAGCTACTGTATCGCGGAGCAAGGCGCGGGAGCGCCCGGGTGCTAGGCTGGGGCCATGGACGCACGGGCTCGGGCCGCGGTGGCGGCAGGCAAGGCGGCGGGGTTCGTGGCGCGCCGCCTCGCTCGGCGGGGCGGCACCGCCCTACCGGGGCTGGTGGCCGAGCGGGTTTGCCCTGCGCTCCTCGCTCGGTACGCCGGGCAGCTCGGGGGCGGGTGCGTGCTCATCACCGGCACGAACGGGAAGACGACGGCCGCCCGCCTCCTCGCCGCCGTGCTAGAGGCAGCGCGGCGGCCTTACGTCCACAACCGAGAGGGGTCGAACCTCACCCGCGGCATCGCCAGCGCGCTCCTCGCCGAGAGCACCCTGGCGGGCCAACTGCGGACGGGACCCGGAAGCATCGGCCTTTTCGAGACCGACGAGGCGACGCTGCCCCGCGCTGCGAGCCTCCTCCGTCCCCGAGCGATGGTTTTCACCAACCTCTTCCGCGACCAGCTCGACCGGTACGGAGAGGTGGAATCGGTGGCCGCCTTCTGGCGAGAAGCCCTCGAGGCTGCGCCCCGCGATGCCGTCCTCGTCCTCTGCGCGGACGACCCGTCCGTGGCCGAGCTCGCCTCCGGATGGGACGGGCCGGTGCATTGGTTCGGCATCGAAGACGCTCGCTTGGCCTCGGCCGATGCCGGCGCTGCCGACGCCCGGTGGTGCCGCGCATGCGGGACGAGCTTCGCCTACGAGCGTCGGTTCTTCGCGCACATCGGGCACTGGCACTGCCCGGGGTGCGGCCGCCGACGCCCCAGGCCCGACACCGCAGCGACGGACGTTTCGCTCTCCCTCGACGACGCGCGTTTCGAGGTCTCGGGGATTGGGCCCCTACGTCTCCGGCTGACGGGTCTGTACAACGTTTGGAACGCGCTGGCCGCTACCTCCGCAGCCCGCGTACTCGGAATCGGACCCGAGGCCATCCGCAATGGGCTGGCGGCGGCTGCCCCTGCCTTCGGCCGTCAGGAGCGCGTCGAGGTGGAAGGCCGGGTGCTGCGTCTCTTCCTGACGAAGAACCCCGCCGGAGCCAACCAGGTGCTCCACCTCCTCGCCATGGTCGAACGGCCCCTGGCGGTGGCTGCGCTGCTCAACGACCGTTTCGCGGACGGCCAGGACCCGAGCTGGGTGTGGGACGTGGACTACGAACGCCTCGCCGGCCGGGTCGGCCGCTGCTGGGCCGGCGGCGACCGCTCCGAGGACATGGCCCTCCGGTTGGTGTACGCCGGCTGGCCCGAACCGGAAGCCGTGGTCCGAACGCCCTCTCAGCTGCTCGAGGCGGTGCTGGCCTCGGTGAGACCGGGCGAGGAGGTGTTCGTCCTCGCCACCTACACGGCCATGCTGGAGCTGCGGGAGCTGCTCGCGCGCCGCGGTTACGTTCGCCCCTGGTGGTGAGCTCCCGGGGCCGCTCGCTGCAGCTCGTCGGCAAGCTGCGCAAGCTCACGGTCGAACCTGCTCATCCGGTCGGCGAGGCCGGCGAACTGGACGCGGTCGGCCGTGACGCGGACCCACAGCCGGCGGCGGGGCACGTAGAAGGTAAGGCCGAGGCCGAAGAGGGCGAGGGCCACCGCTACCCAAATGAACGTATCGCCGGGGTCGCGGCGGACGTCGATGCCCGCGCCCTCCACAGGACCGACGAAGGTGAACGTGTACCCGGCCGACGTGGTCGCCGATTCGCCCGGAAGGAGTGCCAGCGGCGCTTCGTCCACCCCCACGAAGTAGAGAAACGGCTGGCCGACCCCGTCGCGGGCCATCTGAACCGTCACCGGTACATCGATGGCACCCGGGAGGTCGACCACCTGACGGAAGGGGATGGCGACCTCGCCAGCGAACATCACCTGGAGTCCGCTGGCGAAGGAAACGGTCCGTCCGGGCGGCAAGGGGTGAGCCTCGTCGGCAGCATCGCCGGCGATGACGAACAGCGTGCCACCGGTTCGTCGCCAGGCGACGGTGATCCCGGCAGCATCGCCCCGGCCGCCAGGCACGGCGATGGATGCGAGGGCGAAGTCGTCGGCGCGATCGTCGGTGGGGCCAGGGTCGGTCGCCATCTGGGGAATCGGACGGTCGAGCACGAGGCGCCCTTCGTGCCAGATTCGGAGCCTGGGGACGAAGAGAACATCGCCGTTGAAGTCGAAGACGTCGTCGTAGAGGGGTCGTCCGTCGGGGCCGATGATGCGGAGGCGAGCGAGGTCGTCGATGAAGGCGGCCTGGTGGAAGCGGTACCCGAAGGCCTCGCACGGCCCGTTCACGGTTACCGTGCACGTGACCACCTCGCCGCCGCGCCGCACCGTGATGAGGCTCCGGAAGTCGATGATGTTCCCCTCGCCGTCGATGCCGCGAACCGCGTCCCGCATCTCGACGAAGATCTGGCCCGGGCCCGGCTCATCGAACACGGGCGCAGCGGCGCCGGTCTCGGCCAGCGCGAGCACGCGTTCGAACCCGGCGAACTTCGTGAGCACGCCCCCCACCAGAAGGAGGAGCAGTGCCAGGTGGCTGAGGAACGTCCCGTACTGTGCCCACGGGAACCGGTCGGCGAAGAGCTCGACGGAGCGACCGGTGCGCGAGGCTTCGCGCACGACGAAGTGACGGCGCCGCAGGGCCGCGACCACCTGCTCGGGAGGAACGTGCGCCTCGACGGTCGCGCGGAACCGCGCGCGCTCGAAGTACGCTTCGGGCACCCGCAGCGGGGGGCGGTGGATGGAGCGCCAGATGGGAGGGAAGCGGCTGACGGTGCAGACCGTGACGGCGAAGATGATGAGCACCCACAGGCCGTTGAACCACCAGGTGTGGTAGACCTCGAAGAGCCCCCAGCGCTCCATGGGCGTGGTGAGGGGCCCGAAGGTCTCGCGCTGGAGCTCGAGCCAGGCGCTGCGCCCGGCGGGGTTGCCGCGCATCGGCCCGGGCATCTGCGGGATGACGACGGCCAGCAGCCCCGCACCGGCAGCCGTGCCCACGAGGAGGAGCGCGAACTTCACGTTGGTGAGCAGCGCCCACAGAGGCCTGAACGGGTCTGCAAGGGCGAACGCTGGCGGGGAGAGGGTCCGCCGAAGAGACGTCATCGGGCCCAGAACTCCTTCCCCCAGGCATCGAGCCGCTCAGCGGTCACCTGCCCACGCTCGATAGCAGCGATGCGGCCGTCGGGGTCGATGACGAATGTCACCGGGAGCGCGGCGACGCCGTAACCTTGCGCCACGGAGCCGTCCCGGTCGAGGGCGATGGGGTAGGAGACGGCGAATTCGGCAGCGAAGCGCCGCGCCGCCTCGTCCGTCTCCTGGAGGTTCACGCCGATGACGGCGAGGCCGAACGCGGCCTCCCGCTCGGCGCGGAGCTGAAGCTCGGGCGTCTCTTTGCGGCAGGGCCCGCACCAGCTCGCCCAGAAGTTGAGCAGCACCCATCGCCCGCGGAAGTCGGAGAGGCGGATTGTGCCCCCGTCGAGGGTAGGAAGGATGAAGTCGGGAGCGAGCCGCCCCTCACGGGCAGCGGGACGTTCGCCTTCCGGAGCGAGTCCGGTCGGTAGCGGCACGATGCCGAAGGCATCGCCCCCGCCAGCGGATTCCGCCGGAGGCCGGAACTGGAAGTACCACAGGAGGAGGCCGACGGAGAACACGATGAGAACCGCTGCCCCGAGCGTGGAGAAGGGGCCGCGGTACTCGCGCCGGCGCTGGGGACGCTCGTCGGGCAGGTCGGCGGTCATCCGCCTCCAGGATATCGGCGCCGGTGGTTCCGGTGCGTCCGGGCTCGCGCCGCCTTTACCCGGCGGGACCGAGCAGCTCCGAAAGCGTGACCGGCTCGAGGCCGAGGCCTCGCAGCCCTTCGACCATGGCCGGGAGGGCCACCTGGAGGCGAGGCCCGAAGTGCGTGAGGATGATCGCCCCCGGGCGCGCCGCGGCCAGCACGTTGGCCACCATCTGTTCCGGCGTGGTGCTCTGCAGTCCGTCGCCAGAGCTGCCGCTCCAGAGGACCACCCGGTAGCCGAGGGAGGCGGCAGCCGCGACGACGGTTTCATTGACGGCGCCTCCCGAGGGGCGCATGTACGGGATGGTCGTGGCGCCGGGCGCCGCATCTCGAACGAACTGCTCGAGCTGCAGGATGTCGTTCTGCACGTACTCGAACGACTTGTCGGTCAGGAGGTAGTGGTCCCAGGTGTGGTTCGCGAGCTCCATGCCGGCGTCGAGGGCGCGTGCGATGAATCCCGGGTCGCCGGCGACGGCCCGACCGGCGAGGAAGAACGTCGCCCTCACCCGTAGCTCCTTCAGAACGGCGAGGACCTCGTCGCGCGCTGTCCATCCGTCGTCGATGGTGAGGGCGACGGCCGGGCGATCGGGGGGCCCTGCGCGGAGGATCGAGGCGAGCGTCTGCGGGTCCCAGGCGGGGCGGCGCGAAGGTGCGGGAGTCGGAGTCGGGGTCGGCGTGGGCTCAGGGGTGGGCGTTGCCGTGGGGGAGGGGGTGGGCGTCGCCGTCGGCCGGCGGACGACCCGCGGTCGGCCGAACGGGTCGCGGTCGTCCACAACGAGCAGGGTCTCAGGCGGGGGAGGCGACGAATCGCCGCCGAGCCAGGACCCGAAGCCGAAGGCTACGGCCGCGGCGGCGGCGGCTGCAGCCGCACCCCCAGCCAGGATCGCTCGACGCGTCCGCCGGCGCCCCTCGCCCATGGTAGCCGAGCATCGTACGGGCGCCCTTCCTTGGACGCAATCGGCGACAGGGCCTCAGCGCTGGCTGCGAAGGGTCTGCGGCGCCGGAGCACCAGGAGCGACCGGCCGGATAGCATCGCCATGCCGGAGCCGCGCGTAGCCGTGGATGAGGATCACGCTGGCGATGCAGGCCAGCCCCATAAGCGAGAGGGTTTCCCGGATGCCGATGTGGTCGGCGACGACCCCGATGGGGAGCGCCGCGATGCCGAAAAGGCTCCAGCTCATCATCGTCATCGACTGCACGCGGCCATGGTACTCGTGGTCGGTGAACATCATCGTGAGGGAGTTGTTGAGGGACTGGAAGGCGGCGGCGAGACCGCCCACGAAGAGCATCGTCACCATCCCCGCTTCGAAGCGGTCCACAAGACCGAGCACCACCAGGGCCCCACCGAAAGCGATACCGGCGACCGGCTGCAGATGCCAGGCGCGCGGATGGTCGGCGAAGGTGGCGACCGCCACCGTCGCCGCCACCGCGCCGATCGCCGCGGCGGAGGAGAGGGCTCCGAGGCCGGTCGAGCCGACGTCGTAGACGCTCGCCGCCACCGACGGCAGGAAGGACTGGTAGGGGAAGCCGAGCATCACCACGGCGAACGAAACCAGGATGAGCTGGAGCACGGCCGGCTTTCGGCGAACGTAGCGGAGCCCGTCGCGGAGGTCGGCGAGCGGCGAATGATCGCGGGCGCCCGGTGCAGGGTCGCCCCGGGGGAGGCGGAGCATCGTCATCATCGCGATGAAGAAGCCGACCGTGGTGAGAGCGTACACGCCGGCCAGCCCGATGAACGGAACGGCGATGAAGAACCCCGCCAACGAAGGACCGATGACTCGGGTACCGTTCATGCTCATCTGCTGCAGGACGACGGCGTTGCCGATGGTCTCCCGGCCCACGAGGTCGCTGATGAACGCCTGGCGCGCCGGCCCGATGAACGCGAAGCCCACGCCCTGGACGACCCCAGCAACGATGAGCATCCAGTAGGCGATCTGGCCCGTGGCGATCATGGCTGCGATCCAGGCCGAGTTGAGGGCGATGACCGACTGGGCAGCGACGAGCACGTTCCGCTTGGGGAGCCGGTCGGCGATGACACCACCCCAGAGCGAAAGGACGAGTTGAGGCACCCCGAACGCGAGCATCACGCCCCCCAGGGCGCCGTTCTTCCCCGTGAGGTCGTAGGCCAGGTATCCCCGGGCGATGATCTGCATCTGCATGCCCAGGAAGGAGAAGAGCGTCCCGAACCAGAGGAGACGGAAGCGCTCGTTCCCGAGGGCAGCGAACGTCCGCCGAGCGATGGCGAAGGCCACAGAACCTCACCTTCACGTCAAGGGCGTGCTGTTAGGCTAGCAGAAATCTTCCGTCCGGCGCGAAGGGCACTCCGTTCCTGCTTGCGGCTGGCGAGGCCGAATCGTAGCGTGCGGGCATGGCGAGGGTTGCCCTCTTCGTGCCCTGCTACGTCAGCTTGGCCCGCCCGGCCGACGCGGCCGCCGCCCGTACCGTTCTCGAGCGGCTCGGCGACGAAGTGACCACGCTGGCAGGCCTCTGCTGCGGACAGCCTGCTTTCAATGCCGGAGCACGGCGCGAAGCCTGTCAGGTGGCCGCCGAAGCGGTACGCTCGGTGCGCGGATTCGATGCCGTCGTGATCCCTTCGGGGTCCTGTGCAGCCATGGCCGCGCACGAATGGCGGACCCTGTTCCCCAACTCACCGGTGGCCGGAGAGCGTGCCAGCCGGGTGCGAGAGTTCACCGCCTACGTCGCGGCGCACCCCAACGCCGAACGGCTCTCCTTCCGGCTGCGCGGCGTGGTCGCCTACCACGACAGCTGCCACGCCAGACGGGAGCTCGGCCTCACGGAGACCGTGCTGGGGTTGCTCGCACGGGTCGAGGGGCTCGAAGTTCGGCGGCTCCGGTACGAGGCCGAATGCTGCGGGTTCGGAGGAACCTTCTGCGTCAAGCTCCCGGAAGTCGCAGCCGCTCTGGCCTCCGCCAAGGCTGCGGACGCCGCCGCCTCGGGCGCACGCGTCCTCGTGTCCACCGACCTCTCCTGCCTCCTCCACGTCGAGTCCGCCGCTCGCGGACTGGGGATGGAGCTCGAAGGGTGGACGGTCGCCGAGCTCTTGGCGAGGTCGCTCTCATGAGCTACCGCGAACGGGCCAAGTCGGAGATCGAAACGGCGCAGCCGGAGGCCGTGCTGGCGCCCATCCTGCGGAAGCTGGTCGAGGATTCGGCCGAGGCACTGGCGGGCATGCCCCCCGACGCGCGCGAGGCGGCGGCCCGTGCCCGGGCCGCGTCCGTGGCCGACCTGGAAGGGCTGCACGCGCGCCTCCGGGAGGCGTTCGAACGCCGCGGCATCCACTATCACCGCGCGGCCACGGCATCCGAGGCCGTCGGCATCGTGCAGCACCTCCTCCGGCGGGCGCGGCGGGTGGCGAAATCGAAGTCGATGGTCGCGGAGGAGATCGGACTCACGCGGGCCTTGCGCCAACGCGGCATCGATGTGCTGGAAACGGACATCGGGGAGTACATCGTCGACCTCGAGGGACGCGGCCCAAGCCACATCACAGCGCCGGCGCTCCACCTGAACAGGACCCGCATCCGCGAGCTGCTGGCGCGCGCGGGCCACGACGCCACCGATGACGACCCCCAACGACTCTCGCGCCTCGTCCGGGACACGGTCGCACGGTTCTTCGAGGAGTGCGACGCCGCGATCACCGGCGCCAACGCCGTCATCGCCTCTTCCGGCCGAGTGGTGATCGTGGAGAACGAGGGGAACGTCGCCCTCGGCGTGAGCCATCCGCAGCTCCACATCGTCGTGACGGGCTTGGAGAAGGTCGTCCCCGACGAGGCAGCCGCCCTGGCGGTCCTCCAGGTCCTCGCGCCAAGCGCGACGGCGCAGCCGCTGACCGCCTTCACACACTTCGTGGCCGACCCGCTGCCCGGGCAACAACGGCACGTCGTGTTCGTCGACAACGGCCGTTCCGCCATCGCTGCGGACCCGCGCTACCGCGACCTGCTGCGCTGCATCCGCTGCGGGGCCTGCATGAACGCCTGCCCCGTGTACCGGGTGGCAGGCGGACTCTCCTACGGCTCCGTGTACATGGGGCCGGTAGGGGCCGTCCTGTCGCCGCTCCTCTGGCGCGACGGTCGCTACGCAGACCTTCCGTTCGCGTCGTCCCTTTGCGGCCGCTGCACGGAAGTGTGCCCGGTCGGGATCCCACTCCACCGCATGCTGCTGGAGCTGCGGGCAGACGCCGCCCAGGCGGAGCACACGCCAGCCGTCGAACGGCTGGCGTGGCGCGCCTGGGCGGCGGCCTTCGGGCGCGGCCGCGGCCGAACTGCCATCGCCGCGGGCCGCTGGCTCTGGCGGGCCGCCCGGCTCCTCCGGCGGCCGCGGCCAGGCGACCCGCGCACGCTCCCGCCGCTCGGTCCCATTCACACGCCCGCGAGCCTGGCGCCCGCCGGCCCGGCCGGCGAGCCGCCACCGCCTCCCCCTCCGCTCCGGCGCCCCGAGCCGTTGTTGGTCACCTTCCGCGAACGGGCAGCCACCCTCGGCGCCGAGGTGACCGATGCCTACACGCCGGAGCCGGGCGACCGCACGGTGGAGGCCGCAGCCGCGGTCGCGGCGACCGGCAGCGTCCTCCTCACCGCCGAGGCAGCCGACCGACGGGGCCTGCTGAGAGCCGACCGGGTGGTCGTGCTGGTCGATGCCGACCGGGTCGTGCCCTACCCTGCCGACCTGGAGCCATTCCTCGGAGATGGCGAGGCGCTCATCCTCACGGGTGCGAGCCGCACGGCGGACATCGAGAAGCAGATCGTCCGGGGCATCCACGGAAGCGAGCGGCTGACCATCGTCCTCCGCGGGGCTGGATGAACGTATGGCGCAGCCATTCCTGAAGTGGGCGGGCGGCAAGGGGAAGCTGGCGCCGAAGCTCGCGGCGATGGCACCGCCGTTTCTCCGCTACCACGAACCGTTCCTTGGCGGTGGGGCGGTGTTCTTCGCCTTCGAAGAACGCGGGCTGCTGGGCTCGGCCTTCCTCTCCGACAGCAACCGGCTCCTCATCGATGCCTTCCGCGCCGTGCGCGACGCGGTGGAGGAGGTGATCGCCGCGCTCGAGCCGCTCGCGGCGGCGTTCGACCGCGCCACCCCCGAGGAGCGGCGAGCGCTCTACTACGCCGTCCGTGACCACCGGCCCGCGAGCGACGTTGCCGCGGCAGCCTGGCTCATCTTCCTGAACCGCACCTGCTACAACGGGCTGTTCCGAGTCAACGGCGCAGGCCGGTTCAACGTCCCCTACGGCCGGTACGCCAACCCGCGAATCCTCGACGCCGAGCGGCTGCGGGAGTGCTCCCGGGCGCTCCGAACAGCACAACTCACGGCCGAGGACTTCGAAAGCGCCTGCGAGCGCGCCCAGCCGGGCGACTTCGTCTACCTCGACCCGCCGTACCACCCGTTGAGCGCCACCGCGCACTTCACCAAGTACACCAGCGATGGCTTCGGGCCCGAGGAACAGGCGAGGCTGGCAGCCTGCTTCGAGCGCCTGAGTGCCCGAGGCGTGGCGGCGGCGCTTTCGAATTCAGCTCACCCCAGCATCCTGAGGCTGTACGAAGCCAAGGGTTACGACCTGCAGACCGTTCCGATGCCGAGAGCCATCAACTCGAAAGGGAACGGGCGGTCGCCCATCCCCGAGCTGCTGGTGACGAACTTCCACCGCCCGGAGGTGGCCTCCACCCTTCGGGACGTTCAGGAGGCAGCCGGAGCGGCGGCAGCGACCCCGAGGAACTCGAGGAAGGCCGGGTTATAGAGCTCGGGGTACTCCATGCAGCCCACGTGGGCGCCGGGGAGCTCCACGAGCCTCGCCTTCGGAAGGAGTTCGGCCAGGCGCCGGCTGTTCCGCGGCGGGACGAGGATGTCGTCCTTCCCGCAAACGACGAGCGTTTCGTGCTGGATCTCCCGTTGCCGCCCGGCGGGACGCCAATTCAGGATCGCCTCCGCTTGGCGGATGAAGGCGTGGTCCCTCTGCGGGTACGGGTTCGCCAGCACGGTGGCGATGGCGCGCTCGAGCCGCCGCTCGTCGTCGAGCAGCTCGGGGCTGTACAGCCAGGTGGCCATGAAGCGGGCGAATTGCTCCCGGCTCAGGTTCGAACGGCGGATATCGATGAAGTTGCGGAGGAGGTTGCGCCCGAAGCCGTCGATGTCCGGCGCCGTCGCGAGCAGGATGAGCTTCCCGACGCGCTTCGGGTAATGGAGGGCGAGTTCTTGGGCGATGTAGCCGCCCATGCTGAAGCCGAGGACGTGGGCGCGGTCGACCCCCAACCGATCGAGGAGGGCAACGGTGTCGGCTGCCATCTGTTCGATCGAGTAGGGACGGTCAGGCGCGCTGGTGCGGCCCGCGCCGCGGTTGTCGAAGGTGATGACTCGGAAGTGCTGCGCCAGGGCCGGGACCTGGTTGGCCCACGCCTGGAGGTCGCCGCCCAGGCCCATGATGAGGAGGAGCGGGTCGCCGGAGCCGGCTTCCTCGTAGTACATCATCAGGTCGCGAACCGGGACCGTGGGCATGCGAACCTCCGAACGAAGGTGCGGTCGGCTGCATGCTAGCGGGGGCGCGGGCTACGGTCAGCGGGCCGCTCGACGGATAAGGTCGCGACGATCCGCCTCCTCGATGATCTGCACCACATTTGTGGCCGCGCCCTTCCGGATGCTATCGGTTACCGTCCAGAAGGCGATCCCGCCCGGATGAGCCGTGTCGGCGCGGAGACGGCCGACGAGGACGAGGTCGTTGCCGGTGGCATCGTGGGGCGTCGGATACCGCTCGGCGGCCGGGTCGTCGACGAGGGTGACCCCCGGCGCCGAGGCGATGAGGGCTCGCGCCTCGTCGAGGGAAATGGGACGCTCGAACTCCGCCCACACAGCCATGGCGTGCCCAAACAAGGTGGGAACGCGGACGCAGGTCGCGCTGATGGCGATGTCCGGCGCGTGGAGGATCTTCCGCGTCTCATTCGCCATCTTCAGCTCTTCCTTCGTGTAGCCGTCCTCGGCGAAGGCGTCGATCTGGGGGACGGCGTTGAAGGCGATCTCCCGCTTCTGCGTGCCAGACGGCTCCCGGCGGCCTTCGAGGGCAGCCCTCGTTTCGCTCTTCAGCCCTTCGACCGCCGCGGCACCCGCGCCGGCCACCGCCTGGTAGGTGGCGACGACGATCCGCTTCAGCGGGTTCACGCGGTGGATGGGCGCCAGGGCCATCACCATGGGCGTGGTGGTGCAGTTCGGCTGGCTGACGATGCCCTCATGCCATTCCAGGTCGTCGGCGTTCACCTCGGGGATGACAAGCGGCACCGAGGGGTCCATGCGGAACGCGCTGGAATCGTCGATCACGAAGCAGCCCGCCGCACGGGCAATGGGCGCGAAGCGCCGTGACGCCTCGCCAGAGGCGGAGAGGAAGACGATGTGGTCGTCCGGCCCGAAGGACTCCTCGGTCGTCTCTTCGACGGTGATGGCTTGCCCACGGAAGGTGATCACGGTGCCCGCCGAGCGCTTCGAGGCCAACAGCCGAAGCCGCCCCACGGGGATGCGGCGCTCGTCCAGGACCTTCAGGAATTCGCGGCCAACGAGCCCGGTCGCACCGACGACGGTGATGTTGTACGTCTCCACCGAACCTCTCCCTACCGGTACGCCTCGTATGGTACGGCGGCTCCCGGGGAGGGTCATCCAGGATGAGACGATGACGAGGGTCTTCGCCCGCCATTGGGACCCCCGAAGGGGGTCGGAGCGAGGGTCGAGGGGCTCAGGCGCCTGCGCCGGCCATCGCGGGTGGTAGGCACGGCAGCACGCATCGACATCGGGTACAAGGCCACCCGGCGACGCCCGCGGCGCCTCAAGCCAGACGAGCCCGCAGCACGGGAAGCCCCACACGAATGGGCTGCGGGCAAGCTCCACGAGACCGCGGTGCCCCTCGAGCGCCTGTAGGTGAAGAGCAGGCAGTTCATCGGGACGCGGAGCGACCTCGCGCCGATGTCCCTACGTCGGCTGGCTTTCGCAGTAGCAGCATCTCGTGCCGCCCCGGCCGCTCGCAGTCATCCGGGGGGCGACCGAAGAGGAGCTCGGCGCGAGCCTGGAGTCGTTCTTCGTCCCTTTCGAGGCCGAGCCCACCCCGGTGGCGTCCCTGGCGCAGGGGCGCCCCGCGCGGCTTCGCGACCGCCGCGAGGTCGCAGTGAAGCTGCCGTATCCCGAGGTCGCCGACATGGTTCGGCTCGACCGGGCGACCCCGCGGGCGGACGTGCTGCTGGGCCGGGCGGTGGGCCTCCCGCGACGGGTCTGAGCACAGCCAGCATCGCCGCTCAGCCCGGTGCTGTTGTCCTTCGCGGAGCGGGTGTTCGAGGAAGAACGCGACAGGGAGACGGCGTGAGCCTCAATCGCGGGCGCCGACCGGGCTCGGCGGCTCCACGCTGTCCTGCCGCGGACGGAGCTGCATGTGCTCCAGACCGGACATGGAGAAGCCGAGGTCGCCGAGCTCGCAGAAGAAGCTGCAGTACGTGAGCCGGAGCGAGCTCGTGGACTTACTCGGCGAATACGAGATGCCACAGCGCGCGCAGCGGAACAGCTTCGTGAGCTCCATGTTCACCGGCAGCGGTGTTGCGCGGAGTTCGGTGTCACCCATCGGCTCCATCCTACTCCGTTGGCAGGTTGGGTACCAACGCCGAAATAGGGGCGGCCCGGGGTTTCCCGGAAGGAGGGTACCGCCGACAATTGAACAGACCGTGAACAGCGTGCGAACGGTGCCGATGGCCGGGGCGTGGGGGCAGCTCGGCATTCGGCTTCGCGAATGGTGGGTTCCGAACCGGCGGCGACGGCTCGCCGTCGCGGGGGCGGAGTTCGCCTTCACGCTCGCCTTCTTAGGGATCTACTTTCTGCTGCGGGGGATGCGCCCGCCGGCGGTGGACGAAGCTGTCCGGCGCTCGCTCGAGATCGTGCGCTTCGAGCAGCGCCTCGGCATCTTTTACGAACCGGTCTGGCAGGCGGCGGTGCTGGACCGGGAGCTCCTGTTGCAGGCCGCGAACTTCATCTACGCCTGGCTGCACTTCCCGGTGTTGGGCCTGGTGGGCGTATGGCTTCTCTTCCGCGACCTGCGGAGCTTCCGGTTCGTGCGCAACGTGATGGCCGTCTCGGGGCTCTTCGGGCTGGCAGCGTATTGGATCCTCCCCGCTGCCCCGCCGCGGCTGCTGGAGCTGTACGGGTACGACTTCGGCTTCGTGGACACGGTGCACGGTGCTGCGAGCGGCGTCCACTACTTCCAGCCGGGCCCATTCGTGAACGACTTCGCCGCCGTCCCCAGCTACCACTTCGGATGGATCGCCTTGGCCTCGGCGGCGATATGGCGGGCCACGCGAAACCGCCTGCTGCGCGGCGCGGCCGTCGCGCTCGCGGCGGCCATGTGGTGGTCCGTCACCGTGACGGGCAACCACTTCTTCTTCGACATGGTCTTCGGAGGGGTGGTCGTCGCCGGTTCGTGGGCGCTCGTCTGGTGGGCATCGCGGCTGCCCTGGCACGCGTGGCGCGAAGCAGGGCGGCGACGGCTGGCCGCGGCCGTGCTCACCCCGCGCCGCTGATCTCGAAGCCGGGCCGCCTAGGGGTTGGGATGGAGGGGGCCGAGCCGCCGTAGGGCCACCGCACGCTGTCCGACGGCGAACCGGTCGCGGCAGGCGGCCACGAGCGATGCAATCGCCTGGCGTGCCTCCATGGTGTCGAACTGGAAGCGACAGTGGTGGACGTAGCCGAGGAGGGTATCCTCGACCGTCACGACCTCGACCCGCACCCTCAGGGGACGCTGGCGGCCGAACTCCACCCAGAACCAACCGGTGCGCGGCGCTCGGGTGAGCAGGAGTGCAACGCCAGAGTCCGAGAGGTCGAGGGTGCGCGCGGGGAGGGTGCCGCCTTCGGGCAGCACCACCGCGCACGGAAGCTCGGCAGGATAGCGCGGACTGCGGCGCCTCGATGCCGGCCTCCCGGTAACGACCTCGTCCTCGAACTCGAGCACGAGGCGGCCGTGCCCTGTCTCGACCACCCGGGCGCGTAGCGGAGGTCCGGCCTCGGTCGAAACGCTTACCGTGTCGCCAACCGTGAATTGCGCCACGCTACCGTCCACACCGAAATTGTCGCCCGAACGCAGGCGCCGAACGGTGAAAGCTTCGGATCGAATTGGTGGCGTCTTGTTGCGGCGTTCGACCGAGGGGTAGGATAGGCGGGCCGGGGCTGCGAGGGAACCCGAGCACGAGCAGAAGGGGGTGCGTATTGGAACTGGCAGGGGAGCACCGCTTCCGGGCGCCGCGGCAAGCCGTCTGGAAAGCCCTCCTCGACCCGGAAGCGTTGCGGGAGGCGATTCCCGGCTGCGAGCAGCTCGAACGCATCGGGGAGGACGCCTACTCCGTCACGCTGAAGGTGGGCATCGCGGCCATCAAAGGGACCTACACGGGCACCGTCCGCATCGCCGACCAGCAGCCGGAGACCTCGTACCGGATGCTGGTCACGGGAGAGGGGAAGCCCGGGAGCGTGGAGGGCGAAGCCGAACTGCAGCTGAGCGAGGACGGCGACGGGACGCTCGTCCGGTACCGCGGCGAAGTGCGCGCCCGGGGGGCGATCGCCCGCCTGGGCAGCCGGCTCCTCACCGGCGCGGCGAAGCTCCTCATCGGTCAATTCTTCAAAGGCATGGAATCCCAGCTGCAACGACGTCCCGCCTGAAACGCGGGGCGAACGCTGTCGGCACACACCGACGGAGGCATCGAGGAGGAGAGGAGACGAAATGTCGGACCTCGTTCCGATTTCCATCACCGTCAACGGACGACGGTACGAGCTCGAGGTGGAGCCTCGGCTGCTGCTCGTACACCTCCTGCGCGAGAAGCTGCTCCTCACGGGCACGCACGTGGGGTGTGACACCAGCCAATGCGGCGCCTGCACGGTGCTGCTCGACGGCCGGAGCGCCAAGTCGTGCACCGTGTTCGCCGTGCAGGCCGACGGCTCGGAGGTCGTCACCATCGAGGGGCTGGAGAGGGACGGCCAGCTCCATCCCGTGCAGGAGGGGTTCTGGGAGGAGCATGGCCTCCAGTGCGGCTACTGCACGCCGGGGATGATCGTCTCCGTCGTCGACCTCCTGAACGAGAACCCGAACCCGACCGAAGCCGAGATCCGTGCCGGGATTTCCGGCAACTTCTGCCGTTGCACCGGGTACCAACACATCGTGAAAGCGGCGCAGTACGCCGCCGCGCGGATGCGGGGGGTGAGCTCATGACGACGATGGAACGTCCGGTGCTCCCGAAGCTCATCGGCGCGCGGGTGAAGCGGCGCGAAGACCCGCGGCTCATCCGCGGCCGGGCGACCTACGTCGACGACATCAAGCTGCCGGGGATGCTGCACTTGGCGTTCAAGCGCAGCGACGTGGCCCACGGCCGCATCAAGCGGATCGACACCAGCGCGGCCGAAGCCATGCCCGGCGTCGTCGCAGTGTTCACCGGGAAGGACCTCATGGCTCTGCCCGGGGCGACGCGACCGGTCGGTGCAAGGGGGACCTACGCGGCGAAGATCGGGGCGGGGCTACCGCCCATGCCCATCGGCACTCCCTTCCCATCTCCCGACCACTACGCGATCGCGCCCGAAGTGGTGCGGTACGTAGGTGAGCCCGTGGCCGTGGTCGCGGCGGAGGACCGGTACGTCGCCCGCGACGCGGTGGACGCGATCGTGGTCGAGTACGAAGAACTTCCGGCCGTGGTCGACCCGGAGCTGGCCATGCAGGGCCAGCCCACCGTCATCCACGAGGGCTTCCCGAACAACCTCGCCCTCCCCTACGTGCCGATGGGCACCGGGGTCGACCCGGCCACGGGCCAGGTCGACAACTCCGCCATCGACCGCGCCTTTGCCGAGGCGGAGGTGGTCATCTCCCAGCGGATGGTGAACCACCGGGTGGCGCCGAACGCCATGGAGCCCCGCGGCGTGGTGGCGCACTGGGACGCCGGGAAGGAATTCCTCACCATCTGGAGCGCCACGCAGAACCCGCACATCCTCAAGTCGATGGTGGCCGCGGTGCTCGGGTTGGGCGAGCACCAGGTTCGTGCCATCGCCCCGGAGGTGGGCGGCGGGTTCGGCTGCAAGATCAACATCTACGGCGAGGAGTACGTCGCCGCCGCGCTCTCACGCATCCTCGAGCGCCCGGTGAAGTGGATCGAGGACCGCTCCGAAGCGTTCATGGCGACGATCCACGGTCGGGACCTCATCTGCTACCTCGACATCGCCGCCCGTCGCGACGGCCGGATCCTCGGCGTCAAGATGAAGCTCATCGCCGACATCGGCGCCTACAACATGCTGCTCACGGCAGCCATCCCCACCCTCACGATGCTGATGGCGAGCGGAACGTACGACATCCCCGCCATCCGCTGCGAGCTCACGGAGGTCTTCACGAACAAGACCCCCACGGACGCCTATCGGGGCGCCGGCCGCCCGGAGGCGACGTACTTCCTGGAGCGGGGCATGGACATGCTCGCTCGAGAGCTCGGGCTCGACCCGGCGGAGGTGCGGCGCCGGAACTTCATCCCGAAAGAGAAGTTCCCCTACACCACCCAGACGGGCGCCGTCTACGACTCGGGCGATTACGAGAAGGCCCTCGACCGGGTGCTGCAGCTCGCGAAGTGGGATGAGCTCATCGCCGAGCGCGACCGCTTGCGCGCGGAGGGACGGCTCGTCGGCGTCGGGCTCGCCTTCTACGTCGAGGTGTGCGGACTCGGGCCTTCGTCATCCCTGCCTACCGGTGGCTGGGAGCACGCCAGCGTCACCGTGGAGCGGGACGGGCGCATCCGGGCGACGACCGGAGCCTCGCCCCACGGCCAGGGAAACGAGACCACCTTCGCCCAGATGCTGGCCGACCTCTTCGGGGTGCCCATCGAGCACATCACCATCGAGCACGGCGACACCGGCGTGGTGCGCCAGGGCATCGGCACCTTCGGCAGCCGCTCCCAGGCCGTCGGCGGGACGGCGCTGATGATGGCCGGCGAGAAGGTCCGGAAGAAGATGGCGAAGTTCGCCGCGGCGCTCATGGACGCCAACGAGGAGGACCTCGTCTTCGAGAACGGCATGATTTACGTCAAGGGCTCCCCGTCCACCGGGAAGAGCTTCGCCGAGGTGGCCCGGTACGCCTACGTGCCCGTGCCGCTGCCTCCCGGACTGGAGCCCGGCCTCTCGGAGGAGGCGTTCTTCGAGCCGCCCAACAACACCTACCCGTTCGGGGCCCACATCTGCATGCTCGAAATCGACCGCGAGACGGGGGAGCCCCGACTGCTCAAGTTCTTCGCCGTGGACGACTGCGGCAACGTCATCAACCCGCTCATCGTCGAAGGTCAGGTGCACGGTGGGCTCGCCCAGGGCATCGGGCAGGCGATGTTCGAGGAGGTGGTGTACGGCCCCGATGGGCAGCTCCTCACCGGCAGCTTCATGGACTACGCCCTCCCCCGGGCGACCGACTTCCCCTGGTTCGAGCTCGACCGAACCGTGACCCCCACGCCGGTGAACCCGCTCGGCGCGAAGGGCGTGGGCGAGGCTGGCACGCTCGGGTCGACGCCGGCGGTCGTCAACGCGGCAGTCGATGCGCTGTCGGAATTTGGGGTGAAGCACATCGATATGCCGCTGCGGCCCGAAAAGCTGTGGCGAATCATCCACGGGAGGGGCCAGGCATGATTCCGACGAAGTTCGCCTACCGGCGGGCAGCGAGCATCGACGAGGCGATCCGTCTCCTCCAGGAATCGGGCGGAGAGGCGAAGCTGCTGGCTGGAGGCCATAGCCTCATCCCGCTCATGAAGCTCCGCCTCAGCGAGCCCGCGCTGCTCATCGACATCGGTCGCATCCCCGACCTCCGGGGCATCCGCGAGCGGGACGGCCTCATCGAAATCGGGGCCACGACGACCCACCACGAGCTGGCCACCTCGGAGCTGCTTCGGCGCCTCGCCCCGGTGGTCAGCGAAGCAGCGGCGGAAATCGGCGACCCCCAGGTCCGCCATCGCGGGACCATCGGCGGCAGCCTGGCCCACGCCGACCCGGCTGCCGACCTGCCGGCGGTGATGGTGGCCATCGACGCGGAGATCCACCTCAAGGGGCCCAACGGCTGGCGGACGGTGCCCGCCGAGTCGTTCTTCCAGGACCTCTTCACGGTCGACATGCAGCCGGACGAAGTGCTCGCGGCGGTGAAGTTCCGGCCGGTGTGGCACGCGGCGTACGCGAAGCTGCACCAGCGCGCCTCCCACTACGCGATCGTGGGCGTCTGCGCCGCCTTGGCCATCGAGAACGGTACCATCCGCTCGGCACGGGTCGCCGTTACCGGGGCGTCGACGCACGCCCAACGGCTCCCCAACGTGGAGGAGCGGCTGGTGGGACGCCAGCCCACGCAAGCAGTCATCGACGAGGCAGCCTCCGTGGCAGGGGATACCCTCGAGGACGTAAACAGCGACATCCACGCCTCGGAGGAGTACCGTCGGGCGATGGTGAAGGTCTTCACCCGCCGAGCACTGGAGCGCGCCGTCGCTCGCGCCTGAACGAGCGAGCCACGTCCTTCCCATGGCCCCAGTTTCCCTACACTGGGGCCATGCCTTTCTACGAGCGGGACGGCGTCACACTGGCCTACGAGACGTGGGGCGACCCGTCGCTCCCGCCGGTCATCCTCCTCCACCCCTTCACGGGGGACGCCCGCTGGTGGCATCCGGTGGCCTCGCGGCTCGCGCACGAATACTGGCTACTGGCCCCCGACCTTCGCGGGCACGGTCGCAGCGACGCTCCGGGCGACCTCGACGCGTACTCGATGGAGACGTACGCCGAGGACGTGCGGGCGCTGGCTCGGACCGTCGGAGCAGAGCGGTACGCCCTCGTCAGCTGCAGCTTCGGCGGCATGGCAGCGCTCCAGCTCGCGGTCGAGACTCCCGAACCGGTGGCAGCGCTGGCGCTGAGCGACACCTCGCCCGCGCCCGACCACGAGCGGTACACCGAGGAGTTCCGAGCACGCGAACGGCGCATTCACGAGCTGGAAACGGTCGCTGCCCGGTTCGGGACGCTGGAGCTGGGGCGGCGGCTCGCCAAGGAGTTCGCCGACCCGTTCCTCGCCGATGCGGTCCGCGCGCTCTACGGGCGTATGCGCACGGAGGGGTTCCTCGGTGCGGCGAAAGCACGGCGGGAGCGGAAGGACCTCGTGCCGCTCCTGAGGGCGCGCCTGACGATGCCCGTCCTCATCGCCGCCGGGCTCGACGACCCCGTCGCCTGTGCCGCCGAGGTCATGGCGGACGAGCTGCCCCACGCTACCGTGGCGCTCTTCCGGGAGACGGGACACGGCGTGCCAATTCTCCGTCCCGAGCGCTTCGCCGACGTCCTGCTGGAGTTCCTGCGGGCAGCGGAGGAGGGACGAGCCCTGAAGCGGCGCCGGACGTTCTGAGGAGCCCGCGTCGGCCCACGGCGGTGCCGGTGGGTGATGACCTCCGACCACCCCGCCTCCGTTAACGACGGAGCGGCGGGTGGTTGGCTATGCCGAAGCGGCTCCCAGGGCGGCCAGGCAATCGCCACGCCGATCGGCTCGATGGGTCTCCCGGCGAAAGAGGATGCCCGGCCTAACCTGCGCCGCGAGCGGTTCGCCCGAGCTGTGGTGGCTTCCGGCGGCAGCGGAGCGATGAACACGCGAGCCGTGGCGCACCCGAGGCGAGGCAGGCATAGGCCCTTCGGCGGCGCTGGTGTATGGTGACCTTCGACCACGACGCCTCCGGTAACGACCGGGCGGCGGAAGGAGATTGGCCATGTTCAAGCGATTGCTGGGATTGCTGGGTATCGCCGCGGTGGTGGGCGGGGTGGTCGCCTTCCTCCGGCGGAACAAGGACGACGACGAGTTCCTGGACGAGGAGCTGGAGTAGCGTCCCGCTGTGACCGACCCACGACGTCCGGTCGTGACGGGGTACGGAGCGGTCGGCCACTGGGGCAGTGGCCTCGAGCCGCTGTGGGCTGCCCTCGCCGAGGGCCGTCCAGCGGGGCGGCCTTGGGTGCCGGATGATGGCGGCCCGGAGCGGTTCGCCGCGCCGCTTCCGGACGGATACCGCCCACACCCCGACATCCCTCGCAGCGTGCGGCACGCCCTCGACCGGGGCTCGGCGATGGCCCTCGACGCGGCCCTGCAAGCGGCGGCCATGGCCGGGCTGGGCCCTGGCTCGGGCGATGCCCGCCGATTCGCCCTCATCGACGCCCTCCCCCTGCGAGCGCCAGGCCAACCCGCCATCTACGTCCCCTACGGACACACGGTGGCGAGGGCTCTCGGCATCCGCGGGCCGGTGGAGAGCGTCGCCGCCGGCGAGGCCGGCTCGGCGCTGGCCGTTGCTCGCGCCGCCAGGCTGGTCGCCGAGGGCGTGGTCGACGTGGCCTTCGCGGGAGGCGCGCAGGCCCTCCAGGCCCAGCTCCTCGCACACCTCGCCGAGCTGGGGGCGTCGGACGAGCCCGCTCGCCCGTTCGACCGGCGCCACCGCGGCTTCGTGCCGGGCGAAGGCGCCGCCTTCCTGGTCATCGAAGCGGCCGAACACGCCGCGCAACGCGGCGTGCCAGCGGTCGCCGCGCTCACCGGCGCCTGCGTCACCTTCGACCCCGGCGCGGAGCCGCTCGCCTTCTCCGAACCGGCCGAGACGGGGCGGGCCGTCCAGGGCGCGCTGGCCGCGGCGGGGATGCTTCAAGGACAGGTCGACCTCGTCGTCGCCGGCGCCGACGGCCGCATCGCCCGCGACTTCACCGAAGGGTACGCGATCCGCCGCGTCTTCGGCCGCCACGCCCACTACGCCACCGTCACGGCGCCGAAGGGAGCCATCGGCAACGCGCTCGCCGCTTCGGCGGCGCTCGCCGCCGTCGTCGCGCTCGAATGCATCCGGCGCCAGGCAGTGCCCCCCATCGCCGGCTTCGAAGAGCCGGAACCCGACCTCGAGCTCTCCTACGCGCGGGCAGTTCGCCCCGAGAGGACGGAGGCGGTCGTGGTCACCGCGTTCGCGCTGGGGGGCACGAACGCCGCCCTCATCGTTGAGCGGGCGAGCGCCGATCGCCCGTAGCCCAACGCGTCCGTAGGATCGGCCCCATGCCCGTCGAGATCGTCTGGTTCGGGCGGACGTGCTTCCGCATCCGCGGGCGGACGGTGACCATCCTCACCGACCCCTGTCCACCCGAGAGCGGGTACCGCCTGGGGAAGCAATCGGCCGCCATCGTCACCCTTTCCCGTCGCGACGACCCACGGTACAGCTACCTGGCAGCCGTGCAGGGAGAGCCCATGGTGCTCGAGGCGCCGGGGGAGTACGAGATCGGGGACGCCCTCATCACGGCACTGGCCGACCGACGCCCCGATGGCGTCCGAAACGTGGTGTTCGTCATCGAGCTCGAGGGCGTTCGGATTGCCCACCTTGGCCTCCCGGCCAAGGCGCCGGATAGCTCCCTCGTCGAGCAGATGGACGACGTGGACGTGCTCCTCCTGCCCGTCGGCGGGGGCGAATCGCTGGGGCCCTCAACAGCCGCGGATGTGATGACGTCCCTCGACCCGCACATCGCCGTCCCGATGCACTACAAGACGGAGAAGGAGCGGTTGGACCTCGAGCCCTTGGACCGCTTTCTCCGGGAAACCGGCGCGAAAGCCGAACCCCAGCCACGCCTCTCCGTCTCCCCGGGGCAGGTTCCCGAGGAGCTGACGGTCGTCGTGCTCGAGCCCCGGGGATAGCCGCGCGCCCTGCAGGGAGCCGGCCGGTGGGAATCCGGCACGGCCCCGATGGGCCAGGCGCCTGGAAGCTTCGACGATTGCCTCCGGAATCTCTCCGAGACGAGGTGTTCGTCGCATGAACCTCTTCCGCCGCAGCGCATCCGCCGCTGCTCCCGCCGCCGAGCTACCCGACCCGTCCGAGGCGCTGAAGGGCCTCGACCGCACCTTGGCCGAGTGGCTGCAGCTTGGCCCGGCCGACCTCGCGGCGGTCCGCCGCGCGGGGCTCTTCCTCCGGGAGGAAGCCGATGCCATCGTCGAAGCCTTCTACGACCACTCCTTCCGCTTCCGCCACTTCCTCGAGGCGCTCGAACGGGCGCAGTCGACCCGGGCGCGCATCAGCGCGAAGCAGAAGGCGTACTTCCTGAGCCTGCTCGAGGGTCGGATCGACGAGGAGTACCTACGCGAGCGCTGGGCGATCGGAGCGGCCCACGCCCGTCTCGACGTCCGGCCCGAGTGGTACCTCGGCGATTACGCCGTGTACTTCTCGCTCGTGGCGCCGCGGCTCGCCCGCCGCTGGAAGCGGAGCGAGGAGCTACTCCCGGCGCTGAACGCCTTCGTGAAGCTCTTCATGCTCGATGCCGGGCAAACGGTGAACGCCTACCTGGCCGACACCGTGGAGGTGGCCGCCGAGCCCGTCCGCCTAGCGGCGGAGCAGCTCGACCGCACCATCTCGCCGTTGCGTACGGCCGCGCACGAGATCGCTGGGGCCGTGCAGTCCATCGCGGAGGGGGCGCACCGGCAGTTCTCGCAAATCGAGTCGCTGACCCGCGAACTCGAGAGCGTGCAGGACGGCGTGCGTGAACTGGCCGGCGGGGCCCAGGAGCAGATCGCGGCAGTGGAGCAGGCGGGCGTCGACTTCGACGCCATCGCGGAGGCGGTCGCCTCCGTGGCGGAGGAGTCCCGTGCGGTAGCCGGAGCCCTCCAGGAGTCGGCCATGCTGGCCCGCGAGGGAGCCGCGTCGGTGGGCGAGGCGTTGCGAGCCTTCGGAGCGGCGAAGGAGTCGGTTCAGGCCGCCGCTGCCGAAGTGGTCGAGCTCGGGCAGCGGGGGCAGGAAATTGGGGCGATCGTCGAGATCATCGAAGACGTGGCCTCCCAGACGAACCTCCTCGCCCTGAATGCCGCCATCGAAGCTGCCCGTGCCGGTGAACAGGGCCGCGGCTTCGCCGTCGTCGCCGACAACGTCCGCGCGTTGGCCGAGCGGACGGCCGCTTCGACGAAGCAGGTGGCGGAGCTGGTGGCCGCGGTGCAGCAGGGCACGGGACGGGCGGTGCGGAGCATCGAACAGGCGGTGGAGCAGGTCGGGGCTGGCGAAGCTCGAGCGCAGGCCGTCGGCCAGGCCCTGGAGCGCATCGTCGCCAGCGTGAGCAGCGCGGCCGACCAGGGGCACCGCATCGAAGGGCTGGCACGCGAATCGGCCGCCGCCAGCGACCGCGGCCGAGCCCAGACTGCGAAGGTGCGCGAGGTGGCCCAGCGAGTGATGGAGCTCGCCGAACGGATGGCGGCATCGCTGGAGCGCACCGTGGCCTCGGCCCGGGAGGTGAGCGCCGCCGCCGAGGGGAGCGTCGCCGCGACGGAGGAGGTGTCGGCTTCGGTGGAGGAGGTGACCGCGCAGCTCGGCGAGCTGGCGCAGATGGCGGAGCAGCTGAGGCAATCCATCCGCGAGATGGAAAGCTTCGCGGCGAAGCAGACCGTCGCGAAGAAGGAGGGCCGGCGAGCCGCCTGAGGGGGCGTTCCGCGACGGGCGGCGCCTGCTACACTCGATGCCGGAGAGGTGTCCGAGTGGTTGATGGTGCCGCTCTCGAAAAGCGGTGCGGGGAAACCCGCCGTGGGTTCGAATCCCACCCTCTCCGCCAGGACGTGACTCCGGGCTCGACGTAGCCGTCGAGCCCTTTTCCGTCCGAGTCGGAGGAGCGTCACCGGGGCGTGGCTACGGGCTCGCCGCAAGGGCGGGCCGAGGGACGGGAGTACAGGGCGGCGACCGCCGCGGAGCGCGGCTCCGACGTACGCCTCCTCCCCACCGAGGCCGACGGCCTCCAGCACACCGGCTGGCTCCTCGACCACCCGGCACAGCTCCTCGGAGCCGGCCTCGGTGCAGTGGGCGGAAGCTCACCGGACGGCGTCCGGCGCACTCCAGCTGCGCCGACACCGGAACCCGCCATCGCGCAGCGGGTGACGCTTCGCGACAACGGGCCGACTGCTTCACGGGCCGAGTGCGCGACCCGGGGAGCTACGCGCCGCAGCGAAGCGTGAGGACGTACGTCCGCCCCTTCTCCAACTCCAGCGTCACCTCTCCCTGATCGACCAGCTCACGCCCGTCAAGCTGCGCCGAGAGCAGCTTCCCCGTGAGCTCGCCTTCGACGGTGATGAAGCGCCACCGACCCTCGACCCGGTTTCCGGTCAGCTTCACCTGGTACGTCCCCGAAGGGACGCGGTACTCGCCGCGTTGCCCCGAGTCGATCGGTGCGCCGGGTACGCTCACCCTCGGGACGAGCGCTGTCACCGTGCGGACGATACCGGGCGGCGGCTCGAGCGGCCCGCAGTTCACGTTGTCCAACTGAACGGTTGCCACACCCTGCACGCCAGCCCAAGCGGCCACTGCGGCCCATCCCGAACCGAGAAGCGCGAGGACGACCACCGACGTGACGATGGGTACCTTCGCTGCGAGGGGCAGCGATCGCCAGAACCCTGCCAGCATCTCAACCCTCCTCCTGGGTCGTTCGGGGTCCGCCGTGTTCGTTCGACGGCTTCGCGATCCTATAGCCGCATCGCGCCAAGGCGTACAGGCGCGCATGAGGCGTCCGCCGGAGCCGGCTGCCTCCGCACGCCCCGTCACGCTTGACCGCCAGCGCGTACCCGGTGAGCTCGGTTCGGGCCTGACGTCGGCGCCTTCCTTTCGCCGATCGGCGTTCGACATTCGTAGGCGTTTCGCCTATCATCCCGGCATCGGCCCTGCGCCGGCAGGGCACCCACACCACTCGAAGGAGTGTATCGGTGGAACTCCAGACCGCAGTCATCGTCGATGGCGTCCGCTCGGCGTTCGCGCGAGGGGGCCGCGGCAAGCTCGTCGCCACGCGGCTCGACGAGGCCGGAGCGCAAGTGCTCCGGGCACTGCTCGAACGGAACCCGAAGGTCTCACCGCGCATGATCGAGGACATCGCCCTCGGCAACGTGCTCGGAGCGGGGGAGCTGGCCGGGCTCGGGGCCGACATCGTGGCCCGGCTGGCCGGCCTACCGGCCGAAGTCTCGGCGGTCGACATGAACCGGCAGTGCGGCTCGAGCATGGAGGCCGTGCACCGCATCGCCCAGTCGATCATGGTGGGCGCGACCGAGTGCGGCATCGCCATGGGGATCGAACGGATGGGCCGCCAGTTGGGCGGCGGACAGCGGGGCCCGACGAACCGGGTCACGGAGTTCAACCGGCGCCGGCTCGAACAGACGCCTGAACAGCGGAACATGGCCCCCGACCACTTCGAGAACTTCTCCGTGCCGATCCCCGACGCCATCCTCGACTACTCGCCGGTGCTCTCGATGGTCCAGACGGCCCAGAACGTGGCCGAAATGTACAACCTGAGCCGCCAGGAGCTCGACGAATTCGCCCTCTGGAGCCACAAGAAGGCGCACGCCGCCTACGAAAACGGTATCTACAAGGACGAGATCGTGCCCCTCGAGGTGGAGGACCCGGTGTTCGACGAAGCGGGCAACTGGGTCGAGTCGGAGCGGGGCCCGAAGGTGATCTTCGACCGCGACGAGTGCATTCGCCCGAACACGAGCCTCGAGGCGCTCGCCCAGCTTCCGCCCGTGAAGGGGCTGGTGAGCCCCACGGGTCAGGAGCTGCGGATCACTGCCGGGAACAGCTGCCCGACGAACGATGGCATCAGCGCGGTGCTCATCATGAGCGAGAAGAAGGCGCTCGAGCTCGGGCTGGAGCCGTTGGCGCGCATCATCGGGTTCGGCATCGCCGGGGTGAAGCCGCAGATCATGGGGCTCGGGCCGGTGCCCGCCACGCGCAAGGCCCTGAAACACGCCGGCATCACCGTCGACCAGATCGACCGGGTGGAGTTCAACGAAGCGTTCGCAGCCCAGGTCATCCCTTCGTGCCGTGAGCTTGGCATCCCCCTGGAGAAGGTGAATGTGAACGGCGGGGCGATCGCCATCGGGCACCCACTGGGTGCGACCGGGGCGCGCCTCGTGCTGACGCTGGCGCACGAGCTCCGGCGGAGCAACAAACGGTACGGCCTGGCGACCCAGTGCATCGGCGCCGGGATGGGCATCAGCACCATCCTCGAGGCGATTTACTAGGCCGAAGGACCACCCCGGCCATTCTCGGCGCCCCCGGCCCCGACCGGGGGCGCCGTGCTTCAGGCATCGGGCACGCGAGCATCGGGGACGGCGTCGTAGGCGGGGAGGTACGGCTTGACATCGAGGACGGGCGTGCCGTCGATGGCGTCGAGGCCCACCACGTGCAGCACCGCGCCCTCGCGACCGAGGAGCCGGCAAACGCTCACGCCGAGGTGGTTGGGGCGGAGTTGGCTGCGCGTGGCGAGGATACCGACTTCGCGTCCGCTGGGGAGGCGCATCCGAGCGGGGTGCTCGGGAGCCGACTCTGCCAGGTCGAGGTAGCAGACCACGACGACGTGGCTGTACCGCTCCAGGCCCTCGGCCTTCGGAGCGTGCTCCGGGAGAAGCTCGATGCGGCTGCGCAAGCGTTCCCAGCCGCGCGGGTGGGGGCGAGGGCGGCGGTTCCTCACCCAGCCGATGGGGGTCAGGGTAATTTTTGAGGACGGGGGCGGACGTTGGAAGCGCGGGCGGCGGAAGAAACGCAGGAGCACGTTGGCAGGGTGCGGCAGACGCTGGCCGGGCGGCAAGGCGGGAGAGCGGGTATCGTGGAACCGTGGAGGTCTCGCGGCTCGTGGAGGCGTGGCGGGCGTACGATTCGCCCGAAGCGCTGGCGGCGGACCGGCGCCGCTGGGAAGCGCGGGGTTGGCGACTCGCCGACGTGACCGAGACCGAGCTGCCTCCCGGCCTGGTGGAACGCCTGTTGGGGAGGAGGCGCCGGCGGCTCCAGGCTCGGTACGTCCGCGACGGATGGCCGATTGACGAATGGCGCTGACTGTGCAGTCATCTCAGAATGATGTTCGGTCGACGAGCGGGGTTGGGTGTGGTAAACTGTTGACGCGTCCGATCGATATCGCGGCGGGCGGTGGCGGCCGCCGCAGGGAGCAGCATGGCTAGTACACCCGCAACTTCGGCCCCCTCGTACACCGCTGAACAGATCCAGGTTCTTGAAGGACTCGAAGGCGTCCGCGTCCGGCCCGCCATGTACATCGGGTCGACGGACAAGCAGGGCCTTCACCACCTCGTGAAGGAACTGGTGGACAACGCCGTCGACGAGGCACTAGCCGGCTACTGCACCCGGATCGAGGTGATATTCCACGCCGACGGTTGGTGCACGGTACGGGACAACGGCCGCGGCATTCCCGTGGGCATCCACCAGGATACGGGGCGCTCGGCCGTGGAAACGGTGATGACGAGACTCCACGCCGGCGGAAAGTTCGGCGGCGGTGGCTACAAGGTCTCGGCCGGCCTCCACGGGGTCGGAGCGAGCGTGGTGAACGCCCTCTCCGAGCGGATGTGGGTCGAAGTCGTCCCGGACCCCGAGGCGCAAGGGGAGGAGTACGCCGGCAAGGTCTACCGGCAGGAGTACGCGCGGGGCCTCGTGTTGACCGAACTCGAGGCGTACCCATGCCCCCCTGGCAGGGGCCGCGGCACCACGGTGAGCTTCAAGCCCGACATCAAGCGGTTTCCGGCCGACCCTGAGGGAATCTTCGAACCGGGCCTGACGTTCGATTTCAAGCTCGAAGCCGACCGGCTGCGCCAGTACGCCTACCTCGTGAAAGGTGTTTGGTTCCGGCTCGTCGACGAGCGGGACGGCCGGGAGGTGAACTACTACTTCGAGGGCGGCATCAAGAGCTTCGTCCGGCACATCAACCGCGGGCACCGCGTGCTGAACGAGGAGCCGGTGTACGCCGAGCGGGAGGTCACGGACGAGCAGGGGCGGCCGGTGTCGGTGGAAGTCGCGATCCAGTACAACGACGGGGATGCGGAGACCGTCTACGCCTTCGCGAACGCGGTGCACACGAGGGAGGGTGGCACCCACGTCACCGGCTTCCGGAAGGCGCTCACGAGCGAGCTGAATGCGTACGGGAAGCGGGCGAAGCTGTTGAAGGACGACCAGCAGCTTTCCGGAGAGGACACGCGCGAAGGACTGGCGGCGGTCATCTCGGTAAAGGTCCAAACCCCGCAGTTCGAGGGGCAGACGAAGGAGAAGCTCGGCAACAGCGAGGTCACGAGCCTCGTCGAAACCGTGGTGCGTGAAGCGCTGCGGGAGTACCTAGACGAGCACCCTGCCGAGGCGCGCCGCCTCATCGAGAAGTGCCTCCAGACACAGCGGGCGAGGGAGGCCGCCAAGAAAGCGCGCGAGCTCGTCCTCCGGAAGTCGCCCCTGGAGGTCGGCACCCTCCCCGGTAAGCTGGCCGACTGCTCGTCGCGCGACCCGGAGGAATCGGAGCTCTTCATCGTCGAGGGGGACAGCGCCGGCGGGTCTGCGAAGCAGGCGCGCGACCGGCGTACGCAGGCAGTGCTGCCGCTCCGAGGGAAGATCCTGAACGTCGAGAAGGCGCGTCCCGACAAGATGCTGGCGAACGACGCCATCAAGCTGATGGTGTCGGCGCTGGGGACGGGCATCGGGGAGCAGTTCAACCTCAAGAACCTCCGCTACCACAAGGTCATCATCATGACCGACGCCGACGTGGACGGGGCACACATCCGGACGCTGCTCCTCACCTTCTTCTTCCTGAAGATGCGGCAACTCATCGAAGCGGGTCACCTCTACATCGCCCAGCCGCCGCTCTACCGCGCAAGCACCGGGAAGGAGGTGCGGTACTTCTTCTCCGACGCGGAGCTGCAGGAGTTCCTGAAGGGGAAGAAGAACGTCGCCGTCCAGCGGTTCAAGGGCCTCGGCGAAATGAACCCCGACCAGCTCTGGGAGACGACGATGAACCCGACGACGCGCATCCTCCTCAAAGTGGCGATCGAGGACGCGGCAGCGGCCGAGGCGATCTTCTACCAGCTGATGGGCGAAGAGGTCGCCCACCGGCGACGGTTCATCCAGGCGAACGCGAAGAACGTCGTCAACCTCGACGTCTGACCGCGCGCCGCAACGGGGGTGTGCCATGCCCCAACAGTACGCCGCCACCGACAAGCGCACCGGACTGGAAGTCACCGTCACGGGCGATTTCCCGCCCGACCCCGAGGATCGCGTCCGCATCGCGCGGACGACGACCCTCTTCACCCGGCTGATGTCGACGATTCTCTCCACGGGAAGCGCGTTCGAACGGCGCCAGGGGTTCCTGGCCGTGGAGACGCAGCTCGAGCTGGCAGATGCCCTCATCCGCGGCGACCTGGAGGAGGTGCAGCGCCTCCTGCGGCAGACGATGGAGCGGATGGGCATCACGCCCGAACAGCTCGAGGAGATCGCCCGCCGAATCATGGAGCAGCTGGGCGGGCAAGGCCCCATCGACCCCTTCCCGCCCGGTCCGTAACCGCGCTACTCCCAGCCGCTGCGGGCGCCGCGGAACATCTCCAACGGCCCGCTGGGCCAGTTGAAACCCAGCTTCATGGCGGTGTCGACGTCTTCGGGGGCAGCGATGCCCGCCTCGACGATCTTGCGCGCCTCGGCGACGGCGGCGAAGAAGATGCGGTTGGCCACGAAGCCGTACGTTCCCGGAGCGTCCTTCACGCGGATGGACGTCTTCCCAATCCGCCGGCACAGCTCCTCCATGGCGGCGAGCGTCTCCGGCGAGGTCTCTTCCGTGTAAACGAGCTCCACCAGCTTCATGATGTTCGCCGGGCTGAACCAGTGCATGCCCAGGAACCGCTTGCGGCGCTCCGGTGAAACGGCCTGGTTGAGCGAGGAGATGGCGAAGCCACTGGTGTTGGTCGCGAAGATGGCCTCCGGCTTCACGACACGGTCGACTTCCGCCCAGACGCGCTTCTTCAGCTCTTCGTCCTCCGGAATCGCCTCGATGACGAGGTCCACCTGGGCGAGGTCGGCGAGATCGGTGGTAAGACGGACGCGACCGAGGAATTCCTCGACCTGCTCGGCGGTGAAGCGGCCGAGTTCGACGCCGCGGCGCCAGCCGAAGCGGCCTTCCAGCATCCGCTGACGCGTCCTGGCTAGCGCTTCCTCGGAGATGTCGCGGACGATGACCTGGTAGCCCGCCTGGGCGAAGGTCATGGCGATGCCAGCGCCCATGACGCCGCCGCCAAGGATGCCGACCGTACGGATATCGTCGACGTTCACGTGAGACTCCGATCGTCCTTCGGGCGTTGCGATGGGATGCTACGCGGGCGGACGGAGCACGGCAACCATCAGTAGGGCCGGAGCTCCTTGGCGAAGTCCCGCCCGCCGCGCACCGTGACGCGCATGATCGCCCCAGCTCGGCTGTCGTCTTCGACGAGCTCGACGACACCTTCGGCCACGAACTCCGGCTGGAGGATGCCTCCCACCAGTTGCGCCACCTCCCGCATCCGCTCCTCGCCGGCCTGACGAACGAGGGGGGTGTCGGTGAAGGAGGGGCAGATGGCGTTGACGCGGATGTTCCACGTCTCGGCCAGGTGGGCGAGGGAGCGGGTGAAGTTGACCACGCCAGCTTTGGCAGCGGCGTAGACGGGGTTGTTCGGCATGGGGAGGAGGCCACCCATGGAGGCGGTGTTGATGATGACGCCGCCTCCCCGGGTGCGCATCGCCCGGACGGCGAGCCGCGTGGCATCGATGACGGCGGTGAGGTCAACGGCAACGACGCGTTCGAACTCCCGCGTTTCGTCCTCGAAGAGGTCCTGCCGTTCGCCGATGCCCGCGTTGTTGCAGACGATGTCGAGGCTGCCGAAATGGGAGAGAGCGGCCTCGAGCATGGCAACCAGGTCTTCGGAACGGGTCACGTCGCAGCGCTGGAAGACGGCCTGGCTGCCCGCCTCTCCGACGAGCCGCACCGTTTCGTGGCCACCGGCTTCGTCGATGTCGGCGACGACGATGCGCGCGCCCTTGCGGGCGAGGGCGAGGCAGATGGCGCGCCCGATGCCGGACGCGCCGCCCGAGACGACGGCGGTGCGGCCTGCGATTTCCATGAAGGAACTCCTTCGTTGCGTGAGCTGGTGCGCCGCCTACGATACCAGAGGCGCGACCTTCGGATGGGAGTGCGAGCGGTGCCGATCTATGCCGTGGGTGACAAGGTTCCCCGCATCGACCCGACGGCCTTCATCGCCCCCACGGCCACCGTGGTGGGAGATGTGGTGATCGAAGCGGGGGCATCGGTGTGGTACGGAGCGGTGGTGCGGGGCGATACCGGTTCGGTCCACATCGGCAGGGGAGCGAACATCCAGGACGGCGCGGTGGTCCACAGCCGGGCCGGGCAGCCGGCCATCATCGGCGAGGAGGCATCGATCGCCCACAACTGCGTGGTGCACGGCGCCCGCATCGGCGCTCGCGCCCTCATCGCCAACGGAGCCGTCGTGCTCGACGGCGCGGAAGTGGGCGAAGGCGCGCTGGTCGGCGCCGGGGCGGTGGTGCCGCCGGAGGCCGTCATTCCCGCGGGCATGCTTGCCGTGGGAGTGCCAGCCGAGGTGAAGCGCCCCTTGTCCGGAACGCCCGCCGAGGAGTGGGTGCGCGAAAACCCCAAACGGTACGCCTGGCTGCGCGACCTGCACCGTTCGGGGGTGCGCCTGCTCAAGGAGTAAGGTTCGCGAGCTCCACTGGACGCCCTCGCCACGGCTCGATGCGGCCGATGACGGCCCCCTCGGGCAGGGCAGCGGCGACCGGGTCGGCATCCTCAGGGGCGACGGCGATGACCATGCCGATGCCCATGTTGAACACCTCGTACATCTCTTCGGCCACGATGCGCCCCCGCGCCTGGATGAGCCGGAAGATGGGCAGCGGCTCCCACGCCCGCGTATCGATGGAAGCGGTGACGCCTTCCGGGAGGATTCGGCGGAGGTTCTCGGGAAAGCCACCGCCGGTGATGTGGGCGATGCCCTTCACGCGGTCGAGGACCGGGTCGAGGTCAGCGAGGTAGGCCCGGTGCGGGCGGAGGAGGGCATCGCCCAGCGTCTCGCCGCCGAGCTCGGGCGGACGCTCGGCGAGACGGCGCCGGGTTTCTTCAAGCGGTTCGCCGACGGCGAGGCCGAGCACGCGGCGGGCCAGGGAGTATCCGTTGGTGTGGAGACCGCTGCTGGGAAGCCCGATGAGGACGTCGCCTGGAGCGATGCTCCGTCCGTCGATGATGCGGTCGCGTTCGACGATGCCGACGATGAAGCCCGCGAGGTCGAATTCGCCCGGCGGGTAGACATCGGGCATGTCGGCCGTTTCTCCCCCCAAGAGGGCGCAGCCGACCGCGGCGCAGGCATCGGCAACGCCGCGGACGAGGGCAGTCTTCTGCTCGTTGGTGAGGCCGTTGCCGGCGATGTAGTCGAGGAAGAAGAGGGGCTTCGCGCCGCAGGTGAGGATATCGTTGACGCTGTGGCCCACGATGTCGGCGCCACAGAGGTCGAGGCGCCCCGCCGCGGCGTTCAGCTTCACCTTCGTGCCGATGCCGTCGGCGCTGGCGGCCAGAACGGGTTCGCGGAAGCCCGCGACCGGCACGCGGAACAGCCCGCTGAATGGACCCGCATCGGCGAGGACTCCGGGGCCGCGGGTGCGGGCGAGAAGCTCCGGCAGCCGTTCCGCGAAGGCCCTGCGGGCGGCGAGGTCCACTCCGGCGGCGGCGTAGGCTCGACCGGAAGGCTCGTGCGGCCGCTCTGGCGGATGCTGGGACATGCGCTCAGGGACGTCCGGCGCGGTTGAGGCTTTCGAGGGCTGCCAGCTCCCGGGCGCGCTCCGAGGGCGGCTCGAGGCTGTCCATCTGCATCTGGACATCGATGGGGTACACCCCCGTGAAGCACGCGTTGCAGAGCGTATCCGGGGACTGGCGCGTGGCCCGAATGAGCCCCTCGAGGCTGAGGTAGCCGAGGGAGTCGGCCCCGATGTGCTGCCGGATCTCCTCCACCGACTTGTTGGCCGCGATGAGCTCCCACTTGGTGGCCATGTCGACGCCGAAGAAGCAGGGCGAGACGATGGGGGGCGCGGTGATGCGCATGTGGACCTCGCGGGCGCCAGCGCGCCGGACGAGGTTCACCACGCGGGGTGTCGTCGTACCGCGAACGATGCTGTCGTCGACGATGACGACCCGCTTCCCAGCCAGCACTTCGTGGAGGGCGTTGAACTTCAGGCTGACCCCGGCCTCGCGGATCCGCTGGTCGGGCTGGATGAACGTGCGGCCCACGTACCGGTTCTTCACCAGGCCCTCACGGTAGGGGATGCCGCTCTCGCGTGCGAAGCCGATAGCCGCGGGCACCGCCGAATCGGGAACACCGATGACGATGTCCGCGTCGACCGGGTGCTCGCGAGCGAGCTGGGCGCCCATCTCCTCTCGGATGGGGTAGAGAAGGTGCCCCGCGAGGTAGCTGTCCGGGCGGGCGAAGTAGATGAACTCGAACGTGCAGAGGGCGAGCCTCGGGGCCGGCGCGGCGGGGAAGAAGCTCCGTGCGCCGTTGGCGTCGATCTGGATGACTTCCCCGGGGGCGACCTCGCGCTCCATGGGAACGCCAAGGTGCTCCAGGGCGCACGATTCGGAGGCAACCACCCAGCCCTCGCCGAGGCGGCCGATGCACAGCGGCCGGACCCCAAGGGGGTCGCGAACGGCGAACAGCGTATCGGGCGTCATGATGACGAGGCTGTAGGCGCCCTCGGCCCGCCGCATGACGTAGTGGAACCGCTCCTCCCAGGTGGCGCCGGGCGCGAGGGCGAGGAGGTGGGCGATGAGTTCCGAGTCGGTGGTCGTCTCGAACTGAACGCCCTGCGCCTCGAGGTCCTCCCGGAGAACGCGGTAGTTCACCAGGTTGCCGTTGTGGGCGAGGGCGATCGGCCGGCCGGTGGCCCCGTCGCGGACGACGATGGGCTGGGCGTTGCAGACCACCGAGCTGCCAGTGGTGCTGTAGCGGGTGTGGCCGATTGCGATGTGCCCGCGGAGGAAGGCGAGGTCCTCTTCGTCGAACACCTGGGAGACGAGCCCCATGCCGGTCCGCACCGCCAGGTCTTCCCCGTCGGCCGCGGCGATGCCGGCGCTCTCCTGGCCGCGATGCTGGAGCGCGTACAGTCCGAAGAAGGTAAGCCGCGCTACGTCTTCGCCCGGCGCGTAAACGCCGAAGATGCCGCAGGCTTCTCGCGGTTCGTCGGACGCGGAAATCACGCCGGGCGCCGCCTCCCCCTCCGTGGGCCTACGTTCAGTATACGGGATTGACGGGTAGGGCAGGGCGAACGAAGCACGCGAGCGTGCCGATGATCGGGGCGATGGAAGATCGGGGATTTCCCCGAGGAAGACGGCCGGGCTCCTCGACGATAACCGTGGCGAGCATGGACGGAGAGGGCCGGATGCGGAGGCGGCAGGCGTGAGCATCCCCTGGCGGCGAACGAGCGCACTCGCCCTCGCGGGGCTCACGCTCGTTTTGGCGGCGCTGGCAGCCTTCACCGTCTGGACGAGCATCCGCGTCCACCGGAGCGTGCAGGAGGCTGCCTATGCCAGAAGCGTGTGGGCGGCGCTCGAGGCGGTGAGCGACGCGACCGACGAGGCGGAGTTCGCGGGAACGTCCTACCTCCTCGCCCCGAGCGAGGCCACGCTCCAGCGGTTCGAGGCGTCGCTTGACGGCATCGCCGAGAAGTACGAGCGCCTTTTCGCCGTGGCGAGCCCCGAGGATCGGGCCCGCATCGAGCCGCTCGCCATGAGGCAGCGGTCCTTTTCCGAGCGGTACCGGCAGGCAGCCCGGGCATCGCTCCGGGGCGAAACGCCGAGCGTCACGCTCCCGACCCCTGCCGAAGCGCGGGCGTTCCTCGACGAGTTCCGCGCCCTGGTGGACGAATTCCGGGCGCGGAGCGAGGCGAGGATGTCCGCCCTGGAAGGTTTCCAACGACGGGCAACGGCGGCCACGGCGGCGCTTTCGGTCCTGTCGGTGCTGCTGGCATCCGTCTTCGGCGTCCTCACCCGGGTGTACAGCCGGCGGGAGGGCCGCGCCGCGGCGGAGATCGAACAGCTCCGCGTGCTGGCGGCGGTCGACCACCTGACGGGGCTGGGGAACAGCCGGGCATTCCAACAGGCGCTACGCGAGTGTGTCGAGGTCGCCTCCGGGCCGTGTGCGCTGGCCATTCTCGATGTCGACCACCTGCGGGAGATCAACGAAGTGTACGGCCCGGCCTCGGGGGACCTCGCCCTCCATGCGGTGGCGAGCGTCCTGACGGCGACGATCGAGCCGCAACACCGCGCGTTCCGGGTCGGCGCCGACGAGTTCGCGATCCTCATGCCCGGGACGGGCCGGGACGCGGCGTACTACCTTTGCGAGCGGCTCCGGGAGAGCTGCGACAAGGAACTCGACGGCACGAGCGTGAGCATCGGCTTTTCGACTTCGGAGTTCGCGGAGGGGGACGCGTCGCTCCTCCAGGAGCAGGCGACGGCGGCGCTGGACGAGGCCAAGCGGCGGGGCAGGAACATGGTGGTGGGGTACGACCCCGCGATGTTCGCCTCGCTCGCGAGCGCGGCCCGGGCCGGCGACCTCCGCCGCCTGCTGAACGAAGGTCGTATCCACGCCGTCTTCCAGCCCATCTGGGAGATGGGGACGGGACGCCTGTTGGCATTCGAGGGCCTCAGCCGCCTCCCCGCCGACAAGACGTCGCTGCGCGGCCCTCAGGAGGCGTTCGACCTGGCGGAGCGCATCGGGCGGGCACACGAGTTGGACATGCATTGCCGCCACGCCATCCTCCGAGCCGCAGCCGGCCTGCCCGAGGACGTGCTCCTCTTCGTGAACCTCTCGCCCTACACGCTCAGCCACCAGCAGCCGTGTCCCTGCGTCGCCGAACGAGGGCCGTTCGTGAACTGGGCGGCGGCCCTCGCCGAGGAATTCAGGCTGGCCGGCATCGACCCCCGACAAGTGGTGCTGGAAGTCACGGAGCGTTCCTCCGTCTCGGTCGACTTCCTCGCCGCGCGCGTTCGAGAGCTTCGAGCAGCCGGCTTCAAGGTGGCCCTCGACGACGTGGGGTCGGGGAACGCCGGCCTGGAGATGCTGCGACGGCTTCCCGTCGATTACGTCAAGATCGACCGCGGGGTGCTCCTGAGTGCGATGGAGAGCCAGACCGGGCGGGCCGTGATGGTGGCCATCATCGCCTTCGCGGCCGTCACCGGAGCGAAGGTCATCGCCGAGGGGATCGAGAACGAGGCGATGCTGGACCTGGTCCGGAGGGGCGGCTTGCGGTCGGAGGAGCGGGAGCTCCTAGTGCACGCGGTCCAAGGATACCTGTTCGGACGGCCGGGGAAGCTGGAGTTCGGGCTGCGCGCCAACCCGCTGGCAAAAGCGGCCTGAACGTCCTCGCCGCCGTCCCACCAAACAGGTCCTCCATGAAGGGCCATATGGACATTGAAGGTCGGACTCCTACCGGAAGTACCATAGCTCGAGATTCGTGAATTCTTTCACAGGAGGCCCGACGTGAAGACGTACACGGTCACGGCGATTGCGGGCATCATCGCCGGCGTCGTGGCTGCGGTCGTTCTCTCGCTCATCCTCGTCCTCCAGGACGGGGAGGGAGCCCCCGAATCGCCGAGAGCGGCAGCGCAAGACCCGGCTGACCAGAGCATCCTGCCGAAGCTGACACCAATGGCGAACCTGAAGGAGGCGGACCCGTCGGAGGTGCACGTCGCGTACGCCCCGAACGTACCCCCGCCGGTCAGCCGGAAAGAGCAGCGCACCTTCGAAGTCCACCTCGAGATCGTCGAAGCAGTCTGCGACCTCGACCCCGCCAACGGCGTCAAGACGGAGAAGTGGGGATATCGGATCGCCGGTGATGATCAGGTGCGCTGCGGCTCACCCGGCCCGGTGTTGCGAGGGCGAGCCGGCGACATCGCCCGCATCAAGCTCACGAACCTCTCGACCAACAAGCAGCCGCACAACATCGACTTTCACGCCGTGACCGGCCAGGGAGGTGGTGCCGCAGCGCTCACCGTGCTGCCCGGGGAATCGGCGACGATCGAGGTCCGCCTCCTGTATCCAGGCGTGTTCATGTACCACTGTGCCGCAGGCGACGTACCCGAGCATATCGCCCACGGGATGTACGGCATGTTCATCGTTGACCCCGAGGAGCCGTTGCCGCCCGTGGAGCACGAATGGGCGATCATGCAGAGCGAGTGGTACGTGACGGCCCCGGATGCCAACGGCATGACGCAGTTCGATCGTGAACGGCTCGCCGCCGAAGAGCCGCGTTACGTGACCTTCAACGGAGTGACGACGGCACTCATGAACGAGAACGAGCTGAGCATGCGCGTCGGCGAGCGAGCGCGCATCTACTTCGTGAACGAAGGGCTGAACCTCATCTCGAGCTTCCACCCGATCGGCTCCCATTGGGACGTCGTCTATCCCGAGGGAGCGACGCATCCTGCGAACGTGCCGATCCGCGGTTCGCAGACGACGCTTGTGCCCGCCGGGGGCGGAACCGTCGTCGAACTCGTCGGCCTTGTGCCCATGAAGGTGGTCCTCGTGGACCATGCCCTCGTGCGAACGTTCTACCGCGGCGCGGTGGGGTACATCCGCATCGAAGGCCCCGAGAACCCCGACATCTTCCGCAAGGTTGAGGGGGCGGCTCTCCTTCCCGATACGCCCTCGGAGGCCACCACGCGGGTATCCACCTTCGCCTCCGGTCCGACCGACGCCCCTTCCGCTCCCACCGTGGCGTACCGGTTCGAAGGGGTCCATGCTCGACTCACCTTCATGTGCAGTCCGTCGCCGTCGATGTGGCGGAACCCTTCCTAGGCACGAAGGGCAGCGCATCCGGGGAGTTTCGCGACGGCAGCGCCCTTGCTATGGTGCCCCCGGAAACGGGGGCACCGGCGCGGAGAGGGGCGTCCGAGTCCTCTTACACACGTGTGGAGGGAAGCGGCGACGTGGACGAATGGCTCCTGTTCGGCCACATCCTGGGGGCGTTCGTGCTGCTGGCTGCGACCGGCCTGACCACGGGGGCTGCCATCGCGGCCGGACGGGCGCGACACGCCGTGACCGTGGTGACGTTGCTCGACCTGCAGCTTTGGTCGGAGCGGGTGGTGACATCGGTCGGAGCGGCGCTCGTGCTCCTCTTCGGCACGCTCCTGGTGAACGAGGCCGGCCACGACTTCGGTGAGCCGTGGATCTCGGCGGCGTACGCCCTGCTCATCGGAGCCTTGGCGGTGGACCACGCGGTGTACCTTCGCCATGTGCGCCGTGTCCGTGACGAGGCAGCCGCGTTGGGCGAAAGCACCGTCACCGAGGAGCTGCGCAGGAAGCTTCGAGCGCCCTTCCCGACAGCCGTTGGGGTCCTGTTGAGCGCAGCGTGGCTCGTGGCCCTCTGGCTGATGGTCGCGAAGCCCGGGGGCTAGCTCCCGCCCGCCAGCCGACGGTGTTCGACCATGGTGCAACGGTCGTGCGTGGCCGCGAGGCCGGCGGCGCGGGCACGGGCGATTCCCGCCTCGTTGCGGATGCCCAGCTGGAGCCAGACGCATTTCGCCCCAATCGCGATTGCGTCGTCGATGAAGCGATCGGTGTCGTCGGGACGAACGAAGATGTCGACGAGGTCGACCGGGAAGGGGATATCGCGGAGCGACGGGTAGGCCCGCTCACCGAGCACTTCCTCGGCGGGACGCTGCACGGGTACGGGAACGATGCGGTACCCGTGCTCCTGCAGGTAGCGGGCGACGCGGAAGGCGGCGCGGTCGGGACGATTGTCGAGCCCGACGACGGCGATGGTCTTCGCCTGGCGGAGCGCCTCGAGGGCGGCAGCGTCGGCAGGGTCAGTGTCGGCCACGGGAACGGGTCCTCCTTCGGCTGCGGCGTTGAGGACGAGGGAGCGGCTCTCCCGTCTCGGCGTCGACCTCGACGAGCTCCCACCCCTCGGGGATGCGGACTTCGGTGCCGATGAGCGCGGCGAGGGCCTGGCCGACGGCCAAGGTGCGGTCCATTCCGTCGAGCTGGCCGAAGGCGGGCACCGGAACGGTGGCGATGCTCAGCCGCTTCCCGCTGGTCTTGACGAGCAGGAGCGTGAACTGCCGGAGGTCGTCGGTGTGGCCGCGCCAGCGATCGGGTGTGTCGCCTTCGACCACGATTTCGAGGTGCGCGACCTTCGCGAAGGGGACGAGTTCCTTCGTGCCGATGCCCATACCGAGGAAGCCCTGCTGGAACGTGACGGAGCCCTTGCGGGCATCGGCGACGACATCGGCTCCGACGAGGGCGCCGATGAGCCCCATCACCGAGACGGGAAAGAGGAGGAGGAGCAGGAGAAGTGCAGTGACCAACGCCCAGAAGGGGAGGCTCAGCCCCGCCACGATGAGGTAGTAGGTCGCCGCAGCGGTGGCGGCGATGCCCAGAAGCGGAAGCCACACGGTGCTGCGGGCGCTCTTCACCTCGATGCGCTCGGGGGAGATGAGAGCGACGGAACGGTGGAGGAGCACCTCGATGCGGCCGTCGCGGCGCCGCTCGGCCACGTGAGCGGGGAGGGCGGGGATGTCGACCATTGCCTTTAGGGTAGCGCCACCCCTCGACCGAGGGGAGAACGGCGGGAAGGATGCGCCCGCGCTGCCCCAGCTTGTACCCTAGCCGCATGGAACGCGGCAGGAACGCGAGACGAAGGGTCGTAGTCACCGGCCTGGGCGCGATTACTCCCGTCGGAAACGACGTCGCGACCTTCTGGCAGGCGCTCGTCGAAGGGCGCTCCGGCATCGGACCCATCACTCAATTCGACCCGAGCGACTTTCCTTGCCGGATAGCCGGCGAAGTAAAGGGGTTCGAGCCGGGGGAGTACATGGACCGGAAGACGGCCCGGCGCATGGCGCGCTTCTCCCAGTTCATGGTGGCAGCAGCGGCCCAGGCCATCGCCGACGCCGGGCTCGACCTCGAGAAGGTGAACCGCGACCGTGTGGGGGTGCTGATCGGGAACGGCGGCGGCGGCTACCCCGACATCCAAGCGGGGGCGCGGACGGTGTTCGAGAAGGGCGGCATGCGCCTCGACCCGCTCTACTTTCCACGGACGTTGGGGAACATGGCCGCAGCCCAGGTGGCGATGATCTTCGGGCTGCGGGGGTACAACGGCACCATCGTCACCGCCTGCGCGGCCGGTACCCAGGCCATCGGCGAGTCGCTGGACATGATCCGCGCCGGCCGTGCCGACGTCATCGTCACGGGCGGCTGCGAGGCCGGCATCTGCGAGCTGGGGCTGGCGGGCTTCTCGGTGATGCGGGCGCTCTCGACCCAGAACGACGAGCCGGAGAAGGCGAGCCGGCCCTTCGACGCCAAGCGCGACGGCTTCGTTCCCTGCGAAGGCGCCGGAGCGCTCGTCCTCGAGAGCGAGGAGCACGCCCTCCAACGGGGGGCGCGGATTTACGCCGAGCTGGCCGGGTTCGGCTGCACCAGCGATGCCTTCCACGTCGTGGCCCCGCCGGAGGATGGCGAGGGCGCGGCCCGTGCCATGGCCGAAGCCCTCGCCGATGCCGGCGTGACCCCCGAAGAGGTGGACTACATCAACGCACACGCCACGGGAACACCCCTCGGCGACACGGCGGAGACGAACGCCATCAAGCGGGTGTTCGGCGAGCACGCGTATCGGGTCGCCATCAGCGCAACCAAGAGCATGATCGGCCATGGACTGGGGGCGAGCGGCGGGATGGAGACCGTTGCGGTGGTGAAGACCATCGAAACGGGCATCATCCACCCGACCATCAACTACGAGTACCCCGACCCGACGTGCGACCTCGACTACGTGCCCAACACCGCGCGGCGGGCCGAGGTACGGGTGGCCCTCAAGAACAGCTTCGGCTTCGGGGGCCAGAACAGCTGCCTCGTTCTGAAGCGGTACGAGCCGTAGGTCAGCCGTCCGCCCCGAGGTCGACGACCTCCTCGGCAGCCCGGCGCAGGCGGTCGGCGATGGCCAGCCCCAGCCCCTTCTGCTCCGGCTCGACGGCGTAGATGGCGGCCGGCGCGTCGGCATCGAGCTCCCGCAGGGCGGCGAAGAGGCGCCGGGCCGCACCGGCGAGGTCCGACCGCCCGCCGAGGGATACGAACCGGTGACACGGCCGCAGCGGCTGCAGCGCGGCAGCATCCTCGTCGAACAGGAGCAACCCTACGGGCGTGTCGGGGCGGGCGTCGAGCGCTTCCCTCAGCCAGGCACGCACCCGCTCCGCCGGCCCCCGTACCAGCACGAGGGGGGAGCGAGGGGCGTAGTGGCGCTCCAGCAGCCCTGGGCTCCCCGAGGACGGACCCCGCCGCCGCACGGCCGGGGGTGGCGCGCCGAGCTCGGCGAGGGCGGCAGCGAGCGCCTCGAGGGTCAGGGCACCGGGACGGAGAACCACGGCCTCGCCGTTCTCGAAGGCGACCACAGTGGATTCGACGCCGTGGGGGGACGGCCCGCCATCGAGGACGAGGTCGATGCGCCCGGCGAGGTCGGCCAGCACATGAGCGGCAGTGGTGGCGCTGGTGCGCCCGAAGCGATTCGCGCTCGGCGCAGCCACGGGAACGCCCGCCGCCCGGATGAGGGCGTGGGCCACCGGATGGGCCGGCACCCGGACGGCAACGGTGGAGAGCCCGGCGCTCACCCGCGGTGTAATGCGCTCCGCGCGGGGCAGGACGAGGGTGAGGGGGCCGGGCCAGAACCGTTCCGCCAGGGCAAGGGCGAGGGGTGGGATGGCACGGGCGGCGAGGGATACGTCCGCCGGCTCAGCGAGATGGACGATGACCGGGTCCGACGGGTCTCGCTCCTTGGCGGCGAAGATGCGCCCCACGGCCGCATCGTCGAAGGCGTTGGCTCCGAGGCCGTACACCGTTTCGGTGGGGAACGCAACGAGCCCGCCTCGACGGATGACCTCGGCCGCCCGGGCGATGGTTGCGGGGTCGGGGGATTCGGGGTCCACCGAGAGCACCTCGGTCACGGGCCGTGCACCCCTACCCAGCGGCCGACCGCGGCAGCCACAGCGCCGGGATCGTCGGCGATGAGGGCTTCGATGCCGAAAGCAAGCGCCCAGGGCACGTCCCAAGGGCGAATCGGCCAGCAGAGGATGGCCGGCGCAAGCTCCCGGAGGCGGCGAACGGATTCAGCGGAGAGGAGCCGAGCATGAACCGAGAGTGCGTCGCAGCGCCGCCCGCGAACGGCCGCCGGCAGCCGGCGGAGCTGTCGCTCGCTGGCCAGAGAGTAGACGATGGGGATATCGAGCGGCTCGAAGGCGGGCAGGTGGCTCCAGTACTGCGAGCAGACGGCGAGGGGGCGGCCGCGATGCTGCTCCAGAAGGCGGCGAAGGGCCTCGGCATCGGCGGCTCGCTTCAGATCGAGGAGGAGGGGAACATCCGGCGGGACCGAGGCGAGGAGCTCCTCCACACGTGTACGGGCACGCCACCCGGGGGCGAGCTGCCAACGATCCCAGAGGACCGGCAGCGGACCGAGGGTCTTCAGGTGTCGGACTTCATGCCGTCCCCGGAAGAGCCACACGTCGGCCTCCAAGGCATCGGCGCCAGGGGGCAGCGCTGTGTCGTGGTTGCCCCGACGGTGAGCGATGATGACGGGTCGGTCAGCTCGACGGAGGGGGAACCGCATCGTCTCCAGGGTACCGCGAGCCTGCGGTTGCGACTGCCCGGCCGGGAATCGCTCGACGCCCCGCAAGCCAGCGTGCCACCCCCAAGCCAGCCAAGGCGAGGGCGATGCCCGCGACGCCATCGACGATGTAGTGGTTGGCGGTGAGGACGATGGCGGCGAACATGGCCGGCGGTAGGAGCAGGGCGAACAGCCGAGCGGGACGCCAACGGGTCGACTGGAACAGCGCCATGCAGACCAACAGGTCCCAGCCGAGGTGGAGGCTCGGCATGGCGGCGTACTGGTTGACGAAGGCGGGAGGCTGGAGCACCCGGTAGGCGCGCGAGTACTGGGTGACGGTATCGATGGTTCCCAGGTCCATGAGCCGGGGCGGGGCAACGGGGAAGAGGGCGAAGATGACCAGCCCTGCACCGCCGGAAATGAGGAGGGCGTTCCGGTAGAGCAGGTAGAAAGGGCGGCGGAAGAAGAAGAGCCAGCACGCGACGGCGGCAATGACCGGCCAGTGCCCCCAGATGTACACCCAGTTCGCGGCAGACACGAGGACGTGGCTGACGAGCACCAACTCCTGGAGCTGGCGCTCCCAGGCGATCGAGAGGGCCCGTTCGAGGTCGACGATGCGCAAGGCGTTGGCCGCTGCCTCCGCAGCCGAGCCTTCGGTAAGACCGCGCACCCCGAAGTAAGCCAGGACGGCGAGGGTGACGAGGACCGCTTCGAACGCGAACGCCCGGACCGTCGACCGCTCTGCGACCGCGGCGTCGCTGCCGCTGGTCATTCGCTGCCTCCCGCCGTGCAGGCGCATGGTGCGTCCAGGGCCTTCCCATGCTACCACGCGTCGGCAAGGCGGACGGGGTTCAGGCGAGACGCTCGCCGACGGGCGCGTCCTCGAGGAGGGTTGCGGCAGCCCAGCGGCGAAGCCTGGCGCTCTCGAACAGGAGGAGCAGGGCAAGGCCGAACCCTGCCACGACGGCGAAGGCGAGCCGCGCCCCCACTGCTTCGACGCCCATCCCGGCTCCGATGAGCGGTGCGAGCACTACCAGGTCGCTCAGGGATGCCTGGGCAGCGAACGTGCGGGCCTGAAGCGTACGGGGCGTAAGTTCGGAAAGCGCCGCCCGCCCGGCGATGGGCGCCGTCCCGAAGGCGGCACCAAGCAGGAGCGCGACGGGGAAAGCCACTGCGAGCCGCGCTGTCCCCGGATCGGTGAGGGGAGCGAGGTCGTTGGGGGCACGGGACAAGGCCGCCGCGAGACCGTCACTCAGGCCGGCAAGCGCCACGAGTCCCACGGTCGCCCCGGCGACGGCGGCACGCACAGCGGAAACCGCGGCCGGGCCGCGAGCCGAGCGCACGGCCCAGAGCGAACCCGCGACCACGCCGACGGCCGCCGGTCCTGCCAGGAGGGCGAGCTCGCTGCGAGCGAGGCCGAGCTCCCGATGGAGGTACACCGGCGCTGCCACCATGAGGCACTTCGTCGCCAGGTCGTTGAAGACGAGCGCCAGCGCCGCCTGACCGGCAGCCTTCCGCCGAAGGAAGAACGCGGCCACGTGGCGGAGGGCGAACGCCGCGCGCGGGGGGACGCGGTACTCACCTCCAGCGCGGACGACCTCGCGCGCCAGGAACACCGTCAGGGGGATGAGGGCGGCGTAGACGAAAGCGGCAGCCAGGATGGCGGCACTGGGGCCCCAGAGGAGGAAGAGCACCGGAGCAAGCGCCGCCCCGATGCCATGGCACGCGTACTGCGCAGCGATGAGCACCCCGTGAGCCCGAGCGGCCCGACCGGGGTGGAGTGCCGATACCAGCGCGAGCTCGGCCGGGGAGAACACCTGGGAGGCGGCCGAATAGGCGAACGAAGCGGCCATCACGAACGCTGGCTGGGAGACGACGAGGAGCGCGCCGACGATGGCCACGAGGCGGAGCGCAGCGCCGAGCACCAACGCGCGGCCTGGCCCGAGATGGTCGGCGAGCGCTCCCCCCGGGAGGCCGAAGATGATGGCACCGGCCATCATCCCGACGAACACCGAGCTCAGGCCCCATGCCATGTGGGCGCTCGTTCCGGCAAGCACGAAGAGGCCTGCCAGAGCGAGGCTCTGACCGAACTGGCTGGCGGCTCGAACGCCGTAGAAGGCGGCGGCCCGGCGCCGACCCTCACTCACGACGGGGACCCATGGACGCGACGGCCAGGATGCGGGGAACGCACACTACGGGTTTCGGCGCCCCGGGCCGGAACTGAAGGCTCCGCCTCAGCCCCTCGACCTCCCCACCCGGCTTCGTTCCGCAGTTCACAATCGGCCACCAGTGTAGAGACCGAGACCTGCATCCGTCATGCGGGGTTTCCCCCATGGCTGCCGTCGGCGGGTAAAGAGCGCGCAAAAACTGCCGCCGTGTCGGGCCCCGGAAGGCTCGACGGCGAGGGCGGCTCGGCGCTTGACGCGGGTCCCGGGAAAGGGGTAGGGTCCGCGGGCGAGCGCGGCTTTCCCCCTGAAGCCGGATACCTTCGAGGAGGCTCGGATGCGAGCGATCGTTGCTGCGGCGGCCCTCGTCTTCGTGGCCCTCGGGGCAGCGGCGGCTGTCCCGGCACAAGCCGATACCTTCCAGCCGGTACCCTGCCGCGACCAGGCGTGGGAGCCCGCGGACCCGGCGTTCGAGGCCCTTCCGGGTGCCCAGGCGTTCTACGGGTCGTACGAGGGCGGCATCTACCGGATAGAAGTTCCCGCGAATTGGAACGGCGACCTCGTGCTGTACGCGCATGGCTACCGCGGCGAGGGTAGCCGCCTCACCGTCGATTCGCCGCCCTGGATTCGCCAGCATCTCATCGACCAGGGCTACGCCTGGGCCGCCTCCAGCTACGCGTGCAACAGCTACGTGCCGGGCATCGGGCTGCGCGACACGGTGGCGCTCATCGACATGTTCCCTCAGGTGACGGGGCGGTCAGCGCCGAACCGCGTCTACCTCGTGGGCGTCTCGATGGGCGGGCACATCGCCATCCTCGCGGACCACGTCTATCCGGAGCGGTTCGCGGGCATCCTGGCCCTCTGCCCGGCGGGACCGACGCTGTTCGACTACTTCGCCGCCAACGGCGCAGCGGCGGAGGTCATCAGCGGGATTCAGTTCTCGCCGAACGAGCCGCCCGGGGACACGCTGGGCCGCATCCTCTCCATATTCGGTGAGCCGCCGAACTACACGGCGAAGGGCTTGCAGATGGCGAGCGTGATGATCGAGAGCTCAGGCGGCGCTCGGCCGTTCGCCTTCGACGGCCTCGGCCCGTACTTCGCGCGGACGATCAGCGGCGCGAAGCTGGCGGGCGACCAGAGCCTCCTCGCCCGCGCCGCGAGCAACGCCGATTGGGAGTACCACATCGACGAGCGCTTCGGGCTGTCGGAAGCGGCGCTCAACCAGGCCGTCCGACGTCTCCCAGGCGACCCGGCGCTCCGTGGGCCGAGCGGGCCGTACGAGGAGCTGAAGCCCTTCTCGGGCAACATCGGTCGGCCCCTCATGACGCTCCACACGACGGGCGACATGTTCGTGCCCATCTTCCTGCAGCGGGACCTCCGGCGAGCGGTCGAGGCCGCGGGGAAGGGATCGCTCCTCGTGCAGCGGATCATCCGCGACGCGCGGCATTGTGGCTTCAGCACTGAGGAGGTGCAGCGCGCCTTCGACGACCTGACCGCTTGGGCGACAGGTGGCCCCCGGCCGGCTGGCGACGATGTCTTCGCCAGCCTCGAGAACGCCGGGCTCCAGTTCACGCAACCGTTGCGCGATGGCGACCCCGGGACGTTGCGCCCGCCGCTTCCGGCAGCGACGCCAGCGCCGCCGCGGACCGGCAGCGGCCTCGAAGCAGGCAGCAGCCCCGGGGAGCCAGGCGCGTGGGTCGCGGGTCTGGCCGTGCTCGCCGTACTCTCGGCAGCGGCCGCGGGCGCAGCTCTACGTCGGCGGGAGTGACCCGCTCGCCGGGAACGGCCGCGGGCGGATGCTGTACAATTTCCGTAGAGCCCGCTGCCTATGCTGCGACGGCAATGAGGCGGGCACCCGCTGCGGAGGGTCGAGCGCACCGCACAACCGATGACCAATCCGTTTCCGGCGAACCGGCCCAGCCTGGTTGGCGTCCTCGCGTTACAAGGTGACGTGCGCGAGCACCGGGAGGTGCTCGAGCGACTGGGGATTTCCGTCCGCGAAGTCCGGCGCCCGCGTGACCTGGAAGGCCTCGACGGCCTCATCATCCCCGGGGGCGAGAGCACGACGATCGCCCGACTGATCGAATCGAACGACCTGCTGCACCCGCTGCGGGCGTTCTGTGCGAGCGGCCGGGCGGTGTGGGGGACGTGTGCGGGCGCTATCCTCCTTGCCCGGCAGGTCGACCGTCTGGACCGGCCGGGAATCGCGGTGATGGATATCGCCGTGCGGCGGAATGCCTTCGGTCGGCAGATTCAGAGTTTCGAGGCCGACATCGAGGTCGAGGGGCTTGCAGGGGGGCCGTTTCGGGCTGTCTTCATTCGCGCCCCGAAGATCGAGGCGGTGTTCCCGCCGGCACGGGCGATCGCTCGCCTCGACGATGGAACCATCGTCGCCGCCATGCAGGGGAATCTGCTGGCGACGTCGTTCCATCCCGAACTGACGGACGACCCGCGGTTCCACCAGCTCTTCCTGGCGATGGCCGCGCGGGCGTCCGGAACGGGGAAGTAATGACGGAGCTTCGCGCCGAGCCGCTCAGCCCGATCGATGCCGCGACGCTCTGGCCCCAGCTTCACAAGCTGAGCACCGAGGTGGTGGCCACGCGCACCGGTGAGCGGCTGTTGCTAGCGGCCGGCCTGGCTGCGACGGGCCTCGACCGGCTGCCGCGGCTGCCACGGACGCTGGTGGCGGCCGTCCGCCGCGGCCTCGCCTACCGCGGGATCATCGTCGCCCGCGCGCTGGCGGGCGGCCGGGCGTGGGAGATCGTGTCCCTCCGGCTGGAGCGGGAGGTGGACGACGAGGCGATCATCGCCCTCGTGGACGCAGCCAGCGCCGATGCGGCGCGGCGGGGCGGGTTGCAGCTCCTCGTGCGGCTACCCGACGGCTCCCCTCACCGGGAAGCCGTACGGCGGGCGGGCCTGACCACCTATCTGCGCGAGGAGCTGTACGCGCCACCGCCGAAGACCGGCAGCGGACACCTCCCGCCCGTGGTCCGGCCCGTATCGCGCGCCGACCGGGCCGGGGTTTTCCGGCTCTACTCCCGGGCGGTGCCGGAGCGGGTTCGGCGAACGGAGGCCCCCACCGCGGCCGACTGGCGTGCCGTGCTCGACTCGTACGACTGCGATGAGCAGTACGCTGCGCGCTGCGATGACCGCGTGGCCGTGTGGGTGGGAATCGGCGAGCGCGAGGCGCGGGCGCTGATAGACCCGAACGGCGGCCCCCAACTGCGGGAGCTCGCCATCGACACGGTGCTCGCGAGGCTGGGCCGTCACGGTGTGCTGGTGGTGCCGGAATTCGCGCCAGAGCTGGCCGAGGCGGCCATGCTGCGCGGCTTCGTCCCGCTCGGGTGCCGTGAAGCAGCCGCACGCCGCCTGGCACGGCTCGAACCTTTGAAAGAGGCGGTGCCGATACCGGCATCGGCCATGGTGCCGCGATGACGCAGGAGCAAATGGTGAACGAACGATACGCATTCGAACGGGGTCCAGCGGAGCAGGTCGTGACCGACGACCTGGATGCCCTCCTTGCCGCGCTTCCCCCGCATATCTCGGCGGCCCTCCAGCCGCCCGAGCGGCGGACCGCACTGCTCGAAGTCGTGCTGGACCTGGGACGGCTGCCGGAAGCGCGCTACCCGGGAAGCGAGCTCGTGCTCTCGGACCGGGAGGTGACCGAGGAGGACATCCAATACGTCATCGCCCGAATCGGCGAGTTCGGTGCGGACAACCGCGCCGGCATCGAGCGGACGCTCCACCGCATCTCGTGCATCCGGAACCGTCGTGGGAAGATCGTCGGTCTCACCTGCCGTATCGGCCGCGCTGTCTTCGGGACGATTCGGGTCATCGAAGACCTCGTGATGAGCGGGAAGAGCATCCTGCTGCTGGGTCGGCCCGGTGTCGGCAAGACGACGATGCTGCGCGAGGTGGCGCGCGTCCTGGCCGACGACGCGAAGAAGCGGGTGATCATCGTCGATACGTCGAACGAGATCGGCGGCGACGGGGACATCCCCCACCCCGGCATCGGCCGAGCACGGCGAATGCAGGTTCCGACGCCAGCGCTGCAGCACGCGGTGATGATCGAGGCAGTGGAGAACCACATGCCGGAAGTGATCATCATCGACGAGATCGGCACGGAGCTCGAAGCGGCGGCGGCGCGCACCATCGCCGAACGGGGCGTGCAGCTCGTGGGCACGGCCCACGGCAACTCGCTCGAGAACCTGATGATGAACCCCACCCTCTCCGACCTCATCGGCGGCATCCAGTCGGTGACCTTGGGCGACGAAGAGGCCCGCCGCCGCGGCACTCAGAAGTCCATCCTCGAGCGGAAGGCGCCGCCGACCTTCGACGTGGTCGTGGAGATCCAAACCTGGCACCGCGTCGCCATCCACGAGGATGTGGCTTCGACGGTCGATGCGCTCCTGCGTGGCTACACCGTGCGTCCCGAAGTCCGACAGCTCATGCCGGACGGCACCGTGAGGGTGATCCGACCGTGGGATGACGACTACGAGTTCGAACCGGAGGGCCGGGCGCCGAGCGGCGAGCGCTTGCCCACGCCAACACGGGCGTCGGTGGTAGCGCCAGGGGCGTTCGAGGCACCCGGGAGCGGAGCGCCGAAACCGGTGCGCGTCTATCCGTTCGGAATCTCGCGGAGCCGGCTCGAAGCGGCGATCCGAGCCACCGGCGTGCCCGTCGTCCTGGTGGACGACGTGCGGGAGGCGGACGCCGTGCTGACCCTGCGCAACTACTACCGACGGAAGCCGCCGGCGCTCCGCGAGGCCGAGGAGCTGAACCTCCCCACCTACGTCATCAAGAGCAGCACCGCATACCAGATCGAGCAGGCGCTCTTGCAGTTCCGCGAGGGCGAACGGTCCGTGCGGCGTGACCCGCTGCTGGACGTCTGGCGGGAGACGGAGGAGGCGGTCGCCCGGGTTCTGCAGGAGGGTCGGCCGGTCGAGCTTCCGCCAGCGAACAGCTACATCCGGCGGCTGCAGCACCAGATCGCCAGCCGGTACAACCTCGAAAGCCAGAGCGCCGGCAAGGAGCCCTTCCGGCGGGTGCGCATCCTGCCGAGCATCGACGCCGGTGCCGGCCGGTGAGGAGGGGGCGTTTCATCGTCCTCGAGGGGGGCGAGGGCACGGGCAAGAGCACCCTGCTCCCGCGGCTCGCCGCACGGCTGCGGAGCCGCGGGGTCGCCGTGGTCGAGACGCGCGAGCCCGGCGGCACCTCCGTCGGGGAAGGGGTGCGGGTACTCCTTCGCGACGAGCTCGACCCCTGGGCCGAGACCTTTCTCTTCCTGGCGGCGCGGGCGCAGCTCACGGCCGAGGTCATTCGGCCGGCGCTCGCGCAAGGGGTCTGGGTCATCTGTGACCGCTTCGCGGCCAGCACGCTCGCCTACCAGGGGTACGGCCGAGGACTCGACCTGCAGGCATTGCGGCTGCTGAACGGCGTGGCCACCGGCAATTTGGAGCCGGACCTCACCATCCTCCTCGACATCGACCCGGTGGAGGGGCTGCGCCGGAAGGGCGCCCAGCCAGGAGACGTGCGCACGGGCACCGAGGCGCTCGCCTTCCATGAGCGCGTGCGGAAGGGGTATCGGGAGCTGTGCGCCGCTTCCCCTGACCGATGGGTGCTGGTGGACGCGGCCCAGCCCCTCGAGGCGGTGGAGTCCGCCGCGTGGGATGCCGTAGCGGCGCTCCTGCTCTGAGCCACACGACCCCCGGATGGTGTACCCTTCGGCCTGAACGAACCATCGGGAGGTCCCGCCATGACATACGAACAGATCCTGTACGAAACCCGTGGGGCAGTGGGCCTCATCACGCTCAATCGGCCGGAGAAGCTGAACGCGTGGACCCCGAAGATGATGGCCGAGATGCGAGACGCCATCGCCAAGGCGAACGAGGACGACGCTGTCGGCGCCATCGTGGTAACGGGAGCGGGGCGGGCGTTCTGCGCCGGTGCCGACATCTCGCTCTGGAAGCGCCGCATCGACGAAGGCGACGGCGGAGGCGAACGGGAGGACGTCCCCGCCGAAGCCGAGGACTGGATCGGCTTCCTCCTGCGCATGCCGAAGCCGACCATCGCAGCCATCAACGGCGCTGCCGTCGGCGTCGGCATCACGCAGATCCTGCCGATGGACATCCGCATCGCCAGCGAGAACGCGCAGATCGGGATGTTTTTCGTCCGGATGGGCCTCGTCCCCGAGCTGGCCAGCAGCTACCTGCTGCCCCAGCTCGTGGGCCTCGGCCGGGCTATGGAGTGGTGCCTGACGGGCCGGATGATCTCGGCCCAGGAGGCGCTGGCGGCCGGGTTGGTGACGGAGGTGGTGCCACCGGAGCGGCTCCTCGACCGTGCCCTCGAGCTGGGCGAGACGTTGGCGAAGCAGCCCCTCTCGGCGATCCACCTCATCCGGGGCTTGCTCCACCAGAACGCGGTCGACGGCGACTACCGCCGCGTGATGGAGCGGGAGGGGAAGGCGCTCGCCCACGCCTACACCACGGCGGAGCACAAGGAGGCGGTGAACGCCTTCATGGAGAAGCGGACGCCCGACTTCGTGGCGGCCCGGCGGCGCGGCTAGAGCACCGGCAGCCAAGCCGCGTCTGGTACCATTTCGCCCATGTTCGGCCGCGGCATTCCCATCGCGAAGCTGTTCGGCATCCGCATCGAGATCGACCTCTCGTGGCTCTTCGTCTTCGCGTTGGTGAGCTGGACGCTCGCCGACCGCGTCTTCCCCGAGGAGTACCCGAACTGGAGCGAAGGGACGGCGTGGACGGTGGGCATTGTCGCCGCGCTGCTCCTCTTCGGCACGGTGTTGCTCCACGAGCTGGCCCACGCCCTGGTGGCGAAGGCTCGGGGCCTGACGGTGCCGAAGATCAGCCTCTTCATCTTCGGGGGCGTCTCGCACTTGGGCAGGCAGCCGAGCAGCGCGCGCGAGGAGTTCTCCATCGCGGCGGCGGGACCGGCGACAAGCATCCTCATCGCCGGGGCATCGATCGGCATCGCCTTCGCCGCCTCGGGTCGGAACGAGTACCTCGAGGCCATCTTCTCCTACCTCGGCTTCGTGAACGGCGTCCTGGCGGCGTTCAACCTCCTGCCGGGTTTCCCCCTCGACGGGGGCCGGGTGCTCCGCTCGATCATCTGGGGACGGACGCGAAGCTTCCGACGGGCGACGGAGGTGGCCTCCGGCGTCGGCGTCGCCTTCGGCTATGGCCTGTTGTTCGCGGGGCTGGGGTTCATCCTGTTCGGCTACCTCATCAACGGCATCTGGTTCGCCTTCATCGGCTGGTTCCTGATGTCGGCGGCGCGGGCCGAAGGGCAGAGCGTCTTCCTCGAATCGGTCCTGGCGCGGCTGCGAGCGCGGGACGTGATGAGCACCGATTTCGCCGTGGTCCCACCGGGGATGTCGCTCGCCCAGGTTGTGGACGAATACATGGTGTCGGGCGGGCACCGGGCGGTGGTGGTGGCGCTGGGCGACCAGGTGGAGGGCATCCTCACCGTCTCGGACGTCCGGCGATACCCTCGGGCGGAATGGCCTCACATCCCTGCGCGGCAAGCGATGACGCCGAAGGAGCGGGTGATCACGGTCGATGCGAGCACGCCCGCCATCCAGGTGCTGATGCTCGTCGGTCAGAACCGACTCAACCAGGTGCCAGTCCTGGAAGATGGACGCATGGTGGGGCTCATCACCCGACGTGAGCTGCTCGACCGGGTGCAGCTCGCGGGCGAGCTGGCTGCCAACGGCACAGCCGAGGCGAACGGCCCCACCCGGGCCTGAGGGGCGGCGAGCCCCGCCGGCGAGTACGATGTTGGCATGAGCCGCCCGGTCGCCGCCGTCCTTACCCTCGGGTGCAAGCTGAACCTCGCCGATAGCGAGGAGATCGCCCGCGCACTCCGCCGAGCGGGGTACGAGGTCGTCGATCGCCTCTGCGAGGCCGAGGCGGTGGTCATCAACACCTGCTCGGTCACGCACGTCGCCGACCAGAAATCGCGGCGGCTCATCCGCGCCGCGCGGCGACTGGCGCCCGGGGCGGCCGTGGCGGTGACCGGGTGCTACCCGCAGACCGCCGGCTTCGACGCCGTTCGGGCGCTCGGCGCGGACATCGTTGCCGGCACGCGGGACGCCGACAAAGCGGAACTGGTTGCCGCGCTTTCTGCCCGGGCGGGACGCTCCACCCCCCAGGAAACCTCGCCCGAAGCTGGGCTGCGCATCCGCGCCTTCATCAAGGCCCAGGAGGGATGCAACGACGTCTGCGCGTTTTGCATCGTGCCGCGCACCCGCCACCGTGAGGAATCGCGGAGCATCGAGCGCGTCGTGGCCGAGGTCGAAGCCGCGGGGGCAGCCGGAGCGAAGGAGGTCGTCCTCACCGGAACGCAGCTCGGCGCGTGGGGCCGGGACCTGGTTCCCCCGCTTCGGCCGCATCACCTCATCGCCGGCGTGCTGGAGCGTACGGAAGTTCCCCGCCTGCGATTCAGCTCGCTACAGCCGCAGGACATCACGCCCGAACTGCTGGCCCTCTGGAGCGACCCGCGGCTCATGCCGCACTTCCACCTCGCCCTGCAGTCGGGCAGCGATCGGATTCTGGCAGCGATGCGTCGTCGGTACACCATCCGCGAGTACCTGGCGGCGGTAGCCCGCATCCGGGCCGCTGTTCCCGACGCAGCGATTACCACGGACGTCATCGCCGGATTTCCGGGTGAAACGGAGGAGGATTTCAGGGCCACGCTCCGCGTGTGCGAGGAAGTCGGGTTCGCCCGAATCCACGTCTTCCCGTTCTCTCCCCGGCGGGGGACGTTGGCTGCGAAGCTGCCGGAGCAGGTGCCGCCCGAGGTTAAGCGGGAGCGCGCTGCGGCCCTGGCGGAGCTGGGGAGGAAGCTGCGAGAGCGGTTCGCGGCAGCCAACCGTGGGAGGCGGCGCCCCGTCCTCTGGGAAGAGGAGCGGCCCACCCCCGACGGCCTGCGCTGGCACGGGTATACGGACAACTACATCCCGGTTTACGCTTCCGGCGAGGGGCTTCGGAACCGGATCGTTCCCGCCGTCATCGGCGAGCCCTACCTCGACGGTGCCCGCGCCGTCGTCGCGGGAGGTGCGGCATGAACGCCGTCCTTCGGCTGTTGGTCCTGGTGTACTCGGCGCTCTTCATCGCCGCGTGCGGGGTGCTGGCGGGGCTGGCCTGGAACCAGGACCAGCAGATCGACCTCGACATCGAGAACTTCAACTTCGTGGCGTACGTGGATGCCGGCACGGCCGAGAAGTGGGGTCTGACGGGAGCGCTGGCCGTGCTCGTGCTGGCGGCGCTGGGGGCCATACTCCTGGCGATTCGCCGACCCGCCCGGGGAAGCCGCGGGACGGTGCGTTGGCGCCAAGCCGACGGGAGCGTCCTGGAGATGCCCGCCACGACCATCGAGGGGATGCTGCGGGACGCCCTCCGTGGGCTTGCCGGGGTGCGCGAGACGAGGCCCATCGTGCGCGCCTCGGGCGGAACGGTGGCGACGGAGCTGGAGCTGACAGTCGACGGAACGGTGACGGTCTCCGAGCTGAGCCACGCGGCGAGCGATATCACGTTCCGGGTGTTGCGGGAGCAGGTGGGCGCGCTGGACGTGCAGCGGCCGGTGGTGCGAATCGCGTACGCGCCCGGGACGGCTCCGCGGCCTCTGCCCACGCCGCACACCGCAACCGCGACCAGTGCGACGGCTGCGCCGCCGCCCATCCCGCCACCCCCACGAGAGGAGGTCGGGAGTGAGCCGGCCAAGTCCCCAACGCCGAACGGAAACGACGCCAGCGAGGGAGGCGATGAGCGCACCGGCTGAAGCGACCATCTCCGCTCCGCCCGCCGAGCAGCTGCCGGCGGTGATCGAAGCGCTGCTTTTCGTGGCCGAGGAACCCGTGACCGCCGCCACGCTGGCCCGGGCGACAGGCGTGGCCGAGGGCGCTGTACGCAAGGCGATATCCCAGCTGCGGGAGGCGTGCCGCACCCGCGGCTTGCGCTTGTTGGAGGACGGCCGGGGCTACCAGTTGGTGACGGCCCCCGAGTTCGCGCCGTACGTCGAGCGCTTCCTGGGTGGCGCCGACGGCCCACGCCTCTCGCGGGCGGCGCTCGAAACCCTGACCATCATCGCCTACAAGCAGCCGTGCACGCGCGCTGAGGTGGAGGCCATTCGTGGGGTGAACTGCGACAAGCTCATCCAGTCCCTCGAGCAGCGAGGGCTGGTGGCGGTCGCTGGGCAAGCCGACGCACCGGGCCGTCCGAAGCTGTACCGAACGACGGCCAAGTTCTTCGAATACTTCGGCCTGCAGGGGCCGCACGAGCTCCCGCCGCTGCCGGAGGAGCCGGAGCCCGAAGCCGAAGACCCCTTCTAGGAAGATGGTCATCGGCGTGCTGGTGCTGCGCTACCGGCTCGATGCCGCGAGCCTGAAGGAGAAGCGCATGGTCATCCGCTCCCTCCTCGACCGGGTGCGGGCCCGGTTCAACGTGGCGGCGGCCGAAGTCGACGACCTGGACACCGCTGGCTTCGCCACGGTGGCGCTCGTGGCCGTTGCCAATGCCGGCGACCATGCGGACGCACAGCTCCAGACCATCGCCGCGGCCATCCAGCGATGGGACGTCGACGGAGAGCTCCTCGAGGTGCACACCGAACTCATCCCCTACTGAGGACGGACCGACGAGGCGACGCTCCTGAGCTAGGATGAGCGCACGAGCTGTTCGACCGAGGAGGGCCACATGAGCTGGGAGCCGGAAATCGCGGAGCTCCATCGGCGCATCGAGCTGGCGAAGCAGATGGGCGGCCCGGAGAACGTTCGCCGCCAGCACGAAGGCGGGAAGCTCACCGTCCGGGAGCGCATCGAGCGGCTGGTGGACCCGGGAAGCTTCGAAGAAACGGGGGTGCTGGCCGGGAGGGCGGAGTACGACGAAGAAGGGAATCTCGTCTCCTTCCGGCCTGCCAACTACATCGTCGGCCTCGCGCGCATCGGTGGGCGCCGCGTCGTCGTCGGGGGTGACGACTTCACCGTGCGCGGCGGCGCCGCCGACGCGGCCATCGCCCAGAAGCAGGTGTACGGCGAAGTGATGGCCCGCGAGCTGAAAATCCCGATCATCCGCCTCGTGGACGGGACGGGCGGCGGGGGCTCGGTTCGCACCTACGAGACGATGCCGCGGACGTACGTGCCCGCGAACCCCGGCTGGGACACCATCGTGCACATGCTCGGTGAGGTTCCGGTCATCGCGGCAGCCATGGGGAGCGTGGCCGGCCTGGGCGCAGCGAGGGTGGTGACTGCCCACTGGAACATCATGGTGAGGGGGACATCCCAGGTCTTCGTCGCCGGCCCTCCGGTGGTGGCGAGGGGGATGGGTGAACAGGTGACGAAGGAGGAGCTCGGCGGTTGGGAGATCCACTACCACAACGGCGTCATCGACAACCTGGCCGAAGACGAGGAGGACTGCTTCCGGCAAATTCGGCAGTTCCTCTCCTACCTGCCCCAGAACGTGTGGCAACAGCCGCCCCGAACGCCCTGTAGCGACCCGCCGGATCGGCGGGAGGAGTGGCTCATCGAGGCCATCCCGCGGGACCGGCGCCGCCCCTACAAGGTCCGCGACATCCTCACGGCGGTGTTCGACCGGGATTCGTTCTTCGAGATCGGGGCTGGTTGGGGCCGCTCGGTGGTCACCGGGCTCGCCCGACTGAACGGCTATCCGGTGGGGGTGATGGCGAACGACCCGTATTGCTACGGCGGGGGCCTCACCGCCCAGGGAGCCGAGAAGATGGAGCGCTTCGTCGACCTGTGCAACACCTTCCACCTGCCGGTCGTGAACTTCGTCGACCAGCCGGGCTTCGTCATCGGCGTGGAGGCTGAGAAGGCGGCGACAATCCGGAAGGGTGCACGAGCACTGGCGGCGATATTTCAAGCCGAAGTCCCGTGGGTGTCGATCATCATCCGCAAGGTGTTCGGGGTGGCGGGCGCCGGCCACGGGAACACCGGCCGCCTCAACCTGCGCTACGCCTGGCCCAGCGGCGACTGGGGGAGCCTGCCGCTGGAGGGCGGCATCGAGGCGGCCTACCGACGGGAGCTCGAGCAAGCCGAAGACCCCGAAGCGCTTCGTCGGCAGCTCGAGGAGCGCTTCAACCGTATCCGCTCGCCCTTCCGAACGGCAGAGGCATTCGGGATCGAGCACATCATCGACCCGCGGGACACACGGCGGATCCTCTGCGAGTGGGTGGAGATGGCCTACGACGTGGAGGCCGTACGGCTGGGACCGCGGACGCACGGCTACCGGCCGTGAGGACGCGGTCCTAGCCGCGGCCCGCTGGCGGTGCGGCCGCGGCCGGCCGGCGGGCGCCTTCGCCCGCCGCGGCCGACCGGATGGCGGCGAGCCGCGGCCCGGCGGCGACGGCGGCGATGGTCACGCAGGCGAGCACGAGCACCCCTTGCACGAAGAGCCCCGGGCGCACGCCGACGACTTCGACGAGACCACCAGCGATGATGGCCCCGAGGGGGATCAGCCCGCGGTCGAGGCTGAGGAGGGACATGACCCTCCCGTGCATGGCGGGGTCGCTCCGCTCCAGAAGGATGCCGTTGGTGAAGGCCATGTAGGTGACGGTCATCGACCCGGCCACCGCGAGGAGGATGGCAGTCCCCCACACCGTGGCCTGGAGGGAGATGAGGACGAGAACTGCGCCGAAGACGAACATGTTCGCCAGGAGCTGCAGGCCGGGGCGGGCGATGTTCGACTTCGCGGCCACGACGAGCGAGCCGAGGAACGCCCCGACGCCCGTGGCGCCTGCCAGGAACCCGACCCCGGAATCGCCCATGTGGAGCACGCGCTTCGCCAGCAGGGGCGTGAACACCTGCTGGTAGGGGAAGCCGAGGACGAAGAGGATGACGGCCAGCCCCACCACCACGGCGAGCTCGGGGTTGCGCCCCACGTAGGCGAACCCTTCGCGCAGGTCGCCGAGGAGCGACGCCTCGCTGCGCCGGGCGACGGGCGCTTCCGGGAACCGCATCATCCAGGTTGTGAAGATGACGTAGGCGTAGATGCCGGCGGTGACCAGGTAGACGCCGCCGGGATCGAAGGGGATGAGCAGGACGCCGGCAAGGCTGCCGCCGCCGATCCGCATCACGCTCAAGGCGGTGGAGTTCAGGGCGACGGCGTTGAGCAGGTCCTCGCGGGGGACGGTCATCGGAATGAGCGACTGACGGACAGGTTGGTTGAAGGCCATAGCCGTGCCCGCCACGAAAGCGGTCACGAACACCATCCACACCTCGATGAGCCCGGAGGTCACCATCAGCCCGAGGAAGAGGTGCGAGGCGAAGGTGACGGCCTGCGTCGTCATGAGCACGCGCTGCCGGTTCGCACGGTCGGCCACGGCCCCGGCGACGAGCCCGAAGAGGAGGATGGGGGCGAGGCGCGTGGCGATGACGAGGGAGAGCATCATCGCCGAGCCGGTGAGGTCGAGGATGAGCACCGCCCGCGCGACCTGGTCCATCCAGAGGGTGGCGGAGTGGCCCAGCTGCCCGAGCCAGAGGTAGCGGTAGTTCCGGTGGCGAAGGGCGCGGAACGCCTGGGCAGCAGCGAGACGCCGGAAAAGCCGCATCGGGGCTATCGTACCGTTGACGCTTACGTGAAGGCGAGGGTCGGCCAGCCCAGCAGAGGGGAACCAAGCGCCGGGGCATCGTAGCATGGCGGCCATGGCGGATGCCTCACCGGGAACGCGGAGGCGCGCCGGCGGCCTGGCGATGGCAGCGGCCATCGTCGCGGCAGGGTTCCTCGGTTCCCGGCTCCTGGGCGTGCTGCGGACGGTCGCCATTGCCCGGGCCTTCGGGGCCTCGCCCGAACTGGACGCCTACCAGGTGGCCTTCCGCATCCCCGACCTGATCTTCCAGGTGCTGGCGGGAGCGACGCTCGGCAGCGCCTTCATCCCCGTCTTCGCGCGCACCCTGCGCTCCGAAGGCGAGGAACGCGCCTGGCTGCTGGCCAGCCGGGCGTTCAATCTGGTGACAGCCGCCACGGCAGCCCTCTGCTTGGCCGGTTGGGCGCTGGCGCCGGCCCTGGTGCCGCTCTTCGCGCCAGGGCTGGGGGCGGACATCGGCCGACGGGAGGAGCTGGTCGCCGAGGCGGTCTTCTTGACGCGGCTGATGCTCCTCTCCCCCTTGCTCTTCGCGATGAGCGGGATGGTGACGGGCATCCTGAACGCCCGCGAGCGGTTCCTCTATCCGGCCATCGCGCCCATGCTGTACAACCTCGCGATCATCTTCGGCGCGCTCGTCCTGGCTGAGCCGCTGGGCGTCCGCGGGCTCGCCGTGGGCGTGGTGTGCGGCGCGGCGCTCCATTTCGCCGTGCAGCTTCCTGGGCTCTGGCAGGAGCGGATGCGCTACCGGCCTTCGCTCACCTGGGCCGACCCCGCCGTGCGCGAGGTGGGCCGTCTGATGGCGCCACGGGTGGCGGGACTGGCCGCGGCGCAGGTGAACGTGTACTTCATCGCCACCTATTTCGGCTCCCGCGTCGGGGCGGGTGCCATCGCCAGCCTCAACTACGCCTGGATCGTGGCCAACCTGCCTCTCGCCGTCTTCGGCATGGCCGTCTCGACGGCAGCCTTCCCCCGCCTGGCAGCCATCGCTGCGGAGGGGGATTGGGAGGCCCTGCGAGCGCAGACCTCGCGGCTGCTGAGGCTGATCATGTTCTTCACCGTGCCCGCGGCCGTCGGCCTCGCGCTCCTGCGGGAGCCGGTGGTGGAGGTGCTCCTCCAGCGGGGTGCCTTCACGGCTGGGGACACGCGGGTGACGGCAGCGGCGCTGGGCTGGTACTGCCTCGGCATCGTGCCCCAGGCAGGCATTGAGATCCACAGCCGGGCCTTCTACGCCCTCGGCGACACGCGAACGCCTGTGGTCATGGCGCTGGCCGCCCTCGCCGTGAACGCCGCCCTTTCGGCGGTGTTGTGGGAACCGTTCGGAGTGTCGGGGCTGGCCTTCGCCGTGTCCGCGGCTTCGTGGCTCGAATGGGGCGGGCTCTGGACGCTCGCCGCGCGGCGTCTCGGCGACGGCACGACCGAGGACCTCCACGCCCTCGCCCGGGTGGCGGTCGCGGCGGGGACGATGGGCGTGGCGATCGCTGCCGGATTCGGGACCCGGCACGAAGGGAGCACCCTCGAAGCGTTCGTGGACGCGTTCCTGGGGGCAGCGGCCGGCGCGCTCGCCTACTTCGCCATGGCTGCGCTTCTGCAGGTGCCCGAGGTGTACGAGCTGGCGGAGCGAGCTGCCACCCAGCTGCAGCGTCTGCGGGGGAGGCTTCCTCGGAACGGAGGCCCAGCGTAGCATACGAACGTATGTTCGAACAGGCCGCCTCCGCCAGCGCGGGTGGCGAAGGGCTCCGTGAGCGGCTGCGCGCGGCGCTTCGCCAGCCGCTGCGGCGGGACCCGCCCGCGCGTGTGGCAGCGGTGACGGAAGACACTGACCTCCGCATCCTCGGTGGGCACTGGTTCGAAACGCCGCACGGGCCGGGCTACCGCATCGTGAGCCGGTACGACGTGGGCTTCGTGCACGGGACCGTCCCGCTCTACGAGGCACTCCGCGCCCCACTGGACACGCTGGCAGCGTTGGCCCGGACCACCCCGCCTGCGGACATCGAGGCCCTCCGCTTCATCGACACGGAGACGACGGGGCTCGCGGGCGCGGGAGCGATGGTATTCCTCGCCGGCGTGGCACGGTTCGAAGGGAGCGCACTCGTGCTCAGCCAATACCTGCTGCCGGGTCCCGAGTACGAGGGCGGCCTCCTCGGGGGCTTGGCCGACGAGCTCGCCCAGGCGGGCGGCCTCGTGAGCTACAACGGCCGCTCCTTCGACGCACCCATGCTCGAGGCGCGGTACGTGCTCCAGCGGATGCGCCCGCCCTCGCGGAGCGCCCCGCACGTCGACCTGCTCCACGTGAGCCGCCGGGTGTTCGCCGAGGACCTCCCCTCCCACCGCCTCGTCGACGTCGAGACGAGAGTACTCGGCTTCGAGCGAGGCGACGACTGTCCGTCGCGAGAGGTGCCGGAACGGTACTTCCTCTTCCAGAGGACGGGCGACCCGTCGTACATTCTGCCCGTCCTCCGGCACAACGCGTGGGACGTGCTCTCGCTCGTTGCCCTGCTCGGACGTCTGGGAGCGATCGCCGCGGGCGAAGGGGAGCCGCTGCAGCGCGCGCGAGCGGCCGAACACGCCGGCGACCAGGCGACCGCCGCCGCGACCTACGAATCGGCCGCCGAGGGCGCACCGCGGGCCATCCGTCGCCGAGCCCTGGAGCGCGCCGCTCGCGCCTACGCGCGAGCAGGACGGCCTGTCGACGCGGTGCGATGCTGGCTCGCGCTCGCCCACGAGCCTCCGGGACGGTTCCTCCGGCCCTGGGTCGAGGCGGCGAAGCTGTTCGAGCGGAAGCTGGGTGACCTCGAGAGCGCGCTGCAGTGCACCGAGGCGGCCCAGCGTCTCCTCGCGGCAGGGCTGGCGCGGCCGGGCCGTCCGGGCAGCGGAACGTCTCCGGGCGAGCTCGCCGCCCGGGAGGCGCGCCTGCGGGCGCGGCTCAACCGATGGTGAGCCTCGCACCGCGGGATGGATGAGCCGTGCGCCGCCGGACGTCGGTGGCAGCGGCTAGAATGGCGCCAGCCATCGGGAGGTGCGAACAGTGAGGCAACACGGAGGAGAGTCCGGGCACGCGCTTCCGACGCTCGCGGCACTCATCGCTGCCGCGGGAGCGGTCGTCCTGGGGTTCGGTGCCGCGAACGACAGCGGGGCGATGGCCATCGCCGGGGGAATCGTCGCCGGAGCTGGCATCGTAGCGTACGGCCTCGTCCATCACCTCGTTATCGATTGGGAGCTCTTCCGCCGCACCACCAAGTGACCCTAGCCGCCGACAGGGTCGGCGGCGATGGTCGCGATCTCCCACGGGCGCAGCGGCAGACGTACCGCGCCTCGGTCCACGGCGAGGGGACGCGCGTCCTCTCCGAGGAGGTTCGTCCTTTCGGCGGATGCCGCCCAAGGGAGGCGGATGTGCGCCTCGCGGGGCGCTTCCCCTGCCGACCAGACACGGAGGTAGGGCCGCCCGTCGGTTTCGCTCCTCGCCAGGGCAGAAGGGACGACGTCGGGGGCGTCGAACTCGGCCAGCGTCAACGGCCCCCGAGCCGCTCCCTGTCGCGCGGAGGCCCAGACCGCCGCAGGCAGGTGGGCGAAGGCGTGCGCCAGCGGCAGCACTCCCGCGCTTCGCCACGTGCCGGAGTATGGAGCGACGGCCAACCGGAAGACGTGGCCTCCGAGCATCTGGGAATCGAACGTGGCGATGGTGGGCCCGGCGGCGCCGCGGCGGGTGCGCAGGTCGGGACGGGAGAGCCAGCCCACGCAACGTAGGAGCGTGACGGTGTAGGCCTGGCGGCCGTCGGGGAGGTGGACCACCTCCCCTTCAGGCAGGCCTCGGTTGAAAACCGCGACCCCGCGCCCATCCCGCTCGACGGCGGCGAAGCACTTCTGGGGAAAGGCCGCCGTGGGGAGCTCGTCGGAGCGGCCGTTCCACGGCTGGGGCCGTACGGAGCGTTCGGCCACGTGGAACTGGTTCTCGGTCCAGACGGCCTCCGTTTCGAACGGGAGGGGGAACGCGAGGCGGAGACGATGATCTTCGGCGGGATTGTCGACGGCGACGGTGAGCTCGACCCAGGGGACGGCATGCCACAGCCGCGCCCGCACCTCGGCTTCGAGCGGAACTAGGTCCTCCTGCGTGCGCCGGTCACGGCCGGCCGCGAGGCGCCGGGGAATCGCCAGGCGCACGCGGTACCGCAGCTCAGCAGTGACGGCGTCGGCCGAAGAGCCGAGGAACTCGAGGGAGGAGGGCTCGAAGATGGCGTCGTCGAGGATGTCGGCATTGTACTCGTCGCCCCGGTCGCCTTCGTCCAGGAAGAGGGCCGCCTCGCGCAGCTCGACGCCAGCGAGCGTGTCGTCGATGGCGAGCCCGCGACCTTCCAGCCGGACACGAAACCGCTCGGAGCGGATCTCCCGGCCGTCGGCGACCAGGGGCGGAGGCTGGTGCGGCGCGGTATCGGGACACAGCAGCTCGACGCCGATCGCGGGCGAAGGCGGGAGCACGGCCCGCACTGTCCGCATTCCGCGTTCGATGACCCGCACCCGTGCCCGCGAGGGCGCCCCTTCGCGGACGAGTCGGCGGGCCTCGGCGCGTGCACCCTCGTCGTCGACAGGGGAGACGCCTCGGCCTACGACCGTCGTGACCAGCAGCGAGCCCTCCGTCAGCTCGACGCGAACCTCCTCGAGCCAGCGGTCGTCGTAGCGGCCCTCGCGGAGGAAGTCGAGGTGCGCGAGCGCAGCACGAACCGACACCTCGCGGTCGACGAGGACTCGGTCCGGCGAGGGCGGTCCGAACGCCGCGGGGAGCGTTCGCCCGTTCGACAAGCGGAGGCACGTGCCACCCCACGAGGAGGGAACCTCCACCTCGAGCGGCACGGGAGCGAAGGGGGCCGGCCGGAAGAGGAGTATGCCGCCCGGTTCGGGCACGTCCGCGCAGCTCGCGAGGTGGGCGAGGGCCTCGCGGGTGACGGCCTCGGCGAGCTGCTCGGCGCGGTCGTAGCGAGGGAGCATCTCGCGGTGGGTCTGGTCGACCGAGCAGCCGCAGATCGAGTCGTGGGGGGAGTTTTCGAGCGCGAGCGACCAGGCATGACGGAGGGCCGGCGCGCCGTCGGGCCCGCCGCGAAGCCTGGCGAGGAGCTCGAGGGGCTCGGCGATGCGCTCGAGGCGCGACTGAACCTCGAAGTCGCGCTGCTTCAGATTCATTCGGCTGGAGAGGACCCCCGGCAGCACGTTTGACCGGTCGGGAGAGCGGAGCTCGCCCCGGTGGACGACCTCGTCGATCCCCCAGGCGAGCATCTCCTCGGCGTAGGCGTCGAGGGTGACGATGCGAGCGTCGTAGCCGGCAGCGCGGAGGACGGGCAGCAGTTCCGGCAGGTGGCGCTCCATGCGGCTGTGGTCCGTGCCGTTCATGAGCAGGAGGGGTTCGCCGGGCGCCCGCCCCTCTTCCGCCTCGCGGACGCGGGCGAGGAGGGCTTCCGGGTCGCGGGGGAGTCGCCAGCCGTTCGAGTAGCTGTGGCGAAGGGAGAGGACGGGGATACGCGTGCCGTCGGGAGCCTCCCACCAGAAGCTCCAGCCGGGAACGGCGTCGGGAACACCGCGCCACAGGCAGGCGGCCACGAGGCCGAGCTGGGCCATGATCTGGGGCATCTGGGCGATGTGTCCGAACTGGTCGGCACAGTGACCGACGCGGGAAGAGGCACCGAAGCGGCGCGCGTAGCGGGTGCCTCGGACGAGCGAGCGGATGTGGGATTCACCCGTGGGAAGGAATTCGTCGGGCTGCACCCACCAGGGGCCGATGACCACCCGTCCGGCGCGGACCAAGGCGGCCAGACGTTCGCGGCGTTCCGGGCGGAGGGCGAGGTAGTCCTCGACGACGATGGCCTGACCGTCAAGGTTGAAACAGGGATAGTCAGGGTGCGCCTCGAGGTGGTCGATGACCTCGTCGATCATGCGGACCAGCCGCCACCGGAAGAGCTCGTGCGGCTGGTACCACTCGCGGTCCCAATGCGTGTGGGGAACGATGAAGAGCGGCCGCATGGCGGAATCGTACTCGTTCGGAGCGGTGGTCCAGAATGCCGCTCGCCCGAGGCGCCGGTACACTGAGCGGCATGGACTTCCGCTTCTCTCCCGAGACCGAAGCCTGGCGCGAGGAGCTGCGCGCCTTCCTTCGCCAGGAGCTGCCGCCGGACTTCGAGGGCGACGACGACTTCTTCGACAACGAGGAGCAGGTCGCCTTCGCCAAGGAGTTCATGAAGAAGCTGGGGGCGCGTCGCTGGCTCGCACCGGCCTGGCCGGTGGAGTACGGCGGGATGGGGAAAACGCCAATCGAGCAGATGATCCTGAACGAGGAGCTCGCGTACCACCGGGCCCCGCACGGCGGGAGGCTCTTCACCATCGGGATTACAGGACCCACCATCCTCGTCCACGGCACTGAGGAGCAGAAGCGACGCTGGCTGCCGGAGATGGCCCGAGGCGAGGTGTGGTACTGCCAGGGGTTCTCCGAACCGGGGTCGGGAAGTGACCTGGCGAGCCTGCAAACCCGCGCGGTGCGCGATGGCGACGAGTACGTCATCAACGGCCAGAAGATCTGGACTTCGAACGCGCATGTCGCCGACAAGATGCTCTTGCTGGCGCGCACGGACCCGGACGTGCCGAAGCACAGAGGCATCAGCGCCTTCATCGTCGATATGCGCTCGCCGGGCATCACCGTGCAGGGCATTCCGAACATCGCCTACCGGCGGGACTTCAACCAGGTCTTCTTCGAGAACGTCCGCGTGCCGGCGGAGAACCTGCTCGGCGGCGAGAACCAGGGGTGGTACGTGGCGACGACCACGCTCGACTTCGAGCGGTCGAACATCGCCGCCATCAGCGGGGCTCGGCGCACCACGCACGAGCTGGTCCGCTGGGCGAAGGAGCGCCACAACGGACGGCGGCCGTTCGACGACCCGAAGGTCCGTCACGCGCTGGCCGACCTGACCGTCGACTGCGAAGTCGGGCGGCTGCTGGCGTACCGGGTCGCGTGGCTACAGTCGAAGGGCGAGATCCCCAACGCCGAGGCGAGCATGAGCAAGGTCTTCATGGCCATGCTCGGCATCAAGGTCGCGAACGTGGGCGTGAACCTACTGGGCCCCTTCGGGATGCTGACCCCGGGTTCGAAGTGGGCGAAGCTGCGCGGCCGCGTGCTCACCAGCTACCTTCTCTCGCATGCGGGCCCCATCGGCGGTGGCACGTCGGAGATCCAGAAGAACATCATTGCGACGCGCGGGCTCGGTCTGCCGCGCGGAGATTGAGTCGCCGGCCCGGGTCACGGCAGGGCACGGGCACCGTTCGCTGCCGAGAGGAGGCGGGTGTGCATCTCCTCCGCCCGCTCGATGAACTCCCGGTACTTGCTCCGGTTCCGGCTTTCCACCGCCTTCCAGCCGAGGTCGATCGTCTCGAGGACGAAGGCGAGCTCACCTTCGAGGAACTGGTCGAAGGCGGGGAAATTCGCCGCAGCGGGGGCTGACACCTCCGGCTCCAGGGCCGCGGTCGCCCGGGCGAAGCAGCGCATGGCGTGGGCGTAGGCGACGAAGTCGCGGCGGAACTGCTCCCGCTCTCGAAGGCGCCGGTCGGGCCAGGCGAGGCGGAAGGCGTCCTCGACGGCGAGCATCTGTTCGAGGCCGTACGTGACTGAGGCCGCGTAGGCGGAGCGTGGGCCGGCGGGGGGCGGCGCGAAGGGAGGGCATTCCGCCGGTTCGCGGAGCCCACCGCCCCCGCACGTGGCGATGAGGACAGCCGCAGCAGCCGCTAAGGCGGCCGACGCCCTCATCCGTGTTCCAGGCGGGCGCGGAGCCAAGCGGCAGCGGCACGCACGGCTTGACCGCGATGGCTCACGGCGTCCTTCTCTTCCGGGGTGAGTTCAGCCATCGTCTTGCCGAGCCCACGCACGGTGAAGACCGGGTCGTAGCCGAAGCCGCCGGCGCCCCGGGGCTCGCGCGCGATGCTCCCTTCGGCGATGCCTTCGAACGTTTGGAGGATCCTGCCGTCGGGCGCGGCGATAACGACGACCGCCCGGAACCGGGCTGTTCGCTTCCCATCGGGCACGCCTTCCAGCTCGCGGAGCAGCAGTTCGACGCGACCCCGGTCGTCGAGCCCTTCGCCCCCGTACCGCGCCGACTGCACTCCCGGACGACCGCCAAGAGCGTCGACTTCGATACCGGAATCGTCGGCGAGGGCGAGGCAACCGGCCGCCCGGGCGGCGGCACGGGCCTTGGCGGCGGCGTTTTCGAAGTAGGTGGCCCCGGTCTCGTCGACCTCGAACGCTACGCCGAGCTCGGAAGGAGTTACGACCTCGTACCCGGTGCCGACGAGGAGGCGGCGGAGTTCGGCAACCTTGCCGGGGTTGTTCGTCGCCAGGACGAGGCGCGGCACGGTACGAGTTTCGCGGGAGCGCGGCCGGCTCTCAAGCCATCCGGAGCGTGGTATCGTTTCGCCGGATACGAAACGTCTGGGGGGATCGGAGCGATGCGAGCCGTCGTCTTGCGGGATGGTGAACTGAGGGTCGAGGAGGTTCCGCGGCCGGAGCCGGGGCCCGGGCAGGTCCTAGCGAAGGTGCGGGCGTGTGGGATCTGCGGGAGCGACCTGCACGCGGCCCTCTATTTGCCCCAGCTCATCGAGGCGTCGAGGCAGTCCGGTGGGGAGTGGGATGAACGCGCCCTCACCGAGGGGATCGTCATGGGGCACGAGTTCGTGGCCGAGGTCGCGGCGGCGGGGCCGGGTGCCGAGGGGTGGGCGCCGGGAACCCGCGTGACCAGCATGCCGGTCCTCATCGACCCTTCCGCGCCGCGGGGAGTGCGCGCCATCGGCTACACGGCCGGGCTCCCCGGCGCCTACAGCGAGTACGTGCTCTTGAGCGCTCCGCTCCTGCTGCCGGTGCCGGAGGGCCTCTCGGACGAAGCGGCGGCCTTGACCGAGCCGTGCGCCGTGGGGCTGCATGCGGTGCGCCAGTCGGGACTGCAGCGGGGCGAACGGGTGCTCATCATGGGGGCGGGCCCCATTGGGCTCATGACGCTCCTTTGGGCGAAGCACGAAGGCGCCGGGACGGTCGTGGTGAGCGAGCCCTCGGCCGCTCGACGGGAGATGGCGTCGAGGCTCGGCGCCGACATCGTCGTGGACCCGAGGACCGAGGAGCTGCGGGGGTTGGTCGATGAGGAGCGGGGAACACCGTGTACCCTCGTCTTCGAGTGCGTGGGAATCGAGGGGACGCTGCAGCAGGCGATGGACCTGGCACCTCGCGGGGGGCGGGTCGTTGTGGCGGGGGCCTGCATGACGGAGGACCGCATCCGGCCGTTGGTCGGCATTTCGAAACAGCTCACGCTGCGCTTCGTGCTGGGCTACACGCCGGAAGAGTTCGCCGAAACGCTTCAGGCGCTCGGTGCAGGGGTCATCGATCCGACGCCCATGATCACGCGCCGGATTGGACTCGACGAGCTGACGGCGACGTTCCGCGCGCTAGCCGACCCCGCCGAAGGGAAGGTGATCGTGGTTCCCCACGGGTAAGGGTCGCAGGTCTCGGTGGTGGGCCATGGCCCGCGCCAGCACGGCTTCGGTGAGGATGTCCGCCTGCCCTGCTGCCAGTCGCAGACCTCAGTGGTGGCCGTGGCCCGTGCCGGCCGCCTCCCCGCCTTCGTAGGTGTGCTCATCGGGGAGGTCGCGGCTGCGCATCACCGAGATGGGCGCGACCCATTCGGGATTCTCCGGGAAGGCGCGGAGCCGCTTCTTGAGCAGGTAGAACACCCCGGCGATGGGAACGGCGAGGGCAATCGCCAGCACGCTCCAAAGGATGCGCTCGGTGTTGGCGCTGACGCCCGAAGCGTCACCTCCGCGGGCCTCGCCGTGGCCCCCTGTCTCCTGTGCCGGTGCGGACGGGGCGGAGTGAGCCATGTCGACCGACGCCGCGGCGACCGGAGCCGAAACGACCACCGCCAGGGCGAGGGCAGCGAAAAGGGCGACGAGGCGAAGGCGCATGTCCGAGGGCCAGTCTAGGGCGGGCCGGGGTGCGGTCAAGCGCCGGAGGTCCCCCGCCCCTTGGCAGGAGACTGAGCAAGTGCTAGAAGAGAGCGGGGCCGCTCGGCGTGTCTCCGCTCCGCACGCCCGGCGGCCCCTTCGGGGCTAGCCGCGGAGGCCAAGGGCCCGCTCCACCCCCTCGAGGGTGGCAGGGGCACGGACGACGTCGGCTTGGTAGACGGCCCGGGGAGTATCGGGGTCCTTCAAACCGTTGCCGGTCAGGACCGCGACTGCGCGGCCGCCGCGGAGGCGTCCGGCCTCGCCGAGGGCGAGCAGTCCGGCGACGCAGGCGGCGCTGGCGGGTTCGACGAAGATCCCTTCCTCGCGGGCCAGGAGGCGATAGGCCGCGAGGATCTGGTCGTCGGTCACGGCTTCGATGAGCCCGCCGCTCTCGTCCCGGGCGCGAATCGCCCCCTGCCAGCTTGCCGGGTTGCCGATGCGGATCGCGGTGGCGATGGTCGTCGGGTTCTCGACCGGGCGGCCGAGGACGATGGGCGCTGCGCCCGCCGCCTGGAATCCGAACATCCGCGGACAGCGGGAGGCGTAGCCCCGTTCCCGGCACTCGACGAAGCCGCGCCAGTAGGCGGTGATGTTTCCCGCGTTGCCGACCGGGATAGCGAGGATGTCGGGGGCGTCGCCGAGCGTTTCGCAGATTTCGAAGGCGGCGGTCTTCTGGCCCTCGATGCGGTGGGGGTTCACCGAGTTCACGAGAGCGATGCCGTGCCGTTCGGTCACGGCCCGCGCCGCCGCCAGGGCCTCGTCGAAGTTCCCCCGGACCTCGACGATGCGCGCGCCGAAGGCGACCGCTTGGGCGAGCTTGCCGGCGGCTACCTTCCCTTCCGGGACGAGGACGTAGCAGGCGAGACCGCAGCGCGCGGCGTACGCGGCGGCGCTGGCGCTGGTGTTCCCCGTGCTGGCGCAGAGCACGGCGCGGGCACCGGCCTCGAGCGCCTTCGCCACGGCCACCACCATCCCCCGATCCTTGAAGGAGCCAGTGGGGTTGCAGCTTTCGAGTTTGAACCAGAGCTCGTCGAGGCCGCAGCGGGCCGCCAACCGTTCGGCACGGACGAGCGGGGTGTCGCCTTCGCCCAGCGTGACGCGCGGTGTGGCGTCGGTGACGGGCAGCACGTGCGCCCAGCGGAAGAGCACCCCGCGAGTGGGAAGGAGAGCAGCGTTCACGGTTCCTCCGGCGGACGCAGCGCGTGGAACTTCAGCTCCCGCAGCTCCTGTTCGAGCATCGAAATCTGGAGGCGGCGCTGCTTCTCCACGAGCTGGTTGTACTTCTGGAATTCGGCGCGGACGTGGTCGACGATTTCGGCGATGTCCCGACGCATGCCAGCGACGCGCTCGCCGAGCCCCTGGTGGCGCCCTTCGAGCAGCGTGAAGTCGGCCCGGAGCTTGTCGAGGTCGCCCAGCACGCGGTCGCCGAGCTCCTCCAGCGCGGCGAGGCGTGCCTCGACGCGCCGGTGCTCTTCGCGCCAGGTGGCGAGCTCGTCGAGGATCTCCTCCTGCCTTTCGGGTCGGGCCTGGAGCGCCGAGGCCACATCTTCGGCGCGCTTCGCCATCTCGCCCACGATGCGGAGCTGCTCGAAGACGATCCGCAGGCGCTCCTCCACCTCGCCGAGGATGGCGTCGCGCAAGCGGGTTTCGTAGTCCCGGGCCACTTCCATGACGCGGTCCAGGCGCAGGCCGAACTGCTCGAGTCGGTCCTCGACCACCCGTTGCCGCTCGAGGAGGGTCTGCATGAGCTGGCCGAACTGAGCCACCTGGTTCTGCGCCTGGGCGACATCGGCGCCGAACCGTTCGAGTCGCGCCAGAGCGTCGTTGACGCGCCGAAAGAGTTCGCCGCGCTCCTGACGGTCGTACTCGGCCTCGGCCCGCAACAGGCGTACCGTGTGTTCGAAATCCTGGCGGGCGGCCACGATCTCTTGACGCAGCTCCTCCCCCTCCCGCTCCATCTCTTCGAGCTTCTCGGGAACACCGCGCAGAGGAGCGAGGCGAGGCTCGAGCCCGCGGAACGCTTGCCGGAGCGCCTCGAGCTCCTCGTCGGCGTTCGCGAGCTGGCGGCGGAGGTGTTCGACCTGGACGGCGAGCGCCTCGTGCGCATCGCGGGCGTCGCGGACCTGGCCCTCGAGCCACGAGAGCATCTCGGCCAGGCCCTGGACCGTTCCCTCGCCCGGCATCCCTCACTCCTCGACGCGGAGGAACGTGCTGACCTCCGACACCACGGGCAGCTCGGCGATCTCCGCCAGAGCCTTGAGCACCGCGCTCTCCCGGGCGCGGTGCGTCATGATGACGAGTTCCGCCGTCTGCTGGTCCTCGTTCGCCTCCTTCTGGTTGACCGCGGCGATGCTGACATCGTTATCGCCGAGGCACTTCGCGAGGCGGGCGAGCACGCCTGGCCGGTCCGCCACGGTGACGCGGATGTAGTAGCGGTTTTCGATCTCCTCGGGCCCGAGGATGGGCAGCTCCTCCTCGGGGGACCAGGCGGCGCGATTGGGAACGCGGTGGACGACGGCCTCCGCGATCTCGAGGAGGTCAGCGATGACCGCGCTGGCCGTCGGCTCGGCGCCGGCACCGCGGCCTTCGAAGAGGACCATACCGGTGAGGTCGCCGACGATCTGGACCGCGTTGTACACGCCGTCGACCTTCGCCAGCGGTTCGTCACGGTGCAGAAGCACGGGGGCGACGCGGGCGAGGAGGCCGCGGTCCCGCCGTTCGGCGACGGCGACGAGCTTGATGACGTACCCGAGTTCGGCGGCGTACAGGAAGTCTCGGGCGGAGAGGCGGGTGATGCCTTCCGTCCGAATCTGTTCGGGGGCGACGCGGGTACGGAAGGCGAGGGTGGCGAGTACAGCGAGCTTGTAGGCGGCGTCGTACCCTTCGACGTCGTTGGTGGGGTCGGGTTCGGCGTAGCCGAGCCGCTGGGCTTCGGCGAGCGCCTCGGCGTAATCGGCGCCTTCCTGAGCCATGCGAGTGAGGATGTAGTTGGTGGTGCCGTTGATGATCGCCCGCACCGAGGCGATCCGGTTCGCCAACAAATCACGCCGGAGCGGCGCGATGAGGGGGATGCCACCGCCGACGCTCGCCTCGAAGAGGAGGTAGCACCCTCGTTCCCGAGCCAGGGCGAGGAGTTCGGGGCCGCGCTTCGCCATGAGCTCCTTGTTGGCCGTGACGACGTGTTTGCCAGCCTCGAGGGCCTGGCGCACGTAACGGTGCGCCGGCTCCTCACCGCCCATGACTTCGATGACGACCTGGATCGCGGGATCGGCGAGGAGCGAGTCGACGTCGGCGGTGATGAGGGCCGGGTCGATGGGCGCGTTTCGGGGCTTCGCGGGGTCCCGGACAGCGGCCCGGCGGACGACTATCGGGGCGCCCACCTGCCGGGCGAAGTACTCCCCCCGCTCGGCGAGGGCGCGCACGACGCCGGAGCCGACGACGCCGAGTCCGATCAGGCCGACGCCGACAGCCTCCCCCATCGCCTCAGCTCCCGGACGGGAATTCGAGGTGGCGCAGCGCCCAGTCCGTCTCTTCGGAGGAGAGCTCGCGGCGGACCACGGTCCGGCTCCGCAGTTCGGCCAGGGCCTCGTCGAGCCGCTGCTGGGCGAGGTCGCGGCGCTGTACATCGGTGTAGGTGCCCCGCTCGCGGCGCTCGAGACGGACGAGCCAGTAGGAATCGTTCACCGCGAGCGGTCCGACCAGCGTACCAGGGGCGGCCTCGCCCACCGCCTGGCGAACGGCCTCGGGCAGCAAGGCGAGGGGCTGCGGGTCGAGGAGGCCGTCCTGCTGGCGACTCGCCTGGTCGGTCGATTCGCGCTGCGCCAGCGAACCCATGTCCTCGCCAGCCTCGATGCGGACCTTCAGCTCGTTCGCCTTCGCCTCATCGTCGACGGCGATGACGCGGAGCGTGAGCAGTTCGCCTTCGGTGCCGACCTCCTCTTGATAGCGTTCGAGGAGCCTCTGGTTGGCGAGACGCGCCGCCGCCACGCGTCGATAGGTCGCGTCGCTGAACCCCGTGATTCGGAGGTCCTGGCGGTAGAGCCGGTCGAAGGAGCTACCCCTCCCGCCTACGGGGACACCGAGCGATTCCGCGATCGACTGCGTGACCTCTTCGTCCGTGGGCTCGAGCCCGAGCTCGCGAGCAAGGAGGATCGTCAACTCCTCCTCCTCGAGCTTCCCGAGGAGGCCCTGGACGGCGATGCCGGTGTCCCTGTTGCCGTTGGCGACCATGAACTGCGGGAGGCGGTCGGCGAAGTAGGCGAGGCTGACCTTCCGGTCGCCCACGGTGAGGACCGTCGCCCGGGGCATGGCTACGTTCTCGCGGTACCACTGCCAGGCGAAGATCGCGATGACGAGCAGGAGGAGGGAAGCGGCCGTGCCGATGATGCCGAGCCGCACCACGCCCTCGCTGAGACGCACGCGCGGGCCGGCCTGGAGGGGCCGCTCGGCGTGTTGGCGACGCGGAAGTCCGGTGGTGCGGTCACGGCGTGCCATGAGAGCCTCGGTCGTTCAGCCGCGGAGCGGGTAGATGCCCGTCTTCCAGACGTGCTGGATCACGTACGGCAGGAGCGCCACATGCCTGGCCCGCTTGATGGCCTTCGCGAGCAGGCGCTGGTGTTTGGCACAGGTGCCCGTCTTCCGACGCGGCTCGATCTTCCCACGTTCGGAGATGTAGAGGCGAAGCCGCTGGACGTCCTTGTAATCGATGACGTCCATTCGGTCGGCGCAGAAGCGGCACACGCGCCGGCGCGGGCCGAAGCGCCGTTGCGCCTTCTCCACACGGGCCTGGACCTCAGGCGTTGCTCGTTCTTGCGCGGTCATCGGTTCACTCCTTGCGAGCGGGCGCGGCCTTGTCGCCCGCGGTTGGGATTCGGTGCGCTATTCGAACGGTAGGTCGTCGAGGTCGGTCGCCTCGAAGTCGTCGGCGAGGGCAGGGCTGCCGCCCCGGCGGTTCCGCGAAGCCGCCTCGAACGGCTCCTCTTCGGCACCCCGCCCGCCGGCGTCCCCATCCCCCGGACGCCCCAGGAGCTGGACGTTCTGGGCGACGACCTCGACGCGGGTTCGGCGGTTCCCGTCGGGGTCGTCCCAACTCCGCGTCTGCAGCCGACCCTCGACGAAGAGCTGCCTGCCCTTCGTGATCCATTGCGCGAGCCGTTCGGCCTGGTCGCCGAACACGACGACGTTGAACCACTCGGTGGCTTCCTCCCAGTCGCCAGCGGCCGAACGGCGGCGGCTGTTGACGGCCAAGCTGAACTGCCCGACAGCCACGCCCGTGGCGGTGTAGCGCAGCTCCATATCGCGCCCGGTGTTGCCGATGAGGAGGACTTTGTTGAGGCCGGCCATGGCTCACCTCGCCGTCAGGGGTTGGGTTCCTCCCCTTCGGGGCCGCTCTCGCCGCTCTCCTCGGAGGATTCGCCGGCGTCGTCACCTTCGATGCTCGCCGGAGGCTCGGCCGAGTCGGGCGCTTCCGCAGCAAGCTCCGCACCCGGTTCGGCGGGCGCTTCCCTTGTGGCCGCGGGGGCATCGGCCTGTGCGGCCGGCGCGGCGCTCTTCACGGTGAGGGGCGGAAGCTCCTCAGCGCGGACAACGAGGAAGCGGTACACCTGCTCGTCGATGCGGAGGGCGTGCTCCAGTGGGCGGACGTTCGCGGGGTCGAGGCGGACGCGGGCCACCACGTAATCGCCGTCGATTTTGTGACGGATGGGGTAGGCGAGCCGCCGCCGTCCCCAGTGGTCCACCGCGGTCACCTCCCCGCCGTAGTTCCGGACCATCGAGGTAAGGCGCTGGACCGGCGCGTCGCGGCCTTCGCTCTCCGCCAGGGCGAGATCGTAGATGACGGTGACTTCGTAGTCGCGCATACCTCTCCGAAGGGGATACCGGGCCGCTGGGATTGCCCGCTCTGGGCGGGCCGGAACCCCGGTCTAAGCGGTCAGCCTAACACCGCCGGCGGCTCGACTCAATCCGCAGGGCCGATAAGCGCCATTGCCGCTCAGGCCCGCAGGGTCGCCGCAGGCTGCCGGTCCGTGATCCCGGGCACGGGGTAGGCACGGGCGAATTCGGCCACCTCCCCGCGGACCCGCTCGCGGACGCCGTCGCCGTCGGGGTCGTCGAGCACCTGGAGGATCCAGCGGGCGATTTGCCGCATTTCGTCGGGGCCCATGCCCCGGGAGGTGAGGGCCGGGGTGCCGAGGCGGAGGCCGCTTCCCACGTATGGGGGCCGCGTGTCGTACGGGATGGTGTTCCGATTGGTGATGATGCCGGCCCCCTGGAGGGCGTTCTGGGCCTTGAGGCCGCTGATACCCTTCGAGGTGCAGTCGGCGAGGATGAGGTGGTTGTCCGTGCCGCCGGAGACGAGACGCAACCCACCCCGCTGGAGCTCCTCGGCCAGCACCTTCGCGTTCTCCACCACCCGGCGAGCGTACTCCTTGAACTCGGGCTTGAGCGCTTCCCCGAAGGCCACGGCCTTGGCAGCGATGCTGTGGAGATGCGGGCCGCCCTGGGTGCCGGGGAAGACCGCCTTGTCGAGCCGCTCCGCGTGCTCGGCCTTGCACAAGGCCATCGCGCCGCGCGGACCCCGGAGCGTCTTGTGCGTGGTCGAGGTGATGACGTCGGCGTAGGGGACCGGCGAGGGGTGCACGCCGCCGGCCACCAGACCGGCGATGTGGGACATGTCGACCATGAGGATGGCCCCGACTTCGCGGGCGATTTCAGCGAAGCCGGCGAAATCGATCAGGCGCGGGTAGGCGGTGTAACCGGCCACGATGATCTTCGGCCGATGCTCCCGGGCAAGGCGCGCGACCTGGGCGAGGTCGATCACCTCGGTTTCGCGGTCCACGGCGTAGGGGACGAAGCGGTACAGCTTGCCGGAGAAGTTCACCGGTGAACCGTGGGTGAGGTGGCCACCCTGCGAGAGCTCGAGGCCCATGATGACGTCTCCCGGCTCGGCGAACGCGAGGTAGGCGGCCATGTTCGCCTCGGCACCGCTGGTCGGCTGGACGTTGGCGTGGTCAGCGCCGAAGAGCTGCTTCGCCCGTTCGATGGCGAGCGTCTCGAGCCGGTCGGCATGGACGTTGCCCGCGTAGTACCGCTTCCCCGGGTATCCCTCCGCGTACTTGTTGGTGAAGACGGAGCCGGTCGCCTCGAGGACGGCGGCCGAGGCGTAGTTCTCGCTGGCGATCATCTCCAGCGTTTCGACCTGACGGCGCTCCTCGTCGGCGATGATCTGGGCGACTTCGGGGTCGCGTTCGGCCAGGATACCCATGGGGCGGCACCTCCGTGCGGGCTCTGCAGGGACATGGTACCCCTCCGAAGCGCACCGGCCACGCCCCGCACGGTGCGATAGACTGGGGGCGATATGCTGGAGCTGACACGCCGCATCGCCGAAGCGGCCGAGGGTGGCGAGCCCGTTCTCGTGGCGATGGTGCTCGAGCCGGGGCCCCGCGCGCACCTGCGCCCGGGAGACCGCATCGCCGTGACGCCGAACGGTGACCGGATCGGCACCCTCGGTGATTCGGAACTCGACGAGCTGGTTGCCTCGACCGCGCCCACCCTCTTCGCTGACCACGCCGTCGGCACCGTGTACGTGGCCCCTTCGGGGCTCTCGTGGCGGACGCTTCCCGGGGCAACGAGCCTCTACGTGGAGGTAGTAGAGCCGAAGCCGGTGCTGCTCGTCGTCGGCGCGGGCCACATCGGCCGGGCACTGACGAAGCTGGGGAACTTCCTCGGCTTCCACGTCGCCATCATCGACGACCGGGAGGAGTTCGCCGACCCCGCACTCCTGCCCGAGGCCGACGAGGTTATCTGCCGCGAGTACGGCCCCGCGCTCGACGAGTACCCCATCGGCCCGTCGACGCACATCGTGCTGGTGACACGGGGACACAAGCACGACGAAGAGGCGCTCCGCCACTGTGTCGGCCGCGGGGCACGCTACGTGGGCATGATCGGCTCGAAACGGCGCACGAGCACCGTCCTCGAGCACCTTCTCGCGGACGGCTTCGACCCGGCAGAGCTGGCAAAGGTGCGTACGCCCATCGGGCTGGACATCGGCGCCGAGACGCCCGAGGAGATCGCCGTGGCCATCATGGCGGAGATCATCCTCCTCCGACGGGGCGGAACCGGCGCGCCGATGTACTGGCGACCGGCCCACCTGCGCGAACCCGCGGCAACGAGCTAGGGTGCGCACACCGGCCGCGAACCTACAATGAAGCCAGTGGATGGATTCACGGTCACGCCGGTGGAAGGGCTGCGAGCGCCCTACGTGGTGATCGCCTTTACGGGCTGGAGCGACACCGGCACGGTGACGACCGACGCGGGCCGGCATCTCGTGGAGGTGTACGGCGGCGAACGTTTCCTGACCGTGGACCCCGAAGAGTACTACGTATTCACCGAGGTCCGCCCGACGGTCCGGCTCGATGAACGCGGCATCCGCGTCATCGAATGGCCGGCGAACGAGGCCTACGCGGTGCGGCTCCCCAACCACGATCGCGACCTCGTCGTGGTCATCGGTGTGGAGCCGAATCTTCGCTGGCGCACCTTTTCCGAACGGCTGGCCGAGGTTCTGGCAGGGTTCGCCCCGTCACTGGTGTGCACGTTCGTCGCCCGGCCCGCAGCCACGCCCCACACCCGGCCCATCCCGGTCAGTGGGTCGTCGGCCGACCCGGCGCTCTGCGCGAAGTACGGGCTCGGGCGATCGCTCTACCAGGGGCCGACGGGCATCGTGGGTGCCATCCACGACGCCCTCCGCCGCCGGGGTGCGCCCCTCATCAGCCTGGCGGCGGGAATCCCGCACTACCTGAACGTTCCGGAGAACCCGCCGGGCACCATCGCCCTCCTGGAGGCGTTCGGGCGCATCACCGGCATCGACCCGCGAACGGACCTCCTCCAGCGGGCGCGGGATCGGTTCCTCGCGCGCGTGGAGGAGGCCTCGCACGAGGACGACCAGATCGAGGGGTACGTGCGCTCGCTGGAGGAGCATTACGGCGACGAGGAGTTCGACGAGGAGGAGTCGTCGGAGCTCCCTTCGGCCGATGACATCCTCCGCGACGTGGAGGACTTCCTGCGGGGGAAAGGCGACTCCTCTGGGTAGGGAGGGGAGCATGCGGCTTCCCGGTATGCTGTGGCGGCTCGCCGCGCCCTACGACGCATACATCTCGCACGTCTCCCGGCTCTGCCGCGCTGTAGAGCGCATCCGCGCCCTGACCGACCGGGCTCTGGGATACGAAACCGGCCTCCTCGCCTCGGTCCGGCTGGTACCGGGCGAACAGGACGCCGCCGCCCGTGCCGAACGATTCCGAAGCCGGCTTGCGGCAGCAGGCGAGATGAGCGACGCCGAGCTCGACGACCTCCTCGCCCATCTGGGCGGGGGGACGGCGGCAACGGTGGAGCAGGACCGGGCAGCCGTCGCGGCGCGGCTGGGGGCGGTGAGCCGCGCAATCGAGGCGGCCTTCGCGGAGGCGGTGGCGGCACTGCGGCTGCTCGAGGAGCGTGGCTACGACCCCCGGCGACCGGACGTCGCCCGGCAGCTCCGCGCCAACCGCCTTCCTTCTCGCACCACCGAGGAGTTCCGCGCCGAGCTGCGGGTCCTCGGCCGGCTGGTGGGGAAGCGCCTGGCCGAGGGGCGGTAGGACGGCCTAGCGGGACTTCTCCGCTAGACGCGCGGCGAAACGGGAAGCTTCGACCACCGCGCGCTGGTGGGTGCCATGCCCGATCTTTTCCCTCTCGTCGTGGGCCACCCACTCGAATTCGATGCGCCGGTCGTCGATGCTCGTGATGGTGACTTCCGCACGCACCTCCATGCCGCGGGGCGTGGGCGCGGTGTGGTTGACGACCATCGCAGTGCCGACCGTCATGTGGCCAGGGGCGAGGTGGGCCTTCAGCCACTCGGCGGCGGTGCGCTCGACCAGGGCCACGAGCGCCGGCGTGCTGAACGCCTCCGGTGCGCCAGCGGTGATCGCGCTGGCGAGGTGCTCGGTCTGAACGACGAGGGCGCCGACAGCGGAATCGCCTGGGCGAAGGTCACTGAGGGACATGCGCCACTCCTCGGATCGTGCTGAGGCGCGGGAGAACGCGCCGCCGCCATAGGGTACGCTGCCGCCGATGGCGCTGGAAACGGGGCTCCAGGCCGCCGCGGCGGTGGCAACGGCCGGCGTCCTCGCCAACCTCGTCGGGCGACGCCTTCCGGTGCCCGTACCTATCTTCCTCTTGCTTTCGGGCATGCTGCTGGGGTCCGAGGGCCTCGGGGTGGTGAAGACGGCGGAGATCACCGACCTCGTCCGAGTAGGCGTGGCGCTGGCGGTCGCCATCATCGTCTTCGAGGGAGGCACGCTGCTTTCCTGGCCGATGCTCCGTCGGGTTGGCCCGGTGGTCCGGAATCTGGTCGTCGGCGGGCTCATCGTCACGCCACTCGTAGGGGCGATCGCGGCCCATGCCCTCTTGGGCTACGAGTGGCGCGCGGCCGTCCTCTTCGGGACGCTCGTGTCGGTCACCGGACCAAGCGTGATTACGCCGCTGTTGCGAAAGGTGCGCGTGAACGACCGGCTCCGGACCGTGCTGATGAGCGAAGGCGTCATCATCGACCCCTTCGGTGCGTTGCTGACGCTGATCGCCCTCCAGGTGGCTGTCTCGGAGGCGCTCGACCCTGCAGCGCCTGCAGCGTGGGCGGCACTCCGAGTGGCCACCGGCGCAGGACTCGGCGCCACCGGCGCCCTCGCTGTCTACCTCGTGCCGCGCATCGTGCGGCGAATGAGCAGCCGCGAAGTCTCCCTGCTCGTCGTCGCGGCGGCGATCACCGTGTTCGCCGCGGCGGAGTCGGTCGCGCACGAATCCGGGCTCACGGCGATGGTGGTGATGGGTATCGCCGTCGGCAATCTTCCGCTTCCACATCGGGAGGCCATCCACGCCTTCCAGGAGACGGTGGTGGTGTTCCTCATCGCGGCGGTCTACGTCCTGCTGGCGGCTTCGGTCGACGTGGAAGCGGTAGTCGAACTCTGGCCCCGCGGATTCGTGGTCGTGGCCATCCTTGCGGCGGTCGGGCGCCCGCTCCTGGCGCTGCTGGCCTCAGCCGGCTCCGAGCTGTCGTGGAGGGAGCGCGCCTTCCTGGCGGCGGTGGCGCCCCGCGGCGTGGTCGCCGCTTCGCTGGCGAGCGTGGTCGCCCTCGAAGCGGCGGCCATCCTCGGCGCCGACGCCTCGTCGTTCGTCGCCCTCGTGTTCTTGGTCATCCTCCTCACCATCGGCGTACAATCCGCCTATGCTGGGCCGTTGGCGCGGCTCCTGGGTGTGATGCCCCGGCGGACAGTCATCGCGGGCGCCGGTGAAGTGGGCCTGCGGGCGGCGGAGCGCTTGCGCTCGCGCGGTGAACCGGTCCTCCTCATCGAATCGGACGAAGCCGCCGCGGTCCGAGCGCGCGAGGAGGGATTCGAAGTCCTCATCGGCGACATCGCCGACCCACGCACGTTGAAGCGGGCGAACGTGGGCGACGCCCAGGCGTTCATCATCGCCACCGCGCAGGACGACCGCGGTCTCCTCGCGGCACAGCATGCCAAGGCGCTCGGCTGCCGGAACATCATCGCCCGCGTCAACGACCCCCTCAACGTGGAGCCGTTCCGCGCACTAGGGATTGCGGCGGTGAGCCAACAGGAAGCGGTCGCGGCGGAACTCGCCAGTCTCGCCTCGGAATCCGAGCTCGTGGACGTCCTCGCGGCGGCGGACGAGGACCTCACCGTCCGCCGAGTCTGGGTGACGAATCCGGCGATGCAGCGTTCCATCGCCGGCATCGGCGAGCTCCAGGGGACCGTGGTCATGCTGGTTCGGAGGGGCAGTCAGACCGTCATCCCCACCGGCAAGACGGTGCTCCAGCTTGGCGACCGCCTGACGCTCATCGGAGCGCGGTCGGCCGTGGAGAGAGCCGAGCGCGCGCTCTCGGGAGGCGGCGCCGAGGAGTGAGCCGGCTGCATAACGGATTCTGAACCGGGGCCATCGAGGCTGGGCTAGAATGACGGTACGCCGAGCTGCGGCGCAGGACCGACGATGGCCGTGACCCCGCAGGCCCTTTCGCCCCGGGCAGCCGAAGCAGCCGCCGTGCTGGCTCGCGTACGGCAGGAGATCCACCGCGTCATCGTCGGCCAGGACGTCCTCATCGACCGGCTGCTCATCGGCCTGCTGTGCCGCGGACATGTACTCGTCGAGGGGGTTCCAGGACTCGCGAAGACGCTGGCAGTTTCGAGCCTGGCGCAGACCCTCCAGCTCCGCTTCGTACGCATCCAGTTCACGCCGGATTTGCTCCCCGCGGACCTCACCGGCACCGAGGTGTACTCTCCCGGCGAAGCACGGTTCGTGGTCCGGAAGGGTCCAATCTTCGCAAACATCGTCCTCGCCGACGAAATCAACCGCGCGCCACCGAAAGTGCAATCGGCCCTCCTCGAAGCGATGCAGGAGCGCCAGGTGACCATCGCGGGGGAGACCTTCCCGCTGGAGGACCCGTTCCTCGTCATCGCGACGCAGAACCCTATCGAACACGAGGGGACGTACCCCTTGCCGGAGGCGGAGCTGGACCGCTTCCTCTTGAAGGTGAGGGTGACCTACCCGGAGCGTCGGGAGGAGCGGGCCATCCTCGACCTCGCCCTGAACGGGGTGCCAAAGCGCCTCGAGCCGGTGGCATCGGCCGCCGACATCGCCCTCTCACAAGCCGCGGTGGAGGAGGTCGCCATCGACGACGCGCTGAAGGAGTACATCGTCAACCTGGTTTCGGCGACCCGCCGGCCAGCGGCCTTCCGTATGCCGGAGCTCGCGTCGCTGATCGCCTTCGGCGCTTCCCCGCGGGCCACCATCGCCCTCGCTCAGGCGGCGCGGGCCCACGCGTTCCTCCAAGGGCGCGGTTACACCTTGCCCGACGATGTGAAAGCGATCGCGCACGACGTCCTTCGTCACCGCATCGTGACGACCTACGAGGCCGACGCGGAAGAGCTGACCACGGACGACATCGTGGACCGGGTGCTGGAGGGGGTCCCGGTGCCGTAGGGGGGTGGCCGCTTGCTCACGCGCCTCTTCCGCCGCGCTTCCCGGGGGTCGGCTGCGCCGGAGCCGGCGAACCCCGCCGAGCTGCTGCGGCGGGTTCGCGCCATCGAGCTCCGAGCACGTCGGCTCGTGGACGCGCTCTTCGCGGGACAGTACGTCGCCGTCTTCCGCGGCCGGGGCATCGATTTCTACGAGCTCCGCGCGTACGTGCCGGGGGACGACACCCGCACCATCGACTGGAAGACGTTCGCCCGCCGCGGGGAGCCCTTCGTACGCCGCTACCGGGAGGACCGGGAGCTCACGGTGATCTTCGCGGTCGACGTCAGCGCCTCGATGCGGTCGGGAAACGGCCGCCGTCCGAAGGCCGACGTCGCCGCCGAGCTGTGCGCGGTTCTCGCCCTGGCAGCCGCACGCAACGGGGACCGGGTGGGGCTGCTCCTCTTCGCCGAAAGCCCCGAACGGTATATCCGCCCCGCGGCCGGACAGCGGCACGTCCTGCGGGTCGTGCGGGAGCTCCTCGGAGCCCGGCCGTCGTCGCGCGGCACCGACCTGGCCGCCGCGCTGGGCCATTTACAGCGGGTGCACCGCCGGCGGGCGACGGTGTTCCTCGTCTCGGATTTCCTCGGCGGCTCCTTCGCGCGGGAGCTGCGGGCCGCGGCCGACCGTCACGACCTCATCGCCATCTGCGTCCGTAGCCCGCTCGACACGGACCTGCCGGCTGCTGGCATCGTCCGCCTCGCGGACGCTGAAACCGGCCGCGTCGTCGAAGTCGATACCCGTTCCGCGGCGGTCCGTGCCGCCTACGCCGAGGCAGTGAGACGAGCCGACGAGGAGCGAGCCCTCCTCTTCGGCAGCCTCGGCATCGACGAGATCGCCGTGACGACAGAAGAAGACTACGTGCCAGCGCTCATCCGCTTCTTCGAGCAACGGCAAGCGAGGGTCGCATCATGAAGGTTCTTCCGTTGGCCGGAGGCGTGGCAGCGCTGCTGTTCGCGCTCCTCTTGGCGAGCGATGCACGTGCGGACGACGACGTGGCGACCTCCGCCTCTTCGGTGCTGGTGGGCGAGCCGTTCACGCTCACCATCCGCGTGGAGGTGGCTCCCGGAGCCGGCGTGGACATCGAGCCCGGCGCGCCGAGCTGGGGCGACGTGAGCGTGCTTGGGGTGCGTCGTCACGAGGTGACCCGGGGCCCGGAAGGCGATGTGCACACGTTCGAAGTGGAGGCGGCAGCGTTCGCTCCGGGCGAAGCGGCCTTCCGCCCCGCGGTGCTGGTTAGCGGCGCGAGCGGCACGGAGATCCGGGAGCTGCCCGAAGTGCGGCTGACGGTGCCCTCGGTGCTCCGGCCCGGCGACCCGCTGGAGCTTCGCCCGTTGCCCGAGCCGGCCCCCATCGGTGGGGGCGTTCCCCTCTGGATACGGCCAGCGGCGGCCCTCGGTGCGGGGTTCGCGGCCTTCGCGCTCTCGGCGGTCGCTTGGCGGGCGTTCTCCGCCGCCAGGCGGCGGCCGCCCGCCCCCGCGCCCGAAGCGCCCGCGCCGCTCCCCTCGATCGAAGAGCTCGCCGCCGCCGTGGAAGCGGACCCGGCGGTCGGCTATCGGCGGGTGGCTTCCGCCATCCGGGCCGCGCTGGCCGAACGGTATCGCATCCCCGCGGCCTCGCTCACCGCCGGCGAGCTACGGCGGCGACTGGAGGAGCGGGGCGAACGGTGGGTGGCGCGGCTCGTCGCCGGCCTCCTCGAAGAATGCGACGCCGTGGTGTACGGCGGATACCGCCCCGCACCCGAGCGTCGGCGAGCGGACCTGGCGATGGCGGCGGAACTCCTCCAGGGAGCCGAGTGATGGAGTTCGGCGCGCCGTGGGCGCTCGCGCTCGTCGTCCCTGTCCTCGCCGTTGCCTGGTGGCGGCACCGCGCCCCCAAGCCGGCCATCGCCGTGCCGAGCACGGCGGCCCTCCTCTCCATCCCCACCACGTCCCGCCAGCGCTTGGCGCGCTGGCTGCCGGTGCTGCCGGTGGTCGCCGCCCTGCTCCTCACAGGGGCGGCCGCGCGGCCGCGCGTCGGTGAGGCAGCGACCCGGGTCCCGGGCGAAGGGGTCGATATCGTGCTCTCCCTCGACCTTTCCAGCAGCATGACCAGCTCCCTTTCCGACGGGCGGACGCGCCTGGAGGGCACGAAGGAGGTGGTGCGCGAGTTCATCACCAACCGCGTGAACGACCGCGTCGGACTCGTCGTCTTCCAGCGCGAGGCGATCCCGCTGGTTCCGCCCACCACGGACTACAGGGCCCTGGACGAGCTCGTGGCCGAACTCGAGCCCGGACTCCTGCCGGACGGAACGGGTATCGGTGTAGGGATCGGTGCCGCAGTCAACATGCTGCGGGACTCGCGCGCGGCGAGCAGGGTAGTCGTGCTCCTTACCGATGGTCGCCACAACGCCCGGGAATCGATCGCCCCGCTCGATGCTGCGGAGCTGGCGGCGCAGCTCGGCATCCCGGTGTACACCATCGCTGTCGTCGACGAGGGGCCCAGGCGCTTCTCCGACGTGGACGAGGAGCTTCTGCAGGCCATCGCGGAGCGGACGGGCGCGCGCTTCTTCGCCGCATCGTCGACGGCCGAGCTCCGCGCCGTCTACGAGGAGATCGCCCGCCTGGAGACTTCCCCCTTCGAACGGGGGCGGTACCTCCGCTACCGGGAGTTCGGCCCCTGGCTGGCGGCGGCCGCGGCGGCGCTGCTGGCGGCATGGGCCGTGCTTGATTCCCTTTGGCTCCGGAGGGCGCCGTGACGGACGGGTTCGGCTTCGCCGCGCCGGCTTGGCTCTCCCTCGCGAGTGTCGGGATCATCGCCGCCGCGCTGCTGGGATGGTCCGCGCGCCAGCGTGCGGCGGCGGTGAAGCGGTTCGGCCAGGAAGGGAACAGCGCCGCGGGCTGGGCCGGGGCCGCGGTCCTGGCGTTGGCGGTGGCCGGCCTCGCACTGGCGGCGGCCCGGCCACAATGGGGCGTGGCCGAGGCGACGCTCCCTCGGCGAGGCGTGGACGTCGTCTACGTTGTCGACGTCTCCCGAAGCATGGGCGCCGAGGACGTGTCACCCTCGCGGATGGCGGCAGCCAGGGAGGCCATCGCGGCCTCGTTCCTCGAGCTGCGGGACGTGCGCGTCGGCCTGGTGGTCTTCGCGGGCACCGCGCGGGTGCGCTTCCCCCTCACGACGGACTTGCGTGCCGCCGCGGCCATCGTGCGGATGTTGGAGCCGGGGCAGGTCCTCGTCGGGCCCGGGACGAGCGTGGCAGCGGGGATCGAAGAGGCGCTGTCGCTCTTTCCGCCAGAGTCGGAGTCGGGGCGGCTGGTGGTGATCGTGACGGACGGGGACGACCTGGGGCCCGCCCCAGCAGAGGCCCTCGCCCGGCTGCGGGCTGCAGGGGCGGAGCTGCTGGTCGCTGGTGTAGGAACGCCAGAAGGGGGCACGGTGCCTGTGTTCGACCGCCAGCGGGGAGAGTGGGTTCCGCTCCGGGAGGCCGACGGCACCCCGGTCATCACGCGGCTCGACGAGGCATTCCTCGCATCGGTGGCCGCGCTCGGTGGCGGGGGGTACATCGGCGCCGACCTCTCGCTCCTGCCGGGCGCGGTGCGGGGCCGGGTGGCGAGCCTGGAGGCAGCCGTGGTCGAGACGCGCACCGTGCGCATCCCCATCGAACGGTTCCACCTCTTCGCCTGGGGCGTGCTCGGATTGCTGGCGGCGGCTTGGACCGTCGAGGGGCTCCGCTCGCGATGGCGGCGCGTCGCTCTGGCCCTCACCGCCGTGGCGACGCTCATCGTGGTCGCCGGCTGCGCCTCGGAGGCGCATCGGCTGAACGAGGCGGGCCGGGACGCCTTCGCCGCCGGCGATTTCGAACTCGCGGCGCAGCGGTTCAGGGAGGCGCTCGAGGCCGACCCCGCCAACGATCAGCTCGCCCTGAACCTCGCAGCCGCCCTCCACGCCGCCGGGCGCTTCGAGGAGGCCGCTTTGGCCGCGCGGCGGGCCGCCGGTTCGCCGGACGAGGGGATTCGCGCGGAGGCTCACCGCTTCCTCGGCCACCACGCCTTCGCCCGTGGACAGTTGGTCCAGGCGTTGGCCGAACTGCGCCAATCGCTCGTCGAGCGGCCGACCGACGCCGCCCGCCACGACTACGAGGTCGTCTACGCGCTCCTTCGGGGGCAGCAGGAGCCGCCACCTGCCCCGACACCGCCGCCCGCCGGGGCGACACCCGGGGCCGGGGCCTCTCCCACTCCTCAACCGGGGACGAGCGGTCCGACTCCAGGGACCGGAGGCGGAAGTCCGCAGCCGGACGGGCAGGCGACGCCGCAGCCAGGCGGGGGCGCGACCGAGTCGGGGAGCGAACGGCCCTCCAGCGAGGCCCAGCTCGCCGACCGCATCGCCGCCATCGACCGAGAGGTGGCGGCCATCATCGACGCCGCCGGCGGCGAGCTCTCTCCGGAAGACGTGGAGCGCATCCTGGAGCTGCTGGCCGAACGGGAGCGCCTCTCGGCTTTGCGAGGCGCCTTTTCGGGGGCTACGGACCCGAACGACTACTGAGAGCCCGACTGGTGGAGGGGAGCGCGGGCCGGCCGCGCCCTGGAGGGCCGCGCAGCAGTATGCTCCCAGGTATGGATGCCCCCTGGCTAGCCGAGTGGAGGCCCGACCCTCTGCTGGGGGTCCTCGCAGCAGGGGCAGCCGCTGCCTACGCGGCCGCCTGGCGTAGGGCGAGACGAGACGGCCGCCGGCGTCGCCTCGAGCGGTGGCGCGCCTGGTCCTTCGGAGCCGGAGTGGCAGTGCTGGCGGCGGCCTGGCTGTCCCCCCTGGCCGGACTCGACCGCGTGCTCCTTTCGGCATCGTTCGGGTCCATGTTCCTCGTGTCCACCCTCGCGCCGGCCCTGCTCCTGCTCGGGCAGCCCCTGACGCTTGCCTACCGGGCGAGCGGGCCCCGAGCACACCGGCATCTGCGCCGGCTGACGCGAAGTGCCCCGCTGCGCTTGGTCACCTTCCCCGTGGTCGCCTGGCTTCTCTACGCGGGGATCACCTACGCCTGGCAATTCTCGTCACTTACCGACTGGGCGATGCGGTATTACGGGGTGTGGCTCGCCCAGCAGCTCTCCCTGCTCGCTGCCGGCGCTGCCTTCTGGTGGCCTGGGCTCTGCTCCGACCCGCCGCCCTGGCGGATGGGGTACACGCTGCGCGTCTTCTACGTGTTCGTGGAGATGACCCACAAAGGGCTCTTCGGTGCGATGTTCCTCGCCGCCCAGGAGCCCTTCCATCCATCCGTTGCGACGCGACTCCCCAACTGGGCGCCCGCGGCCCTGACCGACCAACGGCTCGGCATCCTGCTCGTATCGGTCGGGGGAAGCTTGGTGTTCTTCTTCGCCATCGTGGGCATCGTCCGCGAGTGGATGGCCTACGATGCCCGCTACAGCCGCCGCCTCGACGCGCGGCTCGCCCGCCAGCGGGAGGCCGAACAACGGCGGCGCGCGGCACTCGAGCAGATCTTCCGCCGCCCCATTTGAGCGACGCCGCGGGCGAGCTCCCAGGGGCCGAGACGTATAATCGCGGGGGCGGCGAACGCCGTCACCCTGCAAGGAGAAGGAGCTCCGATGCCCGCACCCGCTGGCTCACTCGTCGTGCCCCTCGACGGCTCCGCCGCTGCCGAGTACGCCCTTCCATTGGCCGCTCGCATCGCCGCCGGCTACGACGTCCCCGTCGCCTTCGTCCACGTCGTCGAAAACGGTGAGGCGGAGGCGACGGACGCGGCGGAGAAGTTCCGCGGCTACTGCGCAACGCTGGCTCAGCGGTACGGACTGCGGGCCTGGACATCGGCGGTGCTCGAGGGACGCCCCGCGGACGAGGTGCTCGCCTTCGCGGAGGGAGCCCGCTTCGTCTGCCTCGCGAGCCACGGCCGCGGGGGATTCCAGGCGATGCTCATCGGCTCGGTGGCGGACAAGATCGTCCGCGGGGCCGAGATCCCGGTGTTCTTCGTCCCGGCGACGGGTGAAGGTGTGCTCCCAGGGCCGGAGCACCCGGTGATGGCCGCTGTCGACGGCTCTCGGGAAGCCGAACGCGGACTGGAGCTCGCGCGTGAGACGGCAGAGAAGCTCGGGGCGCGCGTCGCCCTGGTGCGGGCGTACTCGGTTCCGCCACCCGTGGGAGTGGAGTTCGTGTACTACTCTCCCGACGTCTACCAGGAACTCGAGGAGGCGGCGGCTGCGTACCTGAAGCAGATCGCCAGGGCGGGCGAGAGTACGTACGTCGTGCAGGGCGCCCCTGCCGCGGCCATCGAAGCGGCGGCGAACGAAGCGGATGCGGGGCTGGTCACGGTGGCCACCCGCGGTCTCGGGCTCGCCCGGCGCCTCATCCTCGGCAGCACGACCGATCGGCTGATGCGAACGCTGCGGCGGCCACTCCTCATCGTGCCCCCGGCCGGGTAGTCGTCACCCCCCGATTCGGGACATCTCGACCCGGGGCAGCCCCACCGTCTCGGCCGAGCGGAGCTCCGAGTAGCGGTCGGTGCGCCCGCTCCAGACGCGTTCGATGAAGGCGCGGAGGTCGGCGTCGCTGGCGCCGCTGCGGAGGAGGGCGCGGATGTCGTGGCCGCGCGCCGCGAAGAGACAGGTGAAGAGCTGGCCTTCGGGCGAAAGGCGGAGGCGGGTGCATCCTCCGCAGAACGGGCGGCTGATGGAGGCGATGATGCCGACCTCGCCGCTGCCGTCGCGGAGCCGCCACCTGGTGGCGACTTCGCCCGGGTAGGCCGGCTCCACCGGCTCCAAGGGAAACTCCGCCGCGATGCGGGCGAGGATCTCGTCAGCGGTCACGACGTCGTCGAGCCGCCAGCCGTTGGTGGTGCCGACGTCCATGTACTCGATGAAGCGGACGACCACGCCCGTGCCACGGAAGTAACGGACGAGGTCGACGATGGTGTGGTCGTTGACACCCCGCTTCACGACGGCGTTCACCTTCACCGGGGAGAGGCCTGCCTCCAGGGCGGCGGCGATGCCTTCGAGCACGACATCGACGCCGACGTTGACGTCGTTCATCGCTCGGAAGATGGCGTCATCGAGGGAATCGAGGCTCACCGTCACGCGCTTCAGCCCTGCGTCGGCAAGGGGGCGGGCGTACTGGCGCAGGAGCGCTCCGTTGGTGGTGAGGGTGAGGTCGTCAACCCCAGGGATGGCGGCGAGCATTTCCACCAGGCGAACGAGGTCCCTGCGCAGGAGGGGCTCGCCCCCGGTGATGCGAACCTTGCGCACGCCGAGTTCGGCGGCAACGCGGGCCACGCGGGCGATCTCTTCGAAGGTGAGCAGCTCCGCTCGGGGGAGGAACTCGTAGCCGGGTCCGAAGACCGACCGGGGCATGCAGTACACGCAGCGGAAGTTGCAGCGGTCGGTTACGGAGATGCGGAGGTCGCGGAGGGGGCGCTGAAGCTCGTCGAGGAGGGCCACGGAAGGAGTGTACCGGATATGCCCGCGGGAGCCTATCGGCCGGTTTCGGGAGCGGACGCTCCTTCGCCGGCACGCTCGCGGAGCCACTGATCGTACTTCTCCAGTCGTTCGGCGAGGCTGCGGCGGAACTCGGCGAGCCGCTCCATCTTCTGGTCGACGAGCTGGAGCTGGCGGAGCGTCGCCTCACGGGCCTGACGGATCTTCGCGGCTTTCTCGGCGACGTCGGCGTCTTTGCGCCATTCGGCGCGGATCTGGAGACGGACGTCTTCGGCGTCGAGCAGCTCTTTGATCTCCGCGAGGGAGAAGCCGAGGAGCTCCTTGAGCTGCTTGATGCGCTCGATCCGTTCGAGGTCCTCCGGAGAGTAGAGGCGGAACCCGCCCTCCATTCGAGTCGGCGGCTTGAGGAGCCCTTTCTCTTCGTAGAACCGCAGGGTGCGCTGGGTGAGGCCGCAGCGCTCCGCGGCCTCGCCGATCTGCAGGTACCCTTCCAGGGTGGAGCGGGACTCGGGCATCTCCAGCCCAGTCTACCAACCTTGACGTGTGCGTCAACGTTTCGTGATGAGGAGGGGTGCGGCGCCATAACGATTGGTCCGCGTGAAAAACGGCTGAGGAGGGGCCCTCCTTCCACATAAGAGCGTTGCCGAGGGGTGGCAGCGCGGCTAAGGTACGGGGCACACCACCGGGCCCTCCGCCGCCCGGCCAAGGACAGAGCGAACTTCTCGCATCGACCGGAGACGGTTCCGTTCTTGCTGCTGCGTGAAAGGAGCAGTGGGGGATGACCTTTGTCTCTTCGCCGGCGGATTCGCGGGAGCTGGCGCGGACCTGGCGGAGCGTGTTGGGGCGGCTCGAACTGGAGGTCGGCCCACACACCTTCCAGACGTGGCTGCGGGACACCCGTCCGCTCGCCTTCGACGGGGCAACGCTCGTGGCGGAAGCGCCAAGCCCGTTCAAATGCGCTTGGCTGAACGAGCGGCTGGCCTTGGTGGTGCGGCGGGCAGCGTCGGCCATCCTGGCGGCCGATGTGGAGGTTCGGTTCGTGCCTCCCGGCGCAGCCCAGGCTCCGGGCGAGCCGCGGCCGGCGGAGGGAGGGCCGAAGCTCGTCGGTGCGGTGAACTGCAGCCTCACCTTCGACCGATACGTCGAGTCCCAGGGGAACCGGTTGGCCCTGGCCTGCTGTCGCGCACTCCTCGCCGACGAGCGGCCGATGTCGCCGCTGGTGTTGTGGGGAGCCAACGGTGTGGGGAAATCCCACCTCCTCCATGCCCTCGGCTGTGCCGCCCGGGCTAAGGGGTGGTCGGTGGCCTGCCTCAGTGGCGAGGAGTTCGCCACCCGGTACCTGGGGGCGCTCCGCCGCCAAGAGGTCGACGCGTTCCAGGAAGAGCTGCGTACCGTACGCCTCTTCCTCCTCGACGACCTGCAGGACCTCGAAGGGAAGCGGGCCACGCTCGAGGAGCTGGTCCGGACCATCGACGCGGTGGAGCGGGAAGGGGGTAGCGTCGCGGTGGCCACGGAGCGCCACCCTCGGGACCTCGCGCTTCCCCAACGCCTTGCATCACGGCTGACGGCTGGCGTCGTCGTCGAGGTGCAACCACCGGGGCCCGGCGAGCAGCGGGGGATCGTCCTGCGGCTGGCAGCGGAGCTCCGGGCATCGCTTCCGGCCTGGTGCATCGACCGCATCGCCTCCGCGCGGGTGCTCTCCGTGCGCGAACTCCAGGGAGCCGTGCACGCGGCGGTCGCCCTGGACCGCGCGGGGATGCTGGAGCCGGGCCGCCTCGACGCCGAGCTAGCGCGAATCGTGGTTCGCACCTCCGGTGCGCCCGACCCACAAGCCGTCCTCGAGCGCGTCGCAGCGGCCTTCGCGGTCCGGCTGGAGGAGCTGAGGGGGCGTTCCCGTCGATCGCCGCTGGCCGATGCCCGAGCCGTGGCGGCTGCGCTCCTCCGGCGGCAGGGCCTCGGATACACGGCGATCGGACGTGCCCTCGGCGGACGCGACGCTGCAACCGTGAAGGAGGTGGCAGCCCGCGGCGACCGCCTGTTGGAGGAGAGGCCAGAGCTCGCGCTACGGCTCGCCGGCTGAAGTGCTCTCGGCCCACCAACGGGCGACGACGGCAGCGGCCGCTGCCACATCTCCGAACCCCGCCACCACGGCAGTACAGGCGCGGGCGAGCGGCAGCGGGGCCACGCCGTTCCAGGGGCGCCCCCGCAGGACCGCGGAGCGGCCACCGAACCGAGCCAACGCATCCTCGAGGCGGGGGAGTAGCCGGCCTGGTAGGCCATCGAGACACACGACAGCCGCTTCGACCCCGGCAAGGGCATCGCCGAGGCCGGCGAGCGGGTCGCCCTCGCCGTCGAGGGCCACAGCGAAGCACACGGCCCCCTCCGGCAGGACGCCGACCAAGCGCTCGGCCACCGCAGGCGCGGCCACGACGAGGACACGCGCGCTCACAGCGTCGGCCCCTGTGCGTAGATGGGAACGTCGCCCGTGACGCCCTCGCGGTAGAGGGCGTCGATCTCCGCGTCCGTCATCCCGAGAAGGCCGGCGAAGACCTCACGGTTGTGCTCGGCGAAGAGGGGAGCATGGCAGCGGATCGTGGCGGGCGTGCGCTCGAAGCGCCAGGGGAAGCCGGGGAATTGGTGGGTCCCAGCCTTCGGGTGGCGAACGCTGACGAAGAAGCCGCGGTCGTTGAGGTGATTGTCACAGACGATCTCCCAGTTCGCCATGACGGGAGCGGCGGGCACACCCGCGCGCTGGAGAGCCTCCGCAGCGGTGAGGTGGTCGAGTGTACGCGACCAGGCAGCGATAGCCTCGTCGATCTCATCCTGCTTCTTTCGACGACCCTCCACCGAGGCGAGCGAAGGGTCGGCGGCGAGGTCGGGTCGTCCGATGACGCCGCAGAGTGCGCGCCACTCGCTTTCGTCGCGGACGGTGAGGGCGAGCCAGCAGTCGGTGCCGGCGGAAGGGTACACGCCCTGCGGTGCCCATCGGGGCGACCGGTTCCCCATGGGCACGGGGACGCGGCCAGTCACGGTGTACTCCAGGAGCTGCTGCGCGAAGAACGGCAGCACCGCTTCCAGGAGGGCCATATCGATCCACTGGCCCCGGCCGGTGCGCCGCGCGGCAAGGATGGCAGCCAGGACGGCGACGGCCCCGTGGGTGCCCGTGATGGGGTCGGCGTAGTAGCTACCGGTGCCGAAGTATTCGCCCGGACCGTATCCGAGGACGCTGGCGAGCCCGCTCACCGTTTCGACGTTGCTGCCATAGGCGCTGTAGTTCCGCTCCGGGCCAGTCGCCCCGTATCCGGACATCGAGCACATGACGAGCCGAGGGTTCGCCTCCCGGAGAACGGGCCAGTCGAGGCCGAGGTTGCCCATGACCCGGGCAGCGTTGTTCTCGATGACGGCGTCGGCCACTCGCACGAGGCGAAGGAACGTCTCCTTCCCCAAGGGCTTGGAGAGGTCGAGACAGATTGCCCGCTTGTTCCGGTTCAGCTTGTTGAAGTAGCCGCTGCGGTGGTAGTGCTCGGGCCACAGGTCGCCTCCGACGTAGACGAGCGCGCGGGTGGCAGGCTTCGTCTGGAGCTCGATCTTGATGACGTCCGCGCCGAGGTCCGCGAAGTGCCGCCCCGCGATGGGTCCAGCCCAGTTGGCGGTCACCTCGATGACCCGGAGCCCTTCGAGCGGTCCGGCCGGCGAGCGTGGGGCGGCGCCCGCCACGGTCGCCTGGCGGCCGGCGTTGGCCCAGGCGAAATTCTGGTCCAGGACGAGGTCGGTGTGCTCGCCGAGGTGCGGCGCCCGGCCTTCGGGTCGGCACGGAGTCTCGCTCAGCTTGTAGGGCACGCCCGGCCCGGTCACGGCTTGGCCGCCCACGGGGAGCGGGACGAACCACTCCCGAGCAGCGAGCTGCGGGCTGGCCACGACGTCGGCAAAGGTATTCACCGGCGAGACGGCGATGCGCAGCTCCTGGCAGGCGTGGTACACCTCGGCGCGGGTCCGGTTGGCAGCCCATTCGGCGAACGCCGCCAGTACCTCGGGGAAGCGCTGCTGCCAAACGAGCGGCTGCTGGAGCTCCTCGTCGGCGAGGAGGTCGAACCGCTCCATGAGCACGAAGAGGTTCGGATACGGCACCAGTGGGAAGAGGTAGAGAAACCCGTCGGCACAGCGAACGAAGGCGCTACCCGTGCGGCGTTGGACCTGCCCGGTGTGCGTCCAGATGGTCGTGAGCCACGCGTGGTCGCTGAGGATGGCTTCCTGGTGGGAGAGTTCGATGCGCTGCCCCTCGCCCGTGCGCTCGGCGTGCCAGTAGCCCGCTAAGACGGCGAAGGCGCCGTGCATACCCGCGTGGAATTCCACCTGGTAGCCGGGAAGGGCGATCGGCTCGCGAGCAGGGTCCCCGCCGAAGTAGTGGTACCCACCGGTGGCGTACTCCGTGAGCGGCGTGGTGAGCCACCCGGCGCGTTCCCCGGTTCGACCATAGGGGGATAGGGACAGCACGACGGCGGAGGGCCGCAGCGCCAGCGCTCTCGCCTCAAGCGCTTCGGCCGCGGGGCCGCGGCGGTCGTGCACCACCACATCGGCGTGGGTGAGGATCCGGTCGAGCCGGGGGTCTCCCTCTTCGAGCTGGACGCCGAGCTTTCCCCGGTTCAGCCAGGCGAAGAAGGCGCTTTCTCCGCCGACCATGGGCGGCTCGTGGCGGACGGGGTCGCCATCCCGCGGTTCGACCTTCACCACTTGGGCGCCGAGGTCGGCGAGAAGCCGCCCGACGTAGGGGCCGGCGACGCCGGTGGCGATTTCGGCGACGACCAACCCTTCGAGCGCTCGCTCGGTCACGGTGTCCCTCCCCGAGTCGGTACCGGCATCAGCTTAGCGCTGTGGCCGGCTGGCGGCAGCCGTTCGCCCGAGGGCGGTGGGCATGGCAGAATGCCTGCCACCGAGGGGCAATGGTCGATCCTGCGACCCCCGCCGAGGAGCACCGTCCCGGGCGGCTTGCGCCGTTCCGCATCCCTTCGTTCGGGTTCTACGCGGCGAGCCGGGCGGCATGGGGCGTAGGTATGACGCTCCTCCAAGCCACGCTCGCCTGGCAGGTGTACGACCTCTCCGGTTCGGAGCTGCAGCTCGGGGTGCTGGGCCTGGTGCGATTCCTCCCGGCCATTCCCGCGAGCCTGTTGGCCGGCGCTGCGGCCGACGCGTACGACCGCCGGCTCGTGGCGCTGGCGGCCCAGGTGAGCAGCTTGGCCTGTGCCATCGCCCTCGCGGCGGCTACGGCAGGCGGGTGGGTGAGCCTCCGTCTCGTGTACGGGCTCGTGGTGGCCCTCGGTGCCGCCAGCGCATTCGAAAGCCCGGCGACGTCGGCGCTGCTGCCTTCCATCGTTCCGCGGGAGCTCTTTCCTTCGGCCGTCACGGTGGTGACCGCGATCCGCCAGCTGGGGTTCGTCACGGGGCCGGCGGTGGCCGGCTTCCTCATCGATGCCTTCGGAACAGGGGCATCGTACCTAGCCTATACAGGGGTGACGGCCGTGGCGGCGGTCTGCGTGCTGGCGATTCGCCTCCGTCGCAGGGAGGTGGTGCGGCGCGAGGTGAGCCTGCGGGCCATCGCCGAAGGGCTGCGGTTCGTGCGGCGGCAGCAAGTGGTGCTGGGGGCGATGACCCTGGACATGTTCGCCGTCATCTTCGGCGGGGCGACCGCGCTCCTGCCCGTTTACGCCACCGAGATCCTCCACGTGGGAGCGCGGGGGTACGGTCTGCTAGCGGCCTCCTTCGATGTCGGCGCCCTCGTCATGTCATTGCTGCTGGTGGCGCTGCCGCCGGTGCGCCGGGCGGGGCGGGCGCTCCTCCTGGCCGTGGCGGCCTTCGGGGCGGCCACCATCGTCTTCGGCCTCTCGCGCGAGTTCTGGCTTTCGCTGGCGGCCTACTTCGCGGTGGGCGCAGCCGATCAGGTGAGCGTGGTGATGCGCCAGACGGCGGTGCAGCTTGCCACACCCGATGAGCTGCGGGGGCGGGTGAGCTCGGTGAACATGATTTTCATCGGGGCTTCGAACCAGTTGGGAGCCGCGGAGTCGGGCTTCGTGGCAGCGCTGACGAGCGCGACCTTCGCGGTGGTGAGCGGCGGCGCCGCCTGCCTGGGCGTGGTGGCGCTCGTCGCCGCGCGCATGCCCGAGCTGCGACGGTACGTCATCGCGCCAGCCCCAGCAGCAGAAGAGCGGAAACCTTCTCCCCTTGCAACGCCTGGCGGGTGACGTAGAATGCTTCGCATCCCGCGAAGCAACTGCCTTCTAGGCCGAAGGCGGTTCGCGCCAAACCGTCGAAAAGGGGGCCGCGATGAAGTTCGGCGTCTTCTACGAGCACCAGTTCCCCCGCCCGTGGGAGCCAGGGGCTGAGTTGAAGCTCTTCCAGGATGCCCTCGAACAGGTGGAGCTCGCCGACAAGCTTGGCATCGACGCCGCCTGGGAGGTGGAGCACCACTTCCTCGAGGAGTACTCGCATTCCTCCGCGCCGGAGGTGTTCCTGGCCGCCGCCTCCCAGCGCACGAAGCGCATCCGTCTCGGCCACGGCATCGTGCTCATGCCGCCGAAGTACAACCACCCCGCCCGCGTCGCCGAACGGATCGCGACGCTCGACCTCGTTTCCAACGGACGGGTGGAGTTCGGCACCGGTGAATCGGCGTCGCGCATGGAGCTGGAGGGGTTCGGCATCGACCCCAACGACCGCCGCGCCATGTGGCTGGAGGCGACGGAGCAGGTGGCGAACATGCTCGCCATGGACCCGTACCCGGGCTACCAGGGGAAGTACTTCTCGATGCCGGTGCGGAACATCGTCCCCAAGCCGGTCCAGCGGCCCCACCCGCCGATGTGGGTGGCGTGCTCCAACCGCCAGACCATCCACCTGGCGGCGCAGCTCGGGCTGGGGGCGCTCACCTTCGCCTTCGTGAACCCGGAAGAAGCGCGCCACTGGGTAACCGATTACTACGAGACGCTGAAGCGAGAGTGCGTGCCCATCGGCCACGTGGTGAACCCGAACATCGCCATGGTCACCAGCTTCTCCGTCCACCGCGACCGTGAGGAGGCGATCCGTCGCGGCCTCGACGGCTTCCGCTTCTTCCAGTTCGCCCTCGGCCACCACTACGCCTTCGGCCAGCACAAGCCCGGGCGGACGAACATCTGGGCGATGTACGAACGCGTGAAGGAGCTCATCCCGCCCGAGATGCGCGGTGGCGAGGGCGGCATCGGCACACCCGAGGACCTCCGCCAACACCTGCGCGCCTTCGCCGACGTGGGCGTCGACCAGGTCATCTTCATCCAGCAAGCCGGCAAGAACCGCCACGAGCACATCTGCGAGGCGCTCGAGCTCTTCGCCGCCGAGGTGATGCCCGAGTTCAAGGAGCACGAAGAGGAGCGGGAGCGGAGGAAGATGGAGGAGCTTGCCCCGTACATCGAACAGGCCTTCGCGCGGAAGCAGAAGCTCCGCGAACTCACAGACGACGAAATCCCCATCTACACGGCGTACGGATTCTCCATCGCCGAAGTCGACCCGCGGACGCTGGACGAGGCGGCACGTCAGCGCTGGGAGAACATGCGGCGCTTCCGGGCGGCCCTCGAGCAGGTCCGCACCCAGACCGCCTGAGGCCTAGCCATGGACGTTCCCATCGGCGGACGGTGCGACCCGGCGTTCGCGCCGGTGCGCGAGGTCTTCGAAGAGAACTTCCGCACCCAGGGCGAGGTCGGCGCAGCGGTATGCGTGGTCATCGAAAACCGGGTGGTCGTGGACCTCTGGGGAGGCTGGATGGACGCGGAGCGGACGCGGCCCTGGGGTCCCGACACGATCGTCAACACCTACTCGACGACGAAAGGCATCGTGGCGACCCTCTTCCATCGAATTGCCGAGCGCGGCCTCGTCGACCTGGACGCGCCGGTGGCGCAGTATTGGCCCGAGTTCGCCACCGGAGGGAAGGAGCGGCTGCCCGTTCGCTACCTGCTCAGCCACCAGGCCGGCTTGGCGGCGATCTCGAAGCCCCTCCCGCCGGGCTCGGTAGTGCAGTGGGAAACCATGGTGGCCGCCCTAGCGGAGCAGGAACCCTGGTGGGAGCCGGGAACGGCCCACGGCTACCATGCGCTCACGTTCGGGTTCCTCGTGGGCGAGGTGCTGCGGAGAGTCACGGGGAAATCGGTCGGACGGCTCTGGCGGGAGGAGATCGCCGGCCCCCTGGAGCTGGATTTCTTCATCGGCTTCGGTCCGGAGCTCGACGAACGGACGGCTACCCTCCTCCCAGCACCACCTCCCGTCCCCGGACAGCCCGACATCCGGACGGTGTGGCAGCAGCAGCCCGACTCGCTGGCGGCGCGAGCGTTCAACAACCCACCACCAGGAGCCGGCGTGCACGTGAACTCCCGCGCATGGCGGGCAGCCGAGATCCCGGCGGGGAACGGCCACGGGAGCGCACGGGCGGTCGCCCGCCTTTACGGGGCGCTCGCGGCCGGCGGTGCGGCCGACGGCGTTCGCGTGCTGGCACCGGAGACGGTCGAGCGAGCCCGACAGGAGCAGGCTTCCGGGACCGACCAGGTGCTGCCCCTCCTGAAGACGCGGTTCGCCCTGGGCTACTGGCTGGCCCACCCGGAGATGCCGGTGTGGCCCACACCGAACTGCTTCGGACACCCGGGCATGGGCGGGTCGTGCGGTTTCGCCGACCCGGACGCGAAGCTCGGCTTCGGCTACGTGATGAACCAGATGAAGATGGGGATCGCCGTCGGCGGTACGGGGCAGCGGCTCATCGAAGCGGTGTACCGCTGCCTGGGCCGGTGAGGCTGGAGCCTTCGGCCGGATTCGAACCGGCGACCTACGCTTTACGAAAGCGCCGCTCTACCGCTGAGCTACGAAGGCTCCCGGAGGGCAGTGTACACGACACCCGCCGCCTGGGTGAACGGTCACGGAACGGCCCGCCAGGCGACGATGTGTTCCGCGTCGATGACGATGAGGGGTCGCTCCTCCAAGGCCATGGTGCGGTATTGCGGGTACTTCTCGCGTAACGCGGCGAGGGCGGCTGGATGGGCGTCACCGCGAGCCAGCACCCTGGCGGACCCCTCCACCCGAACCCAGGCGAGCGCGCTCCAATCCTCGTCCCAGTGATCGACGAGGAGGCAAACCCGCGGGTTCCGGGCGATGTTGCGCAGCCGGCCGAGCGGGCGGCCAGACTTCGGCTTCTCGTCGATGGGCGTGACCACCGCTCCTTCGCAGAGCGCGAAGCACACCGGAACGGCCTGGGGCCGACCGTCGGGAGAGAGCGTAGCCAGCGCCCCTCGCCGGGCAGACCCGAGGAGCGCCTGCACCCAAGGCTCCATGCCGAGATGGTACCCCACGGCATCCCCCGGTAGAGTGATGGGCGATGCCGGAGATGGTGCTCGCTGCCGACCTGGGCGCGACGCGCATGCGCGCCGCCGCCGTGACGACGGACGGCACCGTCACGGCCCGGGCCGAGCGGCGCACTCCGGACGGCCCCGACCCCGGCGCGGTGATCGAGACCCTCATCGAGCTGCTCCGCGAGGTGCACGGGAAGGCGCCCCGTGCCCTGGCCGTGTGCGCAGCTGCCGCGGGCCTCGTGGCCGGCGACGAGGGAAGAGTGGTGGTCGCGCCGAACATCCCCGGGTTCCGTGACGTGCCCCTGGCCGCAGCGCTCTCCGACTCCCTCGGCCTTCCTGCCTTCGTCGAGAACGACGCTTCGGCGGCGGCGCTGGGTGAATACCGCTTCGGCGCCGCACGCGGCGTCCGCCACCTGCTCCACGCGACCCTCGGCACCGGCATCGGTGGCGGCATCGTCATCGACGGCCGGCTGTATCGGGGCGCGAAGGGGTTCGCGGGCGAAATCGGACACATCATCGTCGACCCCTCAGGGCCGCGCTGCGGCTGCGGGGCCCGCGGCTGCCTCGAAGCCCTGGCCAGCGGCGTCGCCTTCGCCGACCGCGCCCGCCGACTCGTGGAGAGCGGCAAGGCGCCCATCCTGGCCGAGATGACCGCGGGGCGCGACCCCACCGGCGAGGACCTCCTGGCAGCGGCCCGCGCCGGGGATCTGGCGGCCGAGGCGGAGATCCGGAATGGCGGCCACCTCCTCGGGCTCGGGCTCGCCTCCCTCCTCAACGTCCTCAACCCCGACATGCTCACCTTGTCGGGCGGGCTCCTGGCCATGGGCGACCTGCTCCTGGAGCCGATGCGTCGGGCGATGCGCGCCCTCCCCTACGGCCCGGCAGCGGGCACCGCCATTCGCCTCACCGAACTCGGAGACGACACGGGCCTTCTGGGAGCGGCAGCGGTGGCCTTCGAACGTCTGGAGCGCTGAGCGCCTCATTCGCGGATGGGGGCATCGGCCAGCGAGGTCTCGTAGCTGGCCCGGGCGAAGGCGAGGGCCGTGACCTGCGCCGCTCCCGCATCGAGGAGCACGGCAGCACACTCCGCCGCCGTCGCGCCAGAGGTGACGACGTCGTCGATGAGCGCGATCCGAAGGCCCGAGAGCGGCGGCCCCTCGTAGACGAACGCCCCGGCGAGGTTGCGCCGGCGCTCGGCGGCCGAAAGGCCGACCTGGGAGCGCGTTTTGCGGATGCGACGGAGCCGGCCGGGCGCCGGGGGAAGAGGCAGCCCTCGCGCGAGCTCCGCGGCCTGGTCGAAGCCGCGCCAACGCTGCCGCGAGGGGTGGATGGGAACGGGAACAGCGGCATCGTAGGTCGAGAGGTCGAGCCGCGCGGTCATGGCCGCCGCCATCGGCTCGGCGAGGGCGCGCGTGAAGCCGTACTTCAACTGGTGGACGGCCCTGCGGGCCACACCCGTGAACTCGAACGCCGCCCGTACAGCGGCAAGGCGGCTCAGCGGGAGACAGCGTGGGCAGAAGCCTTCGCCTGCCCAGGCAGCATCGCAGTGGCCGCAGCGGGCCTGGGGACGTTCGGCATCGGCCCGGGCCAGGCAGCGGGGACAGAGGAAGTCGCCCCAGCGGCCGCATCCGACGCACTGGGGCGGGTAGAGGGCATCGACGACGAGCCGCAGCATACGGCGGACGGGGAGAGCCGCCATCGCGGCGAGATCCTGCCCCCATCGCGGACGCGGAGCAAGCGAGCGGACGCCCGCAGGCTAGAATGGAGCCGTGGGACAGGTGACCGTCCTCCTCTTCGCAGGGGTGGCCGAACGCGTCGGCGCGCGGCGGCTGGCCGTCGAGGTGGCGCCGGGCGACCGCGTTCGCGACGTTCGGGACCGGCTCGTGGCCGCCCACCCGCAACTCGAACCGTTCCTGCCGACCCTCCGGTACGCCCTCGACGAGGAGTACGCCGACGAGGACACGCCGGTTCCTGCCGGTGCCACCCTCGCCCTCATCCCGCCTGTCTCGGGGGGCTGACGATGCTCATCCGCGTGACCGACGCACCCCTCGACCCGTCGGAGGCCATCGCCGCCGTGGCGAGCCCCGCAGCGGGCGCCATCGACGTCTTCCTCGGCGTGGTCCGGAACGAGAACCTGGGGCGAACGGTGGACCACCTGGTGTACGAGGCCTACCCCTCCATGGCCGAGCGCGAGATGGAAGCCATCGCCCGGGAAGCGTGCGCCCGGTTCGGGGTCATCGATTGCGCGATCCTTCACCGCACGGGCCGGCTGGCCATCGGCGAGACGAGCCTGGTGGCAGCCGTGTCCAGCGGACACCGAGCCGAGGCTTTCGCCGCCTGCCGCTGGATCGTCGACGAATTGAAGCGACGGGTGCCGATCTGGAAGAAGGAAGTATGGAGCGACGGCGAGGAGTGGATCGAAGGCCCGGAGGCGCTGGAGCGGCCGGCTCCGGCACCGCCGCGCTAGGGCGGGACTCGGCCGGAGGCTGCCAGTGAGCCAGCATCCCCACCTCTTCAGCCGGTACTGCATGCACTGCGGCCAGCGGCTGGTCTCGGCCGTGCCCGAAGGCGACACCCGTCGGCGGCTCGTCTGTTTCGACTGCGGCTTCGTCCACTACATCAACCCGCGGCCAGTGGCGGCGGTCATCCCCGTGAGCGAACGGGGCGAGGTGCTCCTCCTGCGGAGGGATATCGAGCCGCGTCGCGGGACATGGGTGTTCCCTGGCGGCTTTATGGACCTGGGCGAGACCGCCGAAGAGGCCGCCCGACGGGAAACGCGTGAGGAGGCGCACCTCGAGGTCGGCGAGCTCGAGCTGCTCGGCGTGTACACCCGGACGGCGCCCGGGATCGTGCTCATCGTGTACGAGGCGCGCGCCCTCGGGACGCCTTCGGCTGGCCACGAAACCGCCGAGGTGGCCTGGTTCGCCCCGGACGCCATCCCCTGGGACGCGCTCGCGTTCGACTCGACCGTGGCCGCCTTGCGTGACTGGGCGCGGAAGCACGGGCACCCGGTCCCCGAGGACCTTCCTGCCCCCGCCGACCTCTAGCGCCGCGGCCTGCGCACCGGCGGAGGTGCCGCGGCTCGACCGAGGCGATAGTGGGGAGCGAGGATGACCACCGCCGTTCCCGCATGCGGGTCGAAGATACGGGCGGCGATGCGCGGGTGCGTCGCCTGAAGGGCCTCGAAGCTGAGATCGGTGGTGACAACCGCGGGCAGCGCCGCCACCGTGCGGTAGTTGACAAGTTGATACAGCTTCTCTTGCGCCCAGGGCGAGGAGACGTGCGCTCCGAGGTCGTCGAGGACGAGGAGGCCGGCAGAACGCACCTGTTCGAACAGCTCGTCGTAGGCGGATTCGTTCCCCGGTGCGAAGGAGCTGCGCAGGTGGTCGAGCAGGTCGGGGACGACCGCGAAGAAGACGTCACCCCCGCGGTCGAGGACGCGGTTGGCGATGGCGGCGGCGAGGTGCGTCTTGCCGCAGCCGTTCGTGCCCTGAAGGACGAACCACCCCTGCGGCGCGTCGGCGTAGGCCAGGGCAGCACGGAAGGCTGCCTCGACCGTCTCCCGCTCCTCGGGCCGGAGCCCCCCCGGACGAGCATCGAAGGTGCGGAACTGCATCGTGCGCAGGCGTTCGAGCGTCATACCGCCGACCTGCCGGTACGCGGCCGCCCGGGCGCCGAGCCGCACAACCCGGGAGAGCTGCGGGTTTCCCAGACGCGTCGCCAGCCGCTGTTCCAGCGCGTCCAGGTCTGAGCCGGAGGTGAAGACGGTCGGACGCTCGGCGAGGTACCGGGCGTTGACGAGCTGGAAGAGCTTCTCGCGGGCCCAAGGCGTGCCGGCCGCCGCGTCGATGTCGTCGAGCACGAGGAGGGGAGCGTTGCGGAGCTGCTCGAAGAGGTCGGTGTACCCCAACTCGCCCTCCTCGGCGCTGTAGCTGGCGCGGAGATGGTCGAGAAGGTCGGGCACGACCATGAAGAGAGCCGGCTGCCCGAGGCGGATGCGTTCGTTGACGATGGCGGCGGCGAGGTGGGTCTTGCCGCTGCCGCTCGGGCCGACGAAAACGAGCCATCCCGAGGGTTCGGCGGCGTAGGCGCGGGCCGCTTCCCAAGCAGCACGGAATGCGGGGTCGTCGCCGGCCGGCCCGCCGGGAAGCATCGTTTCGAAGCGGAAGCGGACAAGCGAGCCGAGGTTGGCCAGGCGTTCGAGGCGAGCGCGCCGGGCGGCCTCGCTCTCGCGCAGGATACACGCGCAGGGTTCGGCCTTCCCGAAGCGGGGGTCGCCCAGCGGTAGGCGGCGCGTCACGAACCCGCTGCCGCGGCAAGCGGGACAGGTCGGGTCGCCGGGGCCTTCTTCCGGAATCGGCTCAGCCGAGCCCTCGGGGGGCGGCGCCCCCGAGATAGCGGCGGCGCCGTGCTTCGAAAGAATCTCCCGCAGCTGCTTCATGGGCTCGTCCCTCCTCGGCCCACCGCTCGAGGATGCGTTCGATGTACCGCCAGTTGCGGACGTTCCGCAGGGCGGCCTCGCGGAAGGCGTCTTCGATCCAGGCTTGAGGGTACCGCTCCGCGGCTTCGAGCAGTCGCTCGCCGACGATCGGGGTGATGGTGCCGATGTGCTCTTCGTAAAGGCGGAAGATGTCGGGCCGGGCCGGGGCCGACCCCGGCGAGGCCGCCAGCGCCACCCCGGCTCGGGCGAGCGCACGGCGGCTTTGGGGCGTGTTCACGCCGTAGCACAGCTCGCGGCCGGCGTCGGTTTCGAGTTCGGCGGAAACCAGGATGCCCATCTCGAGGCACTCGTTCAGGCCCTCGGCCAGGAGTTCGGCCGAGCCCGCCAGGCGTGCGAAGGAGGCGCGCACCGCCGAATCGGAGGCGAGCACCCGGAAAGGGACCAGCGCCGGCGCGCCGCGGCGCTCCTGGGCGAAGCGCGCCACCCAGAGGAAGGCGAGGAGCGCCGCCGGGCTGCGGAGCTTCGGAAGAACCGCCGTGAAGAAGATGTTCGGGATCGGCGTCGCCCGCGCGATGGCGGGGAAGCCGGCGAAGCGCTCCGTCACGCCGACTCCTCCTCCACGAGGGCGACGTCCTCAAACTTGGCGAACCGCTCTTTGAAGCGGAGCTCGATCGTCCCGATGGGGCCGTTCCGATGCTTGGCGACGATGACCTGGGCGATGCCCTTCGGATAGGCGGATTCTGGCAAGTCGGGGTGCTGCATGGCCCACTGCTCCGGCGTGACGTACAGCTCCTCGCGGTTGAGGAAGATGACGATGTCGGCGTCCTGCTCGATGGAGCCGGAGTCGCGCAGGTCCGAAAGCATGGGGATGCGGGGGTGCCGGCTCTCGATGGCACGAGAGAGCTGGGCGAGGGCGATGACCGGAACATCCAGCTCGCGGGCGAGGCTCTTCAGCGTGCGGGAGATGTAGCTGATCTCCTGCACCCGGTTCTCGCGCGAACGGTAGACGCCGTCGGCCTGGAGGAGCTGGAGGTAGTCGATGATGATGAGGTCGAGCCCGTGCTCGCCGGCGAGACGGCGCGCCTTCGAACGAAGCTCGGCCACAGAGAGGACGGGAGAGTCGTCGAACCAGATGTTCGCCTCGGCGAGGACACCGGTCGCCCGGATGATGCGCCGCTCCTCCAGCTCGGTCTGCTGGCCGAGGCGGAGGCGCGTGCTGTCGACGTTCGACTCGGCGGAGAGCAGCCGGATGGCGAGCTGTTCGGCGGACATTTCGAGGGAGAAGAAGGCGACGTTGGCGCGCTCGTTGACGGCAGCGTTCCGGGCGATGCCGAGCGCGAAGCTCGACTTGCCGACGCTCGGGCGCGCGCCGACGACGATGAGGTCGGAGCGCTTCAGCCCGCCCAGGAGCACGTCGAGGTCCCGGAACCCAGTGCGGATGGCGTCGAGGCGTCGACGTTCCGCGGCTTCGGCATCCTCTTCGAGGTAGGACTGGAGGACCTCGCGGATGTGGACGAAGTCGCGGAACGACTCGCCGGTGCGCAACCGGCCGATGAGCTCCTCGCTGCGGCGGAAGACGGTATCGAGGTCGGGTGGGGCTTCGTACGCCATCTGCATGATGGCCGCAGCCGCGCCGATGAGCCCTCGGTAGGTGGCGTCGCGCTTCACGATGTGGGCGAAGTGTTCGATGCCGGCGGAGGTGGGCAGCCGTTGCACCAGCTCGGAGAGGTAGAGGTACCCCCCGGCAGCCTCGAGGCGGCCCTTGCGGGCGAGCTCGTGGGCCACGGTGACCTGGTTGATGCCCTCATCGCGCGCCCAGAGGTCGAGGCAGGCCTCGTAGATCCAGCCGTTCGACTCGCGGAAGAAGTCCGAGGGCTTCAGGAACGAGGCGACGCGGTAGATGGCCTCGGGGTCGACGAGGAGGGCGGCCAGGACCGCCTCCTCCGCCTCGAGGTCGTGCGGGGGGAGCCGCTCGAACAAGGGCGCGGCCGGGAGGGAGTCGGGGGAGCGGCGAGCGGTGCGCGGGTCGATGCCAACTCCCTCCCTTCTCCGGGGCTACTCGTCCTCGGAGGCGTTTTCCTTGGCGGTGCCGCCGCGGCGCCCTTGCGCGGCCCGGGCAGCGTACTCGGCTTCGGCCTGCCGCTTCTCGGCCTCGCGGCGGGCAGCCTCCTCCTGGGCCTTGAGGCGCTCGACGATGGCCTTCGATGCCTCGTCGGGCACTACCTCGACGTGGACGACGGCGGAGACGTTGCGGGTGAGCTTGATGGTGACGTCGCGGCGGCCGAGCTCGCGGATGGGCTCGTGCAGAAGGATGTGGTGCGGGTCGACCTCGGCGCCGACCTTGGCAGCGATCGCTTGGGCGATATCACGGTTGGTCACCGAGCCGAAGAGGCGGCCCGTTTCGCCGACCCGCGCCTCGATGACGAGCTCGAGCCCGGCAATCCGCTCGGCCAGCGGCCGCGCCTCGGCATCCAGCTTCGCCTGCCGGCGCGCTTCGCGTTCGGCCAGCAGCTGGGCGTAGCGGAGGTTCTCCTTCGTGGCCGGCGCGGCCAGACCGCGCGGGATGAGGTAGTTGCGGGCGAACCCGTTCTTCACCTCTTTCACTTCGCCCACGAGGGCGGTGCCTTCGACGTCCTGAAGGAAGACGACTTTCATGGTTCGACCTCGGCCAGGGGGTGTTCGTGCCACCGCCAGGGCCGTCCTGGCTGGCAAGGTAGTGCCCCCATCGTAGAGCCTCAACGCGTTATCGTCGCCTTCCCGCGAGCGCGGGCGAATCTTTGCGCTCGCCACCTTTATGACACGGTAGAACATGCGTTCGAAAGGCGTCAAGCGGGCTGGCAGCCATAATGGACGGCGATGGGGATTCCGCGTCCGGCGCTCGTGATCTTCCATGGCGGGCTCGGCACCGGCGAGGCCGAACGGCTGATGGCCGAGGCGCGCGCGGCAGCGGCGCGAAACACAGCCCGCACGGCGCTCGCCGCCGGATTCGAGGCCGTGATCGTCGCGACCGACGAGCCGGATGCGTTCCCGGACGACCTTCCCAACGTGTACGTGGACCCAGACAGCCGCCACCCGGGGCCGTTCGACTTCGCGGCGCGCTTGAAGGAGATCGTCGGCCGGTACGGGCTGGAGAAGCCGGCGGTGATGGGATCGGGTTCGGTCCCGCTCCTCGGGGTCGAGGAGTTCCAGCTCATCGCCGAACAGCTCGAGCAACGCGACCGCCGCTTCGTCACCAACAACTTCTTCAGCGCCGACCTGACGGCGTGGACGCCGGGCGAGGCGATCTTCGAGGTCGGGGAGTTCGTGCGCGACAACGCTCTGCCCCGCCGGCTGCGCGATGACGCGGGCCTTGCGCCGGTGGTGCTGCCGCGCACCACGGCCACGCAGTTCGATTTGGATACGCCGACCGACCTGGCGATCCTGGCGCTCGACGAGACGGCGCCGCCGGAGCTCGCGCGGGCGGCGGCACCGCTGGCAGATCGCTGCGGGCCGCTGCGGGAGCTGATGCGCCTCCTCTGCGACCGGACGGCGGAGATAGTCGTCGCGGGGCGAGTCGGAAGCCAGGCGTGGCAGTACCTGGAGCGGGAGACGGCGTGCCGGGTGCGACTCTTCAGCGAGGAGCGCGGCATGGCCGCGGCCGGTCCCACTCACCGCGCGCGGTCGCTGCTGGGCTACCTGGTGGAGGAGGTCGGAGTGCGGCGCTTCTTCGCGCTGATGGCAACGCTGGGCGATGCGTTCGTCTGCGATACCCGCGTGCTTGAGGCGCATCTCGGGTTGCAGCCGACGCGGGAGGACCGCTTCCAGAGCGACCTCTTCGCGTGGGAGCGGATCGAAGACCCGTGGCTACGGGAGTTCACGCGAGCAGCGGCCGAAGCGGCCCTCCCCGTCGTTCTTGGGGGGCATTCGCTCGTTTCCGGCGGCATCATGGCCCTCAACGACGTCGCCTGGCGGGAACACGACCGCCGGCTTGGTCTCGCCTAGGTCAGAGACGGCGACGACTCGCTAGCTGCGGAGACCGGAAACCGCATCACGACCGTGGTTCCTCGACCGGGAGCACTGACCAGCTCCACCGTTCCCCTTGCTTGCTCGACGACCCCGCGCACCGCCGTCAGCCCCAGACCTGTCCCTCTGCCATCTTTTGTCGTGAAGAACGCTTCGAAGGCTCGCGCCCGCGTCTCTTCATCCATGCCGCAACCATCGTCGGTCACGTAAACAGACCCGTATGGCGTTCCGTTCCACACTTCCCTTCGAACGGAGATGTCGATGTGTCCTGGCTGGTCGCCGATGGCATCGACGGCGTTGGACACAAGATTGAGCAGGGCGCGGAGCAACTGCCCTGGGTCGAGCCGGACCGGGATACGTTCCCGCTCCACCGAGAGCCGGAGTTCGACGTTCCGCGACACCGAGTGCTTCAGCAGCGGTTCCATTCCTGCCACTTCCTCCCTGAGGTCGATGACGCTGTCACGCCGCGCCGACCGGCGGAACGCACCGGTGAACCGCTGCAGAAGGCCGTGTGCGATCTCGATCGCTCGGATCATCTCCGAGAGGTCGCTTCGTACCCGGTCATCCGGAGGAAGGGCGGGGAACATCAGGTCGGCGTAGCCGCGAACGGCGGTGAGGATGTTCCGCAGGTCATGGGCCAGTCCAGCGAACATGCGTTCCCGCTGCTCCGCGTATTCGGCCTCGAGCGCCCTATCCGTCATCTCGCGAAGCGCGGTGATATCGGCCCCGAAGCAGGCGACAACCCCAACCTCGCGGTTAGCGGCGAAAGACCAATGGAAGACTCGCTCGCCAACTCGGACTTCCACCGGCGTGGAGGGTAGGGTCGAACCCAGGGTGCGAAGCGCTGCTTCCAGGCCCTGCGGCCCCAGCAGCTCCAGCGGGCCCGAAAGGCCCGCCGAGGCTACAAGGCGGTCGGCCGCTCCGTTTCGGTACTCCAGCTCTCCGCCAGCTGAGAGGACGAGAATGGGCTCCGGCGCGCTCCGAGCGAGCGTGGCGAAGCGCTCGATTTCCTGGTAGGCCTGCAGCAATTCGTCGTGCGCCGAGCGGAGATCGTTCAGAGAGCGGCGAACGAGGCCGTGGAGCATCAATCCGGTCAGGAGCACGTACGCGAGGCCGTTCGCGAGCCACACCGAAGCACGCGTTCCCGCTTCCGGCATCGCATACACTACGGAAACTGAGCCTATTACCCACAGGATTCCTACGAGAATGTGCGCTCCGACAGCCTGCTCGCGCTGAATTCGGCCGAGCCATGCTCGAACGCTGGCCGCCATGATCTACCCTTTCTAGCGCTCCCACGACGAAGCATAGGCTCGGACCGCCAGCGGGAAAGGGCCGAAAAGCGCCAAATAAAATCGAATTTCCCTATGCTTCTTCGGCGGTCAGGTTCGATCGATCATCGCTCGCGATCGGGAATCGGATGGCGAAGGTCGTTCCGGCTCCGGGCTTCGTGGAGACGGAGATCGTGCCCCCGGCCTGTTCGACGATGGCCCGAACCATCACCAAACCCAGGCCCGTACCCTTGTCGCGCGGCTTCGTCGTGAAGAACGGCTCGAAGATCCGGGCGACCGTCGCCTCGTCCATCCCGCAACCGGTATCAGAGACCTCGAGGACAGCCTCACCGCCCGCTGCACTACAGCGGACGAGGATGCGTCCCGAGCCCTGGCCGATGGCATCGACGGCGTTGACCACGAGATTCAACAACAGGCGATTCAGCTGTCCGCCGTCGAGCGCCACCGGGAGGGGTCGACCGGGCCGCTCGACGGCGAGCTCGATCGGGTGGGGAACGGCATGCCGAAGGAACGGCTCCAGGCGGGCGAGCTCCCCGGCAAGGTCGATCCTGCTGGCCGCGGACCCCGGCGACGGACGGCCCAGAGCGGCGAACCCGCGCAGGAGCTCCTCGGCGCGCCGCGTGGCGCGCACCATCTCTTCCACGTCGGCGCGAGCAGCATCGTTCGGCGCCAGGGCAGGAGCGAGGAGCTCGGCATACCCCCGGACGACCGTGAGCATGTTCCGGAGGTCGTGAGCGAGACCCGCGACCATCCGGTCGCGCTGCTCGGCCTGTTCGGCAGCCGCGAGCCGCGCTCCTAGCCGCTCCACTTGAGTGACGTCGGTACCGTACGCGTACACCAGTTCTTCGTCCGGGTTCGCGAAAAAGTGCCAGCGGATGGCGTAGTCGCCGACGCGCGATTCGAGGGAAGACCCGAAGCCTGCCTCGTCCGGGGTCGCAGCGGCGAGCTCACGTGTCTCGACAGGGAGCAACGAGGACGCATCGGGCAAACTGGCAGCCACGGCGAGCGTGCGGGCAGCGTCGTTAGCGAAAACGACCCGGCCTGCACGAAGGAGCAGGATCGGATGGGGGCTGTATTCGGGAAAGCCGGCGAGCCGCCGAAGTTCGCGGTTGGCGCGTTCCAGCTCCGAGCTCGCGTCCTCGAGGGCGCGGAGCGAGCGCCGCATCAGTCCGTAGAGGAGGAGCGCCGTCACGGCCACATAGCCGGCGCCTTTCCCGAGCTCAACGGCGTCCCGTATGCCGCCGCGGAAGAGGGCGTCGAAGAGAGCGTCGGAGCCGAAGATCCACCCGAGACCGAGGAGCACGTAGGCGATGGCGATGGTGCCTGCGCCCCACCGAAGCCGCAGCAGCCGATGCAACCTGCCTCCGCGGCGCACGCTCGCCTCCGCCTTGATTCTCGGCCGCATCTTGCCTTCTCACGATGACCTTGCGGAGACGGCTCCCACACCGCCCCGTGGGGCTTCGCTAGCCCGGTTGGGCTCGCCCGCAGGCGCTACTGGGCCGGGGCGAGGGCTGGCAGGGGCCGGCGGCCCTCCGCAGCGGCGAGGTTGGCCGCCGAACTGATGAGCGCGACGTGCGTGAATGCCTGGGGGAAGTTGCCGAGATGCGCGCCCGTCTCGGGGTCGACCATCTCCGCGTAGAGCCCCACATCGTTGGCGAGGGAGAGGAGGTACTCGAAACGCTCCCTGGCCTCCGACAATCGCCCCATCATCGCCAGGCAATCGACGAGCCAGAAGTTCACGAGGAGGAACGCGCCTTCGTCACCCGGCAGGCCGTCGTCGAAGCTGGGCGAGGTTCGACGGATCAGCCGGCCGCCCGGCCCGGTGGCGAGCTCCGCGGCGATGCGCTCGATGGTGGCGGCCATGCGCGGGTCGTCGGCCGGGAGGAACCCCCGCAGCGGCAACGCCAGGAGCGAGGCATCGAGGTCCGAATACCCGAATGCCTGGGTGAACGTGCCGCGCGTCGGGTCGAAGCCCTGCTCGAGCACCGTGCGGCGAATCTCGTCGGCGGCGGCCTCCCACCGCTCCAGGTCGCAGGGAAGTTCGTAGGCCCGGGCGAGTCGGATTCCCCGGTCGACCGCGACCCAGCAGAGGACCTTCGAGTACACGAAGTGGCGGGGGGCAGCCCGGATCTCCCAGAGGCCGTAGTCGGGCGTCCGCCACGCCTCGCAGATGTAGTCGACGGAAGCGCGGAGGAGGGGCCACAGGTCGGGGGCAACGCTGCAGCCGCACCGGTGCTCGTAGTAGGCGACGTCGAGCAGCTCCCCGTAGATGTCGAGCTGTCGCTGGCGCTGGGCGGCGTTCCCCACTCGGACCGGGCGGGAGCCGCGGTACCCCTCGAGATGGGGAAGCTCGAACTCGACGTTCTCCTGTTCTCCGCCGATGCCGTACAGCACCCGGAGCGATTGGGGCTGGCCGCGGGTCATGTCGAAAACCCACGAGAGGAAGGTCTCGGCTTCGGCGTGGTAGCCGAGAACGTTGAAGGCGTACAGGGTGAAGGTGGCGTCCCGGATCCAGCAGTAGCGGTAGTCCCAATTGCGGACGCCGCCGATCTCTTCGGGGAGGGAGGTCGTCGGCGCAGCCACGATCGCGCCTGTCGGGGCGTAATCGAGCAGGCGGAGCACGAGGGCTGACCGGCGGACCGCCTCGGCGTAGGGACCGTCGTACGAGCAGCGAGCAATCCACTCCCGCCAGTAGGCCTCCGTGGCGCGAAGCGCGCGGTGGGCCTCCTCTTCGACGCCGCTCCGCCAGACAAGGGGGGCGGGCCGGCGGTAGGCCGCGACGAACGTGGCCGTGTCGCCGGCGCCGAGGCGGAGGTTCGCCCTGGCGGCGAAGCCGTCGATGCGGAGCGGCACCGCCGTGTGGAGCGTGAGGGATTCGTCGAAGTGGCTCGCCCGGACCCCGTTCCGCTCGTGCACGCTCCAGGTCGGGAGGGAGCGAGCGTAATCGAAGCGGGGCTCGAAGACGACTTCGAAGGGGACGACACCGCGAATGCCGCGCAGGATGCGGACGATGGCGCTCTCGCCCAGCCGCTCGAAATCGGCGGCCTGCGTCGGCATGAAATCGGTGAGCACCGCCTCGCCGTCGGGCGTGCGAAAGGTCGTCTCGAGGATGTTGGTGTCCGGCAGGTACCGCCGTTCCGAATGGAACGGCACCGAGGGCCGGATGCTCCAACAGCCGCCCTTCTTCGCGTCGAGGATGCGGGCGAAGACGGAGGGCGAATCCATCCGCGGGAAGCATGCCCAGTCGATGGAGCCCCGCTTGGAGACCAGGGCACAGGTGACGCGATCACCGATGAGGGCGTAGTCCTCGATGGGTTCGTAGCCACCGGCCGACGGGGAGGCTCGACGGGGCTCGGTGGGGAAAACCCGCCGTAGCCACGCGCTCGGGCGGAGACCTAAAAAGCGCCGGTGGCCGTCAGCCCGATGCTTCATCACGTTCTCGATCGTACACCGGGGCCGCGAGGCGTCCTCACCAGCGCAGGACGCCGGCCGCGCACCCCTCCTCCACCAGGGAGGGGTCGCTGGCGAAGCGCACATCGGCCCCGGTGCGGAGGGCGCCACGCAGGAGCTCGTGGAGGCGGTCCGCGTCGCCCAAGGGCGGAACGCGGCGGGCATCGGCCGCGGTGCCCCAGTGGCCCGCTCCATCGTCGTGGAGGAGCAGACCGGCCAGCCGACCCTCGGCAATGGCTTGGGCGACGGCTTCGGGCCCGGCCACGAACCGCCCGCTTTCGCGCCACTCTGCCAGCGCGGCCGCGGCCTCGCGCTGCGCGAGGGCAGCGGCGTGCTCGGCGGCGAGCTCGCGCAGCTGACGCGCATCGGGCTCGTGGTGGGTCGGATTCCCCGGCAGCTCGACCGCTCTGGAGCGGACGGCGGGCTCGAGGGTCTGGAGGAGCTCCGAGCGGGCTTCGTCGGCACCGGCGACGATGAGCACCGTGTCACCGCCAAGGTAGTTGGCGAGTTCGCGCCCCGCCTCCTTCGAAAACATCGCCCGGTGGGCTTCGACGATGGCCTCGAGCTTGTTCTTCGAATGCCAGCCGCCGGCAGCGCTCCCGATGGAGCCCCTGCCCTCGGTCGCCGCGCGGCCGTGCCGCTTCATGAGGGGGTGCTGCGACCAATCGACGCCTCCCGAGGCTTCAATCTGCCCGTGACGGAGCCGGAATACGTGCAACGTGTGCAGGTCGACGGTCGCCACCGTGACCGGGCGGTCGAGCAGGAAGCGGTACCGCTCGAGCTCCCACAGCCACGGCACGGGCGCTATCCGTACGTCGTTGCGGAGGGGAAGCGGAAGCTGCAGCTCGTCACGGACGCCTTCGCCCGGCACGGCGACGTAGACGAGTCCAAGGGCACCGTCAGCGAGGGCAGCATCGATGGCCGCCTCGAGGCGCTCCCGTTCGGCCCGGAACGGCTCGGCGCGGCGCTCGTCCTCCCCGGCGAATTCAGCGATGGCCGCAGCCAGGGCTTCCTTGGCCACCGTGCGCGCTGGCGGCGGCCCCCCGGCAGCAGCCTGGCGAAGATCGAGCGTGGCCGTGAGCACCGGCTCGCCGCTCGGCTCGAACTCGAGGAGAAATCGCCGGAATCCATCGAGCGTACCGGCCATCGCCTTCCACCTCCCATCGGATACGGCGGCCCACGCTTCCCCCGGCCCGCCGCTTCCAACCTCCAGTGTACGGCCCGCTCTGCGAGCGGCCGAATGGCCCGCCGAATACGGCCGATCGACCGGGGCGTGGTCTGTAGGATTCCTTCATACTGGTCGCGAGTCCAATCAAGGAGCGAACTGCGATGGCCAACCTCGCTGGGATGACGTTGGAGGCGATCACCCGCCGCTGGCCGGGTACGGTCGAGGTGCTGGAATCGCACGGGCTCGACCTCTGCTGCGGCGGGAGCCGTACGCTGGCCGAGGCCGCCCAAGAGCACGGGCTGCCCCTCGAGCCGCTGCTGGAGCGGCTGCGCGCTGCCGGCGCCGACGAAGGCGACGAGAAGGTGCTCGACGTTCGCGCCATGCCGCCCGCCCAACGGCACCCGACCATCTTCGCCACGTTCGAGGCGCTGGCGCCCGGCGAGTCCTTCCTCCTGGTGAACGACCACGACCCGAAGCCGCTCTTCTACCAGTTCCAGGCGGAGCGTCCCGGCCAATTCGAATGGACGCCACTGGAGACCGGCCCCGAGCGGTGGGTCATCCGCATCGGGAAGGTGGGGAGATGACGGCGCGATTCGTCACCCTCGACGTCCGCGAGGACCTCCGGCAGGGCCGCGAGCCGTTCCCGCGCATCATGGCGGCGGTTCGAAACCTGGGGCCGGACGAGGGGCTCGAGCTGTACGCGACCTTCGAGCCGCGGCCGCTCTACGGGGTGATGGCCGAGCTCGGTTTCGATGCTGCGGCCGAGCCGCTCCCGGAAGGGGACTGGAGAGTGCGGTTCGTCCGCCGGCCCGCCGGAGCCGAGCCCGCGGGGTAGCGGGAGGACCGCAGCCCCCTGCGCAGCGCGGCGAGGAGGAGTAGAGTGTCGGCGGAATGTCGGCCATTCCGCCGTACCCGATAGCACTCGAAGGCGAGGGGCTCGTCCTCCGTCCCTGGGACGAGGAGCTCGTCGCCCAGATGGCGGGGTGGGGCGAGCGGGGCTTCCCCTACCACGCCTTCGATCTGGGACACCTGCGCGACCCCGAGGTGGCGCGGGCGGCCCTGGAACGGGCGCGCGCACCCCGCCCCCACCGCCATTTCGTCGCCTGCGAGAACGGCATCGCGGTGGGGCGGGTGTCCGTGAACCTGGAAGACCCGGCGGGCCTCTACCTCTGGTCGGTGCACGTGCCACCGGAGCACGAGGGGCGAGGCGTTTGCCGGCGGATGCTCGCCGTCTTGATGCGCTGGCTGGAGACCGAAGTTCCGGGGAGAAGCTTCGTCCTCACCACCAACAGCTTCGCCGAGCGCGCTCACCGGGCGTACCGCGCCCTCGGCTTCACGGTGGAATCGGAGCGGTGGCAGTTCGACCCCGACTTGGCCGCGGGGATGTGGCGGGCCAGCGCGGAGCAGCGCGAGGCCCTCACCGGACACGTCCGCTTCGCCAATGGCCGCTGGGAGGTGCGTGTTTTCGTGATGCGCCGCCTCCCCGGAACGCCGATGCACATCGGCCCGAGGATCGGTGCTACCGCGCCATGAGCGGCTCGTTCCCGTATCATCGGGGGGCATGCGCCGGCTGCGGGAGCTGGAGTGGGAGGCGGTCGCGGGCATCATCGCCGCCGCCTCGGCGCTGGTGCTTCACCTGCTCCACATCGCCGAGGAGAGCGTGCTCCTGGCGGTGGCGCTGGTCATCCTCGCGCTCCTCCTCCTTCGCGACCTCCGCCGGGAGCCGCGCGAGGAGCGGCAGTTCGAGCATGTGGAGGCGGAGCTCCACGCCGGCTTCGAACGCCTCGAGCGTCAGATCCGTCCCGTCGACGCCGCGCTGATCGGCCCCCAGGCCCTCCGACGCTTCAGCCGGCAGTTCGCCGCCCGAGCCCACGGCGAAATGGTCTGGTTCAACGTCTGCCTGTCGATGTTCCGCACGCAGGAGCTCTTCGACGTCCTCCTCAGGCCGGCAGTGGTAAGCCCCTACGTGTCCTCCATCCGCTTCGTCCTCGACCCGCGCGACCGGGAGCTGTGGGACGCATACGTTGTCCCGAAGCTCCAGGCGTGTGACGGACGAACGAAGGTCAATCCACCGCTATGGGTGCCTATCGACGAACCCGTCTCCTTCGTCCTGGCGGAGACCCCGACGGGTGGAGTCGAGGCGCAGCTCAGCTTCTGGGGCGAGCCGTTCATGTCGCGTGCGACCGGCGTCGATGTGCCGCGGTACCTCTTCCATGTCCACGCCCGCTCCGAGCTCGTCCAGCGTCTAGCGGATATGGAGCGCGCCTACCGGCTTCGCGCCCGCTCCTGAACGCTCGCCTCCGCCGCCGAGGCCGGTACACTTCGCGACACGAAACGGGCGAGGAGGTCAGCCATGCACGCCGGCCGGACGGCGGAAACCGGTGAGGTCCGTACGCGCTGCTACCGAGGGCGCGAACTCTCCGGGGAGGGCTTCCCGCTCTCGGAGGTTTCGGAAGCGCTCGCCGAAGCGGAGACGGTGGTGTGGGTCGACCTCGCCGGGCCTTCGGCAGCCCAGCTCCACGAGATCGCAGCGGAGCTGGGGCTGCACGAGCTCGCCGTGGAGGACGCCGTCGGCCGCCACCAACGCCCCAAGCTCGACCGCTACCCGACGCACCTCTTCGTGTCGACGCGAGCGGTGCGGCTGAACGCGACGGCGCGGGAACTGCTCGAGACGGAAGTCGACGCCTTCGTGGGGCCGCGCTGGCTCGTCACCGTGCGCAAGGGCGCGCCGTTCGCCATCGAACCGGTACTGCAGCGGTGGGCCAGCTCACCGAGCCTCCTCGAATACGGGGTGCCGTTCCTGCTCTACGGCGTCCTCGACGTCGTGGTGGAAACGTACTTCGACGCTGCGGAGGCGTTCGACGAGTACTACGACACCGTGAGCGAGCACCTCTTCAGCCGCCAGCGGCTCGACCTGGAGCAGCAGCGGGAGTGGTTCGAGATGCGCCAGGCGCTCGTTCGCTTCCACCGCCTCGCCTTCGCGATGCGCGAAGCCGTGGGCAGCCTCATCCGCCGCGAGGGCGCCCTCATCCCGGACGCTTTGGCTCCGTACTACCAGGACGTCTACGACCACATCCTGCGGGCGAGCGAGACGGCCGACTCCCTCCGCGACCTCGTGGCCACGCTGGTCGAGACGAGTCTGAGCCTCCGGGATTACCGACAGAACCAGATCGTGAAGAAGGTGAGCAGTTGGGCGGCGATCCTGGCCGTGCCGGCGCTCATCACTGGCTATTACGGCATGAACGTCCCCTACCCCGGCTCGGGCGAGGTCGCCGGTGTCGTTTCGGCCACCGCGTTGATGGCCGGGTCATCAGCGGCGCTGTACGCGCTCTTCCGGCGCCTCGAATGGCTCTAGAAGGGCCGCCTCAACCTGCGCGTGTGGCGGCCAGCTCGCTGGAGTGGCCGGGGAAGAGGCGCGCGGCGGGGTCGAGGTAGCGCCGGGCGTGGCTCACCGCCTGGGCAGCCTGCGCGTACCCGACGACGAGCAGGCCCCACCGCTCCCGACGCTCGGCGAACTTCGGTGTGGGGATGCTGATGGCGCCAGCGCCGCCTTCGACCCGCTGCTCGGGCGGCAGCTCCAGCTTCTGGAGGTACGTCAGCTCCGTGACATCGCCGGCCGCGAACACACCGGGAATGTTGGTCGCCATGCCAGGATCGACGGCGACGTGGCGGCCAGCGGCATCCAGCTCGAGCCCCCACGTCCGCAGCGCGCCGAGGTCGGCCTCGAAACCGAGGGCGAAGATGATGTCGTCCACCTCCAGCCGCTCCTCCTCGCCGGTGCGGTTGTTCACGATGGTGACGGACTGGAGACGACCGCCGGCGTGTTCAACCCCCTTCACTTCGCGGAAGAGCTTGACGGCGACCGGCGAGGCGAGGAGTTCGCGCACCGAGGCCTCATGGGCACGGAACACGTCGCGCCGATGGATGAGCGTCACCGACGCCGCCCGCCCGCGAAGGGCGAGCGCCCAGTCGACAGCGCTGTCGCCCCCGCCCACGACCAGGACACGGCGGCCGCGGAACGCCTCGAGGTCACGCACGAAGTAGTGGATGCCGGGGCTCCCCGGCTCGGTGCCCGGGATGCCGAGCTGTTTCGGCGTGAAGGCACCGATCCCCGCGGCGACGATAACGGCGCGGGAGCGGTGCTCACCCCGATCGGTGACGAGAAGGAATCCCTCCTCGGTCCGATGGAGCTCCTTCGCCTCCTCTTCGAAGCGGAAAACCGGCTCGCCGAAGGTGAAGGCCTGGCGGTAGAGGGCGCTGGCCAGGTCACGGGCGAGGATTTCCGGATAGCCCGGCGAGTCGTAGATGTACTTGTCGGGGTAGAGGACGGTGAGCTGGCCGCCCGGACTCGGCAGCCGCTCGATGACCTTCACCGACATGCCGCGCATGCCCGCGCAGAAGGCGGCGAAGAGCCCGGTGGGGCCGGCGCCGATGATGGTGAGGTCGAAGAGCCGGCTGTCGTCCTGCGTCATACGGCGGTCTCCTGGGGGGTCTCCCTTCAGTTTCGGCACACCGCGGTTCTCCGTGGAGGACCGACCGGCCGGCACCCACCGGCCCAATGGGCCCTCCCGCCTCTACTCCGGTGAGACGTCGGCGCCGGCCGACCGGAGCTCCTCGGCGAGGATGCTCCGATGGCACCGGGACGCGTCCTCGCAGTAACAGCCGACCGAGAGTTGGACCACCTTCGAGAGCGCGGCCAACAGCTCCAAGAGATGCCGGGCTGCCGGCTCGCGAAGCTGCCGCCGATAACCCCGTTCGAGGGCGCGCCAGTCGCCGTCCTGGCGGAAGGCACGAAGGAGCTCCTCCGCCGGAGCGAGCTCGGGCAGCCATACGTCGAAGAAGCGCTCAGCTCGCTCCGCCTTCGGTACGCCGCGCGGCAGGTAGCGCACCGTGCCGATGCGAAGCCCTTCGCCGGGCTGGCGCGGCTCGCCGAAACGCACGACGCGGATTGCCACGGGCACAGCGTACTCCGTCCCACGGGAGATGCCGACCCCGAAGGGCGGGCTCCCCGCCGGAGAGCGGCTAGGGAAGCGGGCACGCGTTCGAAATCGTGACGGTCATCACCACGCCGCCCCGGGCGGCAGCGGCATCGAACGCTGCCCGGATAGCGGCGAAGACCGCATCCGGCTCGCCGCGCAGCTCCGTCTGCATGGGACGCACCTCGTACGTCACCCCCGAGGCCGCCACCGCCTCGATCGCGGCCTCGATGGCCCCCGGAGCGTCGCCGAGGGGGTAGACCGCTGCTGTCGCCTGGATCATCGCCGTCCTCCTGCTGCCGTGCGAGGGCCGCACCGTGCCGCCGCAGAACCCGCCGTGTCAGGGGCTGTCGGGCGTGGAGCACGAAGTGGGCGGCCAGGTTGGCCAGTCCAGCGGCCGCATGATCTTCGGTGCTGCGGCCGAACCGTCGGCGTAGCCGAGGACGTGGCCGAGTGCGTGCATGACGACGCAGGTGAGGCGCTCGAAATCGTTCGCGTAGGGCGTCGAGGGGTCATCGGCCGGCGGGGTCGAGGGCGGCATGAGGTAGATCTGCCCGCCCGCGTACTGTCCCCAGCCGACGTCCCCGATTTCGGCCGGGGCGAAGTCGACAGGAATGCCCGAGGTTCCCACCGCGAAGACCGGGCAGCCAAGCCAAGAGTTCCAGCGGCTGGCGGCAGCGGCGATGTTCGCCCCGAGCGCCCCGACCTGCGGGACGAGGGTGTAGCTGGGGCAGGGCGTCGCCGTGGGCGTGGCCGGTGCCGTCGTCGGCGAGGGCGTCGGCGTCACCACCGTCGTGGGCGCCGCCGCCACCGTCGGACTGGACGTCCGGGTGGAAGCCGTGGGGGTCGGCGGAGGCGGGGTCGCGGTGGGCGTGGGCCCACCGCCGTTGCCGCCGCAGCCGGCGATGGCCAAGAGGCCCCCCGCCGCTACGGCGACCAGAAGCATCCGGAAAGAAGGGAGAGCGCGCATGCTTTCGCTCCTTTCGTGCAGCTCTACCAGCGCAGGGGCTCACTTGAATGACCGCGCCGCAGTGGAATCCTTACACGCTTTCCCGCCAGCGTCACCGCCGACCGCGACCCGACCGCCAGCGGGCCGCGCCGAAGGCCGGCGGATGGCCCGCTCGACGGCCGGCCTCCTCCGCCTCCACGAACGGCGGCTCGGCGAAGGGCCCGGCCCAGAGGGCGTACTCGACGGCCTCGGGCGCACTCCCGGCCAGTTCGACCAGCGCCTCGAGGGTGAAGAAGCGCGCCCCGGCCCAGGGCTCGGCGCCACGGTCGGCCTCGGTCCGGTACAGCGCTGTCCAGGACGAGCGCGCGTCGAGCCATCCGACAACGACCCAACCACCCGGCCGAACGACACGGAACGCCTCCGCGAGGACGGCCGCCGGGTCGGCCACGAATTCGAGAACGGCGACGATGAGCGCCCCCTCGAAGACGCCCTCCCGGAACGGGAGACGTTCGCCCGCCCCTGCGACCCAATCGATGCGCAGGCCGGACGAACGGCGAACGCCCTCGGCGCGCATGGCCGGCGAAGGCTCGACCGCGACGATTCGCCCACAATCGGCGGCGAGAGCCCGCGTCACGTGCCCGGTGCCGGCGCCGATCTCGGCCACCAGGCCCATCGACTCCCCGGCCAGCAGCCGCCGCAGCGCCGCGAGCTCCTCCGCATCGGCATGGGCGCCGAGGGGCGTCTCGTACCACGACTCGTACGTGGGAGCGAGGGCAGCGAAGGGGTCGCGGCGCACGCCCCAACGGTGCCCGACCTTGGGCCAACCGGCAACGCCATTATCCGGGCACCAGCCAGATCGCCGAAGGGGCGATGGAGACCTCGAACGCCCGCCGACGGTCGAGCCCGAGCCGGTAGTAGGCGTATTCGGGGACGTCGATCTCCAGGCACGCCTCGGGATTGCCTGCGACGAGGAAACGGATGCGACGTCCCTCCGGCGTGGGAACCTCGTCGGCCGCGACACCCGCGAGCAGGTTGAGCCGGGGCGCGGCATCGTCGAGGCGGCGCACCATCACCTGAGCGGGCCGGATGCAGGCGATGACCCGGCTCCCTTCGGGGAACGGAGTCCCCTCCACCACGAGCGAGCCGCCTGCCCAGGCAACCTCGCACCAGCCTTCCCGAACAGCGGTGACGCGACCAGGCAGGGCGTTCCGGAAGCCCACCAGACGGGCGACCTCGAGCGTGCGCGGGCGGTTGAACAGCTCCTCGCGAGGCCCGTACTGGAGAACACGCCCGCCGGCGATGACGGCGATCGTTTGCCCCATCGCGTACGCATCGTGCACATCGTGGGTCACCGTCAGCATCGGGACAGCCGCCCGCTCCTGGAGGGCGAGGAGGTCGTCGCGGAGGGAGCGCCGAAGGTCCGGGTCGAGGGCGCTGAAGGGCTCGTCGAGGAGCAGCAGCTCGGGGCCCACGGCCAGGGCTCGGGCGATGGCCACGCGCTGCTGCTGGCCGCCGGATAGTTCGCGGATGCGGCGCCGTTCGAGCCCCTCCAGGCCGACGAGTTCGAGGAGGTCGGCAAGTCGCCGCCCCCGGTTCGGGTCGCGGCGAGACACACCGAAGAGGACGTTCCCGGCCACATCGAGGTGCGGGAAGAGAGCGAAGCCCTGGGGCACGTAGCCGACGCGACGGCGGTGCGCAGGCACGTCGATCCCCGCGGCGCTGTCGTACAGCGCACGGCCCGAGAAGGCGATCCGGCCCTCGTCGAGACGGAGGAGTCCGGCGATGGCACGGAGGGTGAGGGTCTTGCCACCGCCGGAGGGCCCGAGCAACACCGTGCGTTCGTGCGGCGTCTCGAAACGTACGTCGAGGGTGAACGTTCCGAGCTTGCGCCGGGCGCGAACCGAAAGGACGTGCTGGACCGGGTCGCTCATCGCCGCACCGTCCCGACCAGCCAGCTGACGGCGGCGACGCTGGCGAGGCTGACCGCGGCAAGGAGGGCAGCGCTGGCATGGGCTCGCGCGAGATCGCCGGCCTGCACGGCATCGTAGACGGACATCGGGAGGGTGCGCGTCTTCCCGGGGATGTTGCCGGCCACCATCACGGTCGCGCCGAACTCGCCCATTGCGCGGGCGAAGGCGAGGGCGAGGCCGGCCGCCACGCCCCTCGCGGCCAAGGGGAGGGTCACCGTAAGGAACACCAGCCACGGCGGCTTCCCAAGGCTCGCCGCCACCCGTTCGTACTCAGGGTCCACCTCGGCGAAGGCCGCCTCGGCCGTCCGCACGAGGAGTGGAAGCGAGAGGACGGCCGCCGCGATGGCCGCTCCTTGCCAAGTGAAAACGAGGCGCACACCGATCGCCTCGTCGAGGAAGCGCCCGAAGGAAGAGCCCTGCCCGAGAAGCCGCAGCAGGTAGAAGCCCACCACCGTCGGAGGGAGCACCATGGGCGCCATCACCACGGCCTCCAGCGCCGCCTTCCCCTTGAAGCGGGCGCGGGCGAGCCACCAGGCCAGCGGGAGGCCTGCAACCGCGGCCAGGAGCGTCGCTCCCCCTGCCACCTGGAGCGAAAGGCGAACGTCGGCAGGTTCGATGCCTACAACGAGAAGGGCGTGGTTCATGGCACTTCGAAACCGTACCGCTCCAGCACCGCCCGACCCGCGTCCGACACGGTGTACGCGATGAACTCGGCAGCGAGCTCCGCGCGAGGGCTCGACAGAAGCACGACCGCCGCCTGACGAAGGGGCACGTAGAGCGCGTCGTCGATGCGGACGTAGGAGAGCGCCGAACCCCTGGCAATGGCGAGCGACAGGGGGACGATGCCAGCGTCGGCGTCGCCCGATTCGACGAACTGCACCGCCTGGGCGGCGTTCTCGGCGAGCACCAGCTTCGTCTGGAGTGCCTCCCAGAGCCCGGCCGCCTGGAGCGCCTGACGCGCCGCGACACCGTACGGTGCATGCTCAGGGTTGGGGATGGCGACGGCGCGGATTCCGGCGGAGGCCAGCTCCTCCAGCCGTCCGAGGCGGTTGCCAGCGCGGGCGGGCGTGGCGAGCACGATCCGGCCGAGGGCGTACACGGTCACGCTGTCCGGCTGCCCGAGCCCCTCGCGGACGAGCCGATCGACGTAGCCGACGTCCGCCGAAAAGAAGACGTCGGCAGGGAAGCCCTGCTCGATCTGCGCCGCGAGCATCCCCGACGAGCCGAAGGTCAGCCGAAGACGGCAACCGCACCGCGCTTCGAACCGGGGTGCGAGCTCCTCGAAAGCGTACCGGAGGTCGGCTGCGGCCGCCACCGAGAGCTCGGGCACGGGCTCGGAAGCGCCCCGACCGCATCCTGGCGCTGCCACGGCGAGGAGGAGCAGCGCGCACAGCGCGGCGGCCTTCACGAACCCCCTCGACCGGCCGCCTGCTCGTCGTCGAGGCGGGCCTCGTACGTGCGAAGCCAGGCCAGGGTGCTGCGGGCGGCCGTGGTCCGCGACTCCGCCACGAGCGCGAGCCAGCTCTCCGATGGGAGCGCTGCCGCCCACGCCTCCAGCGCGTCCAGGTAGCGGGCGCACGCTGCGATCTGGTCGCGCACAAGCTCGCGCAGCGCGCACGCGTCGCGCCGCCGGAGGAAGTACACCTTCAGGAGGAAGGCGGAGCGGACCTCCCGGAGGCGCTCCACTGGCTGTCGGAGCCAGCGCTCGAAGGCCTCACGGCCCGCACCGGTGAGGCGGTATTCGACGCGCGGCGGCCGCGCACCGGCACGCCGCTCGCGCCCTTCGATGGCTCCCGAAGCCTGGAGATCCTTCAGGGCAGCGTAGAGGGTGGGCGGCTCGACGCGGAGGACGGCCCCCAGTTCCCCCCCAGGCGCGAAGGCATCGCGAAGGAGGTAGCCGTGCGCCGGTCCCTCGGCAAGGAGCCCGAGGATGGCGTAGTGGAGCGTGCGCATGGGACCCCGGCGGGCCGGCGTCGGGTCGAATGGCGGCGCGGGCAGCGATCGTGAGGGCACGTCAGCGGCGAGCGTATAGTCGTCAAGCGACTATCCGCAAGGCGGTCCTCGGCCCCGTTTCGTGCGCGGGACCGGGAGCGGCCTCGGTCGGCTGCCGAAGGCTGCCCGCGCCCCCGCACCGCACTACCGCGCGGTCCCGCCCGGTGCTGCCGCCCGAGCCCAGTGGCGCACGAAGCGCTCCTCCCGGCCGGCGCGCTCGAACGCGGGTGATTCCATTCCCCGCCCGGCCGCACCCTGACCCTCGCCGACCCCTTCTGGCGGACGACGAGGAGCGTGCACCTGCCAGGGACCGCGCCATCCCGAGCCGAACGCCGGAGTGACGGCGGTGCGGTCGTGCGGCCCTCTCGCCGGAGGGGTTCGAGAAAGCGCGACTCAGGCGGGGGTCGGGGCTGGGCGAACCACCGTCGACGGGCCCGGAGGGCTACGTACACCAGCACCACCAGCACCGGCACCTCGGCAAGCGGGCCGACAGCGCCCGCCAGCGCCTGCCGAGCCACCCCGAAGGTGCCGAGCGCCACCGCGATGGCCAGCTCGAAGTTGTTCCCGGCCGCCGTGAAGGCCAGCGTCGCCGTCCGTTCGTAGCCGAGCCCCTGCGCGCTGCCCCAGAGGAAGGCCACCGTCCACATGAGCCCGAAGTAGGCCACCAGCGGCATGGCGATGCGGGCGACGTCGAGCGGCCGAGAGGTGATCGCCTCCCCCTGGATGGTGAAGAGGATGACGATGGTGAAGAGACGATGGTGAAGAGGAGGCTGTACAGCGCCCACGGCCCGATGCGCGGGAGGAACTGCCCTTCGTACCACGCGTCGCCGCGGATGCGCCGGCCGATCAGGCTCGTCAGCGCACCGAGCACGAGCGGGATACCGAGGAAGACGAGCACCGACTTCGCGATATCCCAGAGGGCGATCTCGATGGCTGTCTCTTCGAGCCCAAGCGAACCCGGGACGAGCTCGAGGTAGAAGTAGCCGAGGAAGGAGTAGGCGGCCACCTGGTAGATGGAGTTGAGCACCACCAGGACCGCCACCGCTTCGGTATCGCCGCAGGCGAGCGAGTTCCAGATGAGCACCATGGCGATGCAGCGAGCGAGGTCCACGAGGATGACGCCAGTGCGGAACTCGGGTAGGTCGGGCAGGAACACCCAGGCCGGCGCGAACGTCAGGAGCGGGCCCACCAGCCAGTTGAGGAGCACGGAGGAGACGAGCAGCGGCCGGTCCACCGTGACCGACCCAAGCCGGTCGTACCGCACCTTCGCGAGCACCGGGTACATCATGCCGAGGAGGCCGATAGCGATTGGCAGCGAGGTGGTGTCGAACTTGACCTGGTCGAAGTGAGCGCTCAGACCGGGAACGATGCGCGCCAGCAAGAGCCCGGTGGCCATCGCGAGGCCGATCCACACGGGGAGGAAGCGGTCGAGCGTCGAGAGGTGGCGGATGACGGACGTTTCGAAGGCGTCCGCGGCGACAGCGATGCGGGCCATGGAACCCGAGCCCGAAGGCCCGACGAATTTCATTCCGCAGGTGGAGGCCAGCGTTCGCCCCCACCGTCGCGCCGGCCGAGACGAACCCCTTCTTACGGTTCGGGTCGTCGCAGCAGCCAGATTGCGACCTCGGCGAGCTGACCGAGCTCACGGCTAGCGTGCATGCCGAGCTGCTCCGCGTCGTCGCGCTTCGCGCACGCGGCATCGGTGACCGCCTGGAGCAAAGCCGCTGGAACCAGGTCCGCTTTGGGGCCCGCGCGGGTAGTACCCCGTGCGAGGGCACCACCCCGCTCCGTCGGTCGCCCCGAGTGCGGCGACCTCACGTTCTCCGGGGGTCGGGTCTTTAATAATACGGTCCCTCCTCTGGCGATGGCGTGGCCATCGGAGGCCGACCATTCGCCGGCGAACCGGCAGGAGTCGCCGGCCCTCCGCCCGGCAGGTTCAGCCGCAGCGCTGGCCACCGGCGAGGTGCGACCATTGGCGTATCAGTTCGGAGCGGAGCGCCCCCAGGCTCCCGCATCGCCCGCCCTCCCCGCCACGGATGTCTTTGAGGCCCGAGCCGAGCACCCGCGCGGGGCAGATAAGCCGCAGGCGGTGGACCTCACCAGCGTCCGAGAGGCGCTCGCCTGCCGGGGGTGCCGCCGAGGCCGTACCAGCCCTCGGCCTCCTCGCAACGAATCGTTCGCGTGCCGGCCTTCGCCAGCTTGGCATTTGGCAAAGGGCTAGGGGTTCGGATGTCACGCCCTCGAGGGCGCGCTCCCAGCGACTGGAAGGTCGACGCCTCCGGGGAGCCTGGACCCACCGCGCCCTAGGCGTAGGGCTGGCGTCGGCCGGCTCGATTCCCGCTCGTCGTCACCGCGGCGGAGGGGTCAGACGGCCCGGCCCAAGTGGCGCACGAAGAACTCCTCCCACGCGGCCCGTTCGTACGCGGGGACTTCCACGTGGCGTCCGGGGTTCGCGTGCAGCGTCTTCTCCTTCGAAGCCAGGACATCGAAGAGCTTGAGGACGGAGTCGCGCGGCGCCACTTCGTCGTCCCACTGGCACATCACCATCACCGGCACGGTGATGCGCCGCGCCAGCTGTTCGAACTCCTCCGTGCGCACGCCAGCGAGACCGAGGACGGCCGCCCGGACGCGCGGTTCGCTGGCGACGAAGGGGACACCGATGGCGGTTCCCATCGAGAGCCCCCACCAGCCCACGGGCCCCTGGCCGACTTCGGGGAGCTTCTGGACGGCATCGAGGACCGCCTTCCATTCGCGCACGGCCTGGGCGTTGCGTGCGGCCATCGCCCGGAGCTCTTCGGGGCCGAGGGCGCGCAGCCCCCCGGCGATGCGGCGGCGCATCCGCTCCCGGTCCTCCTCCGTGGCGCGCTCCCCGTGGCCTGGGGCGTCAATGGCGACGCTGGCGTAGCCGTGGTGGCGGACGAAGCTCCGTGCGCGGGCCACGATGGTATCGATGCGCTTGTGCTGGGTGCCGCCGTGGCACTGGAGGAGGAGCGGGCGAGCTCCTTCGGCACCCTCCGGCAGCCAGAGGATGCCGGGGACGCGTTCGCCGTCGACCTCCAGCTCGAAGGCTCGCTCCGTGACGCCAAGTTCGGTGGTTTCGCTGATGATGCGCACGACACTACCTCCCGACGGCCCGACCCGGGCCCGGATTCGAACGGCGGTCGAATCCTACGCCTCTCGTGGAGGGAGAGCAACCTTCGCGCCGCCCGGACGCGGCCAACCTCGCACCGGAGCTGCGCGCTCCGGACTCGGCCGCGTTCCTGAGCCGCCGTCGCCGAAACGACCCGGAACCTTCTGTACTCGAGCTTCGGGTCGCGAGCTTGTAATTCTCAGGAACCGACACGCCTTGGAGCCGCGGCTCGCGGGCCTCGCAGTACCCTAGCCTGGGGTCGACAGTTTGCGACGACCTCAGGAAGATCTTTTCCGACCTCCTCAAGTACCTCTACGACCTCCGGCCAGCTCCCAGCAGCGCTCGCCCTGCGGGCCAAACTGTTTCCGGAACGCCCCCAGGGGCAGCAGGGCCACGCCGCCGATGGTCTCGATGCCAGGAGTCGCAGCCGCCAGCGAATTGGGGCGCTCATGGGCAAGTGATCGACGGGCAGGGGCGCCTCCTCGCCGGGCAGGACCGCCTTCGCCAGGCCGGGGCGGGTCGTTTGGCTGGCCACGTGGGCCGCGTATTTCCCGCCGGCGATGCCCACCCCAGCCATGGAGCCGTGGCGCCGGTGCAAGCCGGAACCGAGTCCCGCCAGAGAGGTCGAGGGGGCTTGCGCCAGGCCGACTAGCGAGAGATAGGGGGTGCCTACATCGCCTGGCTCGACCTCCGGGCGGTTGCCGTCGAGGAGGTCCAGAACCTGGTCGAACCGTGCCGGTGGTGCGGGACGTCCAACGGCAGCACTGTTGCTCGCGGGCACAGCCCAATGGCCTCCGATATGCTCGTCCCACGCTTGACCCCCAGGGCGTCGCCTCCCGGAGAGCAATCGAACACGGCGGTATCGCCGATGAGGATGGGGCGGGCGGCGATGCCTGCCCTAAGCGCGCCGTCAGGCGGAGTCGAAGGGTCGGCGCTGCCGCTCGACCTCGACGGCATAACGAGAGATGTGCTCGCAGGCGATGGGCATTGCGGCGACCTCAGCGCTACTACGTCAAGCCCGTGGCGGCTCCGCTCGCCCCGCCAAGGCTAACAAGAGGGCACGTGCTCCACAGATTCCCGGAGCGCGCGGAGGCGATCGAGCGACGGAGAGGAGGTCCCCTGTGCCAGCGCTCCGGCGAGGCTACATGACGAGGCCATGCGTTCTCACCAGCCGCTCAACTGACCCGATATCCACTTCTAGCCCATAGCGGGCGGCGAGCTCCCCCAAAAGCGGTCATGGACGTGACGGGGGACCGCGTAGTCCCCCGGTGCGCGCTGGTCCAGGAGGGCGGACTGGCCTGTGGTTTGCTCGCCTGCGGCCTTGAGGACCATCAGCGCCCCTGCAAACCAGGTCGCCACGCCCTCCTCCTGCGCTAGCATGTAGGCCCTGACCTGCCCTTCCACCACCTGCCCTCCTTGTTCTACGGAGTGTTCTCTTTGCCTAGCTGGTCGCGGACCAGCTCCAGCACCTGTTCGGTCGCCTCGGCTGCGTTCAGCCCAGCGACACGCAGCTTCTCCCATACCGGAAAGTCGCTGAGAGCAGCCATCACGCGCGTCGCCCGCTCGCTTGCCTTCGTCCCGGTGAGGGCCGCGCGCACGAGGAGCGCAAGGTTCGCCCGCTGCACCCGAGCTAGCTCCTCGAGAGGCTCGACCAGGTGCTCCTCGTAACGAGCGGCGCGCAGCCAGGCGCCGTCACGCTCGTAACACTCGCAGGTCCCCCGGACGAGCACCTCCATTCGCGACGATGGACGGTCGAGGCCTCGGAATATGTCGGCCACGAGCGCCGGAGTCACCGGCTGAAGAACGTGAGTCGAGCGGGCGCAGGCGGGCAGCGGGTCTGCCAGAGTGGAGAAGTGGCGGTAGACGGCGGCTGGGGCCGTACCCGCTCGCCGGGCGGTCTGCTCGTAGCTGGTAGCAAGCACACCCTGCTCGGCATGCAAGGTCATCGCTGACTGGACGATGCGTCGGCGCGTCGGTTCGGCAGCGATAGCGCGCGCCCTCATCCGGTACTGCCTCGTGCGTCTTGGGCGCTTTCGCGAGAACAATCCGACGCGACGCCCGGAGCTTGCCGGACGGGATGCGGGCCAGCACCCAGTGGGAGTCGACGCCCAGCGCCACGGCCAGCGAGCAGGCGGTGTAGCCCTCGGCGTGCTCGCGCCGGCCCGGGCGCTTCGCCTTGAGCTTGATGGCCGTCGGCCCACGCCCCGCCTTCACCGGCCGCACCCCACGGAGCAAACCGAGGACGTAGCGAGACTCATCGTGCACAAGGCCGTCGGCGCGCTCTTCCTGGCGTCGCTGTTGGCCCTCTTCCTCTTGACCGCCTGCGGCGGCGAGGAGACGGGGCCCGCCCAGGGGACGCCCACCCCGGCGGCTCGGCAGACTCAGACACCCGCCGGAACGCCGTCGGCTCAGCAGACCGGCATCGCGACCGCAACGCCCAAGCCCCCGGGCGGGGCCCTGGACGCCTGCTCCCTGCTGACCAAGGAGGAAGTGGAGGCCGCGCTGGGAACCTCCGTGACTGAGCCCGAGCGCGAGGAGACCCCCCAGCTAGTCTTCTGCAGCTTCAACGACCCTCAGACGCCGATTCGCACTCTCGTGCTCGTATCTATTTTCATGGGAAAGGACGCAGACCAAGCGCGCGAAATCTACAGGCTTTCCAAGAGCAACGCGGCGGACGCGCAGACTGTTGGCGGCATTGGAGTTGAGGCGTTCTGGGACGGCATCCTCACCGACCTGCAAGTTCTCAAGGGCAAGTACGCCATAGAGATAGACGTGAGCCCAGACGGGTACGACGCTCTTGCCGTCGCCAAGGAGTTGGCTGGGAAGGTGCTGAGCAGGTTGCCCTAAGGTAGGGCGGGGCGCACACGGGCCGCGGGCGGAACCACTTCCACCGCTACGAGGTGCCGCAGAGCAGCCGCCGCCGGCCAAATCGATGGCGGCCGGGCCAGCGGCGGCTCTTCGGTTCGCGCGTCGAGAACCGTTTCCCCTTGGTACACGCGTCCGAGAGGCTGCAACCCCGGGGAGCGGAGTTCGAGGCGTTTCGGTCTGCAGCACCCGCCATGTCGTCAAAAGCCATCAAGCGTCGCGTTGACGCTTCTGGCAAGTCGCCGGACAAGCTGCGACGGTCAGCGCGAATGTTGGGTCGCCACTAGGGTACAAACACAAATAGGAACGCGTGACTAAATTCCACCCGAAGGGGGATTTCGACCCAACGCGTCATGCGGAGATTGCTGGCCACGACGTGGCCCATATTGAAATGTGGACAATCACTACCAACTCGACTTAGACATTCAGCGGTAGATGGATCACCTCGTACAGTGGCTACGGGCACACGACGACAAACGCGTTCTCTCCTGCTCTATTGATTGGGCACGGACTGGCGCTGGCCGTGGCAGGGGTCGACTTGGAGCAAATCGCATTACTTCGACATCAGCCCGTGGGGTGAGGGCTGGTATACCGGCGACCTGTTCTATCTGGACGTTTGGACGGTTTTGGGGTATCATTGTGTTGGGCTCTGGCCCTACAATTACTGGTACATCACCTAGGCGACTATGCGAGATGTTGTGGAGGCAGTTCTTACCTTCCAGCGCGAGCTCGAGGAGGCGCGGAAGGAGCGGGGGGCAAGGAGCCGCCGTATACGTTTGCCCGCTCCACTGCAGTGGCTGGCGTACTGCAAGTCGGGCCGTGCTCATGGCTGGTTGGGCTAGTAAGGGAGGTAGAGGCGCCGTACCTGACCCCGAAGCAGCGGGTGGAATTCGTGACCTGGCGCGTCGACCGAGATGACGCTGGCTACCGTGCGGTGGAGGCGACCAGCATGGCCGCGGCGAAGACGCCGCTCTCCCCCCTTCCTCATGGGGCTGAATTGGTGGGGTGTTCGACTGAGGTATTTCTTGAAAGGGAGGCGTCGGTAAGATGGAAACTGCGTCCACCCCGGGCGTGTTGGTAGCAGGTCTGCTGGGGAGCTTCTTCTTGCTAGGAGGGATCGCCTTCGCCGGGATCCTCGTCTCTCACCGTCGTAGACGCGACTCTGAGAGTCCGGGCGAATGACTTCATCGCCCGAGGATCTTCGAGGAAGGACAGGAACGCCTCGCGGCCTCCGGGAAGGCGTTCCAGGTCGTTCAGGTCGTGGACGCCGGGCGGCAGGTCCACTACCACGCACCGAGAGTTGAGCTCGGCGCCTAGGTGAGCAGCGGCCCGGCAACCGGCTTCGTCGTTGTCCAGCGTCAGATAGACGCGCCGGAAGGTCTGGAACCTGGCCGGCGGCATGGACGCGCGGAGGGCCGCCCGCTTTCCCGTCGTGACTGTAATGGTCCCAGGGGAGCCTGGCGTCCCTCCGTAGATCGCGGCGCTCCGGTAGCGCCTCTTCTCGCACGATCGCGGGCGTGTTATTCCGTCACGCGGATGAGTCCCTCCATCCCCGCCTGCCGGTGACCGGGCACGCTGCAGTAGAAGACGTAGGTCCCGGGCTTGGTGGCGCGAAACACGAGGTCGGCGTGGGTCGATCCTTGGGCTGCGATGTGCAGGGGCGTCGCGCTGACCAGCGGCGCGTCGCCGCTCTCGGAGTGCGCCATGGCGCCCTCGTCCACCGCGTCTCCTTCTGTGTGGCCGCCCATGTCGTGAACCGCCCCACCCTCCGAATCGAGCACCACGAATCTGGGCTCATCCACGGTATAGTCGTGGAGGACGGGGTCGTGGTTGTCGAGGACGAGCCGGACTACTTCGCCCACTTTCACTTCGATCTCCGATGGGCGGAACTTCACCTTTTCCGCGTGAATGTGGATTACGCGCTCAGTCCCGGTCTCGCGGGCACCGCCGGAGGAGTCGGCGGCGGTATCGGCTTTCTCGGCTCCTCCGTCGCCTTTGACGCCACCGGCGTCGGAGGATCCTCCGCAGGACGCAAGGAGGAGAGTGCCAACGGTGACGAGCGAAGCGACAGCCAGCGTCGGAAATCGCCGTTGTTTCAACACGGGGACACCTCCATCGAGGTCAGCGTACCATTCCGCGCGTCCCGGCGAGCATAAGGGAATCTTCGCAGCGGGCTACGCAATTTCAGCTATGGTGCCAGTGTCGGTACGGCCTCGCCGTATCCGGCTCGAAGGTCCACCATCTGCATCGAGGAATGGCTATGGCCGGTCCTATCACCGTCTTGATCGCCGACGACCATGCGCTGTTCAGGGAGGGGACGCGGCGCATCGTCGAGGATGAGCCGGACATGCGGGTCGTCGGCGAGGCGTCCGACGGGCCGGAAGCGGTGCGTCTGGCGACGACGCTGCGGCCCGCGGTCGTCTTGATGGACATCGCCATGCCCGGGCTGAACGGCATCGAGGCGACGCGAGCCATCAAGGAGCAGGCGCCGGACTGTGCGGTTCTGGTCCTCACGGCGTACGACGATGACCCCTACGTCTTCGCACTGCTCGATGCGGGCGCGGCGGGGTATTTGCTGAAAAGCGTCGATGGAGCAGAGCTCGTGGAGGCCATCCGCTCGGTTTCCGCTGGCGACGCCGTCCTCCATCCCGCCATTGCCCGAACGGTGCTGCGCCGCTTCACCGGACGGCGCACAGAGGAGCGCGACGGCGGCTGGGCGGCATTGAGCGCGCGCGAACGCGAGGTCTTGCGCCTGGCGGGCACCGGGATGAGCAACAAGGAGGTCGCTTTGCGTCTCGGGCTCAGCGTCCGCACCGTGCAGGTGCACCTCGCCCATATCTTCGAGAAGCTCGGGGTGGCCTCGCGAACGGAAGCCGTGGTTCTCGCGCTCAGGCGCGGGTGGCTGACGTTGGAAGACCTGGAGGTAGAAGCTGACGATTAGCGCCGCTCTGTCGGACCCCTGGCACCGGGCGCGTACCTACGCCCGTTCGTTCCCCGTGCGTCTGCGGGATCGACGCTTCTGATTCATACAGACGGAAGTGCTCGGCGTCACGGCGCTGCACTTGGCGGTGGAAGGCACGGGCGCGACCGGTCGGTTCGAGGGGCTGCATCATCTTCCGTTGATTCTGTACCTGATTCCCGTCATTTACGCTGCTCTCCGTTTCGGCATGGAGGGCGGGATGCTGACGTCGGCGGAGGCCAGCCTCCTCGTCCTCCCCAACATCACGCTCTGGCACCGGACTGAATTGGCGTGGGCGGGCGAACTGTTGCAAGTTCTCGCCCTTCTGGCCGTTGGATTCGCCGTTTCCGGCCTCGTGGAAGGGGAAGGGCGGGCGCGCAGGAATGCGGAGCGGGCCATGCGTCATCTGGCCGTGGTCAACGCGGTGGCCGATCTCGCGGGCCGCGCGCAGAGCGTCCGCGACTTCCTCACTTCGGCCTGCGAGCTCATCGGGGGCGCGGCGGAGGCCGATCGCGTGTGGGTCCGGTTGCGCCTCGCGGGAGGGGCCGAGACAGTATCGGAGTGGCCGCCTCAGAGCGGTCTTCCCTCGTCAGTCTCTGGCACGGTAGTGGAGTCGCTCGCCTTTCAGGGGGCTAGCCGGGGGTTCCTCGGAGCGGCGCTTCGATCCGGGGCCGACCGGGAAGCGGCGGGCGAACTGTTGCGGGCGGTGGCGGGGGAGCTGGTGGCCGGGGCCGACCGCGTAGCCCTGGCGGAGGAGGAGCGTCGGACGCTCCATGAACTCCGCGCCTCCGAGGAACGGTACCGCCGGCTGTTCGAGGAAGCCCGGGACGCGATTCTGGTCGTGGATCATGCCGGGGTCGTCCGGAACGCCAACCGCGCGGCGGGCGACTTGTTCGCCGTTGCCCCGGAACACCTGCCGGGCCGAAGGTTGGCGTCGTTGCTCGGCGACTTCGCACTGCACATGACCGGCTCGGCGGACACAGGCAACGTGGTGTCGGATGTCATGCTGGGTGGGCGGTCGAGGACGATCGCCGCCGCCTGGTCTCCAATCCTGCTCGAGGACGGCTCGCATGGAATCCAGGCACTGCTGCGAGACGTGACTCGCGAGCACCGTGAGCGCGCCTCTCTGCGTCAGTATGCGCGCGAGGTCACCCGAGCTCAGGAAGAGGAACGGAAACGGATCGCGCGCGAACTCCATGATGATGTGGCCCAGTCGCTCATGCTCATGGTCCGGAGGTTGAAGGGCGTGCTGCGGAGGGTGGACGAGAGATTTCGAGGAGAGCTGGAGGAGATCGCCGCCGCCGCTGATGCCCTAGCCACCGAAGTGCGGCGATTCGGGCGCAACCTGCGGCCGTCCACTCTCGACGACCTCGGCCTTATTCCGGCGCTGGAGTGGCTCGTCGCCGATGTCCGCGCCCGCGGTGGACCGGAGCTTACCCTGACGGTAGAAGGCGAGCCCAGGCGCCTGACCTCTGACCAAGAGGTCGCGCTCTTCCGCATCGCTCAGGAAGGCCTTCGGAACATCGAGCGCCACGCGAACGCTCAGCACGGCCATGTCACCCTGTCCTTCCAACCCTCCAGCGTGTTACTGACCGTCGAGGACGATGGACAGGGGTTCGACCCGTTGGTCGCGATGACTGGTGGCGGCTTGGGTCTGCTGGGCATGCGCGAGCGCGCCGAGCTGGCCGGCGGGACCTTCGAGGTCGACGCCGCCCCTGGCGCTGGCGTCAGGCTGCGGGTGTCCCTCCCGGACACCGCCGACGCGTCTCGACCCTCCTGACCGCGTGCGTCAATGGCGCGGCGGCTCATGACCGGCCTGGCCGGTCGCTGACCGGGCGATCTCCGTCAAGCAGGGGCAGGGACGACCCGGCTGGCTCTTCCCCGACGCCATTGCCGCCCACAGCCGGGAGCGCAATGCAAGCAAATCCCGGCGTAGCGCGCTGAGCTGCCGAATTCGCCTGGCGATGGACTCGAGCTGGCGGTCCCCAGCGGCGACGACGTGTTCGCAGGGGGTGAGCCCCGCGTCGCTGGCGCGCAGGATCTCCCGTATCTCCGTCAGGTCCAGCCCTAGGGACCTGGCTTCGCGGACGAGACGCAGCCGCTCGATGGCGTCGGGCCCGAACAACCGATATCCGGAGCTGGTCCGGCACATCGGCCGGACCAGCCCGACGCTTTCGTAGTACCGGATGGTACGGGGCGCCAACCCCGTAGCGAGCGCAAGCTGCCCGATACGGAGCGGGGACCTAGCAGAACTCGCAGCCGCAGTCACAGCTCTCGACAGGGGCGTCCTCCTTCCCGATGGGGCCCAGCGCGCCGCTCCGCACCGCGTCCACCAGTACGTTCCACTCCGCCGCCGTTAGGCGGGCCTGATTGATTACCGGGCTCCCCGCTGACGACCTCGTCGCCCCGGAGGACCACCTCGGAGCAAGCGTCGCAGGCGGGGCATAAGGAATACCGTTGTTCTTGCATGACCATCTTCCCTTCGTGTTCGGCTCTGCCCTTTGCCTAAACTTTCCATTTCGGTGGAATGTCAAGGGACGCGCCCCTGTTGCCGTTCCGCGACGTTGCGCCTCCTTTAGCTTCCCGGCCCCTAGCGGTCGTGATTTGGTCCCAGGCGGCTGCCAGCCAGTCCCCTGGGACTGCTCGCCTGCATGCGTAGTCGCGGGCCTACCCGCTGTCCTTGGCGTCCGAGCAGGGTTCTCAAAGGGGGCGCTGGCCTTCCTCGGCTGTCGCGCGTCGTGCTGAGGGGTCCTCGGAGCAAACTCGGAGCCGTGCGTCGCGGGTTGGAGAAGTTGGGGACCGTTTTCGGAGGGCCGTCGGAGAGGGAGGCGTCACAGTGGCTCCCGAAGCAGCCTGAGAGACCGCCCGCAGCGGAGCGAGCGGCGGGCGGCGGAAGGGAGAAGCAGTGAGAGGTCTGCTTCTCGGGACGACCGTCGCGTTCGCGCTCGTCGCGGGCGCGCTGGCCGCCCGCCCGGCCCGCGCCGAGGGGCCGGACACAAGTCAGGCGAGGTGGGTGGCGGCTGGACAACGGCGGGCGCGTCTACCTGAACCCGTGGATGGAGACCGACGTCCCGGGCGTCTTCGCCGCCGGGGACATCCGCATCGATTCGGCGCGCCAGGTCGTGTCGGCCGCAGGAGACGCGCGACGGCGGCCAACCGCGCCGACCACTACGCCTCCAAGGTCTTCGACCACGCCGCCGGCAGCGCCACGGCGAGCGGCCAGACCGCCCGCGCCTGAGCCGTCTCGCTCGCGCGATTGTCGCGCCGCGCGGTTCGTGCTAGCGTGAACGGCACTTTCGAATCGTCTCCGCACCAGCGCAAAGGGACTGCCAGCCGATGTCCGAGGCGACGCTGGAGAAGGCGCGGAAGGCGTACGCCCGGCGGGCCTGGCGTGCGGCTCGCGAAGCGTACGCAGCTCTTCCTGAAGGCGCGCCACTCACCCTCGACGATCTCGAGCGTCACGCCGTCGCCGCGCACCTCATCGGTGAGGAGTGGGATTGCCGCGACGCGCTAACGCGCGGGTATCGCCGCGCGCTGGAACTGCACGACGCGACCCGCGCCGCGCGGTTCGCCTTCTACCTGGGCCACGGCATGATCTTCACGGGCGAGCAGGCGCAGGCGAACGGCTGGTTCGGACGCGCCCGCAGCCTGCTCGCCGACCTCGGCGCCGACTGCGTCGAGTGGGGGTACTTGCTCATCCCGGCGGGCGTGGACCAGCTCGCAGCCGGGGACGCCGAGGCCGCGTGCCGGACCTTCAGGGAAGCGCAGGCCATCGGCAGGCGCTTCGCCGACGCCAGCCTCGTCGCCGCGGCGGGGCACGGGCACGGTCGCGCCCTCCTTCGCCTGGGGCTCGTCGGCGAGGGGTTGGCCGCCCTCGACGAGGCGATGGTCGCCGTGGCCGCGGGCGACGTCACGCCCTTGCTCGTGGGGCACATCTACTGCGGCGTCCTCGAGGCGTGCCAGGAGGTATTCGACATTCCCCGGGCGAAGGAGTGGACGGCGGTTTTCTCCCACTGGTGCGAGGGCCAGCCCGACCTCGTGCCCTACCGGGGGCCGTGTCTCGTGCACCGGGTGGAGGTCATGCGGCTCCGGGGCGACTGGGAAGACGCGCTCGAAGAGGCGCGGCGGGCCTGCGACTGGCTGTCGCTGCCCGCGAGCCCCGAAGGCCCGGCCGACGCCTTCTACCAGCTCGGCGAGCTGTGCCGGCTGCGCGGCGACGGCGCGGGGGCGGAGGAGGCCTACCAGCAGGCCAGCCGCCTGGGACGGACGCCGCAGCCGGGCCTCGCGCTGCTCTGGCTCGCTCGAGGCCGGGCGGAGGAAGCGGCGACGGCCGTCCGACGGGCGCTGGACGAACCCGCGCCAGAGGGGCCGCTAGGGGATTGGGAACGCCTGCTCCACCAGGCGAGCCGGGCCGACTTCCTGAGCGCGTACGTAGAGGTCCTTCTCGCGCTGGGTGACGTCGCCGCGGCCCGGGCGGCCGCGGTCGAGCTCGCCCAGGCCGCAGCCGCGATTGACGCGCTCCCGCTGCGGGCGCTGGCCGACAGAGCGGAGGGCAGCGTGCTCATCGCCGAGGGGCAGCCGCGAGCGGCGCTCGCGTCCCTGCGGCGCTCCTGGACGGCGTGGCAGCGGCTCGAAGCGCCGTACGAGGCGGCCCGCGTGCGTGTGCTCATCGGCGAAGCCTGCCGCGCCCTCGGCGACGAACAGTCGGCGGCCATGGAGTTCGACGCCGCGCGCTGGGCCTTCGAACGCCTCGGCGCTGCACCCGACCTCGCACGCCTGGACGAAGACGCCCTCGCGGCCGGACAGCGCGCGCCGGGCGGACTCACGCCCCGCGAGGTCGAGGTCCTCCGCCTGATCGCGGCGGGCGAGACCAACAAGGGCATCGCCGCGGCGCTGGTCATCAGCGAGCACACCGTCGCTCGCCACGTCCAGAACATGCTCCAGAAGCTCGGGCTCAGCTCGCGCGCCAGCCTCGCCGCCTACGCGGTGCGGCAGGGACTGGCGCAGCCCGCCACTGGTCAACATTAACCACGGCGTCCTGCGCTCGATTGGTTGATCCCTGCGATGGCACCGCCGGCGTGACCGCGTAGCGTGTTCCCCAGCGCCGTTCCCGCGTGTCCCCGGCGGGCCGGCCACACCCGCAGCAGGAGGACCACATCGATGACGTCGAGCATCGCACCCACAGACCTCGTGGCGCCGGTCGCGGACGACATCCGCAAGATGGCGGCGCAGGCGGAGGCGGAGCGCCGGCTCCCCGACGCCCTGATGTCCCGGCTCAAGAAGGCGGGCCTCTTCTCCATCTACACGCCCAAGGAGTTCGGCGGGCTGGAGCTGCCTCTGCCGGACGCGCTGCGCGTGGTGGAGGAGGTCTCCCGCCACGACGGCTCGACGGGCTGGACAGTGGCGCTCGGGATCGCCAACGGCTACTTCACGTCCGTGCTGGCCGCCCCCTCCGCCGCCCGCGTGCTCGATTCGGGCGCGACGCTCATCGCCGGCGCCCCCGCGCTCGGCGTGCGGGCCCGGCGCGTCGACGGCGGCTACCGTCTCAGCGGTCGCTGGCCCTACAACAGCGGCGCCCCCAACGCCGACTGGGTCGGCTCGCCCGCGCCTGTCTTCCAGGGCGATGCGCCTGTGCTGGACGAACAGGGGCAGCCTGAACTCGTGTTCTTCTTCATCCGGCCGTCGGAGGCGCAGATCATCGACACCTGGCACGTCACCGGCCTCCGCGCCACCGGCACCCAGGACCTCTATGTCGAGGACGTCTTCGTGCCCGACGAGATGACGGGCGGCATCGCGCTGCCGGCCGGCCCGCGGCCGGTGCGGGACTGCCTGCTGGCAAGGATACCCCTGTTCCCGCTGCTTCACCTGGCCCAGTCACCGCCGGTCTGCCTCGGTCTGGCGCGGCGGGCCATCGAGGAGTTCCGCGCGCTGGCGCTTGCGAAGCCGGTCTCCTTCGGCCCTTCGAAGCTGTGCGAGACGGTGCAGGCTCAGGCCGGTCTCGCCCGAGCGGAGGCGCTGGTGCGGTCGGCGCGATGCTACTGGTACGAAGAGGTCGAGGCGCTCTGGGACGCCGTGTCCGGCGGCGGCGAGCCCTCGTTGGAGGCGCTGTCGTCGGTCCGGATCGCGTCGCTCACGGCGGCCGAGAACAGCGTGGCGGCGGCGGATCTCCTGTACCGGCTGGCGGGGACGAGCGCGGTCTTCCAGTCCTCGCCGCTCGAGCGCTGCTGGCGGGACGTGCACACCGCCGCCCAGCACCTCGGGGTGCAGGACGGACGCTGGGAGACGGCAGGCCGCGTGCTCTTCGGGCTCGAGCCGGGAAGCCCCCTCGTGTGAACCGCCGCCGGCGCGGTGGCGTACAGAAATCACAACGCACGTGACCGTCACGGTAATTGCTCAGGCGCTGGCGCTGCTCGTCTGGAGCGGGACGGCCCGCGCGACCGCGACCGAACACGCCAGTTGCCCGGGTATCGTCCTCTCGGAGCACGCCGCATCGCGTCGCCTCCCCTTCACGACAAGCGAGCCAACCGCCCCCGAACCACCTCCGGGCGCAGGTAAATGTCTCGCGCCGCGACCCGAATCACCCGGTATCCTGATGCCTCCACCGCACCGTCGCGGACCGCGTCTTGAGCAAGTGACTCAGCACTCCAGTGCATAAGTCCATCCACTTCGACGTCGTACCGATTCCCAAAGGGGGATACCACCAGAAAATCGAACTCGTATCTCCCCTCCTTATAATGCGGATGGTACCAAAGCCCTATATCGTCTAGGATCTCGGCCATCCTCTCCTCTGCATCACTATCAAACGCCGCACGCCTCTCTCCCCCAGCCAATCCAGCGCCGACCTGCTCCGCTAGCTGCCCGAGATACCCACCAGCCCTCCGACACGCCTCCAGGTCCCCAAAGATATGCAGCGCGCCGCGCGCCCTCGTGATCGCGACATTAAGCAATTGCCCAGTATCTGCGACCCAACGCACAGTGCTACTTCTCATGCCCTCCGCTACTACAGGCGATGTCGGCACGCGAATGGGTTCCCCGCACGTTGACGGCGCCAGCGCGCGGGATCGTGCCCAAGGCTCGAGCCTCGGCAAATGCTGAGCCGCCCGACCACTTCGATTGCTTCATGACGGAGGCATGCGTCGTCATCGACCCAGGAGGAGACGCTTCGCATTCCCCCATCCCCGGAAGGTTCGACCAGCGGCGGCTCGACTTCGGCAAGGCCAACCAAGAAGGTGGCCCGGGCCCCGGTGGAAGAATTGAGGGAGGTCGATCAGTCGCGCCCTAGCCTGGCGACCCTACCCGGACAACACGCGAACTGGCTGCGCCGTTCGCCGTTGCTCCCAGCCGGACGGTCGCCGTCCAAGCGCACCAGCCTCCCTGCCTCCGCTAGTGTCGGGGCTGTGTCGACGACGGCGGGACGGAGCGGACCCGAATAGCCCTCAAGGGTTCGCTACCACTGGACGAACATGGGCATGACGACGTGGACGTAGGTGGGATCGGCGGGATTGCGGAACACACCCTGCGCCGAGGGGCTCGTCATCTCGAGCGAAACCCGGCCCTCCAACACGGCCAGCACGTCCTGGAGGTACCGGGCGTTGAAGGCGATGCGCGAAGACTCCCCCTCGACCTCAGCGTCGATCTCGCCCTCGTACGTCCCAATCTCCTCCGCCCGAGCGCTCACCACCAGCCGCGCCGGCCCCTCGCCGGCGGCGTGGATGTACAGCCGCACGATGCCCGAGCCGTCGCGGGCGAAGATGGAGGCGCCGCGCACCTCCCGGCGGAAGTCGTCCACGGGCACGGTGACGCGCGTGTTCCACTCCGAAGGGATGAGCTGCGCGTAGTGGGGGAAGGTCCCCTGCACCAGCTGCGCCACCATCTCGATGTCGGTAAGGGTGAACTGCACCTGGTTGCGCTGGGAGTTCACGCGGATCTCGACCGACTCCTTCGTGTCGCCGAGGAGACGGGCGAGCTCGCGCAGGGCGCGGGCGGGAACGATGATTTCGAACGGCTCGGGCGGCGCTTCGAGAGGGATGTCGGCCACCGCCAGCCGGAAGCCATCGGCCGCAGCCAGGGTCAGCCGGTCGCTGGAAGCCTTCATGTGCACGCCGGTAAGGACAGGGCGGGATTCGTCGCTGGCGGCGGCGAACTCCACCCGCTCGATCGCCTTCCGGAGCAGTGGAGCGCTGACGGCGATCGCCGTGCCCTCGGTGATCCCGCCGAGCTTGGGGAAGTCTTCCGGGTCCATCGTGTTGATGGAGGACTCGTTCCGCGCACAGGAGAGGCGGAGCTGTCGCCCACGTTCCGGGATCTCCAGGAGCACGGGGGCAGGCGGCAACGCGGCCACGAAGTCGGTGAGGAGGCGCGCGGGCACCGTCGTCGCACCCTCTTCATCGACCTTCGCGCCGATCCAGGCGCGGATGGAGATGTCGAGGTCGGTGGCGGCGAGCTTCAGCCGGCCGCGGTCCGTCGCCAAGAGGACGTTCCCCATGATGGGGAGGGTCGAACGGGTGGCCACTGCCCGGCCAACGAGCGAGAGTCCCCGCTGCAGGTTCTCCTGGAGGACTTCCACCTTCACGGCTGGCGCACCTCTCGGCGTTCGGGCATCGGCCGATTATAGGCCGGTTGCGCCGCTGGCGACAAGGTGAATGCTCAAGCGAGTGATCAGTTTTCGCGTTCTCCGGGCCTGGGCGCGGTTCGAGGTAAGGGATTCGCGAAAACGATAAGGATCGGGCGAACGAACCTGTCGTATACTGGCCGCGGGCGCGGCGATGTACATTTATCGGCTCTCCCTGCGCAATTTCCGGAATTACGCCTCCGTCGACCTCGAGCTCGACCGCGGCCTCAGCCTCTTCGTCGGCGAGAATGCCCAAGGAAAATCGAATCTGCTGGAGGCGATCTATCTCCTCTCGACCCTGCGCTCCAGCCGGGCGGCGAGCGACGCGGACCTCGTGCGCCGTGACGTACTCGAATCCCCCTTTCCGGTGGCGCGGCTCGAATGCGAGGTGGAGCGCTCCGCTGGCAACCTCCGCCTCGAGGTGGCCATCGTCGGCCGAACGGTGGACCCCTCGCACCGAGCAGGGAAGCGCGTCCGGGTGAACGGCATCCCTCGGAAGGCTTCGGACGCGGTAGGGCAACTCGCTGCCGTCCTTTTTACGACGCTCGACATCGGCATCGTCGCCGGGGCGCCGCTCCTGCGCCGACGGTACCTCGACATGATGATCTCGCAGGTCGACCGCGGCTACCTGCGGGCGATGCAGCGGTACGCGCGGGTGCTCCAACAGCGGAACAGCCTCCTGAAGCGCATCCAAGGCGGGCAGGCATCGGCTACGGAGCTGAACTTCTGGGACCAGGAGCTCGCCCACTCGGGCGGGATCATCATGTTCGGTCGGGCGCAGGCGCTGGCGCAGATTATCCCCCACGCCAAGCTCCACATGGAGCGGCTCAGCGACGACCAGGAGCGACTGGACCTCACCTACCGCCCGGCGCTGGGCGGCCTCGAAGATGTGGACTGCCCGCTCGACGAGCCGGAGTGGATCGCCCGGCTTCTGCGGGCTCTCCAGCGCGTGCGCCAGCGGGAGATCCAGCAGGGGACGACGGTGGTGGGGCCGCACCGCGACGACTTCGCGGTAGAGATCGACGGGATGCCCGCCGATGCCTTCGGTTCGCGGGCCCAGCAGCGGTCGGCGGCTCTCTCGCTGCGCATCGCCGAGGCGATGTACCTCCGTCAGGCGCTGGGGGATGACCCTGTGGTGCTCCTCGACGACGTTCTCAGCGAGCTCGACGCACGCCGGCGCCGGGGCGTGCTCGAGATCCTCGACACCTTCCAGCAGACGATCGTCACCACGGCCGACCCCGACCGGGTGCGGGATGTCCTGACCCGGGCGTCGGGCCGGTTCGTGGTCATCGCCGGAACGATCAGCCGTTTCGAGGGCGAGTAGGGCTCACTCGACGACCGGCACCGGCAGCCCCAACATCCGGCAAGCGGTCACGAACTTCGAAGAGGCCGCAGGGCGAAGGCCCGCCCCAGCGGCCAGGGCGGCGGCCACGCGGGCCGCGGTGGGCGCGTCGCCGACGGCCTCCGCCTCGACCCGCTCGAAAGCACCGGCGAGGCGGCCGTCGACGTCGTACACCTCGCAGCGATCGAGCGACACGGCTGCGGCCGGTGCGCCCGCCGCCAGGAGCCGCCAGGTACGACGCTGGGTCCGCAGCCCGAAGAGGGGAGCGAGGGTCTCGGCCCCTCCCAGCTCGGTAAGGACCAGGACGACCGGGCCCGGCGGCCAGGCAGAGGGCGGCACCGGGCCGACCAACGCCTGGTGGAGCTCGCTCCGGACGCGCGCCCCTTCTTCGAAGGTCCCGAACCCTTTCAAGGTGAGGACCGTGCCTGCCGCGGTCACGCGGATGCGGCAGGTGAACCCCGCCCGGGCGAGCCGCCAGTCCTCGCCTTCGAAGTAGACGTCGTGGATCTCCTCGCCGACGGGCGGCTGGGCGGAATACCCGGCCGGAAGCGAGGCGAGCCAAGCCTCCGCTACGGCGAGGCTCCCCTCGAACTGCCACTCGCGTTCGACCGACGATCCCTCCCTCGGCTCCTCGAGCGCCATCGGTGCGAGGGTACCGCCGGCGCGGGGCTCAGTTCACGCGGCGTTCCCGGCCTTGCCAGTACCGCTCCCGTAAGAGGAACTTCTGGAGCTTTCCCGTGGCCGTGCGAGGGAGGCTCTCCACGAACTCGACCGAGGTAGGGCACTTGAAGTGAGCCAGCCGCCCGCGGCAGAACTCGATGAGTTCCTGTTCGGTGGCCGAAGCCCCTTCGCGAAGGACCACCAGCGCCTTCGGCGTTTCGCCCCACTTCTCGTGCGGGACACCGATGACGGCGCACTCCAAGACGGCCGGATGCTTGTACAGCGTGTCCTCCACTTCGGCCGAAGAGATGTTCTCGCCGCCCGAGATGATGACGTCCTTCTTCCTATCGACGATGTGGATGCTGCCGTATTCGTCCCACACGGCCAGGTCGCCGGTGTGGAAGTAGCCATCGTAGATCGCCTTCGCGGTCTCCTCCGGCTGGTTCCAGTAGCCGGCGAAGACCATATTGCCGCGGGCACACACCTCGCCGATGGTCCTGTTGTCCTTCGGCACCGGGTTGCCGGCCTCGTCCAGGACTTGGATGTCGCAGCCGATCGCCTCCACCCCTGCACGGGCCCGCCGCTGGTAGTCGGCGCCGTCGGGGTTGTGGAAATCGGGCGTGGAGACGGTGAGGATCGGGGCGGTCTCGGTGAGCCCGTAGATCTGGATGAACTCCCAGCCGAGCTCTATTTCGAGGCGTTCGATGAAGGCCGCTGGCGGCGGCGCCCCGGCCACGACGAAGCGCGGCCGGGTACGGATGCGGTGCCTCGCCTTGTCCGGGTACTGGAGGATGGTGTTGAGCACCGCCGGAGCCATGCAGGCGAAGGTGACGCCTTCCTCTTCGATGAGCCGGTAGATTTCCGAGGCGATCACCTGGCGGAGGACAACGTGGGTGCCGCCCATGGCGGTGATGGCGTAGACGCCTCCCCAGCCGTTGGCGTGGAACATGGGGAGCGTCCACAGCTCGACGTCGTCGTGGGAAACGCGCAGGTGGGCGATGAAGTTGTAGGCGTTGATGTAGGCGTTCCGATGGGTGATCATCACCCCCTTCGGCCGGGCGGTCGTGCCGGAGGTGTAGTTGATGGTGGCGATATCGTTCTCGTCGAGGTCGACCGGCGGCGTGGGTCCAGCGGGCTGCCGCCGCGTGAGCGATTCCCAGTCGATCCAGCCCGGGGGCGCGGCACCGTCGTCCTGAGCGACGATGTAGTGCTCAACCGTCGGTAGGTCGTCCCGGATGGCGTCCACGAGGTGGGTGTACTCGTAGTCGACGATGACCACCTTCACGCCGGCGTGGTTGATGATGTACTGGTGGTCGGCGGCCACGAGGCGGTAGTTGAGCGGGACGAGGATGGCGCCGATCTGGTTGACGCCGAAATAACTCTCCAGGAAGAAGTGGGAGTTCGGGCTCAGAATGCAGACGCGGTCACCCTTGCCGACACCGAGGTCGAGGAGTCCGTGGGCGAGCTGGTTCACCCGAGCCTGGAATTCGGCGTAGGTGTGCCGGTTCGGCCCATCGACGACGGCGGTCTTGCCCGGATACAGCTTGGCGGCGCGGCGGAGGAAGTCCCCCACGAGAAGCGGAACCTGCATCGTTTCCCCCTGCTGCTCTGCTGTCCCGCGCATTTTAGCGACCCGGAAGGACCCACCGACAGGGGGAGCGACGGTGAGGCGCCGCAATCCTACCGGGTCGTCCACGGAGTCTCGAGGAATCACCACGGCCTTGTGGCCCTCGCGCTTGCCCGTGGCGACCAGCCACGAACCGACGTCGGGGCATGCGAAGAACTGGCGCCCCGTGGTCGAGGGGAGCGCCGGCGGAGGAGGAGGCCGCAGATGCCGTCAACGGCGCAGCCCGCGGCGACCCTGCGCTGCGCCTTGGCGTACTCCTCGCCGAACGAGGCGCGGAGGAGAGTCACCTCGGCCTCGACGACGGTGACGTGGGCAAGCGGCGCAACGGGCCGTCGCTCGACGATCTCCCTCGTCGCCGCCAGGGTTCCGTCGGCGCGCGCACTCCTCGGCGGTGAGAGCCACCTATCCCCAGACGGGAGCAATCCGCGCTTCGACGCCTCCCTCGCCGCCCGGGTCGAAGACGACGACGGCACCGACGAGCTCCCCGACAGGGAGCGCAGCGACCACGTATCCGAGGGCGACAGCCCCCCGAACAGCGACGACGCTACCCTTATGTCAATGTCAATGAGCCCGAAGCTGGAAGTCGGCGATGACCCACACCGAACCCCGGAACGGGGGCCGGGGTGCTTCCTCGCCGCGCACCGAAAACTCGCAAGACCTTTCCTATCCCCCGTTCCCAGATGGCTACAGGGCCCGTCCCCGACACGCGCTGCCGCCCCGCCACGAGGCGGGGGACGTGGGCTTCCACCGCCGGAGGGAGACCGCGGGCTCCACGTCGCCGAGCGAGTGCAATTGGTGAAGGAATCGACCCCGCCCGACCGATCCCCGCCCACCGCCGCAACGACGTCGTACCGCCGCGGCGTCCTCCGACCTCGCACCCGACGGCGTGGGCTGCAACGGCACCGCCGAGGACCAGCACGACCGCTCCTCCCGTTCCGCTCCGCGAAGTCGCCAATCGGTCGGGCACCCGGAAGGGAGGCTGATGCCTGAGCGGAAGAGGACGCGTCGCATCGTTCGGTCCATGGAGGCGTATCGTACGTGCGAGCAGGTACCACGATGGCCCTGCGAGAGGCTGGGTATCCCCGCATAAAGTGAATGGAAATTTCGCGAAGGGGGCTTCACAGGGCCCTACCTTGCGGTAAACTAGGCGCGTCCCAGGAACCATTGGTTCCAGCGATGTTTGCCGAAGGAGGAGCTGATGCGGGTGGTGGTCGACCCCGACCTCTGCGAAGGGAACCGCAAGTGCGAGCTCGCCGCGCCGGAAGTCTTCCGGGTGGGAGAGGACGAACTGGCGCGCGTTCTCATCGAACGGCCGCCGGAGGAGCTGCGGGCGAAGGTGGAGCAGGCCGCGCGGCTCTGCCCGCGCCAGGCCATCCGCCTGTTCGAAGACTGAAGGCGGTGCCGACGATCCACACGAGGGGGAGATAGGAAAGGAGCCGAACCATGACCCAGGCGACGCTGCATCCGAGCGAAATCCGCCTCGACGACCCGGCCATCTTCGAAGAGGGCCGCGCCCACGAGGTGTTCCGCATCCTGCGACGGGAGGCGCCGGTCCACTGGACGCCGGAAACCGAGAACGTCAAGGGCTTCTGGTCGCTCACCAAGTACGAGGACATCGTCCACGTCTCCCGGAACCCGCAGATCTTCAGCTCGGAGCGGGGCATCACCTCCTTCGAGCCGAAGGAGCCGGACCTCAACGATGTCGGCACGCGGCTTTACGGGAAGATGATCATCACCATGGACCCGCCCCGGCACGTCCGCATGCGGCGGCTCGTGAACAAGGGGTTCACGCCGCGAGCGGTCGCCGCCTGGGAGCCCCACATCCGGGAGATCACGAACCACATCCTCGACGGCATCGCGAAGAAGGGTGAGGCGGACTTCGTGACCGAAGTCGCCGCGCTCCTGCCGCTGGCGGTCATCTGCGAGATCATGGGCGTGCCGCGCGAGGACTGGGAGAAGATGTTCCAGTACACGAACCAGGTGCTCGGCGGCGGCGACCCCGAATTCCAGACGGACGTACCCGAGGAGCTCCGCGGTACCCCGGAGGGCGCCCGCCAGCAGATCAACCTCGGCACGGCCAAGATGTTCCAGTACTTCGCGACGAAGCTGGCCGAACACCGCGCCCAGCCGAAGGAGGACCTCGTCCAGGTGCTCCTCGAATCGGAGGTGGACGGGCAGAAGCTCACCGACGAGGACATCCTCTGGTTCTGCTTCCTCCTCATCCTCGCGGGAAACGAAACGACGCGGAACGCCATCGCCGGTGGCCTCCTCGCCCTCCTCGAGCACCCGGAGGAGAAGCAGAAGATCCTCGACAACCCGGGCATCATGCCCATCGCCACGGAGGAGATCGTCCGCTGGACCTCGCCGGTCCTCCATATGGCCCGAGTGGCGAAGGAGGACGTGGAGATCCGCGGCGTCACAATCCGGAAGGGTGAGCGGGTGGTGATGTGGTACCCGTCGGCGAACCGGGACGAGGACATCTTCCCCGACCCGTACCGCTTCGACGTCACCCGGCAGCCGAACGACCACATCGCTTTCGGCATTGGCGAGCACTACTGCCTCGGCGCCAACTTCGCCCGGCTGGAGATTCGGGTGATGTTCGAAGAGCTCTTCCGCCGCTTCCCGGACATCGAGCTCGCCGGTCCGCCGGCCCGGCTCCGCTCAACCTTCATCGGCGGCATCAAGCACCTGCCGGTACGCTTCACCCCCGAAGCGTAGCCAAGGCGGCAGCGAACCCTGCGCGGAGGCCCGGGGAACCCCCGGGCCTCCGCTCTCTCACCGCCGCGCCCTGGTCGCTCGACCAGGAGGAGAAGGTGAGGCGCGCGTTCGGCCGCCCTCATTCGGAAGGCGGAGAGCCTTCGACCTTCGCGAGCCACAGCCGCGCCGCGTCGCGCCGACCCTCGACGCCGAGCTTCGCCTCACGACGGCGGAAGAGCAGGTGCCGGCGCTCGGGGCACGCCCTGCCCGGTCACTCCCAGGGGTGGCGGACCGGAGCCGGACCAGGGTCGGAGGACAGCGGGTACCCGGTCGCCCTCGCCCACTCGAGTGCGGGGCCGGTATACCAGCAAGCCGCACTGCCCCGAACCGGGAACGCCGATCCCCGCGTACGACCTCTGATCCCGTCGTCCGGACAGCCGGCGTCCATCCACCTCTCCGGCTGCTCCTCCCCCTACTCGACCCCAGCGTTGTGAAGGGCGATGCCCCCCGGCTTGGTCGGCGCCACCCGTGAGAAGAAGTGGAACTTCGCCAAGTCCTCGAAGTCGTTCGGCACCCGCCGCGCCCAGGCTCGAATCGTGCCCCCGACCATGGAGCACTCCTCGACCGTGAAGGCCCGGCGGGTCCACCCCTCCCGACCCAGCGAGGCGGCCTCTGCAGTTCGCCAAGCCGCACCATCACGAGGGCCGCGAACCTCCAGCCCGCCGCAACGAACCCGACGAGGAGGAGCTGGGCGTTGCCGCAACAGCGGACCTGGCAGACTTCTCCGTTCCCGTTCCCCAGAATCGACCTCGGCGGCCCACGCGGTTCTCCGCATCCACCTCTTTGCGGGGTGTTCCCGAGCAGGGCCCGGTATCTGTCGCGGGGGACGAGGCGACGGGCCGTTGGGTCCCGGACCGATTCGAGACGGGCGTGTACCATAAAACGAAATCACGCGAGACGAGGAGCGCCATGGACCGCATCCTCCGCGTCGACCTGACGCGCCGGACCGTCAGCGAGGAGCCCGTTCCCGAACGGTATCGGTTTCTCGGAGGACGGGCGCTGACGGCGACGATGCTCCTCGATGAGTGCGACCCCGCCATCCACCCGTTGGCGCCGGAGGCGAAGCTGTTCATCGCCCCCGGCCTCCTGGGCGGGACGGCGGTCACCACCAGCGGCCGCACGAGCTTCGGCTTCAAGAGCCCCCTGACCGGCGGCACGAAGGAGGCGAACGTCGGCGGGTTGCTGGGGCACCGGCTTGCGCGGCTGGGCATCAAGGCCATCGTTCTCGAGGGCGCAGCGTTGGACGGCTGGCTTCTCCTCGAGATCGACGCCCAGGGAGCCCGGCTGCTCCCCGCCGACGAGCTGGCGGGCAAATCGAACTACGAGCTCCACCGCCTCCTGGTGGGCGAGGCGGTGCAGACGAAGGCGGCGGCCACCATCGGACCGGCAGGCGAGCACCGCCTAGCGGCCGCCTCGGTGGCCGTCACCGACCCCGAGGGCCGGCCGACGCGCCACGCCGCCCGGGGCGGGCCGGGTGCGGTCATGGGGTCGAAGGGGCTGAAGGCCATCGTCGTAGACGACAGCGGTGCCCCGCGCGTCCTCAACGGCGAGCGGAAGGAGGAGTTCAAGCGCGAGGTGGTGGCCTTCAGCAAGGTGGTGCTGGAGGACCCGCGCACGCACAACCTCAGCCGCTACGGCACGGCCGGCGTCGTGAAGTTCGTGAACCGCGAGAACGTGCAATCGATGCCCACGCGAAACCACCGCTACGGCCGGTGGGAACGGGCCGACGCCATCAGCGGCCAGTACATCGAGGAGCTGGGGAAGGGTCGTGGCGGCAAGATGCTCCCCTGCATGGCGGGGTGCATCATCAAGTGCGCCATCCTCTTCAACAATGAGCGGGGCGAGCACGTCACCACCGCGCTGGAGTTCGAAACGCTCGCCCTGTTGGGGTCGAACCTCGAGATCGAGCCGGCGGACTTGGTCGCCGAGCTCGACCGGATGTGCGACGACATCGGTCTGGACACCATCGAGATCGGGAACGCCATCGGCGTGGCCATGGAGGCCGGCGTCCTTCCTTGGGGCGACTGGGAAGGCACGATGCGGCTGCTGGAGGAAATCCGCGCCGGCACGCCCCTCGGCCGGATCGTCGGCAACGGGACGGAGCACACCGCCCGCACTTTCGGGATCGCCAGGGTGCCGGCGGTGAAGGGGCAGGGGCTCCCGGCCTGGGAGCCGCGGACGCTGAAGGGCATGGGCATCACCTACGCGACCAGCCCCCAGGGGGCGGACCACACGGCAGGGATGGTGACGGCGCGAGGGGCCACCCCCGAGACCCTGGTGAAGCAGAGCCGGCACGAGCAGCTCGTGATGATGGCCATCGACTCCATGGGCGTGTGCCAGTTCTCGAACGCCCTCCCGGCCGACCTCGCCCGCTTCGTCAGCCACCGCTTCGGCGTGGAGTGGAAGGACACCGACGTGCTCGCCATGGCGCGCCGGGCGATCGAGGCGGAGCGGGAGTTCAACCGGCGGGCAGGGCTGGACCCTTCCCACGACCGGCTCCCACGCTGGCTGCGGGAAGAGCCGCTGGAGACGCCCGACGGGCCGATGGTCTTCGACATCCCCGACGAACTGCTCGACCGGGTCTGGGGCGAGGGGTAGGGCATCGCCCGCCCCTGGCGAGCAGGGTGGGTTGCCGCCGAGTGAGTTGCGCTCTGCAACGCACTCGGCTAGCATCGCGCCATCCCCTTCGGGAGGGACGGCGCCTTGACCATGCCCCAAGAGGAACGGGACCGGATCCGCAGCTACCTCGTCACCGTCGCGAACCGGCTCAGCATCCCCGAACTGGTGGAGAAGGTGCGCCAGGATGTGCTCCCTCTCCGCGAGGCGGCGCTCGCCGTGCCGGCGGAGCGCTTCAGCGAGCGCCCCGCGCCCGGCGAGTGGTCCGCCGCCGAGGTACTCGGTCACGTCCTGGAGATGAACGAATGGGGCGCCGACGCGATCGAAGCCGTGCTCGAGGAGCGCCCCCTCCCGGCGCCGCCGAGCGACGAAGTCGGCGCCACCGCTCGACAGCTGCCGGAGTCGGCGGAGGCGTTCTGGGCGGCGTTCGAACCCCGGCGGGAAGCGCTCTTGGCCCGGGTGCTGCGGACCGAGGGAAACGAGCACCTCGACCGGAAGCTGCGGCATCCCTTCTTCGGCGACCTCTCCTGGCGGGAGTGGCTCCTCTTCATGCGGGTCCACGACCTCGACCACCTGCGACAGGTGCAAGCCATCGCCCGCGCCTTCGGAGCTTCGACCTAGGAGCGCCCGGGCATGAGGGTCGCCATCGGCATCGGCACCTGGAACGGTGATTGGGAGCGCGAGGCGGCGTACCTCCGCGAGGCGGAGCGGCTCGGGGTCACGAGCGCCTGGTCGAGCGAAGCGTGGGGGTTCGACGCCTTCACGCCCCTCGCTTACCTGGCAGCGCGGACCGAGCGGCTCCTCCTCGGCACGGGCATCGCCCAGGTGGGAACGCGCACCCCGGGGGTGCTGGCGATGACGGCTCTGACCCTCGCCTCGCTCACGAAGGGACGCTTCCTCCTCGGCCTTGGGGTGAGTGGGCCGCAAGTCATCGAGGGTCTCCACGGCGTGCCGTTCGAACGGACGCTAACTCGACTGCGAGAAACCGCCGCCATCCTCCGCATGGCGATGCGGGGCGAGCGGCTCCTCTTCGAGGGCGAGTGCTACCGGCTCCCCCTCCCGGGCGGCGAGGGGAAGGCGCTCCGTCTGGCGGCACCGCCTCGGCCTGTGCCGATCTATTTCGCCACCCTCGGCCCTCGTGCTCTCGAAGCCACGGGGGAGCTTGCCGACGGATGGATCGCCAGCGCCTTCCTCGCGAGCCGTGGCCACGTCTTCGTGGAAGCCATCCGCCGCGGGGCGGAGCGGGCGGGACGTACCCTCGAGGGGTTCGACATCCAAGCCGGCGGCGTCGTCGCCTTCTCCGACGACGTCGAGCGGCTGGCAGCGGCGCGGAAGCCCGGCTTCGCCTTCGAAATCGGAGCCATGGGTTCGCCCAGGCGGAACTTCTACAAGGATGCCTACGTGCGGCAGGGATGGGGCGAGCTGGCCGAGCGGGTCCAGGAGCTCTGGCTTGCGGGGCGTCGAGACGAAGCCGCAGCGATCATCCCGGACGAGTTCGTCCTCGACGCCAACTTGCTCGGCACCGAAGCGATGGTGCGGGAGCGGGTGCGGGCGTACCGGCGGGCAGGCGTCACGACCCTCCGCGTCGAGCCGGCGGGGGAGACCCTCGACGAACGGCTCGAGACGCTGGCCCGCTTCGTCCAGCTGGTGGGCGAGGCCGACACCGAGGAGCCGCCCCGCGCCTGAGAGCGACGGCTCAGGCGCCATCCCCTCCGGCAACGGCCGCGCCCGCCTGTGGCTGCGCCGCCGTCGTCGGCGCGGCCGCCGCCACCGGCCGGGCGAACAGGATGACGACCGCGGCGAGGTAGGTGAGCCCAGCGGTCACCATGAAGGGCACGGTGTAGCTCCCGGTGAGGTCCTCGAGCAGGCCGACGAGGAAGGGGCCGCCGCCGCTGCCCACCTGCCCGGCGAAGTTCACCAGCCCGAAGATGCTTCCGAAGGAGACGAGGCCGAAGATCTCGCCCACGAGTAGCGACTGCATCATGTACACGTTCCCGATGGTGAACCCGAAGACGAGCGTAAGCAGCCAGGTGGAGACGAGGTTCTCCACGAGCACGATGCCCACGACTGCGGAAGCCTGGACCACCAGCAGCACGACGGTCAGGAAGCGCTTGTCGAGGGCATCGGCGAAGCTGCCCACGACGAGGCGGGCGACGATGGAACCGAAGGCGGTCACGCTGAGGGCGAAGGCGGCCTCGCTCCGGGAACCCATCCGGTCGGAGAGGAACGCGATCTGGTGGATGACGTACCCCGTCTGGGCCAGCAGGACGAGGAGGAAGGCAACGAGGATGGCCCAGAAGGGCACGGTGCGGACCGCCTCGCGAGGCGTCCAGCGGCGGAGCTGAACGCTCGCCGCCAGCGTTCCCCGGACGGGCGCCTCCTCCAAGGGAAGGCCGTCGGGATGGAGCCCCATCTCCGCCGGGTCCCACGCGATGACGAGGAGGATGACGGGGAGCGCAACGGCGACGATGAGGGCGCCCATCGCCGGCGCCGCCAGTTCGAGCCCGCCCACGTCGATCAGCCGGCTGATGAGGGGCGAAAGGACGACGCCGCCCAGGGAGACGCCCGTAGCGGAGATGCTCATCGCCCGGGCGCGGCGGCGGACGAACCAGCGCGTCATGATGGCGTTGATCGCCACCCCGGCCGACATACCGATGGCCACGGCCAACGCGGCGTACACGGCATACAGCTGCCAGAGTTCGCGAACGAAGCCGATGAGCGAAGCGGCGACTCCGCAGAGGAGCATCCCGACGACCATGAACCGCAGCGGGCCCCGCTCGTCGATGCGCGGGCCGACGAAGGCGCTCGTGAGCCCCATCACGCTGAAGTAGAGCCCCGTCGCCCCGCTGACGGCCGTCGTCGACCAGCCGTGGGCCTCCTTCAGCGGGCTGAGGTAGACGGCGAGGCCGTAATACCCCACCCCCATGCCCACGAACATGAGCGCCGCGCAGGCGAGGGCGATGTACCAGCCGTAAAACCAGCGGCGCGGCAAGATGCGCGCCGCCGGCGGTATGCGTACGGCCTCCCGAACCATTGAGGAGAGTCTAACGAACCGACACCGTGCTCAGCGAGGCGCTCGAGGCCCTCAACGGCCCTGGAAGACGGGCTCGCGCTTCTCGACGAAGGCGCGAGCGGCGTTCCGATGGTCCTCGGTGGAGCCGCAGAAGGTGTGGTTCTCGGCCTCCCGGGTGAGCGTTTCGCTGAGAGAGTGCGTCGCGCCGAAGACGAAGTTGTCCTTCATCCGCGCGTAGGCGATCGGCGGCCCGCCGGCGAGCCGGTTCGCCACCTCCATCACCCGGTCCCAGAACCTCTCCTGGGGCACGACCTCGTTCACCAGCCCGATGCGCGCTGCCTCCTGGGCATCGATGACGGGCGAGAGGAAGTACAGCTCCCGGGCCCGGGCCGGGCCCACCAACCGCTGAAGGAACCAGGTGCCGCCGAAGTCGCCGCTGAAGCCCACGCGGGCGAAGGCGGTGGTGAACTTCGCCTGGTCGCTGGCGATGCGGAGGTCGCAGGCCATGGCGAGGCTCAGCCCCGCGCCGGCCGCGGCGCCGTTCACGGCGGCGACGGTAGGAATGCCCCCCTCGTGGAGCAGCCGGGAGATCTCGACGCGCTGGCGGAGGCGGAAGGCGCGCGCCGCCATGCCGCCAGTGCCGCTGACGCCGTCGCCGGCGCCCGCAGCCATCGCCTTCACGTCGCCGCCGGCGCAGAAACCCCGCCCCGCGCCGGTGAGGACGAGACAGCGGACGTCGGGGTCGTCGATGGCCTGCTGGGTGTAGGCGATGAGCCCCTCCAGCATCTCGTCGCTCATCGCATTCAAGACCTCGGGGCGGTTCATGGTGAGAATGCCCACCATGCCTTCCTTCCGATAGAGGACGTGGTCGGTCATTGCGGGGGCCCTCCTGCCGGCTGACTTCCGATGCTTCCCAGCCATTCTAGGCCCGCAGACCGGGCCCGCCTACTCGGCGCCGCTGGGGCGCTCCTGGGGGACGTGCGCGGCTCCGCGGCCGGCGGCGAACACCTCGGGCTCGCGGATGAGGGGCCGAGCAACGACGGCCGCGAGGACGAGCACGGCAGCGATGACGACGTACACCGCCTCGATGCCCAGCTTTCCCGCCGTCGCCCCGCCGGCCAGAGGGCCCACCAGGAGCGCGAGCGACTGCATGCTGGCGGCCAGGCCGAAGGCGCTCCCCTGCTTCCCCTCCGGCGAGCTGGCGGCGATGAGGGCGTTCGTCCCCGGCACCATCGCCCCTTGGAAGAGCCCCACAGCGCCGAAGAAGAAGAGGAAGGCGGTGAAATTCCGGGCCAGGGCAACCGGCACGTAGAGGAGCCCGGCAATGAGCGCAGCCCCGAGCACCGCGTTCCGGTAGCCGACCCGCTGGCCTACCGGCGCTACGGCGAGGGCCGCCACCGTGCTCGTGAGGCCGATGATGCCGAACACGAAGCCAGTGGCCGCCTCCTCGCGCATGTCCGTCCTCCACCCGAAGAGGGTGAGGTGGACGCGGTCGGGCGGTGCGCCGTCCTGACCGGCGAAACCGTCGATGCTGAGGGGCATCACGGGCCGGACGTAGGTCGTGCTGAGCCAGAGGACGAAGAGGAGCACGAGCACCACCACCGCTTGGCGCTCGCGTACGACAGCCTGAAGGTTGGCGAGGATGCTCCCTCCTCGTCCCGAACCCCGGCCTCCCGCCGCCCCGCTGGGACGGGCGTGCTCGCGGACGAAGAGGAAGGCGAGCACCGACGCGGCCCCGTAGAGCGATGCGCAGAAGAAGAAGGATTCGCGAATGCCGAGGTTGGCGGCGACGAGCCCTCCCATCACCGGGCCGAGCATGTTCGCCGCGAAGAGCCCCGTCTGGAGGGTCCCGAGGGCGTAGCCAACCTTCGGGCGGGGCGTGTTCGCCGCCACCAGAGCCGCCGCCGCGCCCATCGTGCCCGCGAAGGCGCCCATCACGAAGCGGAGCGCCACAAGCTGCCAGACGCTCCGGGCGACCCCCATGAGGCCGATCGTGATCCCGGCTCCGACGAGGGCCCGGAGGAACATCGCCTTCCGACCGAACCGGTCGGCCAACGCTCCCCAGACGGGCGCGGTCAGCGTCAGAGAGAGGCCGGTCACGCTCGCCGTGACGCCCGTCCAGTAGGCGACCTTCGACTCGTCGCTGACGCCGAGCTCCTTGATGAAGAAGGGGATGAAGGGGAAGACGAAGTTGGCACCCAACAGCCCGACGAAGACGCCCAGCCAGACGAAGGCGAGGTTGCGCCGCCAGCCGGGGAAATCCGGCGCGGCAGTGGCAGCGTCTGGCTCGGCGGTCACGGTCGGCGTTACCCCCGGCGGGCGGATTCGTCAGCGCGAAGCGGAAGCCGCGGCAGAGGTCTCGGCTCCTCCATGGTGGCACGCTCGACTAGCTCGCGCAGCTTCCTTCACGAACTGAGGGGGCAGCGTCCGCAGGCGCCGCGCGTGCAGTAGTCGCGGTGGAGGAGGATGGCGCCCTGCAGCGCCGCCGCCGTCCGGAAGCGCACGCCGAGCCATCCCTCCAGCGGCCGGAGGAGGCCGTACGTCCCAGGAGAGGGGAGACGGCTAACGGCCGCGAGGGCCGCCTCTTCGCTCCAGATGCCCGCGGCGACCCCGGCGGGGAGCACGGCGTTCACCGCGACCTCGACCGCCGTCGCGCGACCGAGGCCCACCGCCACGAGGGGGCGGGGAAGGAGGGCAGGTTCCGCCAAGGCCGCCGGCCAGGCGGGAGCATCGGCCGAGGGCCAGAGGCGGGCGGCGAGGCCCGCCGCCTGCGCCAGGCGTGCCCCTGGCGCGGCCGCGGGCCGAACGCTGGCCCGCCGCAACGGCAGGCCCGCTGCCGCCTGGCCGAGCGCGGCCGCGAGGGCCGCCGGACCGCCGCGAGCGAGGCACTCGCGAGCAGCCGCGAGGCCGACCCGCTCGCCGACGACCCAGAAGGCCGCGCCGTTCGCGGGGCCGCCTAGGGCCCTAAGGATGGCCCGCCAGAGGGCTTCGCCGGCACCCCGGTTCGCGACCAGCGGCACCAACGCCGCGGCTTTCGCCCGTAAGCGCCGGCGCGCCAGCCGTTCGAGAACCGCAGCGATGTCGAACCCAGCCGCGGCGGCGCCGGTGCAGGGCGGAGCGAACCCCGGCAGGGGCTGCATCGGCTCGATGGGAACGACGAGGACCGGCACGGCCCGGCCGCTCGCGTGGAGCGTGGTGGCCGCGCCCGTGTCGTTCTCGACAACCGCGTGGAGGACGACGCTCGCGTAGGCCGGGTCCCGGTGGTGGCCGTGCTCCCGCCAACCGCTGGCCTTCAGATGGAGCTCCACGTCCCCGAAGAGGAGGTCCCCATCGGCCTCGAGGATGGCACCGCGGAAGTCCGGCCCCGGTCCGCCCCCTGGCACACCCGGGAAGATGACACGGAGGAGGCGGCCGTCCTCCAGCCGCAGCGGGCCGCGGAGCCCCGCCCGCCAGCGGGCGGCGAGAGCCGCCTCCCTTCGTTCCTCAGCCGGAGCTGCCCGACTCGCCCGCATCGTACGGCGCGACCTCCTCGGCCAGGATGGAGAGCAGCCGAGCGCTCGCACCCCGCGGGCGGTACCGGCCCGTCTCCCATTCGCTCACGGTCTGCTGACGTACGCCGAGGCGCCGCGCGAAGGCGGCCTGGGTGAGCCCGAGCCGCTTTCGCAGGGCGGCCACCGCCTCAGCGGACCAATCGTCCTTCCGAATTGGCGGCTGCTCGCTCATCACTGCTCCCAGACGTCCTTACACGGTACCGTGTAAGCGCCGTCCTCGCAAGGGCTCGCGGCAGCTGACGGCGGCGGAGTAGGCTGGTGCCCGTGGCGCGGCTCCGCATCGGCCTCATCGCGGACACGCACATTCCCGAAGCAGGGCCCGAGCTCTGGCCGCAGGTCTTCCACGCCTTCCGGGACGTCGACGCCATCCTCCACGCGGGCGACGTCCACGACCCCGGCGTGCTCGACGCCTTGGGCCGCCTCGCCCCGGTATGGGCGGTCCGGGGCAACGGTGACGACGGCAGCGGCGGCCGGCCTCTGCAGCCGGAGCACCCCGCCTGGCGAGACGCGTGGCTCGTGGAGCTCGGCGGCCTCCGCATCGCCATGCTGCACTGCGTGCCCATCCCGGAGATCCCGCCGCACTTCACCCTCGAACGGGCCCTGCGGCGTGCCTTCGGCGACGTCCCCATCGACGTCCTCGTCTACGGCGACACCCACGTCGAGGCTGTGGAGCGAATCGGGGGCATCCTCTGCGTCAATCCGGGCTCGCCCACGCTCCCGCACAACCTGGACCCGCAGCTCGGCACCATCGGCTTTCTCGAGGTCGTGGGCGGCGCGGCCGAAGCGAGCATCTGGCAGCTCGTGGAGGACGGGCCCGGCATCGCCCCCTTCGACTGGCGGCGCTGGCGCCGTTGACGGGCCGGGTCGCGGGAGCCATACTCCGCCCCACGACAACGCTTGGGGGCAGTCGCGATGTCGCTTTCCTCACTGTTCAGCCTCGAGGGGAAGACAGCCGTCGTGACCGGGGCTTCCTACGGACTGGGCGTGACCTTCGCCGAGACGCTCGCCGAAGCGGGCGCGAACGTCGTGCTGGCGGCGCGCAGCCTCGACAAGCTGGAGGCAACAGCCGCGAGCCTCGGCCGCTTCGGCGTTCGCACGCTGGCCGTGCGCTGCGACGTGGCCGACGCGTCCCAGGTCGCGGCCCTGGCGGCCCGCGCGTGGGAGGCGTTCGGCAGGGTCGACATCCTCGTGAACAACGCGGGTGTCTCCGCCGAGGCGGGGATCTTCCCCGAGCGGGTGCCGCACGAGCTGTTCGAACAGACCGTGCGAGTGAACCTCCTCGGTACGTGGTACTGCTGCCGCGAGTTCGGTGCGAGGATGCTCGCCGACGGCAGGGGCGGCTCCATCGTCAACGTCGCCTCGATCGCCGGGCTGAACGGCCAGCCCCACTTCCCCGCGGCCTACCAGGCCACGAAGGCAGCGGTCATCAACCTTACGCGCAACCTGGCGGCGAGCTGGGCTGACCGGGGCGTGCGTGTGAACGCCCTCGCGCCGGGCTGGTTCCCGAGTCAGATGACCGCCGCCTGGTTCGCCGTTCCCCAGTTCCTGGAACGCTTCCGGGCGCAGGCGGCCATGAACCGCGTCGGCGACCCTCGCGAGCTGAAGGGCCCGCTCCTGCTCCTCGCTAGCGAGGCGGGGAGCTTCATCACCGGCCAGGTACTCGCCGTCGACGGCGGGGCGAGCGCGATGACGGGCGGGCACTACACGCCGGAGCTGTACGCCCTCTTGGAGGGCATCCTCGGCGAATTGGGGACGCCCATCCGTCCAGCACCGGTGCGGACCGCCTAGCGCTCGTCGGGCCACTGCCGCCGCCAAAGGTAGAGGAGCGCCCCGCAGGCCACGGCGACGTTGAGGGACTCTGCGGGCGGACGCATGGGGAGCGCGACGCGGAAATCGGCAAGTTCCAGGAGGAGCCGGGCGACGCCCTCGCCCTCGCTGCCGAGGATGAGGGCCGTGCGGGCGGGCCAATCGAAGCGGGTGGCATCGGCCGCCCCTTCCTCCGCGTCGGCAGCCACGACCCAGTAGGAGTGCTCCTGGAGGAAGCGGACCGCCTGGGCGAGGTTCTGGGGCGCCGCGACGGGAGCGAAGAAGCTCATCCCCGCGCTCGCCCGATGGACGCCGGGCGTGAGCGTCGCGCCGCGGCGCTTCGGCAGCACCACCGCGCGCACGCCCACGGCCACCGCCGTTCGCAGGATGGCGCCGACGTTCTGGGGGTCGGTGATCCGGTCGAGGAGGAGCACCACGCCGGGGCCCGGCTCGCCGACTGTCGCCTTGAGGTCCACCTCCGGCAGGGCCCTGATACGGGCGAGGACGCCCTGATGGACACCCCCGCCCGTGAGCTCGTCGAGCCGGGCGGCCGGCACGCGGTCGACGGGGAGCCCAGCCGCCGCCGCCTGGTCCGCCAGCTCGGCGACGCGCGGGTTCGCGATGCCTTCCGCCACGAGCAGGCGCTTCGCCGCACCGGCGGCCAGGGCAGCCGCGCAGGCGTTGATCCCGAAGGCGACGTCATCCGGCGTTGCCTTCGGCTTCGGCCGCAGCCTTCCCCGCCCCTTTCCTTCCGTTCCCTTGACCCGGCGGGGGCGTTCCATGCCCAGTAGCCTACGCTTCCCTCCGTCTCCGCGTCTTCCTGTAAGCGGAACCAGGGAGGCAGGTCGATCGTTTGAGGATGGGAGCAGCGACGATGCCACGAACCGCTGCCGGGACCGCTGGCGACCGCCGGGGCCCGCGCCGCGACCGGCCGGGAAGGAGTATCATCGTCCGAGCGGCGCCGGTCCCGCGCCGGTCCCCTCCCGCTCGAGCGGCCCTTCCGGGCTTCGGCGGTCCGGAAGAACCCGTTGAAGGAGCGCGCCCGTGACCGTCCGCTTCGCCCGGCTCGTCGCAGCGGTCCTGGTGGGGGTATGGGTCGCCGGGGGCGGTGGCCCCAGGCCCGCCGCCGGCGAGGGCCCGCCGTCGGCGCCTCCCTCCGCCTACGTGGTGGTGGAGTACGAACGGGCGGCAGCGTACGCCGCCGAGGCCGACCCCCTCCCGCTGGAAGAGCGGGGGTTCGCGAAACTCCCGGTCCCTCCCGGGATGACGGCCGAGGAGTACGCTCGCGCGCTCGCCCGTCGCCCGGGTATCCGTTCGGCCGTGCCCGATGCGCCGGTGTACGCCGCCCGCATCCCCAATGACCCCCTCTACCCCGCGAACCAGGCGTCCACCCTCGGCATCGTCGGCGCAGCCCAGGCCTGGGACCTGAGCACCGGCCGCGAGGAGGTGGTGGTGGCGGTGCTCGATACCGGGGCCGACCTCACCCACCCCGACCTCGCACCGCGCCTCTGGCGGAACCCCCTGGAGATCCCGGGGGACGGCCTCGACAACGACGGCAACGGCTGCATCGACGACGTCAACGGCTGCCGCTTCGTCGACGTCACCCCGAGCAACGCCCTCGCCTGCGGCTATACAAGCTCGCTGCGCACCGGCAACGTGGCCGACGACAACGGCACCCTCACCTCGGTTTCGCATTCGCACGGAACGCTGGTTGCGGGGATCATCGGCGCGGCCGGGAACAACGGCATCGGCGTGACCGGGCTCGCCTGGAACGTCCGGCTGATGATCGTCAAGGTGCTGGACTGTGGCGGAGCGTCCGGAACGCCGTCGGGGAGCATGTTCAACGTGGCCCAGGGCATCGACTACGCCGTCCGCATGGGTGCACGGGTCATCAACCTCAGCCTTTCGAGCGCTCCTGGCGATACCACCGCCGACACGCCGGCCTTGCGGGCAGCCATCGAGTTCGCCCAGCAGCGAGGAGTGATCCTCGTGGCGGCTGCGGGCAATTGGGGGTCGACCCCGAACCCCGCTCCGGGGTACCCAGCAGCCTACACCCAGTACCCGAACGTGATTGCGGTCGGCGCGATGGACACCTCGACCGGGGGCTGGGCAACCTATTCCGCTTGGGGCCCGGCAATCGACTTCGCCGCACCGGGCGACGGGCTCGCCTCGACCGTTCGTACCGACCTCGGTGGCGCGCAGCCGTACCGCATCGCCCAGCGAGGGACGAGCTTCGCAGCGCCGGTGGTGAGCGGCGCCTTCGCGCTCGTCATTTCGCGCAACACGCGCCTTTCGGCGGGCGAATACATCGACCTGCTCCGCTCCACGGCCTCGCCCGCTCCGCCGGCCCCCCACGGTGGGAACTGGGCCGGCTCGGGGATCGTCCACGTCGGTCGCGCCGTCCCCAAGGTACCGGCCCTGGTGACAGGGAACGCGTTCCTCGACTGGAAGGACATCGGCCCCGGCGTCGAGGTGCGGGCGCGCATCGGCGGCATCGAATGCGGCGTGGGCGGCACCTTCGCCTTCGGCCCGGCCAGCCCGTACATCATCCGCATCGCCGCCGACGCCGAACGAACCGGCTGCGGTGCGCCGGGGCGCACGGTCACGCTCTCGATGCAGGGACAGCCGGCGGTCCCATCCTTTCCCTGGCCAGGGCCCGACGCCGACCTCGGCCTGGTCGGCCGGGACATCAGCATCATGACGCCCGACCCCGGTCCCACGGTGACGCAGTTCGTTGGCGGAAGCTGGGCCAACATCGCCCACCTCACGGAGGAGGGACCCGCTCCGGACGTCCTTGCGTACCTGCCCGAAGACTGGACGGCGGCGTACGCCTGGGACCCCTCGGTCCCGAACGGCCTGGGCGGGATGGGCATCTTCCGGCGAGCCTTCCGCGACGCACCCGCCTACACCGCTTCCTGGCAGACCGTTCGCCGGTACGATGCGTACTGGGTCGAGGCGGCGACGCCCACGACGATCGAAGTACCCAACCCGAATCCACCGCCGGGACGAACGGTCCAGCTTGCACCGGGCTGGAACAACTTCGTCTACACCGGGACGAGCAAGCGTATCGCCGAGGCGCTCCAGCCCATCGCCGGGAAGTTCACTCAGGTGCTGTACTGGGATAACCAAACCGGCGAGTGGAAGTCCTACGTGCCGGGGCGGAGCCGCTTCCTCAACGATTTCGAGGCGCTTCTGAAGCTCCGCGTGTACTGGATCCACGTCACCGAGCCCGTGACGCTCGTCATGAACTGAAACGCCGCCGCGCCCTCATGGGCAGCAAACGCCGGGCACCCGTTGCGGTAGCGTCCCGCTCCGAAGCGTCGAGGAGCTCAGATGCCGCTGCCGATAGGACGCAGGCGAGCAGCCACGGCAGCGTGGAGGCGCCGTTCGAGCCGTGGCTCCGCGACGGACCGCCGTTTCCCCTCGGGGTGCGCGCAAGGTCGACCGGGAGCTGTCGGCGAGCCCATCTCACGTCGGGACGACCTCTCGTCCGTTGGCTCCCTCGGCTCCCTCCGGGAAGTACTGGCGAAGTCCCCCCGAGGCAGCAACGGTGCCTCAGCGCCGCCAGCTCCTCGACGGCAACGAGCCGGCGTACGAGGGCGAGAAGGAAGGTCGTGGAGGAGCTCGTCGGTAGGCCCGCGCTCGAATTGAGGGCGTTGGCGCAGCCTACGGCTCTTCGCTCTCGGACTGGGGCGCCGGCGCCTCGCTCGTGGCTGTGCTGCCGGTAACCTCCACCGGGGGTTGCGTCGAGACGGGCTCCGGTGTCGGCGTGGCGGACGGAGTTGGCGTGAGAGTCGGCGTCGGGCTGGGGGAGGGCGACGGCGAGGGAGTGACCGAGGGGGTCACGACCGGCGTCGACGAGCCCAGGCCGGCGGCGACAGCCTCGTTCACCTTCTTGACCGTCCGCTCGACCGCCGGAGCGAGCTCCGGCCGGGAGGCGGTGAGCGACTTCGCCACCTCCTCCGCCGTCTCGGAGAGCGCCGCGAGCCGCGCCTTCTGAGCGTCGTCGATCGGCCTCGATTCGAGCAGCTCGCCGAGCTGCTCGGCCTCGCTCTCGATGCGCTGGAGCACCTCTTCGGAGGCCCGTCCCTGCTCGGCGAGCTCCTGAGCTTCGCGCAGGCGGGCGTAGGTCACGTCGAGTTGGACGCCGATACGCCCTTCGCCGCGGGAGAGGCTGTAGGCCACCCGCTCGTTGGCGAGCTTGAAGGCGTAGTTCCAATCGCCAGGAAGGGCGGAATCGGCGGTGACCGCACCGACCATCACGGTGCCGAGCCCGGCGGCCGCCGTGAGCACGGCGGAGGCCGCGAGAGCCGTTCGCCAAGGGGCCCGCGCCGGGGCACGCTCCGCCGCCCGGGCACGCTGGACGGAAGCAGCCAACACCTGGCGCTTCAGCGTCGCCTCGAAGTAGAAGCTGGGCTCTTCGCGCGCCGCGGCAGCGCGGGCGGCGCGGGCAACCTCGACCATCGGACGAAGCCAGGCTGCATCCTCTCCGTAGAGCGGCAGAACGAAGTCCGGCTCCAGGCCCTCCTCGATGAGAGCGAGGACCTCGGCGAACATCTCCGCCCGCGCGTCCCGCTTGCGGAAGAGACCCATCGCCACTACTCCCATTCGGCCAACAGCCGCTGGAGTTTGGCGACGCCCTTGTGCTGGAGGACCTTCACGTTCGTTTCGGACTTCCCGAGCACCTTGGCCGTATCGGCAACGCTCAGCCCGGCGAAGAAGCGTAACTCGATCACTTCGCGCTGGGCCTGAGGCAACTGCGCCACTGCATTCCGCATCGCCGCGAGCCGTTCGGCGTCCTCGAGGGTGCGGGCCGCGCTCGGTGCCGGGTCCCGCAGGGCTTCATCCAAGGGGTCGGCGTCGCGATACCGTGCCCGGCGGACGAAGCTGACGATTTCGTTGCGGGCGATGCGAAAGAGCCACGCTCCGAAGGGGAGCCCTCGCCACTCGTATCGACCGAGGGAGTCCACCATCTTGAGGAAGACGGTGGCGGTGAGGTCCTCGGCGTCTTCCGGAGTGGGTACGCGGGCAGCGACGTAGCGGTAAACGCGGGGGAGGTACCGTTCGTACAGTTCGGCCAGCGCCTGCTGGTCCCCTTCCTTCGCCCGTTCGACCAGCGCCCGCTCGTCGAATTCCGGGCGGAGGCCGTTCAGCGTCGTCTCCGCCACGCGAGCCCCCTGGGGCGGTGCCCGTCCTTGTCCGAAGTCCCTCCTTTCGCAGGATAGGCGTCGGCCGCTCTCCGCACTAGCGATAACGCCGCAGCCCAGCGAAAGGTTAATGCTCGCCCACGGGCCTTCAACGCCCGCGACCAGCGCTCCCTTGCCCGGGATTCGCTCCGCCCTGACCGGGCGCAGCCGGATTCCCGCCAGCGCTCCCGCCCTGGCCGGGGTTCGCACCCCCCTGGCCGGGCGCGGCCGGGTTCCCGCCGGCGTTCCCGCCCTGGCCGGGGTTCGCACCCCCCTGGCCGGGCGCAGCCGGATCCCCGCCAGCGTTCCCGCCCTGGCCGGGGTTCGCACCCCCCTGGCCGGGCGCAGCCGGATTCCCGCCGGGGTTCCCGCCCTCCCCGGGATTCGCTCCGCCCTGGCCGGGCGCGGCCGGATTCCCGCCGGCGTTCCCGCCCTGCCCAGGATTCGCACCCCCCTGGCCGGGCGCAGCCGGATTCCCGCCGGCGTTCCCGCCCTGGCCGGGGTTCGCACCCCCCTGGCCGGGCGCGGCCGGGTTCCCGCCGGCGTTCCCGCCCTGGCCGGGGTTCGCACCCCCCTGGCCGGGCGCAGCCGGATCCCCGCCAGCGTTCCCGCCCTGGCCGGGGTTCGCACCCCCCTGGCCGGGCGCAGCCGGATTCCCGCCGGGGTTCCCGCCCTCCCCGGGATTCGCTCCGCCCTGGCCGGGCGCGGCCGGATTCCCGCCGGCGTTCCCGCCCTGCCCAGGATTCGCACCCCCCTGGCCGGGCGCAGCCGGATTCCCGCCGGCGTTCCCGCCCTGGCCGGGGTTCGCACCCCCCTGACCGGGCGCGGCCGGATTCCCGCCGGCGTTCCCGCCCTGGCCGGGGTTCGCACCGCCCTGACCGGGCGCGGCCGGGTTCCCGCCAGCGCTCCCGCCCTGCCCAGGATTCGCACCCCCCTGGCCGGGCGCGGCCGGATTCCCGCCGGGGTTCCCCGGTATTACCAGGCAAGTGTTCCCCTCGACGATCACCGTATCGCCGGCCCCCGCCGTGCAGATCGCGCCGCCCACGCTCACCGTGAGCGCACCTTCGTACACCGTGAACCGAGCTCGGTCGGAGGCGACGTTTGCCGAGCCGACGCCGCCGGTTGCGAAAACCGCGCTCCAACCCTGGCCCTGCAGGCGGACCGGGGTGGCCTCGCTGGCCACGGAGAACCGTCCCGTCTCGAGCCGGAAAACGAGCTCTCCGCTGTCAGCGAGGAGCTCGAACCGGCTGCCAGCGACGGCGTCGAAGCGGGCCCCGGCCTCGGGGAAGAGGACCGTCGTGTCTGTGCGGGCGACAGCCACCTGGCCCGTTCCCAGCTCGTCGACGGTTCGTCCGCCGGTCAGGAGCCGACCGCCGACGACCACACCTGCACCACCCTCGTCCCCCGAGAACCTGTGGGCGACGAGCCGCACACCGGCGACGATGGTGGCCGCGAGCCCCGCACCGACCGGCACCGCCACCCAGCGGGTGCGGAAGACGAGCGGCGGCCGAGCCGGCTCCTGGGCGCCCAGCTGGGCCATGATCCGAGCGCGAATCCGCTCCCGCTGCTCCGGCGTGAGGGGAGGAGGAGCTGCCCGGCGCAGCGCCACCTCGATGGCGAGGTACTCCCAGCGGTCACCGCGCGCCCGCAGCATCGTCGATCGCCTTTCGCATCTTTCGGAGGGCTCGCAGGAGCAACGCCCGCACCGCGCCCTCCCGCTTGCCGAGAATAGCGGCTATTTCCTGGTGGGACTTCCCGCCGTAGTAACGCAGAACCACCACGTCGCGCTGCTCCGGGGTGAGGACGAGCATCGCCCGGTGAAGTAAGTCGCGGGTGGGGATATCGAGCCCAGGTCGATTCGCCTCCGCTTCCGCGATCTCTTCCGGTAGGGGGGCCGCCTCGCGCTTCCGCTGGGCCCAGGCCCGCTTCACTTCGTTCCGAGCGATGGCGAACAGCCAGCGGCGGAACTGGCCCGAACCGACCCGATAGCTTCGAGCCGAGCGCCAAACCTTCAGGAAAACGTTGGCAATGATGTCCTCAGCCTCGGCATCGTTCCGGCATTGGCCCCGCACGAATGCGTACACCTCGTCGACCGTTCGAGTGTACAGATCGTCGAATGCCGCTCGATCGCCAGAGGCGACCCGGGCAGCGAGTTCATCGAGGTCATCGCTGTCACGGGAGACGCCCTCGAGCGTCTCGCCGCCGAGCTGGTACGCTTCCTCCACGCTCCTCACTCTACACCCGGGCAGGACTGGGTCTCTATTTGAGACTCGTCAGAACCGCGAAGGTGTGCAGAGCATCCGCTCAATCGTCACCTGCTGGCCGCCCTTCGGCCACCGGCTTTCACGCACGCACCCGAACGTCACCGAGCCGCCCCCTTGTCGACTCGAAATTCGCATAACGCCAAGCGAAAGGCCGAGCTACTTCCCAGCGGACGGCGTGTACGAGGAGGCGTCCGATGCGAAGCTGGGGATGGCTCGGCTGGCTGCGCGACGTACCCTGCGAGGCGGGGCAGGCGCTCGCGATCTTCGCCGGGGGTGCCGCGGTGATCGTCGGGCTCCTGGCGCTCTCGGTCGATGTCGGTCAGCTCGTCGTTACCCGAACCGACCTCCAGAAAGCCGCGGACGCGGCCGCCTTCGCCGCCGCCCAGGAGCTCCCCGCACATCCCTGGTCCGCGCGGACGATCGCGGAACAGTACGCGCGCGAGAACGCCGGGAGCAACGTCACCGTGACCGTCACCTTCTCGCAGACGTACAACCCGAACGACACGGTGACCGTCGAAGTGGCCCGGCCGGTGCGCTACGCCTTCCTCCACCTCCTCGGCACTTCGCAGGCCACGGTCCGAGCGCGGGCCACGGCACGAATCGGCTACTACAGCGGCGGAACAGGGGTCATGCCGTGGGGGTTTATCGCCAGCAACGACCCGACCAGCACGCTGCTCCAGAACGCCTGCTTCGAAGGATGGAACGCGGACGGAACGCCCCGCTTCCGTCACAACACCGTTTGCACCATCAAGTACGGCGCCGGGACGAACTCCGGGGGCGACTTCGGTGCGCTCGCCATCGACGGTCCGGGAGCGAGCGAATACCGCGACGACATCAAGCACGGCTCGAGCCGTCCCGTGAAGAAGGGCGACCAGCTCGACGCCCAAACCGGCAACATGAGTGGCCCGACCCAGCAGGCAGTGAACTGGCGGCTCTCCCAGCCGCCTCCCCCCGGCTGCCCTGGGAACGAGCGGGGCCAGGTGCTCGTCGACAACCCGGACGGGACGGTGTCCATCCGCCCCGGATGCGAGAGAAGCCCCCGCATCCTCATCGTTCCCGTGGTGGATCGCATCCAGAACCCATCGAAGTCGACGGTGATCGGCTTCGCTTTCCTCTACTTGCGCTCGGACGTGCCGGGCTCGGGGACGAACTCGGCCGTGCGCGTCGAGTTCGTCCAGTTCGTCAGCGAGCTGCCGAACGCGGAGTACAACGCCGCTTCCGGCGATGCATGGGCCATCCGGCTGGTGGAGTGACCCGCGAGGGGGTCGCACATCTGTTCGTTGACATGGCGGGCCACCGGCCCTAGCATCGGCTTAGCGCTTTCCCCCCTTGCCAAGGACCGAGATGCCCAAGTTTATCTTCGTCACGGGCGGCGTGGTGAGTTCGGTCGGCAAGGGCATCACCACCGCCAGCATCGGCCGGATCCTCAAGTCGCGGGGCATCCGGGTCTCGATCCAGAAGCTCGACCCGTACCTGAACGTCGACCCGGGGACGATGTCTCCCTACCAGCACGGGGAGGTGTTCGTCACCGCGGACGGCGCGGAAACCGACCTCGACCTCGGACATTACGAGCGCTTCCTCGACCAGGATTTGCCCGCGAGCAGCTCGGTCACCTCGGGCCAGATCTACCTCGCCGTGCTCGAGCGGGAGCGACGGGGCGACTATCTGGGGGGCACTATCCAGGCGGTCCCGCACCTCACGAACGAGATCAAGTCGCGAATCTACGGCGCCGCCGAAGCGGCGGGCGCCGAGGTGCTCATCTGCGAAGTGGGCGGCACCGTCGGCGACATCGAAGGCCAGACGTTCATCGAGGCGATCCGGCAGATCCGACACGAGGAGCCGCGGGAGAACTGCCTCAGCGTCCACGTCACCTTCCTTCCCTGGGTCGGCGCGACCCGGGAGCTGAAGACGAAGCCCACCCAGCACTCCGTGCGTGAGCTCCGCTCCATGGGCATCCAGCCGGACGTAATCGTCGCGCGTAGCGACCACCCCGTGCCGCTCGACATCCGCGACAAGATCGCGTTGCACTGCGACGTCGAGCCTCGGGCGGTGATTCCCCTGGAAACGGCCCAGTCCATCTACGAGGTGCCGCTTCTGCTGGAAGAGCGCGGGCTGGGCGATTACATCCTCGAGCGGCTCGGGCTCCGGGGAACGCGCGACCTCGACGCCTGGAGGGAGATGGTCGAGCGGCTGCGGAACCCTCACGGGAGCGTGGACATCGCCATCGTGGGGAAGTACGTCGAGCTCCACGACGCCTACCTCTCCGTAAAGGAAGCGTTGGTTCACGCCGGCATCCACCATGGTGTGGCCATCAACATCCATTGGGTTCACGCCGAGTGGCTCGAGCGGCGGGCAGCGGGCGAACTGCTGGCTGGGATGCATGGCATCGTCGTTCCCGGCGGGTTCGGCGAGCGGGGGTGGGAGGGGAAGATCGAGGCCGCCCGCTATGCGCGGGAGACGGGCACGCCGTACCTCGGGCTGTGCTTGGGCATGCAGGTGATGGTGACGGAGTTCGCCCGCAACGTGTGCGGCATGAAGGGCGCCAACTCCACGGAGTTCGCGCCCGATACCCCGTACCCGGTCATCAGCCTTCTCGAGGAGCAGCAGGGCATCACCAACCTCGGCGGCACGATGCGGCTGGGAGCCTACCCCTGCCGGCTGGTCCCCGGCACCCGCGCCCACGCGGCGTACGGATGCGACCTGGTGTACGAACGACATCGACATCGCTGGGAGTTCAACAACGCCTTCCGGCCGCAATTGGAAGCAGCCGGCCTCGTCGTGAGCGGAACCTCTCCCGACGGCTCGCTGGTGGAGGTGACCGAGCTCGCAAACCACCCCTTCATGGTGGGGACGCAGTTCCACCCCGAGCTGCAGAGCCGGCCGAACCGCGCCCATCCCCTCTTTCGTGCGCTCGTGCAGGCGGCCATCGAGCGGCAGCTTGCGCCGCTTGCCGGCGCCGTGCCGGCGCGCGGCTGAGGCGTTTCAGATCATCGTGTAGCCGCCGCTCACCGAAAGCGTCTGCCCGGTGATGAAGCTCGCCGCATCGGAGGCTAGGAAGACGACGGCGTTGGCAACCTCCTCGGCCGTGCCGAGGCGCCGCAGCGGGTAGGCCCGCGCTATCCGCTCCTTCATCTCCTCCGTCGTCCACGAGGCGAGCTCCTCGCCGGCCCGCCACATGCTGTAGGCACCGGCATCCTCGGGCGAGGCGGGCATGGTGGTGCCCGGACAGACACAGTTGACCCGGACCCCGTACCGTCCGCACTCACGCGCCAGCGCTTTCGTGAGGGCGATGACGCCGCCCTTGCAGGCCGAGTAGACCGCCTCCCGGAACTCACCCATGCGGCCGGCATCGGAGGCGATGTTCACCACCGCGCCGGAGCGCTGCTCCACCAGCCGCGGGAGCACGATGCGTGAGCAGATGAGCACCGACCAGAGGTTGAGACGGACCTTCCGCTCCATCTCCTCCCACGGCTCCTCGAGGAAGAGGCGAAGGCGGTCCCAGCCGACGTTGTTCACCAGGACATCGATGCGGCCGAAGCGCCGCACTACCTCCTCCATCATCTCCGCCACCTGCTCCCGTTCGGTGACGTCGCAGGCGACGAATGCTGCCCGCTGCGCCCCCAAGCTCTCCGCTTGCCAAGCGGTGCGCTCGCCCCCCTCGCGATCGATGTCCGCCACCGCGACCTGCGCGCCTTCGCGAGCGAAGGCGAGGGCGATGGCCCGGCCGATGTTCGACGCGGCGCCTGTGACGATCACGCTCTTCCCGCGCAATCCGAGCTCCATTACGAACCTCCAACAGCGTCAGGATGCCGGGGCCGCAGCCGATGGGAAGCGAGGCGCGCGCCGCTCGCGGAGCGAAGCGAGCCCCTCCTTCACGTCCTCGCCGAAAAAGGTGAGCATCTCCATGGCCAGGGAGTATTCGAACGAGACGAGGCCGCCCAGCCGGACCCACTGGTTGAGCGCGCGCTTCGTCCAGCGAATGGCGCGCTGCGGGCCCTCGGCCAGACGCCGGGCGATCTCCATCGCTTTGGGCATGAGCTCCTCGTGGGGCACGCAGAGGCTGACCAGGCCGATTCGCTCCGCCTCGCGTCCATCGATGAAGTCGTTCGTGAGGAGGTAGTACTTCGCCTTCGCCATCCCACAGAGGAGGGGCCAGATGATGCAGGCGTGGTCGCCCGCGGCCACACCGAGCCGGATGTGTCCGTCGGTGAATCGGGCTCGCTCCGAGGCGATGGAGATATCGGCCATGAGGGCGACGGCCAATCCCGCCCCGACCGCCGGTCCGTTGATGGCGGAGATGATGGGCTTGTCGAGGTTGGCCATGTTGTAGACGATGTCGCGCGCCTCGCCGAAGAAAGCGTCGAGGACGACGTTCGGGTCGTCGATCCCTTGCTGAAGCATGTCGAAATCGCCGCCGGCGGAGAACGCATCGCCTGCCCCGGTGATGACAGCCACCCGCACCGCCTCATCGGCGCCGAGGTCGAGCCAGATCCGCGCCAGTTCGTTGTGGAGCCGGCGATCCGTCGCGTTGTACACCTCGGGGCGGTTCATGGTGACGAGGGCGATGCCGTCGCGGGTCTCGACGAGGAGGTCGCGATAGGAGGCGTAGTCGGGCACGGGCTCACCTCACGGGTTCGGACTTGGCTCTTCGGCCGACACGAACGATTGCCCCCCACCACGGCGGTGTCAAGCGCCGCGGGTCGCCGTCGGCCTAAAACGCCACATTAGGTTGCGCTAATTTCTTTGGCATGCGATGCTTCTGTTGCCGGTGAGGGAGTGGCGTATCGGGGGCGCGCCACCACGCCTGACCGAGCTTCGCCACAGGCGCCAAGCGATGGGGTACTCGTTCCTGATCACGCTCCGCGAAGGGCTCGAGGCGGCCCTCATCCTCGCCATCATCCTCGGCTACCTCGCTCGCACTGGCCACCGGCAGCACTGGCGGCCGGTTTGGTTCGGGGCCGGTGCCGCCGGCGGGGCCAGCCTCGCCGCCGCCGTCGCCCTCCATCTGCTCGCAGTCGAGCTTCCCGGCCGCCTCCAGGAGGCAATCGAAGGAATCGGAATGCTGCTCGCCACTGCCATCCTGACCTGGATGGTCTTCTGGATGCGGGCGCAATCGCGGACCGTCGGGGCGAACCTTCGGGCACGGGTCGATGCCGCTCTCTCGACGGGCTCCGCCGCCGCCCTGGCCCTCCTCGCTTTCACGTCCGTTGGCCGCGAGGGCCTGGAGACGGCGCTTTTCCTCTTCGCTGGGGGCTCAACCGCCGATTCGGAAGCGCTGTACTGGGCCGGCGCCGCCGCGGGCGTGGGGACGGCGAGCGTCATCGGCGCGGCCGTGTACTCGGGCTCGCACCGTATCCCCCTGCGCACGTTCTTCACCGTCACCAGCCTCATGCTGATGGTTCTGGCTGCCGGGCTGCTTACGAACGGCTTGAAGGAGCTGCACGAAGCGAACATCCTCTTCGGGAACCTCGGCCCGCGCGCCTGGGACACGTACGAGCTGCTCCCCGACAACTCCAGCTTCGGGCGCTTCCTGGCCACCCTGGTGGGGTACGACGCGAGCCCGTTCCTGGGGCAGGTAGTGGCGTACGTCGCCTACCTAGCCGTCATGCCCGTGCTGTACCTGCTCACCGGTCCGGGCGAAGGTTCGACGGCCCAGCCAAGGGCAGCGGCCCGGGCGTAAGACGAGCACGAAGCCATCGAACACCCTATCGAGGGGGAAACGAGCCATGCACCGCTCCCGATTCGCGCTCCCTTTGGTCGCTGCCACCCTCCTCGCTGCTGCGGCCGCAGCCGCCTGCGGCGGGTCCGGTGGCCGGGAGATCATCGTCCGCGCCGGCGAACTGGATGCCCAGCACATGTACTTCGACCCGAGGGAGATTCACGTCCAGGCGGGAGAGAAGGTGACGTTCGTCATCGAGAACGAGGGCGCGAGCGACCACGAGTTCGAAAGCGACGAAGCGGGCATCGAGGAAGTGGTAATCCCCGAAGGGCGCACGCGTCGCACAACGTGGACGGCGCCGAAGCAGCCCGGGCGGTACCCGGTGTACTGCGACATCGCCGGTCACCGAGAGGCAGGGATGGAGCTCCTGCTGGTCGTGGACCCGGCGCCGTAAGCGCCGTGACGGTAGACTACCGCGTGAGCGGCCCCGGCCGAGGCCGGGGCCGTGGCCTGCACGGAGGAAGGATGGACGGCTGGCGCTTCGTGCATGTCCTGGCGCTCATCTGGCTGGGGGCGGGCCTCGGCGCCACCTACCCGCACATCGTTCGCGCCTGGGCGACGAAGGACGTGCAGCGCCAGATGTTCTTCCTCGTAGAGGCGGCGAACAACGAGACGCGAGTGCTGCTGCCGGGGGCCATGGCCTCGGGCATCACCGGCTTCTTCTGGGCCGTGGCCGAAGGGTACAACTTCTTCACCGACCTCTGGCTCGGGGCGCTGACGCTCCTCTACGTCTTCTTCTACTTCATCTGCCTCCCCCTGATGGGGTTCGGACTGCGCCGGGCGCGGGTGGCGGCCCTGACGGCGGCGAAGCGCGGGGAGGTGACGCCCGAACTCCAGGAGATCCTCGACGACAAGGTCCCGCTCGTCTTCGGCACGATGCTCGTGTTGAGCGTGCCGACCCTCTCCGTCCTCGCCGTCTTCAAACCGTTCTAAGGGGCTAGCCGAGCTTCAGGGCCATCCGCACGTCCGGCGCGTTCAGGTCGAGCTCGAAGGTATTGAACTCGTAGAGGGCACCGGTCTGGGGGTCGCGCGCCTCACGCCGCTGGTCGATGCGCAGGATGCCCCAGCTGATCATGCTGTTCACCAGGTTCTTGACGTCGCTCTCGTCGCGCTCGACGACGGGCTTCACCGCCTCCACGATGCGGTTGAAGGTGAGCCAGTTCATCCCGGGCTTCCACCGTGCCTCGTGGATGGCCGAGATCACGCGCCCCTTCGCCGCCGCATCGAGGTCGTTGTAGTTGAACCGGGAGTAGTCGTAGCGGGGGAGATCACGGGCAGCCGAGGCGGGGCGGGCGAGCTCCGGCTCCTCGTGGGGGAGGTAGAGCCAGTCGGCGAACTCATGATTCACCAGCTTGACGAAGCCGTACTCCTGTAGCGCCTTGGCGAACTCGCCCGCTCGGCCTCTCGCCACGCGCTGGAACTCGCCGGGGCCCAGCCGTTTCTGCAGCTCCTGACCGACGAGCGAGAGGGGGAGGTCGCGGCCCGCTTCCCGGTACTCACGCACGATGCGCACCACCAGGTCAAGCACCTCCGCGACCTCCCGCGGCTCGGCCGCGACCGCGCCCCGGGCGCGGGCCAGCTCCAAGGCGCGGTCGGCAGCCTGGACGAGCCGCGGCTCGAGAGTAGGAGGCGGTGCGGCGCCGGAGGGCGGCGCTGCGGTGCGCCCCGGCTCCGGTTCCACGTCGAGGTCGTAGTAGAGTACCACGTCAGCCTGCTGTACAAGCTGGGGCGACATGGCCCAGGAAACGCCGATCACGACGATCCGCTTCCCGCGGGCGCGGAGGAGCGCGGCGACGTGCATGAAGCTGTGGTCGCCGGACGCGATGACGAACGTGCCGATGTTGGGATAGAGGTGGCTTGCCTCCACGCAGTCCGAGGCAAGCTTCACATCGGCCGAGTTCTTGATCGTCGTCTCTCCCTCGGTGGTGGTGTACCGCTTCGTCAGCACGTACATCGGCTCGAGGCCGGCAGCGTAGAGCGCCCTCGGGTCGTCGGCGTGGACCGGGTCCTGCCAGTCGGCATACGCTCGGGCATACACCACCCTGCCGAAGCGCTCCGCAGCCTCGCGGAGCGCGGTGATGTTCGGCCGCCGCTGGCGTTGCATCAGGCTGAACTTCAAGTTCTCCCAATCGACGAGCAGGGCGACATCCGCGTGATTGCGGGGGTCGTCGTCGCGCATACTCCTATGCTAGCGACGGCGCGCGTCAGCTCGTGACGTCGCGGGCTGCCCCGCCAACCACGTTCTTGGCGACCAAACGCCTCGGAGAGAACGAAACGTGGGGGTGCTGCCAGAATTTCGCAGACGGCGCCTGCCGCGGGCCTTGCGTGGGGCCTCCGCCCAGGTCCAAGGATGGGAAGGCAGCGCGTGATTCCCGCACGAAGCGCCAGATGTCTTCGCCTGGCTCGCCGCCCTCGAGTAGGAGGTTGAAGGGTGAGCCCTGGCACCCCTGGTACGGCTCACGAGTTCGCCGGACGCGTTCGCAATCGACCTCCCGGCCATCAGCGCGGGGGCGGCCCGTGGCGACGGGTCCAGCGGTCCTCCGGCTCGAGCGGGTCGGCTTCGCACTCCGGCCATCGGAGTTGGGGAAGCGCGACCTCGTCGGAAGGCCTTACCGAGGGATGGCCAGTAGCGACGGCGGATGGTACAGTGACGCTCGCCCGGCGCCGGCGGGGTGATCGCTGCCTCGGCAGCGATGGCGCCACGGCATCGCCATACCCCGTGCCTATCCTGGAAGAAGGACGGTCCCGCAAGTGACCGAGCCACTCCAGGTCGGCCAGTTCGCGATCGTGGATCACGAGCCGGTCGACTGTGGACCGAACGGCGGAATCTTCCACGGAAAGGGCCCGGCTGGCGACCGCGCCGAGCTCTTCGTGGTGGCCGAAGGGACGACCCCGGCGGGGGAGGCGTTCGCCGGCCACGTTGTGTCCGCCATCGGGCAGCTCGTCGCCCAGCTCGACCTCAGCCTCACCGGCACGCTCCGCCACGCCTTCGCCGAAGCGGCGCGAAACGTCCTCGATTGGAACCGGAAGAGCATCGCTCAGCACCGGGTGGCGTTGGGGCTTTCGGTCTTCGCCCGGCGCGGCCACCAGGCGGTCATCGCCCAGGCTGGCCCTTCAACCGTCTTCCACCTCCGGCAGGGCGCGGTGCGCGCCCACGTGCCGGACGAAGGCCACGCCGCCCCTGTGGGCTCGCTGGCTACCGCCGAGCCGCAGCTCACGCGCATCGAGTTTGGCCCCGGCGACCGGGTGCTCCTGCTTTCCACGGCTGCGCTCCGCTACCTCGACGAGGAGGCCATCGAAGGCATCCTCCGCCTTCCGGGCGAACAGGCGCTCCGCGAGCTGTACTACCGCGTCCGCGAAGCTCGGAACGTCACCGTCCTCCTCGTCGAGCATCCGGCCGCTCCCGAAGCGGAGGCCGAAGCGGAGGGCGCCGAGGTCGTCATCGACGCGACCGGGGGCGACGCTTCGGGGCGTGCCCCGGGAGGCGAGACGGCGATCCAGCCGAGCCTCTTCTTCACGGACGACCAGCACGAGTGGGACCTTGCCCGTGCCCGTCGCCAGCTCGAGGCCGTGGCGGAGCGCACGCGTGCACGCGCCGCCATCCGACAACCTGAGGTGCAGGTGCTCGCTCTCGCCGCCGGCGACGAGGCGTTCCTGAGCCGGGTCGAGGAGAGCCGGGCCCGCGCCTCGGCTGCGCGGGCGGCCCTCGTGTCCCTCGCCCTTGGCGCCGCGAAGAGCGTCCAAACAGGGGCAGGCGGCTCGGGCCGCGGCGCCGGCGGACGCGTGACGGAGGGCCGAGCGAGTTTCGCCCGGAGCCTCGTTCCCGAGCGTCTCGCGCCCAAACCCGAGCCCCCCGCTTCCGACGCCCCGCTGTGCGAGGAGCTCGCCGCCAGCCAGCAAGCGACCCAACGCACCACCTCCGCCGCCTACTCGGTCTCGTTCACCGGGGAGGGCGGCTTCCGTGCCCGACCCCTCGTGCGGCCGCGGCGCCGCTCCACCGCCCGCTGGCGGAGTCACGGGGCCATCCACGAACGAGGGGCGTTAGCGGCACCCGCGCCGCCAACTTGGCTCGTGGTTGCCGTGGGGCTGGCGATCCTCGTCAGCCTCTTCTCGTTCGTCTTCGGCCCCTCGCTCTTCGACAGCTCGGGCGGCCAGCGCTGGGAAGACCTGGTCGACCTTGCGCAGCAGAAGCTGGCCGCCGCGGAAGTGCAGGCCGACCCTGCCGCCAGGCGTCAGCTCCTCCAGGACGCACAGGCGCTCCTCCTCCAGGCCCGAGAGGCCGCCGGAACCAACGCCGGCCTCGAACAGTGGATCGCCCGCGCCCGCGAAGCCTTGGCAGCCATGGACGCGATCCGGACCCCCGCCGCCGTCGAACAGATCGGCGACCTCTCCACCTTCGGGGACCGGCCCGTGACCCCTTCCCACCTCACGATCACGAGCACCGATGCGTATCTGCTCGACACCGCTTCGGGCCGTGTCATCCGCCAGCCGCTCACCGGCGACCTCGCCACCGCCATCTACAGCGAAGACCCAGCCGCTGGACTGGCACGGCCGATCGCCGTCACCCTGGCCGAAGGCCCGGGCTTCGCCGAGCCGACCCTCCTCATCTTCGATGCGAGCCGCCGCCTCTGGGGCTTCACGCCGAGCTCGGGAGCGCTCCAGCCGATTCTCTTCGCCTTGCCGCCGGGTGCGAATCTGTACGACCTCGACTGGGAAGCCGGCACGCTCTTCGGCCTCGACCCCGCGGCAGGTGCAGTGTACGCCTGGACCGCTACCGACGGCGCCTTCGGCGAACCCCCGCGCGAAGTCCTCAAGACCCCGGACCTCGCGGGCGCGCGTCGGCTCGCCGTCATCGATTCGGAGATCTACACCACCGATGCGAACGGGACGGTTCGCCGTTTCAGCGGGCAGCTCTCGCTGACCCTCTCCCAAGCGGGCATCGATACGCCGCTCGTGAACCCCGCACCGGCGCAACCGTTCGGAGAGGGACAGCTCGCGTTCGCCGACCCGGCAGCGGGCCGGGTGGTGGTACTCCGCAGCGACGGCACGTTCGACCACCAGTACCGACACCCCGAATTCCAGGCAGTGAGCGCCCTCGCCACGGGGAGGGACGGCACCGGATACGTCTTCGCGAACGGCCAGCTGTGGCGGGTTCGATGGTAAGCTTCGGGAGACGCCCTCTCCGGAAGGAACGGAACGCGCGATGACGATTCTCGCCTTCACCGACGGCTCCGACCACGCGAGCCGGATGCTCCCGCACGCCTGGGCCCTGGCGCGGGGAACGAACCGCCCCCTCACCGTCGTCCGAGTGATGAATCGGCTCAAGGATCTGTCTGGCATCGTCGCCCCCTCGACGGAGGAGGCGGCCGCCGTTCTCGCCAACCGTTGGGAAGCGGAGCTGCGCCAGGAGCTGCGGATGCTCGGGGTGCAGGCGGCCATCGCCATCGAGCCGCAGCGGCCCGACGAGGATACCCCTGCTGCCATCTGTCGCATCGCCAGCGAGCGAGGAGCACACGCCCTCGCCTTCGGCAGCCACGGTGCGGGGCTCGTCCGCCACCTCGTCGTCGGCTCCACCGCCCTTGGGGTGCTCGCACGCACGGACCTCCCCGCCCTCGTCGTCGGCCCGAACGTCGAATCGAGTGCCGCCGACCTGGACGGGCCGTACCGGCTCGTGGTGTGCAGCGACGGCTCCCCGGCCGCTGCCCGGGTCGCCGAGGCGCTGCGACCGCTCCTCGAAGGAAGCCAGGTCGCCGTCTCTCTCGTATCGCTCTACGAACCCCGCCTCGGCGATCGGGGGCCGGCGGAGGAGAAGGCCGACCTCCGCGCCCGACTCGAGGCGCTCGCCGAGCGGCTACCGGCGGTGGGTTCCTTGGAGATCGCCGTCGAGGACCTCGAGGACCTGGAGAGCGTCGACCACGGGATTCTCCGGGTGGCCTCGGCGCGCCGGGCGAACGCCGTCGCCCTCGCGACGCACGGCTACAGCGCCCGACGGCACCTGGTGTCCGGCAGCACGGGCGTAGGCCTCATCCAACACGGCCACGTCCCGACGATCCTCGTCCGCAGCGCGGAGTAAAGTCGCAGCGGGGTCATCCGCGGTACCCTCGAGCTGTGAACATCCTCGCCATCGAGACTTCGTGCGACGAAACGGCGGCAGCCGTGGTCAGCGATGGCCGCACGGCGCGATCATCCATCGTCGCGAGCCAGGCGGCGCTCCATGCAAAGTACGGGGGCGTCGTCCCCGAAGTGGCGAGCCGGCGCCACCTGGAGACGATCGGTCCCGTCGTGCAGGAGGCGTTGGCCGCGGCAGGCTGCACCCTCGACGAGATCGACGCGGTCGCAGCTACCCAGGGGCCAGGCCTGGCAGGCTCCCTCCTCGTCGGCTTCGGTTACGGCAAGGCCCTTGCCTACGCCCGCCGGCTCCCCTTCCTCGGCGTGAACCACCTGGAGGGCCACATCTACGCGAATTGGCTGATCGAGGGGCCGGAGCCCGCCTTCCCAGCGCTCTGCCTCGTCGTCTCGGGCGGCCACACCGACCTGGTGCTGATGCGCGGGCACGGGCAATACGAGCGCCTCGGCGGTACCCTCGACGACGCGGCCGGGGAGGCCTTCGACAAGGTCGCCCGGCTGCTGGGGCTTCCGTACCCCGGGGGGCCCCACATCGCCCGCGCCGCGGCCGAAGGCGGGCCTTCCGACCTCAGCCTCCCCCGGGCATGGCTTCCGGGAACCTTCGATTTCAGCTTCAGCGGACTGAAGACCGCTGTGCTCCACGCCGTGCGAGCCGGCCGCTGGAGCATCCCAACCATTGCCTGGGAGTTCCAGGAGGCGGTCGTCGATGTCCTCGCCGGGAAGACGGCGCGCCTTGCCCGCGAGCTCCGCGCTGCCGAAATCTTGCTCGCGGGGGGTGTGGCGGCGAACGCACGCCTCCGCGAGGAGATCGCCTCACGTTCGCCGGTGCCTGTGCGCGTGCCCCCGCCCCACTTCTGCACCGATAACGCAGCGATGATCGGGGCAGCCGCCTACTTCCGCCTCGCCCTGGGCGAGCGCACCCCGTGGGAGGCGGACATCTTCACGGCGAACGACTGGTCGCGTGTGGGGAGGCGCTACTAGCGGGACCGCTCCCATACCTCCCCCCGTGCCACGGCGGCGACGGAAGGCTCGAGCAGCTCCCGGGAGACGGGTCCTGCCCACCGGTCGAAGATGATCCCCCTCCGGTCGACGATGAAGACCCACGGCTCGCTGAAACCGCCGTCGCTGCGAACGAGCCATTCGCGGACGGCGCGGTGCACCTGGCCCGCGGCAGGGTCGGCCCACACCTCGATGTGGACGAACGCCACCTGGCCGTCGTACTCGTCGGCCAGTGCCTGGACCTCTTCCACGACCGGCCCGCAGGCCATGCTCGTGCAGTACGCCGGCGTCGCGAAGACCACCACGAGCGGCCACCCTTGGGCAATGGCGTCGCGGATCTTCCAGGTGTGCATCCGGTTCGGCGGGTTGCCCGAATCGATGACCCGGAGGTCCGCCACCTCGGCGGCGGTGAGGTTGTCGCTGCGTGGCGCCGGCTGCCCAGGCGCGGCGACCGACGGCTTGGCGGTGACGGCGAAGGCCACCCGGGCAACGCCCGTTCGACCATCCTGGAGGGCGGCGCGGATTTCGGCGCCCCAGAGCCCCGGGCGCGGGAACTCCACTCGAGCGTAGTACGCGCCCACGCGGGGGTCGCTGGCGGGAACGCTCTCCGTCGCCGCAGCTTCGCCGACCCGCAGCGGGCGTTCGCGGTCGCGGAGGTCGTAGAAGGCGAGCGTCACGGCCGCACCACGGATGGGGAGGCCGTCCTCGCCGAGGAGCGCGACACCGAAGTTGTTCTCCCCCACGAACCAATCGCTCCCGACCGGGTACGCGCGCAGGGGGACGAACTCGCCGGGTTGCTCTTCGCCGGGCCAGGGAGAGGCAGCGACGCCAGCATCGGGCGGCGGACCGCAGGCAGCGACGGCGAGAGCCGCCCCTACGAGGCCGGCCAGTGCGCGGCGGGAGACCCGAACGAGCGGCACAGGGGGATCGTAGCGCGGTCGCCCGACCAAGCCGGGGGTGACGCGACTGCTGGCTTACCCTTCCTTTCGCGGCACCCGGAGCACGGCGCCCTCAGGGTGGAGTCGCGTCAGGACCCCCTCCGCATCGGGCAGAGCACAGCACTCCACGGCCTCGTGGAGTGCCCGCGTCTCCGGCTGGAGGGTGACGTGCGCGATCCCGTGCCTCCGGCGAAGCACCTCGGCCAGGTCCGCGATGACCCGGTCGCACCCCTCCATCGTCGCCACCTCCACGTGGGCGCTGAGGGCGACGAAGTGCGGTGCGAGCGACCACACGTGCAGGTCGTGGAGCGCGAGGACGCCCGGTACGAGCCTGGCATCATCTTCGATTTCGCGCAGGCTGAGGTGTCCGGGCGCCCCTTCGAGGAGGATCTCGACGGCCTGACGAAGGAGGCTCCCCGCACGGGGAAGGATGAGCGCGGCGATGCCGAGGCTGGCGATGACGTCGATCGCCGTCCAGCTCGTCGCGGCAATCACCGCGCCGGAGAGGATGACACCGACCGAACCGAGCGCATCGGCGGCCACTTCCAGGAGCGCGCTGCGGGCGTTCAGGTTCCGCTCGCTATGCTCCACCAGCAGGCGTATGGCGACCAGGTTGATCACGAGCCCGACGAGGCCGACGAGGACCACCGGCCAGGCAAGCACCTCTGGCGGTTCGCCGATGCGCCGGACGGCTTCGTAGACGATGTAGCCCGCGATCCCGAGCATGAGGAGCACATGGACCGGCACCACGAGAACCTCGGCGCGGGCGTACCCGTAGCTTCGACGGGAATCGGCCGGTAGGCGTGCGACGGCCGTCGCCGCGAGGGCGAGGAGAAGCCCCGCCGAGTCGACGAGCATGTGGCCCGCATCCGAGAGCAGCGCCAGGGAACCGGTCGCAACTCCGACTGCCGCCTCGACGGCAGCGAATCCGAGAGTGAGGGCGAGCGCCACGGCCAGCGCGCGCCCGGGGTCGGGGCGGTGTCCGTGCACGTACCCAGTCTACGCCGGCACGCCGCGCGCCGGCAGCGGCGCTCCGGGTAGAATCGTCCCGAGCCAATCTGCCGGAGCCGCCATGTCCGTTTACGTTCGCTGGTTCGCTACCCTCGTGCCTCGCACCCGCTCGAAGCAGGCGGAAACGGAGGTCCCGTGGCGCGAAGGGCTGACCCCCCGCGACATCCTGCGCGAGGAGGGGTTCTCCGAGGTCGATACGGAGGCGATCATGGCCGTACGAGGGGACACCCAGACGGACCTCGATGAGCCCTTGTCCGACGGCGAACGCATCGAGTTTCTGGTGAGCATCCAGGGCGGGGCCACGGGCTAGAATGGCAGCGTGGTGACGCTCGTTGCCGCTTTCCTCCTCGTCCCGCTCTTCCTCTGGTCGTGGCTGCAGGCCCGGAACGAGGAAGACGGTATGCTCGCCCAATCGGCCCTGGGGCTCCTGGCTCTCGCCGGGGCAGGCTTCGGCATCGTGAGTTGGGCCATCGGCTGAAGGACACGCAAGGGAGGTTGCCGGAATGGATCTCGGGCTGGAGGGGAAGGTCGCGCTCGTCACCGGCGGCAGCGAAGGCATCGGCAAGGCCACCGCGGCGCTGCTCGCCCGCGAGGGAGCGCACGTCGCGATCTGCGCCCGCCGGCCCGACGTCTTGGCCGCAGCCGCGGACGACATTCGCGCTTCGGCCCGCGGCGAGGTGCTCGCCATCCCTGCCGACGTCACCGTTCCCGGCGACCTGGAGCGATTCGTCGGTGAGGCGGCCACGCGGTGGGGTCGCATCGACATTCTCGTGAACAACGCCGGCACGGCCGCCGCAGCTCCGTTCGAAGCGGTTGGCGACGACGCCTGGCAAGCCGACCTCGACCTGAAGCTGTTCGCTGCCATCCGCGCCAGCCGGCTGGCGGTGCCCCACATGCGCCGCGCGGGCGGGGGACGCATCGTGAACATCACCCACGTGGGAGGCAAGACGCCCGGGCCCGCCTCGTTGCCCAGCTCCGTGAGCCGTGCGGCCGGAATCGCCCTCACGAAGGCGATGTCGAAGGACCTGGCCGCCGACAACATCCTCGTGAACACGGTGTGCGTGGGGATCATCGAGAGCGCCCAGATCGCCCGTGCCGCCCGACAGCGCTTCCCGGACCTCACCCTGGAGGAGGCCTTCGCGCGCATGGGCGCAGCGGTGCCGCTGGGCAGGATCGGCAAGGCCGAGGAGGTCGCGGCGGTCATCCTGATGCTCGTCTCGAACGCGGGCAGCTACGTCACGGGAGCGGCGATCAACGTCGATGGCGGCATGGGCGCCGCTTGGTGAGCGCCGCCCCACCGCCAGGCCGAGGCCACAACCCCTGCAGAGGAGGGAAAGCACGATGGAGTACCGACCGCTGGGGAGAACGGGAGTCCGCGTCAGCCCCATCTGCCTGGGAGCGATGATGTTCGGGGGCCGCACGAGCTTCGACGACGCGGCCCGAATCATCGACCGGGCGCTCGACGCGGGCATCAACTTCATCGACACGGCAAACGTCTACGCCGGCGGCCGGAGCGAGGAAGCGGTGGGACGGGCCCTCAAGGCGAACGGGAAGCGACACCAGGTAGTCCTGGCGACGAAGGTGCACGCTCGGGTCGGCGACGGTCCGAACGACTGGGGGAACAGCCGGCGGCACATCATCGAGCAGTGCGAGCAGAGCCTGCGGCGCCTGCAAACCGATTACATCGACCTGTACCAGATTCACCGTCCCCAGCCCGACATTCCCATCGACGAGACGCTGCGCGCGCTCGATGACCTGGTGCGTTCGGGCAAGGTGCGTTACATCGGCACATCGACCTTCGCCGCCTGGCAGCTCGTCGAGGCGCTCTGGGTCTCGAAGGAGCTCGGCCTCAACCGGTTCGTGACCGAACAGCCGCCCTACAACATCCTCGACCGGCGGATCGAGCGGGAGCTCATCCCCATGGCGCAGACGTTCGGAGTCGCCCTCATCCCCTGGAGCCCCTTGGCCGGGGGCCTCCTTACCGGGAAGTACCGCCGCGGCGAGCCACCTCCTCCCGACACACGCTTCGGGCAGCCGAACCTCACCGGACTGCAGCGGCGACGCTGGACTGAGCGCTTCTTCGACATCGTCGACGGGCTGCAGCCCATCGCCCGGGAGAAGGGCTGCACGCTCTCCCAGTTCGCGCTCGCCTGGTGTATGCACCAGCCCGGTATCACGAGCCCGATCATCGGGCCGCGAACCCTGGAGCAGCTCGAGGACAACCTCGGCGCGCTCGACGTGACCGTCACCGACGAGGACCGGCGGCAGGTAGACGAGCTCGTCCCTCCCGGGAGCATGGTTTCACCGTTCTACGAGGCGGACTTCGGCCCCCACCCGCACCGAGTGACGGTCTAGGGAACGCCCGCAACCAACGGTTGTCCACGAATTCCCCTCGTGTCAGGGCCTTTCCCGATTTGCAACTCTGCCGATTCTTCCGATCGAGGGCGCAGTTCCGCTACCTACGCCACGTCATCATGCGCTCGAGGGGGAGGAGTCATGCAGGCACGCTTGCAGCGGCTGGCGCGGCTCGCCGGCCAACCCACGCCGACGGCGAAGGACGTCGTGCGCGCGGCGACGGCGGTCGGCCGCTATCTGGGCGCCGCCGAGGCGTACGTTATCCGCTCGGGCGACCCCCATTTCATCCGGATCGGTTGCCCCTGCCCCCCGGATTCGTACGAGCTCAAGCAACGGGGGTACTGGCTCATCTGGCGGGAGCTCGCCGGCAACCCTGAGACGCTCGTCGCAGCGGTACAAGCGGACGACAGGTTCGTCCTGCAATGCGTCCCGGCAACGCCGAACGAGCCGGCCACGCACGTGGCGATGATCCTCCCCGGCTACGAAAGCAGCTCGGAGATGTTCGTAGCCCGCGGGCCCTGGCCACACGGCATCGGGCAGCGGAACCTCCGCTTCCTGGAGATCGCTCGCCCGCTCCTGGCCTCGCTGGTAGCCAACCACCTCGATGTCACCCGCCGGGAGCGGCAGCAGCTGCAGCTCCAGGCGCTCGCCGACGTCGCGGCAGCGTTCAACGACGCCGAAGATCGCGAAGCCGTCCTCACCCGCCTCGCGACGGCGCTGGCGAAAGCCTCGGGGTACGACTGGGTGACCATCACCGTGTACAGCGACGACCTGGAGCGGATCGTCGACGTCGCCCAGAACATCCACCGTCACTCCGACACGGAGACCGCCTCCGGCTACCTCCAGGGGCGCTTCGGGACAGCGATTTCACCCCGCGGCAACACCGCCCTCGGGAAGATCCTCGTCGAACGAGGCGAGCCCTGGCTAGTGCCGGATGTCTTCGCCGACCCGGATTCACCCACCCTGCGCTTCTTCGGCGACGTGCGAGCCTGGCAGAAGTTCTACGAGCGTGCACACATCCTTTCCTTGGCGGTGTTCCCCTTGGTCTACCAGGGGCGCCCGCTCGGCACGGTCGCTTTCTCGTCCAGCATCAAGCGAACGTTCCCGAAGTCGGAGGTCGAGTTCCTGCAAGCGCTCGTCTCCCAGGCCGCCACCGCGGTGAAGGGCGTCCAGCTGTACCGCGACCTCCAGGAGTGGCGTGAGGAGCTCGCCCGCCGGGAAGAACGCTTCCGTTCCTTGGTGCAGAACGCCGCCGACCTCATCACGGTCGTGTCGCCCGATTCCACCATCCAGTATCAGAGCCCGGCGGTGGCCCACGTCCTCGGCTACGTTCCCGACGAATTCGTGGGCACGCGTCTCATCGAGTACGTTCACCCCTCCGATTCGGCGACGCTCGCTTCGGCGTTCGAGGACATCGTCGAGGGCGGGGCGAAACGCTTCGAGATCGAGGTGCGCCTCCGCCACCGGGACGGGAGCTGGCGCCACCTCGAGATGGTGGCCACTGACCAGCGCGACAACCCTGCCATCGGCGGGCTCGTGCTGAACATGCACGATGTGACCGAACGGAAGCGGCTCGAGGAGGCCCTCCGTCATCAGGCCCTCAACGACCCGCTGACCGGGCTGGCGAACCGGGCCTCCTTCACCGACCGGCTGCGGCGCGCCCTGGCCCACGCCCATCGGACGCAGACGCGGGCGGCGGTCATCTTCCTCGACCTCGACGATTTCAAGGGCATCAACGACAGCCTCGGGCATTCGGCCGGCGACCGACTGCTCATCGAGGTGGCCGCTCGGCTGCGGGCCGCCGTCCGGGCCAGCGACACGGTGGCGCGTTTCGGTGGCGACGAATTCGCCATCCTCCTCGAAGAGCTGGACGACCCGGCCGACGCCGAATCGGTCGCCGAGCGCGTGCTGGCAGCCGTCTCCGTGCCGACCGTGATCGACGGCCGGGAGCTGTACGTGCGGGCCAGTGCGGGGATCGCCATCAGCGGCCACAACGGCGCCGGCGTCGATGCCGAGTCGTTGATGCAGAGCGCCGATGTGGCCATGTACGTGGCGAAGGCGCGGGGCAAGGGCACCTACGAGGTGTTCGAGCAGCGAATGCAGGCCCAGGTGGCAGCCCACACCGAGCTGGTGGCCGACCTGCACCAGGCCATCGCCCGCGGCGAGCTCTTCCTCGCCTACCAGCCGCTGGTTCGGCTACGGGGGCGGCAGATCTACGGCTTCGAGGCGCTCCTGCGCTGGCGCCACCGGGAGCGGGGACTCGTCTCCCCCGCGGAGTTCATCCCGCTGGCCGAACAATCGGGCGCCATCGTTCCTATCGGTGCGTGGGTGCTGCAGCAAGCCTGCGAGCAGGCCGCGAAATGGTCCGTTGCCTACCCGGGAACCGGCCCATGGACCATGAGCGTCAACATCTCCGCGAGGCAGGTGCAGCATCCGAACTTCGTTGCCGATGTCACGCGAATCGTTGGCGAGAGCGGTTTCGACCCCAGGCGGCTCATCCTCGAGCTGACCGAGAGCGTCCTCGTCATGGACCCGGACCTGGTGCTGGAGCGGCTGTCGAAGCTGAAGGAGTTGGGCATCCGCCTCGCCATCGACGACTTCGGCACGGGCAGCTCCTCCCTCTCCTACCTGCGCCGCTTCCCCTTCGACCTGCTGAAGATCGACCGGACGTTCATCGAGGACCTCACCGGTGACGGGGTCGACCGGGAGATCACGCACGCCATCATCGAGCTGGGGCGCACGCTCCGGCTGGAGCTGGTGGCAGAGGGCATCGAGGACCCGGAGCAGCTCTCGCGGCTGCAGCGGCTGCGGTGCGATTTGGGGCAGGGGTTCCTCTTCGCCCGGCCGTTGCCGGCGAGCGATGCCGAGAGCTTCCTCGCCCGATTCGCCCGGCGCATGCGGCGGGCGGCCTGAGCGCGCCGCCTCTCCTCGCAGCAGGCCGCGCGGCGGGTTCGCCCCCGCCGCGCGGCTTCAGTCGCTCTCCGCCCGCAATGCTCCCGCGAAACGAACGTCCGCTCGATACAGGCTTGCATTCTCCGGGCGAATACGCGTACCGTGGCAGCGTGAGCTCGGCCCGCCATGCCCGCGCCCACAGGGGCACCGCTTCGGAGGTCGCTCCCCCGCCGGAACTCGGGCCAGGTACCCGGATCGACGAGGTCATCGAAGCGGCAGAGCGCCTCTTCGTCCGCGGCTACCGCCGCTCCTCCGTGCGCGACCTGGCGGCGGAACTCGGCATCCGCGTCTCCTCGCTCTACTACTACTTCCCCTCCAAGGACGCCATCCTCGAGGCCATCATCCGCCGCCACCTCGACGACATCCGTGACCTTGCCCGCAGCGTCGTCGCGCGCGGTACGGCCGAGGGATGGCCCTTCCGGGAGATCCTCCGCACGCTCATCTACGAAAGCGTGCTCTTCCTCATCCGCGACCGCCGCGCCGCGGAAATCTCGGCTACCCAGACACGAGAGCTGCCAGAAGAAGTGCAGGAGGCCCTCAAGCCGCCCCTGAAGGAGTACGAGTACACCTACATCGACGTGATCCGGAAGGGGATCGAGGCGGGCGAGTTCATCGAGACCGACCCGTTCATGGCCGCCTACATCATCTTCGGCGCTCAGGTCCGCCTCTCCGCTTGGTTCGACCCGAACGGACGCCTCACGCCGGAAGAGGTGGCGCGCATCTACAGCACGCTGCTCACGAGGGCTATCGCCCGCAATCCCGACGACCCTGCCTTCAGACCGACCGAGAAATGACCGAGCGGACCGGCGGCGAGGCCGTCGTCGCTGCCCTGCGGGCACTCGGCGTGACCCGCGTCTTCGGCATCGTCAGCGTCCACAACATCCCCATCTTCGATGCCATCCTCCGCGACGGGACCATCGAGCCGATCGCGGTACGACACGAACAGGCGGCCGTTCACGCCGCCGACGGGTACGCCCGAGCGTCCGGCCGGCTAGGGGTCGCCATCGCCTCGACCGGGCCCGGCACCACCAATGCGATGACCGGTCTCTTCGAAGCGGCAGCCGCCTCCAGTCCGGTCCTTCTGATCACGGGCCAGGTCGACACCATTTGGTACGGCAAGGGGAAGGGTTTCCTCCACGAGGCGGAGTCGCAGCTTCCGATGCTCCGGACGGTGTGCCGCCGAGCGGAGAGCGTGCGCCGGACCGAGGCCATCGCCCGCACGATCATCGAGGTCGCCCGCGACATCCTCGACGGCCGACCGCAGCCGGGCGCCGTGGAGATACCCATCGACCTCCAGTATCGCCGAGGCGCCGTCGTCGTTCCGCCCTTCGACCGACCGGCGCCACAGCGCCCCGACCCGGAGCCGCTCGAACGGGCCCTAGCGCTCCTCCGGGAGACGCGCCGGCGCGTGCTCTGGGCGGGCGGCGGCTCAATCGACGCCTCCGCTCCCCTCCGCCAGCTCGCCGAGCGGCTCGGTGCTCCCGTCTTCACCACGGTGAACGGACGCGGGGTGATCTCCGAAGACCACCCGCTGGCCATGGGGCCGCTCACCGCCCACCCCGCAATGCAAGCGGTCTTCGAAGGTGCCGACCTCCTCGTTGCGGTGGGCACCCGCTTCCAGGGCGGGGCCACGCGCAACTGGTCGCTCCCCCTCTCGATGCCGATCGTGCACATCGATGCCGACCCGAGCGTCATCGGACGGAACTACCCCGCGGCCGCGGCCGTCGTGGCCGACGCCCGGGTCGCGTTGGAGGCGCTTCTGGAGCGGCTGGACGCTCCAGCGAACGACGCAGCCTTCACGGCCGCGGCTGTCGCGGCGCGGGACGCCGCCCGGAGCCAGATCCGCGAGGACATCGGCCCGGACCACGCTGCCATCATGGACGCCATCCGCGAGCTCCTCCCGCGCGACGCGGTGATCGTCCGGGACGCGACCATTCCCGCTTATCTGTGGGGGAACCGCCTCCTCCCCATCCTCGAACCTCGCACGTCCATTTACCCCGCCTCGGCCGCCATCGGACCTGGGCTGCCCCTCGCCATCGGCGCGGCCGCGGCCGGCAGACGGGCCGCCGTCATCCAGGGCGACGGCGGGCTGATGCTCAGCGTCGGCGAGCTGGCCACGCTCGCCCAGTATCGGCTCCCGGTCATCCTTTGCGTCTTCAACGACCACGGATACGGCGTCCTGCGCTCGATTCAGGCCCGGACGTTCGAGGGGCGAACCATCGGCGTCGACCTGGCGACGCCCGACTTTGCGGCCCTCGCTCGGGCGATGGGCATCCGCGGCGAGCGCGTCGGCAGCGCGGTAGCCTTCCGGGACGCGTTCGCGGCGGCCGTAGCGGAGGGCGCGCCCGCGCTCATCGAGATCGATGCCGACGCCTTGACGCCGATGCGCAGCTTCCCCCAACCACCCCGCCCCCGCGGCTAGTAGGCCCCCCTTTCCAGGACGAGCTCTTTCGGTGCGCGGAGCTCGAAGGGGTGCATCCAACGCACCCGCACCACGCGATACCTTCCCAGCCGCTGGAGGAGCGGCGCCAGCGTCTCCTCGGCGACGATGCGAGCGAGTGGCGCCCCCAGGCAGAAGTGAGGCCCCGCACCGAAGGAGAGGTGTGCGCGAGCGTCGCGGGAGAGGTCCAGCCGGTCGGGCTCGGGGAACACCGCGGGGTCGCGGTTCGCCGCCCCGACCATCGCGTAGACCACATCGCCAGCCCGGAGCCGCGCCCCCCGCAGCTCCGTGTCGCAGCGTACGACCCTTGGCACCGCGTGGGTGGGGCCGTCGTACCGGAGGAACTCGTGCACGGCGTTCTCCCACGAGACCTCACCGCCCAGGAGCCGGCGGTGCTCCTCCGGGAACCGCGCCAGGGCAAGGAGGGCGTTGCCGATGAGGCCCGCCAGGGGCCCTGTGCCGACGACGGCCACGTGCACGAGCAAGGCCATGAGCTCCGCCGGGGTGATGACGCCGTCCCCTTCGGCCTCCAGAAGCTCGCGGAGCACGTTCGGGGAGTGCTCGTCCCGGGCGCTCCTGACCTCTTCGACAAAGCCCGCCAGGAGCGGGGCGGCGCGGCGGGCGTCGGCGAGCTCCAGCGGGTCGAAGCTCACTTGTTCGCGGACACGGGCGATGGCGCGAAGCCAGCGGCCCACCTCCTCTCGGCGCTCCGGAGGGATTCCGGCCAGAGCGAGCATTACCCGCTCAGGCACCACGTCGGCCACCGACGCCATCGCATCGAACGGACCGTCCGCCGGCAGGGTGCCGAGAACGTCGGCCACCACCTCGCGCACCACACCTCGAACCCGCTCGGCCGCAGCAGGGGAGAACGGTTCCACCAGCACCCGACGGAGTCGGGCATGCGCTGGGGGGTCGATGGAGGAGAGGGAGGGCACTTCGCCGAACGGGATCGACTCCCGCCGCCGGCCTACGAGGGCGGGGTCGACACCTCTCGCCACCGCCGGGTCGGAGGAGAAGCGGGTATGGTCGCGCAGCACCTCGGCGCAGGCAGCGTGAGCGGTCACGATCCAGGCCCCCAGGTCGGGGCTGCGCCAGACCGGCGCCTCGCGGCGAAGCCGGTGGAGCGACGGGTACGGGTTTTCGACGTAGGCCGCACGAGCGGGGGCGAAGAAGGGCATCGGGAGCCAGCGTAGCGCCCGCTCGCATCCGACGGCAGGTCGAAGACGACGGCGGTTTCTATCCCTCCGATAGGCGATCGGTATCGGCGTCGCGCGGGGTGCTGCGGCCTTCTTGCTGGCGCGCGCGGGCGGCGTCGACGAGCGCCTCGAGACCCTCCACGAGCCGCTCGACGGTCGGCTGGGGCAACCGAGCGAGGAGCTCGCCGAGATAATTCGTGGCCGCGGTCGAAAGCTCGCAGACCGCTTCGCGCCCGGCTGGGGTCAGCTCGACGCGGACGACGCGCCGGTCACGCGGGTCGGTTCGGCGCCGGATGAGGCGCTGGCGGCTGAGGCGGTTCATCATCCCCGTGACCGTCGAAGGGCGGACCCCCATCCGCTCGGCGAGGTATCCCACGGGGACATTCCCTTCGGCGAAGAGGATGTAAAGGAGCCGGAGCTGACCGAGGGTAACCCCCCGAGCATCCCAGTCCTCCAGTCGGACCGGGTCGAGGACCGTCATGGCGCGGGAGTAGGCGTAGGCCGCGCGCTCGAGGAGAGCGGGGTCGAGCGCGGTAGGATGTATTCCTTCTCGGCTTTCCATCGTTCCTGCCATCCGTTATTCTTTTCGCACGCGCGAACTACTTTCGGGCGCCTCACGGAGGTGAGCCATGACCCAGCCAGCCGCGCCAGGGTTCCAAGGGCTGCTGCAGGGGGTCGGAGCGAACCCGTACCCCTTCTTCTCCCAGCTTCGCCGAACCGCGCCGGTCACGCAGCTCGGTGGGACAGGGCTCTGGGCGGTCGCCCGGTACGCGGATTGCGTGCGCGTGCTGCGCGACCCCGACACCTTCTCCTCCGTCGTGGGCGTCCGGCAGCTCACGGGCGAGCTCCCGCCGTCGCTCCTCTTCAGCGACCCGCCGGTCCACACCCGCCTCCGCTCGCTGGTGGCGAAGGCGTTCACCCCCCGCATGGTGGAGCTCCAGCGCCCGGCGATCGAATCGTACTCGGAAAAGCTGATCGACGCCATGCTCCAATCCGAGGAAGCCGATGTCGTCGCCGGGCTCGCCTACCCCCTCCCGGTCCAGGTGATCGCCACGATGCTCGGCGTGGCCGACGGAGACCTCGCCACCTTCAAGCGCTGGTCCGACGACATCATCGAGAATGTCGGCTACGTCCTCCTCACCGGTGACGATTCGGTCATCGCCGAGACGAACCGGCAGCTCGACGCCTACTTCTCCGCCCGCATCGAGAAGCTGCGCCGCGAGCCGGAGCCGAACCTCCTCAGCGACCTCGTCCACGTGGAGACGGAGGAGGGGAAGCTCTCCCTGGACGAGCTGCTCATGTTCTCTCGGCTGCTCCTCGTCGCCGGAAACGAAACGACGACCGGCCTCATCGTGAACGCCATCCGCGCCTTCGCCGAGTTCCCCGAGGTGTACGACCGCGTCCGCGCGGAGCCCGGGCTCCTGCGCACGGCGGTGGAGGAGGCCCTCCGATACTACGCACCATTCCCGGCGACCATCCGGCGCGCCGTACGCGATGCCGACGTCGGCGGGGTGACCATCCCGGCGAATGCACGGGTGCTCGTCCTGCTCGGTTCGGCGAACCGCGACGAGGCGGAATTCGAACGGCCCGACGAATTCATCCCCGATCGGGAGCCGAACCGCCACCTCTCCTTCGGTATGGGCATCCACTACTGCCTCGGTGCACCCTTGGCGCGTCTCGAGGCGAACGTCGCTCTTTCCAAGCTGCTGCCGCGTGTCCGGCGCTTCGAGCTCATCGACGACCCGGCCATGTCGGTGCGCCCGGGCGGGCCGAAGTCGTTCCGGGTTCGCTTCCACTTCGCCTGAGGTCGGGCCCGGACAGGACAAGCCAGAGCCCGGGCTGGGACGGCGCTTGCGCCCCCTTGGCCGGGGCGTCGGCTTCGGAGCGACAGGCACAGCCGCCGACGCCCGACGCGTTCGGCCTGCCGTCTCCGCGGCGACCGGCCGTCAACGGAAGTGCGGCAGCACCCGGTCGGCGAAGAGCCGGGCCGGCTCCCGCGTGTCGCGACCGAAGAATTCGATCTGGAACATCGTGCAACCCAGGTCCACGTGCGCCTGGATCTGCTCGCGCACACGCTCCGGGCTACCGGCGATTGCGAGCGGCCCCTCGGGGTCGCCCATGTGGCCGCCGAAGATGCGCTTCGCCGTATCGACCATTCCCCGCGCCTGCGCCTCGTCGGGGGCGATGATCACCAGGCACTGCTGACTGATGCGCAGGGTCGCCGGGTCCCTCCCCACCGCGCGACAGTGCTCGCGCAACACCTCGACCTTGCGGGGAAGGGCCGACTGCTGCACGGCGAGGTTGTTCCAGATGTCGGCTTCGCGGGCGGCGATCCGCATGGTCACCTTCTCCCCGCTTCCGCCGACGAGGATGGGCACCCGCCGCGGCGGCTTCGGCAGACATACGAGGTTCGTCGCCTTTACGTACCGCCCCTCGAACGTCACCGCCTCCTCGGCCGGGTCCCACATCCGCCTGAAGAGGGCGATGGTCTCCTCCAGTTGGCGCAGCCGCTCGCGGGTCGGGTGGAAGGGTACGCCGAAGTCGGTGAACTCGCGCGGCATCCACCCCGCGCCGAGACCGGCGATGATGCGCCCGCCGGCGATGTTGTCCACCGTGGCGATGACCTTCCCGAGCTGCGCCGGGTTCCGCAATCCCGCCGGCGTGACGAGCGTCCCGAGCTCGACGCGCGAGGTCACGGCCGCAACCGCTGCCAGGAGCGACCACGCCTCGAGGATCGGGATATGGGGAGACTGCGGGCCGTACAGGTGGTCGCAGACCCAGAGCGAATCGAACCCCATCGCTTCGAACTCCACCGCTGCCGCCCGCGCCTCCTCCCAGGTGCGCTTGATCTGCGGGATCGTCACCCCGAAGTGAAGCTCCGCCATGGAGAACCTCCTCTCGTCCGCCGTATTCTACGACCCCCCGCGCTCGCGGTCCGGGCGTTGCGGCCCCCGGCCGGAGAGGCGTATTGTGCCCCTTACGGTACGCAAGTTTTTGAATACCGACTTCCGGAGGAATCCCTTGACCCTCGAGACCTGCCCCACCAGCCCTTACCTATGCGACAACTTCGCCCCCGTCCGCGAGGAGGTCACCGCCGACAACCTACCCGTCATCGGAGAGCTTCCACAGGACCTGGACGGCATGTTCATCCGCAACGGCCCCAACCCCCAGTTCGACCCGCTCGGACGGTACCACTGGTTCGACGGAGACGGCATGCTCCACGGGGTCCGCATCGCGAACGGCTCGGCGAGCTACCGGAACCGGTACGTCCGCACGAAGGGCTGGGAGCTCGAGCGGGAAGCTGGCCGTGCGCTCTTCACCGGCCTCCTGGAGCCTCCGCGGTTCGACAACCCCCACGGGCCGTTCAAGAATGCCGCCAATACCGCCCTCGTGTGGCACGACGGCAGACTGCTGGCCCTCTGGGAAGGCGGCGAGCCCCACCACATCCGCGTACCGGGCCTCGAGACCGTCGGGCCGTACACCTATTGCGGGAAGCTCCTCCATGCCTTCACTGCACACCCGAAGGTCGATGCCCAGACCGGCGAGCTCTTCTTCTTCGGCTACAACGTCATCCGACCGCCGTACCTGCAGTACTCCGTTGTGTCGGCGGCGGGAGAAATCGTGCACACCACGCCCATCGAATTGCCCATCGGGGTGATGATGCACGACTTCGCCATCACCGAACGGTTCGCCATCTTCATGAACCACCCGTACACCTTCAGCCTCGAACGGGCCCTCCGGGGCGAGCCCATCGCGAAGTGGGAGCCCGACCGCGGCTCGCACTTCGGGATCATGCCCCGGTACGGGAGTGGGAGCGAGGTACGTTGGTTCTCTACCGACCCGTGTTACGTCTTCCACGTCCTCAACGCCTTCGAAGAGGGGGACGAAGTCGTCCTCGATGCCTGGAGCCTTCCGAGCGTCGACCTCGCCGAGCTCGGAGACGAGGAGGAGCCGGTCGCGGCGAGGGAGCGCCAGCTCAGCTCCCAGGCGAAGAACCACCTCCACCGTTGGCGGTTCGACCTCATGACGGGTGCGGTCCGCCAGGAGCCGCTCGACGATACGGATACGGACTTCCCCCGCATCAACGAGGCGCTCGTCGGACGAGCGAACCGGTACGGCTATACGGCCCGGTTCGTGCGCGACCGCTGGGGCCGGCCGCTGGCCGACGCCCTCGTGAAGTACGACCTCGCCACGGGGCGCTCCATCCCTCACCCCTTCGGACGGGGCCGTTCCGGCGGAGAGGGCGTCTTCGTGCCGCGACCACGGGCGCGAAGCGAGGACGACGGTTACGTGATGACCTTCGTCTACGACGACCGCGAGGGCACGAGCGAGCTCGTCATCTTCGACGCGCAGAACTTCGATGCCCCGCCCGTTGCCCGCGTCATCCTCCCCCAACGCGTGCCGTACGGATTCCACGGCGCGTGGGTCGGTGCCGCGCAGATGGCCTCGCAGCGCGAGGCCTAAGCGTGGGGCCTTCGACCCGAACGGGTGCTCTTCCGCGCCGCCAGTGCGAAGGAGAGCGGGAGGCGCTCTCCCGCCGCAGGTGCACGCCACCGTCCGTCACCATCCTGCTCGAGCCACGGGAGCGCCGGCCATTCGCACCAGTCGAGCTCCTCCAGGCGTTCGAGGGCGAGGCCGACCGCCAGGGCGGCGGAGACGATCTCGCCGAGGCTGTGGTTCCACTGATAAGAGGTCGGGTGCTCCAGCCGGCCTTCGCCGCCGACGTAGCTCGTTTCGGAGACGATGCGCAGCGGCTCCGTCGTCTCGAAGTATGGGCCGACGACGGAGAGTCGACCTGGCGGCGAATCGTCGGCGGCAGCCTGGAGGACGGGGTGGGTGTCGCGGAGGAAGAGGAGGCCACCGGACCGGAGGCAAGCCGCCGCCACGCGCATCCATTCCAGCGCGCTTGGAACCCAGGCCAGCGTCCCCGAGCTCGCGTACACGACATCGAAGGTCCGGCCGCCGAGCGCTCGGGGCGCGTCGAGGACGCTCGCTTCGACGAAGTCCGCCGCGATGCCCGCACGCGAGGCGAGCTCCCTCGCCGCCGCGAGCGCGCCAGGGGAGAAGTCGAGCCCCGTCACGCGAGCCCCGAGACGAGCCCAGGAGAGCGTTTCCAAACCCAAGTGGCACTGGAGATGGAGGAGCTCCTTCCCGCGGATATCCCCGACCGCCGCCACGTCGTAGGGGTCGAGGGCGAGCCGGCCGGCGAGAAAGGACTCGACCCCGTAGGCTGGGGAGCGAAGGTGGACGGGCACCCGGGCCTCCCAGTTGGCGCGGTTCGCAGCGAACCACTCGGCGCGGCGGGGCTCAGACACCGGCGTAGGAATGGAGGCCCGTGACCCAGAGGTTCACGCCGAAGTAGGTAAAGAGCATCAGCCCCCACATGACGACGATCCACCACATGGGGTCGGGCCGCGGCCCCCGGCGGATGAAGGCCGGCACAAGCCGCCGGATGAGGGGCGCGTTCGCCACCGTGCCCGTACCAGCCCGGGCATGGAAGTAGGCAGCCAGGGAGAGCCAGGTGACGAGCGCGCTCGTCTCTTTCGGGTCCCAGCCCCAGTAGCGGCCCCAGGCGCTGTTCGCCCACCAGGCACCGAGGGCGATGCCCAGCCCGAGGAGGGGAAACCCGACGAGCACGGCGCGATGGGCGAACTCCTCCGCCGCTTCGGCGGACGGCAGTGCCGAGAGGCGGCGACGCCCCGCGCCGCCCTGCACGAGGTAGACGGCCGCCCCCACGAAGGCGAGGGTAAGGACCGCGTACGAGACGATCATCACGCTGACGTGGAGGGCGAGGAGGTTCGGATTCTGGAGGGCCGGCACTAGCGGCCGGATTTCGTGCGGGAAGAGGGTGGCCACTCCCGCGAAGGCCGCACAGACGGGCATGGCCACAGCGCCCACGCGCCGTTGTCCGGTGACGCGCTCGAAGACGAGGTAGCACACCGCCATCGCCGCGGTGAAGGCGAGGGTCGCCTCGTACATGTTCGAGAGCGGAGGGTGGCCCACGGCAGCCCAGCGGGCGGCCACCGCGCCCGAAAAGGCCGCCGCGGCGAAGGCGGCCAGCGTCGTCCCAAGCTGGAGAAACCCTTCCCCGGGGCGTTCGGTCGGAACCGGCACCGAAACCGTGCCGCTTCCCGTCTCGGCAGCCATCCGCCGGGCTCCGAGGGCACCCGCCGCAAGCGAGGCGAGGTACATCAGCGACGACACGCTCGCCGTGACGAGCCCAGACCAGAAGAGGTAGAGGGAGAGTTCCGCCATCGCGCGTCTGCTTCCCCGATGTTACGGCGCGAAGCGTTCGAGCGTCATGAACGGCTCCACCCCGGCAGCGCCGAATGCGACCACCTGGAGCGGTCCGGCGAGCCCGCCGGTCATGCCCGGTGACCCGGCTGGCATTCCGGGGACGGCGATGCCGGCCGCCCCAGGGAGCGGTGCCGTGGCGAACGCCCGGATCGCCTCGACGGGAACGTGGCCTTCGATGACGGCCCCACCCAGGACCGCCGTGTGGCACGACCACACCGCCTCGGGCACGCCCAGCTCGCGCTTGACCGCGGCCAGGTCGTCGACCACGACATCGCGAACCTGGAAGCCGTGGCGCTGAACATAGGCGAGCCACTCACCGCAGCAGCCACAGCTCGGCGAGCGGTACACGACCAGCTCGCCCGTCGTGCCCCGCTCACTCGGCGCCACCACGGGCCCCGCGGCGCGCTGCCCGGCGGGATCGCGCAGAGCGACGGCGACGGCCGCCGCAGCGACCGCGCCTGCGAGAAGGAGCAGCGCGGCCGCGAACTTCCCCTTCATGACTAGCCTCCGACGTTTGTGCCTCTCGTCACAAATTCTACGCCGCAGTACAAGGGGGAACTTTCCCGAGCCGTTACCGCCGCTCAGGGCAACGGGATGAAGAGCTGGTACCGGCCGGCGACGGGCTGCCCGCCTACGAGCGGCGCCTCGACTGTGAGGGTGAGCGGGCCCGTCGTCTCGCCCACCGTGTTGCGGAGCGTGACGAGGATCGACAAGGACCGGCCTTCGCCGCTGTTGAGCACTACCTCGGCGCGGCCCCCAATGACGGCACTCGGGGCGAAAAGCTGGCTGGCGGCGGCCACCGAGGCGCGGCGAAGGTTCACCTGAGCGAAGGTGCGGGAGCCGTTCGTCACCCAGAGATCGAGGAGCACGGCGTGCGTATCCCCGGCGCGGTACCGCTCGGCGAGCACGCCGGCGAGCGCCTCCGCCTCGGCGCCCTGCATCCCTGCCAGGACGCACTGAAGGTACTCGAGAGGATAGACGGCCGCAGTGCGGACAGCGACGGTCACCCCCTGAAGCCCTTGCTCCACGGCGAGGGGGTACACCGCCTCGCGTAGCGCGCCGCAGTCCCCCACGTTGGCGAACACGCGCGGGGGCGTCGGCGTGGCGGTGGCGCGGGCGCCGGCAACCTCCGCCGTTGCGCTGCCTCCACCCGCCGCTGGAGACGGAGCACTCCGCTCACCCGCCGTCGGTGACGCAGCCGACGGGGAAGGCGTCGGCGAAGGTCCGGGCGTTCCGGCCACCGGCAGCGCGGCGACGTGGACCCCGCCGTCGGCCGACGGTGAGCCCGGTTGCCAGGCGATGGCCGCGGCGAGCACGGCCACGACGACCGCTCCCGGCAGGACGAACACCGGCGACCGCAACCTGGCGGCGAGGTTCGAGCGTGCCGTACCCCGAGATGCGGGCAGGCCTTCCACGCCTCCACGGTAGGCGCCGTCACCGCCGCGCTCGATCGCGGCTCTCCCCGATCACCTGACCGGTAGATCCCCGATGTTCGTGCGACGGTTGGCGCGCAGCGTCGCTGACCGGTAGGCTACGGTGCCGTGCGCGTTGCCTTCGCGGCCCTCGCCGCCGCCGCTCTCCTCGCCGCGGCCTGCTCCGCCCGCGAGCACCCCCGGGCTGCCGGAACGGCGGCGCCCACGGCCCCCGGGCTCCCTACGGCTCGAATCGCAATCGTCGCGCCCGACGGCCGGGCGTTCCCGCTCACGGTGGAGATCGCCGCCACGCAAGAAGAGCGCCAGCGGGGCCTTATGTTTCGGCGGGAGCTTCCGGACGACGCCGGCATGCTCTTCCTCTTCCCCGAAGACACGCGCACCAGCTTCTGGATGAAGGACACCTTCATCCCCCTCACCATCGCCTTCCTGGCAGCGGATGGCCGCATCCTCGCCGTCGTCGACGGCCAGCCGCTCGACGAGACGCCGCTCGACCCTGGGGTGACCTACCGGTACGCCCTCGAAGTGAACCAAGGCTGGTTCGCGCGCCGCGGCCTCGAACCGCTCTCCGCTCGGGTCGAATTGCCGTCGGCTCTGCCACCGGCGCGCTGAGCACCCGCGGGCGTCAGGAGCGAGCGTATACTCCCGGCCATGAGCGCCTTCGCTGGCATCCGCATCATCGACTTCACGCAGGGCATCGCCGGGCCGATGGCGACCATGATGCTCGCCGATTTCGGCGCCGAGGTCGTCAAGGTCGAGCCCCTGGAAGGCGATAGGGCCCAGCACGAGCCCGGCTACTGGTGCTGGAATCGGAACAAGCTACGGGTTCGCCTCGACCTCGGCACGTACGAGGGGAGACGGCTCGCCCGGGACCTCATCGCCTCCGCCGACGCGGCGGTGTTCGACGCCCTTCCGGGCGAGCTGGAGCGGCTCGGCTTCGACGCCGGCACCCTTACGGCGCGCTACCCTGGCCTCTTGCACGTCTGGATGCCGCCCTACGCCCCACGCGGCCGATGGAGCGTTCTCCCGCCGGAGGAGCAGCTCCTCGCCGCGGTGAGCGGGGCTTGCTGGTTTCAGTTCAGCTGGGACGATGTACCGGTCGAGTTGGTGACGCCGCAGCTCGCCTACGCCCACGCGCTCATCGCTGCCGACGCCATCGCCGCCGGGCTGCTCGAACGGCAGCGCAGCGGGTTGGGACAAGCGCTCACGGTGGGCGGCATCCACGGCTTCGCCGTCGTCGAAAGCGGCGGCGCCCTCCGGGCGGGCGAAGTGCTGCGGATGCGAAGCCCCGGAGCCCGCGGCGCCCTGCCGAACTACCGCCTCTACCGTTGCGCCGATGGGGAGTGGCTCTTCCTCGGCACCCTCATGCCCCATCACTTCTACAAGGCGCTCGAGGTCCTCGACCTCTTCGATGTGATGACGATGCCGGGCGTCGACGGCGAGTTCGCCAACCTCATGCGCCCAGAGGTCCGCGAGGCCGTCATCGCCCGCTTCGATGCGCGCTTCGCCGAACGCCCCCGGGAGGAATGGCTGGCCCTTTTGGAAGCAGCGGGCGTGCCCCGCGCCCCTGTCTGGCCCCGCGAGCGTTGGTTCGAAAGCGAGCAGGTGCGGGCTATCGGCATGCGAGCCGAACTCGGCCATCCCGAGCTAGGGACCATCGTCATGCCGGGCGTTCCTCTCCGCCTCTCCGAGACGCCGGGAAGCATCCGCGGCCTCATCGAGGACGTGGACCCGGCCACCCTCCTCCGCGAACGGCCGCCCGTGCCCCCGCAGCACGGAGAGCCGCCGCCGGCACGGCCGGGCGGGCCGCTGGCAGGGATACGAGTTCTCGACCTCGGCATGGTCATCGCGGGGACGTTCATCGGCGCCATCCTGGCCAATTTCGGCGCCGAGGTCATCAAGGTCGAGCCGCCCGAGGGCGACCCTTTCCGGCAGTACGGACTGGGCTTCGCCGGTTACAACCAAGGAAAGCGCAGCGTCGTGCTCGATTTGAAAGACCCGGCCCAGCGGGAGATGTTCTATCGGCTGGTCGAGGGCGCGGACGCAGTGCTCGACAACTACCGACTCGGCGTCCTCGAGCGCCTCGGCATCGATTATCCCACGCTTTCCCGCCGGAACCCGCGCATCGTTCAGGCCTCGGTGACAGGCTACGGCAGCACCGGTCCGATGGCGTCCCTGCCGGGGTTCGACCCGCTGCTCCAGGCGCAGAGCGGGCTGATGGCCGCCCAAGGGGGCGACGACGAGCCCGTCTTCCACCAGATCCCGGTGAACGACACGGCCACATCCATGGTGGCGGCCTTCGGCATCCTCGCCGCCCTCTTCGCTCGCGAGCGCACGGGGCGCGGGCAGCGGGTGGAAACCTCCCTCGCGGCCCAGAGCATCCTCTTCCAATCGGGCGAACTCACCTGGTATGCGGGGCGGCCGGCGCCGGCGAAGGGCGGGCGCGACTTCCCCGGCATCCGCGCCCTCGACCGCCTCTACCGGTGCCGCGACGGCTGGCTGGCGATCGTCTGTCGGCGGGAGGAGGAATTTCACCAACTGTGCGCCGCCCTCGGGCATCCCGAATGGGCAGGACGGTTCCTCGCTCGTGATGCCCTCCAGCAGTCCAACGACGGCCCGCTGGCCTCCCTCCTAGCGGAGGTGTTCGCGGAGATGGAACGGGACGACGCCCTCGAGCGGCTCCTGGCCCGCGGCGTCCCCTGCGCCCCCGCCCTCCGCATCGAGGAGATCTTCGCCAGCCCGTGGCACCGCGAGAACGGCCTCTTCTGGGAGTGCGAGCACCCCCAATTCGGGCCGCTCACCCTCGTGAGGAGCTACGCCGAGTGGTCACGAACGCCGGCGGGGTTCACGCGGCGGCCGCCCCTCCTCGGCGAGCACACCGAGGAGGTGCTAGCCGAACTCGCCGAGCGCGGAGCGGCGGCCGCATCATAGGAGCATCGGAGCGATGGACCCCCGCGGCAGCCTCTCCGCCCGCGTCCTCTCCTTCTGCCGCGCTCTCCGCCGCGAGGGGCTGGCGGTCACGCCGGCGCGGGCGGTCGAGGCCGTGCGTGCGCTCGGCGTCATCGACCCCACCGACCGGGAGGCGTTCCGCGCGGCCCTGCGGGCGCTCTCGGTAACTGCCCCGGAAGAACTTCCCATCTTCGATGCCGTTTTCGAGCGGTTCTTCGGACAGTCCGCCGAGGAGGAAGCGGGGGAGCGGCTCAGGCCGACGCTGCAGGAGCAGCCGCGGCCGCCCGCCGCCGCCTACGTCCCCGTGACCCTGCCGCTTGAGAGGTTCGACCGGGAGGAAGGCGCGTCGATTCTGCCCGGCTTCGAGGCGACCGCCGGCGACACCGACCTCCTGGTGCGGAAGGACTTCCTCGACCTCTCCCCTGCGGAGGCAGCGCGGGTGCGGCGCGAAGTGGCGAAGCTCGCTCCTGTTCTGGCAACGGCCCCCAGCCGGCGCTTCGAGCGTTCGGCATCGGGGCCGCTGGTCGACGTCCGCCGTTCGATGCGGCGGGCGCAGCGGACGGGCGGGGAGCTCCTCGACCTCCAGCGGATGCGGCGGCGACGGGAACGGCTGCGCCTCGTGGCCCTCTGCGACGTCTCCGGCTCGATGGACCGGTACGCCGGGTTCCTGCTGCAGTTCCTGCACGCGCTGCAGCGCGAGCGAGGCGACGTCCATACCTTCGCCTTCAGCACCCGCCTCTTCGAGCTGACCCCCCTGTTGCGCCGGCGGCGGTTCGAGGCCGCGGCCGCGGCCCTCAGCCGGGCCACCGCAGCATGGAGCGGAGGGACAGCGATCGCCGCCTGCCTGGAAGAGTTCCTCCTCCGTCACGGGCGGCGACTGCTGGGGTCTCGAACGGTGGTGCTCATCCTGAGCGACGGGTGGGAGCGCGGCGACCCAGCCCGGCTCTCGACGCAGATGGCCGAACTTCGGCGGCGGTCCTTCCGCATCCTCTGGCTCAATCCACTCAAAGGCCACCCGGGCTACGAGCCTACCGCTGCCGGCATGGCAGCGGCGTTGCCCTGGGTCGACCACTTCCTGCCGGCGAACTCCCTCGAGTCGCTCGTCCGGCTACGCCGCCTTCTGCGGACGCTCCGCTAACCCTCAACCTGCTGGCTCGATGATGGCCGTCATGCTCCCCTTGGAGGTGGGCATCCAGGGGTCGGCCCCGAAGCTATGGATGGCGCGCTGCTTCTCCAGCACCTGCTCCTTGGGACCTGTCATCACGATCGCCTGGCCCTGGCTATCCACCATGCAGGCGATGGCGAAGCCTTTCTCCGGTGAATACCCGAAGATGCGGTTCAGCATCACTACCACGTACTGGTAGGTATGCTCGTCGTCGTCCAGCAGGATGAGGTGGAACAGCGGCTCGCGCGATTCGCCCGTGCTCTCCTGCTGTTCGATTTCGGGCCGGATGACCGTTTCGGTCGCCATCGCCTGGGATCGTAGCGGAGAGAGCCGACGCGGCGGAAGGCCAGGGGTCGGGCCTGGTCGAACTCGGAGGCTCTCAGCCGACGCGTGACGCAGCACTCCCTCGGCCACCTCACCCATCGCGCCCGAGCCAAGCCGACCGGAGCAGGGCGTTTCGGCCTTCACCGCGGCGACCCTGCGACTTCACGCCAGATGCGGAACCCGCGACCTGGTCAGCGCCCCCGGACGGTCTCCGCCCAGCGAAGCAGGTCGAGGCCGGCGGCCAGCGACTCCTCTCGCCGGTCGAGGATCGCCTGCACCCTTTCCTCCGGCAGCCGCTCGACCATGATGGAGAGGCCGTCGCAGTCGCTCACGTGAGGCAGGATCCCCCTCGCAATCCCCACGGCTTCGGCCACCTCCTCTTCGGAGAGCTCGGCCTTCTCTGCCAGCTCCACCAGACGGCGGGCGCCGGCAATGGCCCGGTCGTGAGCCCGGAAGAGCTCCTCGACGTAGCCATCGCCGAACAGGCTGGTCAGCGCGGGGTAGAGCGCCTCCTCCTCGTGGCGGAAGTGAGGGCCGGTCAGGGCGGCTACCCGCCCGAGGCGCTCCCGTGCCCGGGACAGGTCGCGGTCCTGGAAGGCCTGAATCAGGTCGAGCAGAAGGTCGCGGACTTGCCGGTGCTCCTCGCGGAAGATTTGGGTAAAGCGGTCGGCCAGCATCGCGTTCTCCTTCCCGTGAGATTGCTGGTTCCCACCGAAGCGGCTCGGCCTCGATGGCAGCGGGAACTGCAACCGTGGTTCGCGCCAAGGAGCCTCGGACCCTCTCGGGCGGAGCCCTCCCGCCAGCGGCCTCACCCGGATGGGCCTCTGGGCGGGAGCTGCTCCTCGCTCGGTCGCCAGGACCGGCCGCGGGGCCGAGCCCGACCGAAGCGGGGGCCGTACTCCCTACCTTCGATGGCCGGCTTCGGGGTGCACGGAGCAGGCGCGCAGCGCGACTAATCAGGCGCAACGCACCCCGACCAACCCCTCCGCGCGAACCCGCCATCGCCCGACGTCTCGATGGTCGAGTTTGTTGACCGACAGAGGAGACATTAGGAGGGCGTTCGAGTTTGTCAAGAGGAGCATGACCGTAACCGGCCCACGCCTGCGGCAGCGGAGCCCGGCCGCGAACGCAACACGTCCACCTACCTGTCGTCCTGGCCGACCTCTCCCCGGTCGGCGCGTCGACAGCGGGGGGACCCTCGCCCGGCCTCCGGGTGAACCCGAGTACGCGTTCACCCAAGCACGAGCGGGGGTGGCGGATTCGCCGGAGACCGAACGGAAGGGGCCGCGCGGGGCCGAGCTGCCACGCGCTCCCGCGCCAGCATCCCGACAAACGTGCGCCGGAGACTGGGCACTCCCTTGCGCGCCCGACACCGCCCCCGGTCTCGCCGTGGTCGATGGGGCGACCGTCCGCCCTCCGTTCTTTCTGACGAAGGGTTCCGATTCACCGCCCGCGGCGACGCCGAATCGCGCGCCCGCGCTGCGCTCAGGAACGGAGAGCCGCGAGCGGAACCGTCCGGCTCCGGACCCGCCCTCGTAACCGGGCGGAATCAGGCCGCGCGCCGTCGCTCGGCCTCAGCGTGAGCCGTGGGGTGGCGAACGACCTCGGCGCCAGCGCGGTTTCGCGCCCGCCTAGCGGCCGATGCCCCAGCCCGGCTCGCGGCCAACGCTACGATGCCGGCCGCACTGCCGGCGGCCAGGCAGAGGTCCCAGCTCGCGACCTCGGTCCCTCCTGCCGCTGCAGCCGCCGCGACGACGAGGAGCGCGAAGGGACGAACCACCCAAAGCCAGAAGGCTGCCACACCATCACATTCGGCGGTCGCGCGGCGACCGCACAGGGAGTGTCCTCAGCCGATGTACGCTTCCCCGCCGACGGGGGAGTCGGGGGGCCACTCCACGGTGAAGCGGCGCACCTCGCGGCGCTGGGCCGGCCGGAAGCAGTGCACACAGGCGCGGGGCCAGGGAAGCTTCGCCGGGACGATGGTGCGGTGTGCGCCGTGCTCGGGGCAGGTCAGCTCGAATTCGATGACTGCGACTTCCACGGCCGACCTCCCCGGGCGCGTATCCATCCATAGCGTACACGGATGTCACGCTATGTCCACTATCGGAGTGTGAAGATTTTGCCTCAGCGCAGCGCGATGCCCTCACGCCGCATGCTCACGTACCGGTTGAGCCCCACGATGACGTGGTCCACGAGGTCGATGCCCAACAGCGCACCGGCCTCGGCGAGCTGCTTCGTCACGCGGATGTCGTCGGCACTGGGGGTGGGGTCTCCCGAGGGATGGTTGTGGACAAGGATGACGCCCGTCGCCTCGAGCACGACGGCCTCGCGGAAGACTTCGGCCGGCCGGACAGCGACACTGAGCACCGTCCCGCCGAGGACGGCAGGCGTTCCGAGCAGCCGCCCGCGCGTGTCGAGCGCGAGCACGAGGAGCTGCTCCTTCGTCCGGCCCACGAAACGTCCGGCGACGTAGGCGTACACGGCCTCGGGCGAGCCGAGGTGAGGCCGGTCCTCGGGCACGAGCCGCTGCACCCGCCGGCCGAGCTCGACCGCGGCGGCGAGCTGGGCGGCTTTCGCCGCGCCCACCCCTCGCAGGCGCTGGAGGGTCCGGGCGTCGGCCCTCACGAGCCCGGGCAGCCCGCCGTGCTGCTCGAGGATCCGCCTGGCGAGGTCGACCACGTTTTCACCCGCCAGGCCGGAGCCGAGGACGATCGCCACGAGTTCCGCATCCCTCAGCACCTCCGGCCCGTGGCGGAGGAGTCGCTCCCGCGGTCGCTCGTCCTCGGACAGCTCACGGATGGTGCGGTAGGAGGGTCTGGTCGCGGGCTCTGGCATTCGGCCGTGATTCTGGCCAGTACCGGCCGCCGCGGCAACCCTTTTCGGAGCGTCACCGCCGCCGTCGCAGCTTCTCGCGGACGCCCTCCGGGGGCTCGCGCCGCTCGAACGAAATGGCGACGGACGTCCCCCGGTAGTACCGGACCCAGACGTACTCGCCCTCGGTCACGTCGTGGTGGCGCGGGTCGATGCGCAGGATGATGCCGGGTTCTACGCGCACGTAGTGGGACCGAAAGAGGAAGGCATCTGTCCGTGCCCAACGTCGGGTGATGAGCCCTTCGTGCTCCGCCGGCTCCCCCGTCAGGTCACGGAGAGCCTGGACGCTCATGTACCCGAAGAGCACCGTGAACACCCCGAGCAGCCCGACGGTGAACCAGCTCCCCCGGTCGCCCCCGCGAGCTTCGTCGATAAGAAAGAAAAGGAAAGCGCCGGCAGCGGCGAGGAAGAGCGGGGTCCACACCACTGCCTGGCGCAGGACGGTGCTCCGGGCGCGGGCTTCGCGCTGGATGGAAGCGAGGACAGGATCTTCGGCGTTCATGGCGCTGGCGGCAAACGCAACTGGGTCCCCGGCTGGAGCGCCTCCGGAACGACGCCAGGATTCAGCTCGAGGATCGCTTCGACCGTCGTTCCGAACCGCGCGGCGATGCTGGAGAGGGTGTCCCCGGGCTGAACCGTATACGTCCGCTCAGCAGGGGTCGGCGTGGCAATCGGCACCGGGGTCTCTCCCGAGGCCAGCGTCCCGGCTGGCGCGGGCGCCGTCGTGCCGACGGGTGCCGTCGGCTGCCCAGCGCCCGAAGGCGCGGCGGTCGGCGTGGGGGTGGCCGTGGCCGTCACGGCAGGCGTGTTCGTGACGATGGGGAGGACGGTGTCACGCTCCGTGGCAGCGCCGGGCGGTCGCAGCAGGAGGTAGATAGTGACGAGCGTCCCGATGACGAGAGCGAGGAGGGAACCCCGATACACCGCCGCCGAGGGGAGCACCGAGTCGGGAGCGAGACAACGCAGGCATACGTCCTCGCCGTGGTCGGCGCAGTACAGCCGCCCGCAGGTGGGGCACTCAGCTTCGGCGGGACGTTCGCAGTAGTGGCAGCGGGGGTCGGACATCGTTCACCCCGGAGGGTACCCGTTCGGGCGCCGAGGCGGAACGCTCCGGCAGCGGCCGCGCCTCCCGCGGGCGCCCAGCCCGGACCCCGTCCCGCCTACCGCCGCGCCACGATGGGCAGGGTCCCGGCCAGGCTCCGAGCGCTCCCCGCGTGCTCCATCGCCGCGGATGCCGGGACATCGACGCGACAGTCGGGGACGCGTCCGACGCACTCGCTCAGGGTACGGGCGGCCGTGCTGGCCAGCGCAGCGTCGGGTCCCTCCGACACGTCCTTCTCCGCACGGTGGCGGAACGTTGCCTCGGGGCTCGAATCACGCGAAGCTCCGCCTCCTTTGCCACGAGGCCAAGCTCACCCCCGCAAGGAGCCCGCGGGGCCCGCGAGCCCGAGCTCCAGGCTCCTCGAGGAGCGGTCAGCACGACGGGGAGCCGACCGGCAGGGATACCGACGCTCGGGCGGTGGAGCAGCCGCTCGAAGCGAGCGTTCGACCGCTCCACCTCGTCAGAGGAATCGTGTCCGGGCCATGGATCTCGACGGGGAGAGGCAAGCGGCGTCGGGGACGGTGCTCGAGCCGTCCGGTCGCCCATCCCGCCCCGGTGCTCCGAGGGAAAGGTGTCACTTGCACGGAGGCCGTCTCCGCGGGACCCTCGCGAGCGAAGGCCTCGGAGGTCCTAGAGCGTGGTCCACCCTTGGCACGATGTCCCCGTCGACCCGAACGAGATCGAGACGGCGCTGCCGGTGATCATCGAGATTCCCGCCGGCAGCAAGAACAAGTACGAGCTGGATAAGGAGACCGGGCTCCTGCGGCTCGACCGCGTGCTCCACAGCGCGGTCCACTACCCGGCGAATTACGGCTTCATCCCCCGCTCCTACGCCGAAGACGGCGACCCCTTGGACGTGCTCGTCCTCGGACAGGAGCCGATCGACCCCCTCACGATCGTCTTCGTGCGGCCGCTCGGCGTGCTGCGGATGATCGACGCGGGCAAGCCCGACCTGAAGATCCTGGCCGTGAGCCGCGACGACCCGGAGTTCGCCCACGTGCGAACGTTGGAGCAGGTCTCGCCGCACCGGATGGCCGAGATCTCCCGCTTCTTCATCGACTACAAGGTGCTGGAGGAGAAAGAGGTCGTCGTCATCGACCCTTTCCAGGGGAGGGAGGAGGCGTTGGCCGCGATTCGCGCAGCCCTTGCGGCGTACGAGGAGGCGTTCGGCGCCCGCTAGCCCGCTTTAAGAGGGAAAGGCGATTCGGGTGAGCCGGTCCAGGGCTCGCTCGAGGTCCTCGAGGGCAGCCTCGGCTGCGGCCCGTCGGGCAGCGGTCCCGTCCCCTTCGGGGATCGCCCGGGCCGCAGCCTTGCCGCGCCGCGCGGCATCCAGCCCTTCGCGGACAGCTTCGAAGGCGCCGGCCAGGCGGAGGGCGGCGACAGCGGCGCCCAGACGCCCGGCCGCCACTTCCACCTTGCGGGCGGTCTGCTCGACCGCGGCGGCGGCACGGCGGGCCGCTTGCACGCGCTCCCGTTCGAGGGCGGATTCGAAGCGGGCCGAAGCGATGGCCTCGCGAGCCTCCGCGGCCGCCTCCAACGCCTCGAGGAGTGCCTCGGCAGCGGCGGCCATGCGGCGGGACTGCTCCTCGTTCACGCCCTCAGGGTACGAGCCGGAGCCCCCGCGGGCGAGCGTCACTCCGCGACGGGCTCGCGCTGGGCAGACGGCACCAGCCGGTAGCCGACGTTCCGCACCGTCTCGATGAAGCGGTACCCCTTCACCTCGACCTTCGCGCGGATGCGCCGGATGTGAACGTCGACGGTCCGTGCGCCCCCGAAGTAGTCGTACCCCCAGACGCGGTTGAGGAGCTGTTCGCGGGTGAACACGCGTCCAGCGTTCACCGCCAGGAAGCGGAGGAGCTCGTACTCCTTGAACGTGAGGACGACGGGCTCCCCGGCGACGGTGACGCGGTAGTTGGCGAGGTCGATGGCCAGCGCCCCGCAGCGGACGACGTCCTGCTCGTCGACGCCGAAGCGGCGCCAGAGCGCCCGCTCGAGCCGCCGGTGCACCTCGGCGGCATCGGCCGGCATGACGACGAAGTCGTCGACATCGAGGCGGGGCGGGACCCGCTCGAGCTGTTCGCGTCCCACGAGAACGATGAGGACCGAAGTGTCGCGGTAGGTGGTCCGGATGAGCTCGAAGGCGGCCTGGGGCAGGTCGCGCAGGTCGAGGAGGAGGGCCGCGGGCCGGTCGATACCGGCGCGGTCTGCGAACTCGGTCGGCGAGGAAGCGGCGATCGAGAAACCCTGCCGTTCGAGGGCCGGGACGAGGGCGAGGACGTCCTCGTGGCGGGAGACGAGGGTGACCGTCCGCATGCGGGCCTTCCTGGCGGGAGTATACGGCGCCGGGGCTGGGGCGCTTCCGCGCGGGAAATGAAGATTGTGTGACGATTCACGATCGGGCGTCGGTTGCGATGCTTGATCGAACGTTCGCTCGACCCCTTGACAACCCTTCGGCAGGGCCGTAGGAATGGGCTGCCGTCCAGCGCCGGCAGCGGCCGGGCCGGCGCGAACACTGTTCAGGGAGGGAGCACGGATGTCCAACTACTGGGAGCGGTACGCTGTCCGCCGCATCAGCCGGCGGCGGCTGCTCTACGGGAGCGGTGTTGCCGGGGCAGGTCTCGCCGGGTTGGCCCTTGCGGGCTGCGGCGACGACGAGGAGGCCCCGGGCGGCACGCAGCCTCCGGCGGGGCAGACGCCGGGCGCGTCGCCGACCGCCGCCCCCACAGAGCAGCCGAAGCGGGGCGGTGAGGTCATCTTCCACCTCGGCGGCTCCCCGCGCAGCCTCGACCCGCACTTCGACACGTTCCCCTACAACACGGCCCTCACGAACAACGTCTACAACGGTCTCTACCGCTTCACACCGGACCTCGCGGAGATCGTGACCGACCTCGCCACGGCACTGCCCGAAAACCCCGACCAGCTCACGTGGGTGGTGAAGATCCACCAGGGGGTGAAGTTCCACAACGTGGACCCGGCCAACGGCCGGGAGCTGACCGCCGAAGACGTCAAGTACTCGATCGAGCGGCAGAGCACGAACGAGCCGGGGAAGTTCCAGCACGCCTACTTCTTCCTCGGCAAGCTCGATGGCATCGACACGCCCGACAAGTACACGGTCGTATTCCGCACGAAACGGCCGTACGCGCCGATGATGAGCTACCTGGCAAGCCCCTGGACGCTCATCATCAACCGGGAGACGGTGGAGAAGTACGGTGACCTCACCCAGCACGCGGTCGGGACGGGGCCGTTCATCTTCAAGGAATGGCAGAAAGACGTCCACATGAAGGCGGAGCGGAACCCGGACTACTGGAAGCAGGGGCTCCCCTACGTCGACCGCGTCACCTGGCTCTTCGCCACCGACCCCGATACCGCCGCCACCATGTTCATCCAGAAGCAGGTGCACGCGGTCATCGTGAGCCAGCCCCAGCTCGATCGCGTGCGCAGCGCGCGGAAGGACGCGAACTACAAGGCGGTTCCCTCGCAGTTCTGGCGGCAGATGCGCATGCCGCCAACCACGAAGGACCAGCCGTACCAGCCTCCGTTCAGCGACCCCCGCTTCCGCCAGGCGGTCGTGCAGGCGGTCAATCCCGAGCAGGTGCTCGACCTCGTCTATGCGGGCGACGGGGTGCGCGCCTTCGGGCCCATCCTCCCGATCTACGAGTACTGGGCGCTCCCCGAGGAACTCCCCGAGCACAAGTTCGACCTGGCCAACGCCAAGAAGCTGATGCAAGCCGCGGGCGTCACGAGCTTCCGCGGGCCGATGATCTGGGCAACGAACCCCCAAGCCGACCAGATCGGCGAGATCCTGAAGCAGCAGCTGGCGCAGATCGGCGTGGAAGTGGAGCTGCAACCGATGGAGCTCGCCGCCTACTACAACCAGACCTACTCGTACAAGTACACGTTCTCGCACCACGTCCCCCTCAACAACCCCGACCCGGACGAAAATCTTTCCTCGTATTTCGGCAGGAATTCCACGTACTACAAGCATTACAACGAGGAGATCTTCGACCTCATCGACCAGCAGTCCCAGGAGCTTGACCGGGAGCGGCGGCGCGCGCTCGTCCTCGAAGCGCAGCGGAAGATCGTGCTCGACTTCCCCATGAAGTTCATGTTCACCACCAACCTGCACGAGTTCACCGATCCCGCCGTGAAGGGGTGGTTCTACCACACCGACCTCTACGACGGCCGGATCGAAACGCTCTGGCTCGACCTGTAAGGGAACCTTCCGTCGAGGGGCGGGCCCTTCTCCCGCCCCTCGACGGTGGCACGCCGCGCCTATGACCGAATACGTCATCCGCCGCCTTCTCCTCGCTATCCCCACCGTCCTCCTCGTGATGTTCGCCACCTTCATGCTCCTGCGCCTCGTCCCGGGCGACTTGGTGGAGCTGATGATGGCGGAGAACCCCTACGCCACCGAGGAGGACCGCGCCCGCATCGAGCGGGAGCTCGGCCTCGACAAGCCCATCCCCCAGCAGTTCGCCGTCTACCTGGGGAAGGTCCTCCGCGGCGACTTCGGCCATTCCCCCTGGACCGGGAGGTCGGTGGCGTCCGAACTCCAGGACCGCTTGCCGGTGACGGTGGAGTTCGGGTTCATGGCCATCCTCATCGGGCTCATCATCGCTCTGCCGGTCGGCATCCTCTCCGCCGTCCGGCAAGACACGCTGGCCGACTACGCCGCCCGCAGCTTCGCCATCCTGGCCCTCTCGGTGCCGTACTTCTTCACGGCTTTGCTGCTCATCGTCTTCCCCTCGACTTGGTGGGGGTGGTCGCCCCCTCTCACCTACAAGCCGTGGTCGGCCGGCCCGATCGACCATCTCTACTACTACTTCTGGCCGGCCCTCCTCCTCGGCGTCGGGCTCGCGGGCTCCGTGATGCGGATGACCCGCACGATGATGCTCGAAGTGCTTCGCCAGGATTACATCCGCACCGCGTGGGCGAAGGGCCTTCGTGAACGGGCCATCATCACCCGACATGCCCTGAAGAACGCCCTCATCCCCGTCGTCACCATCGTCGGCCTGCAGGTGGGGACCGCGCTGGGAGGGACGATCATCCTCGAGAGCATCTTCAACATCCCCGGCGTGGGCCGATACTTCATCGGCGCCATCTTCCAGCGCGACTACCCGTCGGTGCAGGGCGTCGTCCTCGTTCTCGCCGTGATCGTCGTGCTCGTCAACATCGTGGTCGACCTCACCTACGGGTGGCTCGACCCGCGGATTCGTTACGGGTAGGAAGGGACCGTGGCTCAGCAAGAACGCGCAACCATCGCCGAAGCGCAAGCACCGCAGTTCGAGCTCCGCCGGCAGCTTCCGTTCTACGTGGACGTCCTCCGGCGTCTGGTTCGCGAGAAGCCGCTGGGCCTGTTCGGGGGAGCGCTCGTCCTTCTCATCGCCATCCTGGCCGTCACCGCCTCCTGGACCGCGCCCTTCGAACCGAACCAACTCGGCGCCGGGGGACGACTCGAGGCACCGAGCACCGCTCACTTCTTCGGCACCGATAACCTCGGCCGCGACGTCTTCAGCCGCATCGTGTGGGGAGCGCGCATCGCCATGTTCGTCGGCTTCGCGGCCGTCGTCGTGGCGACGTTCATCTCGGTGGCGCTCGGGCTCCTCAGCGGGTACTTCGGGGGCTGGTTCGACATCCTCGTTCAGCGCCTGGTCGACGCCTTCATCGCCTTCCCAGCGCTCGTCTTCCTCCTGGGCGTGGTGGCGGTGTTCCGCGATTGGCAGGCGCCCTTCCTCCAGCGCGAAGGCGTGTTCAGCACGCCGGTATTCATCATCATCATCTCGCTCGGGATCCTGTTCGGCGTTGGCCAGTCGCGCATCATCCGCGGCGCGGTGCTCTCCGTATCCCAGGCCACCTACGTGGAGGCGGCGCGTGCGATCGGCGTCGGGCACACGCGCATGATCCTTCGCCACATCCTCCCGAACGTGATGGCACCGATCATCACCCTGGCCACCTTGGGACTGGGCAACGCCATCCTCGCCGAAGCGACCTTGAGCTTTTTGGGCTTGGGCGTACCCCCTGACGTTCCGAGCTGGGGCGGCATGCTCAGCCGAGAAGCCCGCATCCACATGACGGTGGGTTGGTGGCTCGCCGTTTTCCCAGGTGTCGCCCTCTCCGCCGCTGTCTTCGGCTTCAACATGCTCGGCGACGCCCTCAGGGACCTCCTCGACCCGCGCCTGCGCACGGGATGAGGCCGCAACCCTCTTTTCTTCAATAGGCGCCCCTCGTATATCATCCACGCGAGCGAGTCTGCGGCTGAGGGCACAGGGGGGATGTTCCGGCCAGCTCGTACCGGTGAACACCTGGGGCATTACCGCCTCGTGGAGCGCATCGGGGCGGGCGGCATGGGCACCGTCTACCGAGCTATCGACGAGCGCACAGGCGCCACGGTTGCGGTCAAGGTCATCCACGAGCACCTCCAGCACGACCCGGGGATGATCGAGCGTTTCCGACGCGAGGCGCACGTCGCCTCGCTCCTCCTTTCTCCCTACATCGTGCGCATCTACGAGTTCGGCTCCGCCAACGGCCGCTACTACATCGCGAGCGAGTTCGTCGAGGGCGTGAAGCTCTCGGAGATCCTCCAACAGGGGGCTCTCTCGCCCGCCGAGGCGCTCGCCATCTGCTCCCAGGTGGCGCTGGCGCTCGACGAGGCCGCGGCTCGCGGCATCGTTCACCGCGACATCAAGCCCGACAACATCATGGTCACCCGCGACAACGCCGTGAAGGTGATGGACTTCGGCATCGCCCGCCTCACCTACGGCGGCGCGGTCACGGCGCCGGGCATGTTCGTCGGTACGCTCACCTACGCCGCACCCGAGCAGTTCCGGGGCACGGTCGACCCCCGTTCCGACCTCTACTCCCTCGGGTGCACGCTCTTCCACATGCTGGCGGGCCGCCCGCCCTTCGAATCTGACGACCTCAACACGATGATGCGCCTCCACCTCGAGGCGCCACCCCCCATGGAGGCGTTGGAACACGTCCCGGAGGCGGTGCGCGCCATCGTCGAGCGGCTCATGGCGAAGGACCCGAACGAGCGCTTCCAAACGCCGGGGGAACTCCTCGCCGCCATCGAGTCCGCTCGCGCCTCGCTCGGGAGCGCGGCCTCCGGAGACGCCTGGACCGCGACCGCGACGCGGACCTTGGCCGAAACCCGGGTCCTGCCGCTACTGACGGCGAGCGGAGCCAGCGCCGCCGGCGGGCCGGGAGCAACGATGGTCGCCTCGGGAACGCTCGCTGCAGCCCCCGCGGGACCGAGGCCGTGGGAGGCCATTCCACCGCGCTATCGGCTCCTGGCGCTCTTCGGAGCCGTCGCCGCGCTCGTCGCCGGCGTCGTCCTCGCCCTCCTGCTCCTCTCGGGTGGCGACGGCAATGACGCAGTGCCGGCGGCCATGGGTCCCGCGACGGGGCCGGGGCAAGGCGGAGCCAACCCCGGGGGAACGAAGGGATCGCCGACCGAAGAGCCGGACGAGGAGAGCCCCCAGCCGGCGAAGACGCCTGCCCGCTCACCGACGGCTGGGCCCACGCCCACCGGAACGCCGGTGCCGGGAGGAGGCTCCCGCCCGCAGCCCGGGTCGGGCTCGGCTCCACCTGGGCGGATCGAAGCGGGGACGCGCACACTCGACCTCCGCGTCACCCTCGACACCTGCGGGATCGCTGGAGAGGGCACCCCGTTCCAGGTCCGAATCAGCCTCCAGGAAGGAGAGGGCGCGAACGGGAACGGCCTCCTCGAGGACGGGGAACCGGTGGACCTCTTCGACGACACCGGCCACGTCGCGTCGGGGTACGTGACGTGGCCCACCATCACCTTCCTTTGGGACGTTCAGAACAACTTCGGTAAGGGCGAGGCCTTCCTCTGGCTCGAATACGTGGACGACAGCCGCCTCTGGGCATCGTGGACGGAGACATACGCCGAACAGGGGTGCGTCGTCGACCTGGAAGAGCCCCGTCCGCCGGGCTTCGTCCCCGGCTGGGAACGCGAGTGAGGGAGTGAACGGTCAGGAGGAGCCTGCATGCCGCGCATCACGATCGCCAGCGGTCCGAATGCGGGGAACGTCGTCGAGCTTCGCGGCGCGACGACGCTCGGCCGCGACCCCGCGGTCTGTCAGGTGGTGCTGACGGGCGACGAATCGGTCTCGCGCCAGCACGCGACCATCACGCAGCGGCCCGATGGTGTGTGGGTCATCCGCGACCTGGGCTCGGCGAATGGAACCTGGCTCGTGCGAGGTCGCGACCGCCAGCGCATCAGCGGGGAGCACGTGCTTCGGGAGGGCGACCAGATCGACCTCGGCAACACGCGCATCGTCGTATCGGGCGTCGCCCCGCTCGCGGCTGCGGTCGGGCGCCGGCCCGCTGGCGGATTCTGGACGGGAGCGCTCCGTGTCCCCTTCATCGCCTCGCTGGGCGGCGTCGTGATGGCCGTTCTCCTCTTCGGCATCGGGCTCACCGCCGGCAAGGGCGAATCCTGCAGCGACCGGGCAGCCGTGGAACGGATCAGGCCCTCGGTGGCGCTCATCGTGATCCTCGACGAGCAGGGGAATCCGGTAGGCAACGGTACTGGATTCGTGCTGACGCGCGACGGCTATATCATGACGAACCGGCACGTCGTCTTCGATGACGAACGCGGCGAACTCATGCCTGACTTCGCCGTGGTGTTTCCCGACAGCGAGCGTCAGCTTCCGGCCAAAGTGGTGAACGTCGACCCCATCGTCGATTTGGCCCTCTTGAAGGCCGAGGGCATCCCCAACCTGAAGCCCATCACCTGGGGGAGAGCGAGCAAGCTCCAGCCGGGTGACCGGGTTATCGCTGCGGGATACCCCCTCGCCCTCGCCAACCCAATTGTCCAAGGCAGCCCGACCTTCACCTTTGGCAACTTCAGCACCGTCCGCATCTTCGAAGGAGCGGAGTTCCTGCAGCACAACGCCGAGATCAACCCCGGAAATTCCGGCGGCCCGCTCGTCGACCAGTGCGGACGGGTCGTGGGTGTCAACACCATCGGTATCCTGAACCCAAGCACCCAGCAGCCGGCCGCCGGCCTGTACGGCTCCATCTCCCAAACGATCGCCGAGGCTCGAGCGCGGCAGTGGCTGCCGCTGCGCTAAGGAGGAGCCGATGTCGCGCCCCAAGTCGCACATCCTGAGCGCGCGCACCGACCGAGGGGCGGTCCGCCCCCGGAACGAAGACGCGGTGCTCGCCGATGTGCTTCCGGTGGGGCGCGAACTCGGCATCCTCCTCGCCGTGGCCGACGGCGTAGGGGGCCAGGGCCACGGCGATTGGGCCAGCCAGCGGTGTGTCGAGCTCCTTCGGGAATACGTCGCGGCGGCCCTCGCCGCCGGTTCGGACCCTCGCTCAGGGCTGGCAGCCGCGTTCGAACGGGTGAACGAGACGCTCTTCCAGGAGGCCGAGAGCCTCCACCCGGGCGCGCACCCCGCGACCACCCTCGCGGCCGCGCTCATCATCGGCGAGTCGCTCTGGTGGGCAAACGTCGGCGACTCGCGGGTTTACCTCATCGGCCCGAATTCCGCTCGGCAGCTCTCCTCCGATCATTCGCTGGTGGCCGAGCAAGTGCGGGCCGGGGTCATCTCCACCGAAGAAGCGGCCGACGCGCCCTTCGGGAACGTCATCACGCGCAGCATCGGCTTCGAGCCGCAGGTGGCCGCCGATTCCGGCGGCCCCATCGCCCTCGCGCCGGGCGACGTCGTCCTCCTCTGCTCCGACGGGCTTTACCGCGTCGTCCGCGACGAGGAGTTCGCCTCGGTAGCGGCCCTCTACGCCGCCGACTCGGCCGCCCGGGAGCTCATTTCGATGGCGTGCGAGCGAGGAGCGCCCGACAACGTGTCGGTGGTCATCTATCGGGTACCGAACCCGCTGGAGACCCAGCACGACACGAAGCGGCTGGCCATCGGCGAGCCGGGGAGGCGTCGCTCCCGCTGGCGGCTCGTCGCCTGGGTGATGCTGCTGGCGCTCGTCGCACTGGGAGGCGCCGCGGGCGGGGCTGCAGCCGCGGGGTGGCTTCCTTTCGAGCAGCTTCCCTTCGGAGGGTGAGAGGTGAGTTCGGAAACGGTCCAGATGCGCACGAGCCCCCCGACCTTCGCCTACCTCATCGTCACCAAAGGGGCGCAAGCGGGGAGCATCTTCCAACTGAAACCGGACACGACGACCGTGGGCCGGAGCGGCACGAACGACATCCGCATCGATGACCCGAACGTGTCGGGCGAGCATCTCCGCATCCGACACGAGAGCGGGGAGTTCACCCTCATCGACCTCGGGTCGACGAACGGGACCCGCGTCAACGGCCGGCAGATGCACCAGCACGTGCTACGCCACAACGATCGCGTACAGATCGGCGACACGATCCTCCTCTTCAAGAAGGCATAGGGGGCAGAGCATGGGCTTCGGCGGACTTTCGGCAGAGATCCGGAGCGTCCTTTTCGTCGTGCAGTTCGCCGCGGTCGCCGTCGCCGCCGGCTGGCTCCTCGTGAACGCGGCCGGGCCCCGGGCACGCGCGTATCAGCTTGGGGCGGCGGTGTGCGCGCTGCTGGCGCTCCCCGCGGCGATCGCCGCACCGCTCGACTTCCCCGAGACGAATTCGGGCGGCTTCGTCGCCCTGGCAGTGCTCGCCTGGCTCGGGGCCATCGGGATGGCCGCAACGGTCTACGCCTACGGCACGCGCGAAGCGGTTGCCCCCGCAGTCGGCGCGCCGGTCGGCGGGCCCGCCTTCGCCGGCGCTGCAGCCGGCGCCGCCCCCACACGCGTCGAACCGGCGGGTGTGGAGACGCGGGTCGCAGCCGCGCCAGCCGGCGGGTCGGCGCAGGGCGACCGAACTGTCGTGGCCGGAACGACCGGACGTCCGGCCGGACGCCTCGCGTTCCTGGTGGACCGGGGGAGCGACGGCCGGCCCTTCCGATTGCTGGAGGAAGTGACCATCGGACGGGCACGAGAGGCGACCATCGTCATCGACGACCCGGAGGTGAGCCGGAGCCACGCCAAGATCCGGTACGAAAACGGCAGCTTCGTGCTGTACGACCTCGGCAGCCAGAACGGAACGTTCCTCCGCCGCGAAGGAACACGGCGGCGGGTGCAGAATCCGGTTCCCCTCCAGGACGCGGACGTGATCATCATCGGGAACCGGGAGCTCGTCTACCTCGACGCGGGCGAGTAGCCGCTCGCCTCGAGCTCCGCCGTCCGCCTTGGTCGGGGATTCGTCGGGCCCCGTGGGCCGGCGCCCTGTCACCTCGCCGCCGGTACGAGCCTGCTTCTGCCACGTTCCTCGAGCGTGGACGGCGTGCCGACTCCCGCTACCGCTGCCGGCGAGCGAGAACCCGGAGGAGCGCCAGCCGGCCGTCGGCATACGCGGCGCCGACGTTGGCGATACGCTCGCCGATCTCCTCGCCGAGCGCCATGCGCTGGTCCAGCCCGCGAGCAGCCGGGACCGTAACGGGCGGAGGCTCCGGCTGCTCCCACCTTTCGATCTCGAAACCCGCCTCCTCCATGCCGACCCGGGTTTCCTCCGGGGTGAGCACGAAGCTGATTTCGGCCCGGCTGGCCCAGGGGAGCGGGAAGGTGAGCGGCGCTGGGTTGGGGCCACGCACGATGTCGAACGACCCGAACCGCCCTCCCCGACGGAGAACCCGCGCCGCCTCGCGCCAGAAATTCAGCCGGTCAGCGATGTTCATCACCACGTGCTGGGTGCAGACGGCGTCGAACGACTCGTCCCGGAACGGTAAGCGCAGGGCGGTGCCGGCGACGAATTGAATCCTGTCGAGCAAGCCGCAAGCGCTCGTCAACACCCTTCCCTCGCGTAAGAGGTCGCGCACGAGGTCGACGGCCACGACCGTGCACCCGAATTCGAAGGCTATACAGCGCGCGGGTCCGCCCAACCCGCACCCGAGATCGAGCACACGGTCCCCCGGCCGGAGCTCCAGCAGCGAGGCCAGCTCGCGGGTGGCTCGGATTCCGCCGGTGTGGAGCTGGTCGACAGGAGCGAGGTCGGACGGGGCGGGCTCTTCGATCCCTTGCGCCGCCAGCGCGGCAAGCGCTCGCGCCGCAACGCCGGAGACGCGGTAGTGCGTGCGAACACTCGATTCCGGGCGTACGTCGGCCATGGCTCACCCCCTCACCGTCGCAGGGGGCCACCGCGGCTGCCCCCTCCCCGGGCATCATCCGGCCTCCTCCTCTCGCGGGCAACCTACCACCCTCCCGCCCCCGGCCGTTCCTCTCTCCGCATCCTCGCCCCATGTCCCCTCCCTCTCGGCGCAGGAGCGGGCCAGCCGCTGAAACCCCGATTGGCCGGGAGGTCCTCCCGGCCAATCGGTCTGGATGAGCACGCCACGGTCCCCCGAAGGGAGGGCGAAGGAGCCCAGGGCCGATGGGAACCTCACCCGACGAGCCTCAGAAGCCCCTCGGCGACCCGGTCCAGCCGGCCCCGCTGACCTGGCGAGAGGGCGTGCACCCAACGCTTCGGGATGGCCTCGAAGCCCCAACGTACCCCGGCAAGCCCCCCGGTGATGGCCGCGATCGTGTCGGCGTCGCCGCCGAGGTTCGCCACCCGCACCACGGCCTCTTCGAAGTCCGGCGCCTCGAGAAGGCCCCACAGGGCGCATTCGAGGCTCTCCACCGTGAATCCGCTCGGAGTGAGCTCGCCCCAGGAGCGGCGCAGCGCCAGACCGGCGAGCTCTTCGACGGCCACTTCGCCAACCCGCGAGGAGAGCACGTCGGCCGCCCAGGCGAGCGCTTCCCCGGGCGGCGCGTCGCGCCAAGCCATGGCAAAGGCCACCAGCGACGCGAGCATGCAGGAGTGAGCCGCTCTCGGGTCCCAGTGGGTCATGCGGGCGAGCAGTTCCGCCTTCGCCATGACCTCCTCGGGGTCCCGGTAGGCGAGGCCGACGGGCAGCGTCCGCATGAGTGCGCCGTTGCCCGCGCTCATACCGTGGAGCTCGCGGTGGACCCGCTTTGCGGCGCGGTGCCATTCCCGCGGCGAGAACTCCCCCTGTGCCATCAGGCGAAGGACCGCGCGCACGGTGTTCCCGATGTCGGGCGGGCCGCTCTCCATCCAAGCGAGGAAGCGCCGTCCCACGTGCGGAAGCGGGTCTGCGGGGTCGTCGAGGATGCCCTCCGCCAGGGCCAGCGTCATCTCCGTGTCGTCGGTCCAGGCACCGGGTGGAAGGTCGAGCCAGCCGCCGCCAACGATCTCTCGCAGCTCCCCCCACCTGGCGCGGATGCTCTCCGCGGTCTCGAATTCGAGCGTGGCGCCGAGGGCGTCGCCGACGGCCACCCCGTACAGGCCCCCGCGGATGCGCGATTCGAGAGTCGGCGAAGGAGGCATGACAACGCTCGCGCGGCCCGTTTCGCTTTCGGCCGACGCGAGAGTATACGCCGCTCGCGTCGGCTTTCGAAGAGGCCTCGAAGACGTGGAGGAACGTTCGGCCGTTTCCGTTCAGCGCCGTTCGTACGTGCCCACCAGCCGATTCATGGCGATGACCTTCGGCTCGATGCGCTCGAGGAGCTCCCAGAGCGTGAGCCCGGCGGGAAGGTCGGTGGGCTCGTTCAACGCCAGCACCCAGAAGTAGTAGTGGTGCCGCCCGTGGCCGTTCGGTGGCATGGGCCCGCGATAGCCGGCGGTGCCGAAGTCGTTCTTCCCCGCGGTGTACTCTTTCACCGCCTCCGGGAGCTCGCTGACGGTGCCCGGGATGTTGTAGAGGACCCAGTGCACGAACCCGTAGGTGCCGTTCTTCGCCACCAGGGGCGCGTCGGGGTCGTGGCAGATGACCGCGAACCCCCGGGTGGCGTCGGGCGCGCCCGACCAGGCGAGGGGCGGAGAGACGTCCTCGCCCTCGCCGGTGTACTTCGCCGGCATCGGGCCCAGGTGTTCGAACGCCGAGCTGGTGACGCGCATCGACGAGAGCGCGAAACCCATTGCGAGCCTCCTCTCGGTGCAGATTTCCAGCCGCTGCCAAGTCTAACGCCTGCGGGCCTCCGGTCTCGGGTCCGACGGACCTCAGATCTGGCTGTAGCCGGAACCAGGCCGGTCGATGCCGAGCCCGCGCCCTTCGGAAATCCAGCCGAACTCCTTCAGGATCTGCTGGTCGTAGCAAACGCGCCCGGTGACGCGGTCGACCGGCTCGGTCGCGAGCAGGAGGACCGCCTTGGCCATCATCTCCGGCGGCTCCCCGCGGGGGTCATCCGGGCCGGAAACGAGCCGGTGGTAGATCGTCCCTGGCGTGGGGACCACCTGCGAAGGCGAGACGCAGGTGACGCTGATGCCGTCAGCGTAGACTTCCGCCGCCAAACCCTGGGTGAAGCGCTCCAGGGCCGCTTTCTCGGCGCCGTAGAGCGTGCCGCCCCGCGGCGTTTCCGCCGGGTACGGCCCGCGACCCGGGCCGATCGCCGCGCCGGACGAGATGTTGACGATCGCGCCGGAACGCCGAGGGATCATGTCCTTCAACACCAGCTGGCTCAGATAGAAGGGAGCGTGGAAGTTCACCGCGACGGAGCGATGCCACTTGTTGATTGGGAAATCCTTGATGGGGATGAAGTAGGTCAGTGCGGCGTTGTTCACCAGCACGTCGACCGGCCCGTAGATCCGATGCGTCTCCTCCACGAGCCTCACGCACTGCTCGTACTCGGAGATGTCCACCGCGACCGCCGCTGCCTCGCCGCCCGCCGCCCGGATCTCGGCGACGGTGTGCTCGAGCGAACCCGGAAGGGGATGGTCCCCCTCGCGGAGCGTCCGCGCCGCGCAGACCACCTTCCCCCCTTCGGCCGCGAAGAGCTGAGCGATCGCCTTCCCGATGCCGCGGCTCGCCCCGGTGACGATGCACACCTTTCCGTCGAGCTTACCCACGGTGCCCTCCTCACGTGCACGTAAAGGTGCGACGATTGTACGCCTTGCGACGTGCGCGTGAAGGGCCCTTCGGGACGGCTGCTCAGGAGGCGGGGACGGGCCGGCGCGCGGTCGACGGCCTCACCTCGCGCGGGTCGAGCGGCGCGCCGCAGTGCTCGCAAGCGAGCACGCCCTGGACCGGCTGGCCGCAAACCAGGTGGGTGAGGACCAACGGGGGCCCCTCGGGTCCGGCGGCCCAGCGGTCGCCCCAGCGAAGGAGCGAAAGGATGATGGGGTAGAGGTCCCACCCCTTGGCGGTGAGGCGGTATTCGAAGCGGGGCGGGTGCTGGGAGTACGGACGGCGCTCCAGGATGCCCTCGCGGACGAGCAATCGGAGCCGGTGACTGAGGACATTCCTGGCGATCCCGAGGTTCGCCTGGAAGTCGTCGAATCGCGTCACTCCTCGGAAGGCGTCACGGATGATGAGGAGGGTCCAGGCATCCCCGATGACGGCCAGCGTCCGCGCCACCGAGCAGTCCATCGACTCGAAGCGGCTTCGCGCCATGGCGCAAGGGTATCGGGTCGATGGTGCAGACGGAAGGGGCAGCGTGGCGGGCCAGAGAAAACGATCGAAGGGGGCCGGGCGGCAGCCCCCTTCGACACCCCGGAGGTTCACGCTCCCACCCCACAAGGAGCGTGCCTACCCCACCCAGGAGGAGGTGGCCGGTAACGCGGAAACCATAGTGACGGGAAGGAACGGATGGCCATGGCCGTTGGGCCGTTTCTGATACGATATGATTCTCATATCAGTTCCGAGTGGAGCGGCGGGGACTCGCCGACTACGATGGCCTCCAGTACCGACGGGGAGCAGCCGTGAGCGACGCCGTCTTCCTTCGCGACGGGGAGGCCTTCGTGCCGACGGAGCGTGCGCTCAGCCCTTGGAGTCCAACTCTCCTCCACGGGGGTCCCGCCGCTGGTCTGCTCGCCCGGGCGGTGGAGGAGTGGTCCCAGGGGTCCGGCTTCCTGCCCGCCCGCTTTACGTTCGACCTCTTCCGACCGGTGCCACGAGCGCCGCTGCGCACGGAAGCGGTTCCGGTGCGCGAGGGGCGCCGCATCGCCGTCGTCGAGGCCCGGTTGGTCGCCGACGGCGTCGTCGTCGGCCGGGCTTCGGCGCTTCTCATCCGGCCGTCGAAGGTCGAAGTGCCGCCGACGGCCCGCTTCGGCGGCCTGCCGTTTCCTGGGCCCGAACGCCTCCCGTCGTCACCCGTGGGGGCGCGCATCCGCATGCCCGGGAGGGAGGGCTTCCATACGACGCTCGAGGTGCGCCGCGTTCTGCTCGGCGAGCCGGGCGGTGGAGGCCGGGCTGCTGCCTGGGTGCGGCTTCCCTGCGCGTTCGTAGCCGGCGAGCCTGTTTCGCCGCTCGTTCACCTCGCCGCCGTCTCGGACTTCGCCAACGGGTTAGCGCACATCAGCGCCGCGCCGGAGGTGGGGTTCATCAACGCCGACATCACGCTGGTGGTGCATCGCGCTCCAGAGCCCGGATGGGTCGGCTTCGACGTGATAAGCGGCGCCGAGCCGCACGGCATCGGCGCCATCACTGGGCATCTCTACGACGAGCGAGGCCGGGTCGGGTCGCTGATGCAGACGCTGCTGGCGAACCCGCGGCGCCCGAGCTAGCGGCTCCTACCGCACCCGGCGGAAGAGGGTGCGGGCGAAGGGAATCCGCCACCGGCGGGGCTTCCCCTCTTCCCGCACGACGCCCTCCGGCGTGATGCGGAGCACCGTGCGGCGAACGCCGCTCTTCCGCGGCAGCCGCACTTCGAGGATGCCCCGCTCGAGGTGAGCTTCCGCCCGGTCGGGGTCGGCGTCCTCGGGCACCCACACCTCAGCCTCCCAACGGCGGGCGCTCCTCCGCCCGTTCCGGCGTTCCTCTGCCTCGGCAACGAGGGAGAGACGCCGCCCGTTCAGTTCGATGCGGACCTGGTCTTCCCGCACTCCAGGGAGCGGCGCCCGGACGACGAAGGCATCCCCTTCGTCGCTCACCTCCAGGCCGCTGGCGAACGAGGGCACGTCGCTGAACCAGGGTTCCTCCCAGTCGAGGAGGGGAGCGAAGAGGTCATCGACGACGCGCTCGAAATCGGCGAGCAAGCTGCGCGGGGGCTCCCAGCGGACGAGTGCCGTTGCCATTGCAGCTCACCTCCTGAGCGAGACCTAGTTTTTCTGATAAACATATTGGCAAGATCGCGCCCGGAAGGGAGCCGAGCGTCCTCGCTCCCGCGCGCGCCGTGCTACACTACCTCCTCCGTCGCGCCTGCGGCGGAATGCACCACCACACCTTGCGGGGGAACGATGGACTGGAAGGCACGGTACGGTGAGAAGCTGCGCAGCCCGGAGGAAGCCGCGCGCATCGTGCAGAACGGCGACCGGGTGTGGGTCGGGATGTTCGGCAGCACGCCCGAGACGATGTGCAAAGCGCTCTACGCCCGGCATCCGGAGCTCCGCGGCGTGGAGATCCACCACTACGTCGCGCCGTTCGTGTGGGCCACGCCGGAAACCCGCGAGGCCTTCCGCGTCGTCTCCGGCTTCACCACCCCTGCCGACCGCCAACAAGCCAACGCCGGTCTCGTCGAATACCTCCCCCTCGGCAACTTCCGCCAGTCGTGGTTTCAGGAGGCCGTCGGGGGCGAGCGGGGGATGGACGTCTGCATCGTGAAGACCTCGCCCCCGGACGAGAACGGCTTCATGAGCCTCGGCACCGCCCTCTGGGCGAACCGCACCGTCATGGACATCTCCCGCCAGATCATCTGCGAGGTGGACGAGCGGCTCATCCGTACCTACGGCGAGAACTGGGTGCACATCTCCGAGGTCACGGCGCTCGTGGAGCACGACCCAGCCGACGACCGCCCGCCGCCCATCCCCCCGCGCAGTCCCGAAACGGAGGCCGCCACCGAAGTGATCTGCACCCTCATCGCGACGGAGCTCATCCGCGACGGCGACACCCTGCAGATCGGGATCGGTGACGTGACCGCCTCGTTGGCCCTCTACCTGGAGGAGAAGCACGACCTGGGAATCCAGACGGAGCTGATTCCCGGCGGCGTCATCGACCTGATGGAGAAGGGCGTGGTCACCGGGCGGTACAAGCAGCTCGCGCCCGGCAAAGTGATCGGGTCGGCGTTCGCCGCCGTCCCTCCGGAGGAGGCCCGCAAGGCGCACCTGAACCCGCGCATCGAGCTGTGGGACTTCTGCCACACCGATGATCTCCGCCTCCTGGTGCAGCAGCGGAACTTCGTCGCCATCAACAACGGCCTTCAAGTGGACCTCACCGGCCAGGTGACGGCCGAGACGCTGGACGGGAAGATCTTCTCCGGGCCTGGCGGGCAAACGGTGTTCGCCGTCGCCGCCTCGTACTGCGAAGGTGGCCGCTCCATCATCGCCCTGCCCTCCAGCTCCGTGGTGAACGGGGAGCGCCGTTCCCGCATCCTCCCCCAGCTACCGCCTGGCACCGTGGTCACCGTGACGCGGGGCTTCGTCGATTACGTGGTGACGGAGCAGGGAATCGCAACCCTCCGCGGCAAGACGGTTCGTCAGCGCATCGAAGAGCTGGTCAGCGTCGCCCATCCGGACTTCCGCGCCGAGCTTCGGAAGGAGGCCCAGCGCATCTATGGGGTCTGAACGCGCGGCGAGGTCGCGCATCGAGGTCGAGGCCGAGGGCGACGGCTTCCGTGTCCGCGTCGATGACGGAGCATCGCGCACGTCGCACTTCGTCACCGTTTCGGCCGAAGAGCAGGCGCGCTACGGCCCGGCCACGGACCTTCGCCACCTGGTAGAGGAATCGTTCCGCTTCCTCCTGGAGCGGGAGCCGGCCGCCGCCATCCTCCCCCGCTTCGCCCTCAGCGCCATCGAGCGGTACTTCCCCGAGTATCCGGAGGAGATCCGGCGGCGACTGGGGGGACGCTAGCCTCCGGGGAGGGCGGTCCGCAGCCCCGTGACGAGCGGTTCCGGGAGGTGAGCCACGGAGGGCGGCTGGCGTAGGCCCAGCCGCCCGTCCGCTATCACCTCGACGATGGTGACCGAGCAGTTCGGCACCGGCAGGGGCACGACCCGATCGTCGCCGATCGCTTCGCCGATCGCGGCAGCGATGGCGATGTAGTGCGAAACCACGAGCACGTCCCGGCCGGCCGCCTGTTCGGCGAATTCGCGCAACGCGGCCAGCACGCGTTCGCGCCACGCCTGGAGCCCCGGCGGCTGGAGGCCCCACCGGCTGGCCATGAAGGGGGCGATCATCGCCCGACGCTGCTCCGGCGGCATGGCGGGGTCGAACACCTCGGCGACCTCACGGCGGACCTCCGGCGCGAGGCCGAGCCGCCGGGCTGCCGGTTCGGCCGTCTCCCGCGTCCGGCGCAGGGGAGAGACCACGAGCCGGACGAAGGAGTTCCCCGCGAGGGCCTCGGCCGTCAGCTCGGCTTGGCGGCGACCAACCTCGGACAGGCCCGGGTCGGGGTCCTCGACGCCGGCGGCAGCCAGGCCATGGCGCACGAGGTAGAGCGCCACAGCCTCAAGAGCCGGCCTTCGCGGGCTGGGAGAAGAAGAGGTCCACCACCTGTTGCGGGAGGGGCATGCCCATCACCCGCGCCCGCTGGAGCTGCTCCCAGTAGTAGCGGTAGGTCGCACGGTCGTGGAGGTTCCCTTCGTGCTGGATGGGCCCCCAGTCGGCCTGGTACGCCTTCAGCAGGATGGCGCACGCCTCGTCGATCTCCGGCGTCTTCGGCTGCATGGCCCGCACGATGGGCTCGATTTGGGCCGGATAGATAGACCACATCCGCAGGAAGCCGAACTCCTCCCGGGCTCGTTTGGCGTCGGCGTAGATCACGTTCTGGTCGCGCAGCTCCAGGGTCACGTTGTGGGCAGGGACGACGCCGTTCGCCAGCGCGGCGGCCACCACCTCGGCCTTCGCCCGCCGGATGAGCGCGTGCTCGAACTGGAGCGGCGACCGCATGCATTCCGAACTCAGGGCGCCGTGGTGGGCGCTCACGAAGTCCATCAGCCCGAAGTCGAGCACCTGGACGTTGGGGAGCTGGGCGATCTCCCACACCTCGCGCAGGGCGCCGTGGGTTTCGATCAGGGCGTGGATGGGGATCTCCCGCTTGATGCCCGCCCGGGCGGCCGTGTTGCGGATGTAGTCGATCATCTCCGCCAGGTGCACCGCCTTCGTCGTCTTGGGGATGGTGATGTAGGCGATGCGCTCTCCCGCCCCGGGGACGACGATATCGACGTCCTGCTTCCAGTACGGATTGGTGTAGTCGTGGATGCGGACGCCGGCCATGTTGAACTTGTTCAGGTCGCTGTTCTGCATCCGCACCACCATCTCCGCATGCTCGCGCTCGCGGCCGGTAGGGGCGCCGTCCTCGAGGTCCATGGTGATATCGAAGATGGGCCCCATCTGCTCCTGAAGCTGGAATGCCTTCGCGATCCGCTCTTCGGTCCCCGCGAAGTGCTCGCAGGCAGGGATGATGGGGAAGGGCTTCTCGCCTTCGAACAGGGCCTCGTTCGGGTGTCGGGGCATCGGATCCTCTCGCAGTCGGGGAGTTGGAGCAGCGGGAACGCCCCAGGCTAGGGGCACGCGGAGGCCATTATAGGGCGGATGACCCCCACGGGCTCGGCGAGCGCCTCCATTTGCCTCAAGGCCACCGATCGCCTACGGTAGTTCCTCGAACAACTGGAGAGCCGAAGACCGCAGGTCTCCGCGGGGAGCGGAGCGAACGCCGCAATGCGGCGCCTGCCGAGGCACGTTCCAACAGCCGGCCTGAAGGGCGTCGGCTGTGGGTATTGCGCCCCGGCAGCGGGGCGTTTCTCGTTCCTCCTCGCGGCGGCCGCCGAGGAGTGGCTGCGATGCCGACGCCGCGCAAGATCGAGATGGTCGCCGAAATCCGCGACCAGATGTCCCGCGCCCAGGTGGCCATTGCCGCCGACTATCGGGGGCTGAACGTCGCCCAGCTCACGAAGCTGCGGCGGGCCCTCCGGCCGGCGGGTGCCGAGCTCCACGTGATGAAGAACACCCTCGCCTCCATCGCTGCCGACCAGGCGGGGCGGCCCGAGTTCAAGCAGCTCCTGCAAGGTCCGACGGCCATCGCCTTCGGATTCGGTGACCCGGTCGCCCCGGTGAAGGCGCTCCTCGACGTGCTCCGGGCCGAGCGCCTCCAGGTGCCCATTATCGGCGGCTGGCTCGACGGACGTGTCCTCGACGCGAAGGAGGTGGAGAGCCTCGCTACGCTGCCTTCCCGCGAGCAGCTCCTGGCGAACGTCGTCGGGAAGCTGCAATCCCCGCTCTACACGTTCGCCGGGCTGCTCCAGGCTTCGATGCGGACCTTCGCGGGCCTGGTGGATGCGCGTATCCGCCAGCTCGAAGAGCAGGGCGCTGCCGCCTAGCCGCGCCCGCCAGAGAACCACGGAGAGGAGACGAAACCGATGTCCAGCAAGGTCGAACAGGTTCTCGAACTGATCAAGGGGATGACCCTGCTCGAACTCCGCGACCTGAACAAGGCCATTGAAGAGGAGTTCGGCATCACGGCCGCCGCGCCGGTCATGGTCGCGGCTGGCGCCGCCGTCCCGGGCGCGGCCGCGGGCGCTCCCGCCGAGGCTGCCGAGGAGAAGACGGAGTTCGATGTCGTCCTGAAGAGCTTCGGCGACAACAAGATCAACGTCATCAAGGCCGTGCGCGAGGTCGTCCCGGGCCTTGGTCTGAAGGAGGCGAAGGACCTCGTCGAATCGGCGCCGGCCAAGGTGAAGGAAGGCGTCTCGAAGGAGGAGGCCCAGAACATCGCCAAGAAGCTCCAGGAGGCGGGCGCCACCGTCGAGATCGTCTAGGGCTCGTACGTCCCACGGCCGGAGCGCTGCGGGGCCTCTTCGAAGGTGCCGGCGGCCGTGAGCGAGCCGGGGAAGGGGGAGCGTCGGCCGTCGCCGCCACACACCGAACAGGTGACGAAGCGCCCTTCGGCCAGGCGTCGGCCGCGACCCTGGCAGGCCTGGCACCTCTCCGCGGCACGGGCTGCGGGCGGACGGAACCAGTCGGCGGCGAGTCGCCGCCACCACCGGGGCGGCCGTTCGGGCCTGCCGATGGCGAAGCGGAAGGTGCCGGCCGCTGAGCGCACCGTGTACGGCTGGGCGGCGGTGGTGAGCGCGCGCTCGACCGCCGCGGCCACCTGCTGGGCCGCCGGGGTATCGACGTCGACGATCGTGAGGTCGAGGCCGAGTCGCGAAAGGTGCCCCTCCGGGGCCGAGGCGGTGACCACCCGCGCGCCGGGGGCCAGTTCCGCCAGCGTATCGACGAGGTCGGCGCCCGCCTGGCCCGTGGGCGTCACCAGGTAGACGCGCCCCCGCCCGAGCCTGCGCAACAAGGCGCGCTGGCTGGCATCGCCCCAGAAGGCGGGGAAGCCGTCCGCTGCCGCCAGCCGGGCGAGGTCGGCGTCCCGCTCCACCACGAACACCCCGACACCGCGTTCGCGTAGGAGACGAGCCACCTGACGTCCCAGTCGGCCGTAGCCGATGAGGATGACGTCGGCCGGGCTCGGGCGGGCAGCCGGCAGCGCCCCCCGGGCCAGCACCGCAGCCACACCGCTGGTGACGAGCAGGGAGACCATCACCGTGGTCACCAGGGCAGCGCGGGGACCGGCCGGGATGACCTCCGCGGGAGCTGCTTCCGCCACGGCGAAGGAGAACTCCCCGGCGTTCGCCAACAGCACACCGATGAGGAGACCTCCGCTCCAGCTCCACCCCGAGAGGCGCGCGAGCACCGAGATGGCCACGCACTTGACCAACACGGCCGTGCCGAGCAGGAGGCCAAACAGCCGCGCCTCCTCGGCTACCACCGCCGGGTCGACCAGAAGCCCGGCGGAGACGAAGAAGGCCGCCGCGAACACGCTCTTCAAGGCCCGCGTTTCGGCGAGGGCCTGCTCCGCATACCCTGACTCGCTCATGACCAGACCCGCCAGGAAGGCACCGAGGGCAACCGACAACCCGAGTTCGAGCGAGGCCGCGGCGATCAGCCCGATGCCCGCCACCACCGTGATGAGGAAGAGCTCGCGGTCCACCTGCTGGACCACGAACCGCAGCCCCCAGTGCACCAGCAGGGCCAGGAGCGGCAGGGCGACGCCGAGCGCGACGATCGCCGCGAGGATGCGGGCGAGGGTGGCCGCGAAGACCGCCGTGTCGGCCTCGGCCGTGAGGCGCGGCCCCGCCCCGATGAGCACCACCGCCACGATGTCCTGCAGGACCGCGACCGCCACGACCGTCGGGGCGATCCGTTGGCCCCGCTCGCCGAGGCTGCCGAGCAGCGCCAACAGCGCAGCGGTGGAGGACATGCCCGCCGCCCCGGCCAGGAGCAAGCTCCCTTGGGGCGAAAGCCCGAGCGCATGGGCGAGGGGGAAGGTCACCGCCCCGACGACCAGCAGCTCACCCGCTCCGATGACGAGGCCGGACCGCAGCGACGACCAGAGCTCGCGCAAGGAGAGTTCGACCCCGACGGCGAAGAGCAAAAGGGCCAGGCCGAACTCGGCCACGAACTGCGTCTGGTCCGGGTTGTCGACGAGACGGAGCCCCGCCGGGCCCACGAGCGCCCCCGCCAGCAGGTAGCCCGCCACCTTGGGGACGCGCACCAGGCTGGCGGCGATGGCCCCGCCCGCAGCCGCTACCACGAGGAAGAAGAGGAGTTCGGCGGTTTCCGACATCACCGCCCATCGTAAAGGACGGGAACACACCTCCCTTTCGCCACACCCGCGTGAGCAGCGGGTATACTTTCGCCCTGCCGAAGAATCGGTCCGAACACGGGAAAGGGGGCGCGCGTGAAGTTCCACTGGTTCCACCTCATGCCCTGGCCGCACTTGCCGGACGACTTCCAGCAGAAGCACCGCAGCGTCTGGGTCGACGTCGATTACCGCTTGTACGACCCGGAGCGGGGGAACGCCGTCTACCACGAGTACCTGGACGAGCTGGAGTTCGCCGAGAAGTGCGGCTTCGACGGGATCTGCGTGAACGAGCACCACTCCAACGCGTACGGGCTGATGCCGAGCCCGAACCTGATGGCCGCGGCCCTCGCCCGGCGGACCGAGCGGGCGGCGATCGTCGTCATGGGGAACTCCATCGCGCTCTATAACCCGCCCTTACGGGTGGCGGAGGAGTTCGCCATGCTCGACGTGCTTTCGGGCGGGCGGCTCGTCGCCGGGTTCCCCGTCGGCACGAGCATGGACACCAACTTCGCCTACGGCGCGAACCCTGCCCAGCTCCGTGAGCGGTACTACGAGGCTCACGACCTCATCCTCCAGTGCTGGACACGGAAGGACACCTTCCACTTCAACGGGAAGTACACCCAGGTGCGTTATGTGAACCCATGGCCGCGGCCGCTCCAGCAGCCGCACCCTCCGATCTGGATCCCGGGTGGGGGCTCGATCGAGACCTGGGAGTGGTGCGCCGATAGGGGCTACCTCTACTCCTACCTCTCCTACAGCGGGTACAAGCGGGCCCAGAAGGTGATGCAAGGCTTCTGGGAACGCATGGAGCGGATGGGGAAGGAGACGAACCCGTACCACGCCGGATTCGCCCAAGTGGTGTGCGTGGCGGAAACGGAGCGGGAGGCGAAGGAGCTGTACTGGCCTCACATCGACTACTTCTACAACCGCTGCCTCCACGTCTACCCCGGCTTCGCCGATGCGCCCGGCTACCGCACCCTCCGAACGGTGAAGGCTGGCCTCCGCTCCCAGTTCGAGCAAGCGGCCCAGAACGCCCGCGCCCGCCAGTCCTGGGAGGGTCTCGTGGAGCAGGGATACGTGATCGCAGGCAGCCCATCGCGCGTGGCCGAGCAGCTCGACGAGCTCGCCGAGACGCTGCACGTCGGCCATCTGATGCTCCTCATGCAGATGGGTGACATGCCGCGGGAGAAGGCGTACTACAACACCGCCCTCTTCGCCGAAAAGGTGATGCCGCTCTTGCGGGACAAGTTCAAGGAGTACGAGGACCACTGGTACCCGAAGCCGCTGCCGAGGGAGCGCCGCGCCCGCCCGCAGCCGCTGCCTGAACCCAGCGAGGTCCTTCGTCAGCCCGCACGCGCCAGAAGGAAGGAGGAGCGCGAATGACCGAGAACGAAATCCTCACCCCGGCGCCGCCTCAGGTGGAGGAGGTGAGCGCGGGCATCTTCGCCTACATCCAGCCCGACGGCACCTGGTTCCTCAACAACGCCGGCTTCATCGTCGGCCCGGAGGGTGTCATTGCCATCGATTCGACGAGCACCGCGCGGCGCGCCCGCGCGCTGTTCGCAGCCCTCCGTCGTCAGACGGAGAAGCCCGTCCAGGTGCTCGTGAACACGCACTCCCACGGTGACCACACGTGGGGGAACTTCGTCTTCGCCCCGAACACGGCCATCGTCGCCCACGAGCGCTGCCGCGAGGAGGCCATCGGCAGCGGCACCTCGGCAGCCGCGCTCTTCCCCGACGTCGACTGGGGCGAGATACGGGTTACGCCGCCGTTCGTCACCTTCGACGAGCGTCTGACGCTATACGCGGGCGACCTGCGCATCGAGCTGCACTACCTGGGCCCGGCCCATACCACGGGCGACATCGTCGCCTGGATTCCGGAGCGGAAGCTGCTCTTCGCGGGCGACCTCATCTTCAACGGCGGCACGCCGCTCGCCATCGGCGGCACCATCGCGGGGTGGCTCGAGGCGCTCGGGAGGCTGCGCTCGTTCGGTGCCGAGAGCATCGTGCCCGGACACGGGCCCGTCTGCGGGCCGGAGGCCATCGACGCGGTCGAGCGGTACCTCCGCTTCGTCCAGGAGTCGGCGCGGCGCGGTTTCGAGGCCGGCCTCGAGCCGCTCGAACTCGCCCGGGAGCTCGATTTAGGCCCCTTCGCCGAGCTGAGCGACCGGGAGCGCATCGTCGCGAACCTGCACCGGGCGTACTCCGAGCTGCGGGGGGATCCGCCGGCCGCACCCCTGGACATCCGCCGTGTCTTCGCCGAGATGGTGGCCTACAACGGCGGCCAGCCGCCCCATTGCTTCGCCTGAAGGAAACGGCCCGAGCGGGTAGGATGGCAGCGCAACACGCGCGAAGGAGGATCCCATGCCCATCGATCCGTCGAAGGCGCTCGGCGCGACGCTCGCCGGCCGCCCCTTCAGCTGGGACCAGGACCGCATCATCCTCTACCACCTCGGCCTCGGCGCGGGGAACCCGCCCACCGACCCGAACGAGCTCGCCTACACGTACGAGAAGAACCTGAAGGTGCTACCGACCTGGGGAGTCATCCCGGCATTCGGCTCCCTGGGAGGGCTGGGGCAGGTGCCCGGGCTTCAGTTCAACCCGGCACTCCTCCTCCACGGTGAACAGGACCTGGAAGTCCACGCTCCCATCCCGACGGAAGCGACGGTCGAATCCCAGGGGCGCATCGCCGCCATCTACGACAAGGGGCGCGCCGCCCTCGTCGTGCTCGAGGTGCAGACGAAGGACGGCAACGGGAACCTCATGTTCACGAACCGCTTCTCCCTCTTCCTCCGGGGGGAGGGCGGCTTCGGCGGAGAGCGCGGCCCCGAGGCCGGAAACCTGCCGCCCCAGCGCGACCCCGACCTGGTCGTCGAGTCGCCGACGCTCCCCCAGCAGGCGTTGCTCTACCGGCTTTCGGGCGATAAGAACCCGCTCCACGCCGACCCGGATTTCGCGAAGCTGGGCGGCTTCGACCGGCCAATCCTCCACGGACTCTGCTCGTACGGCATCGTCTGCAAGGCGGTGGTCGACCGAGCCCTCGGCGGCGACACGGGCAAGGTGGCCCGCTACCAGGCCCGCTTCTCGGGCGTCGTCTTCCCCGGGGAGACGATCGTCACCTCGATGTGGCGCGAGGGGAACCAGATCATCGTCGAGGCGAAGACGAAGGAGCGGAACTCGCCCGTCATCTCCAACGCCGCCATCTGGCTGAAGTAGCCCCGTCGCTGCCAAAGCCCAGCGGAAGCAGGGGGCGGCCGTGCGGGTCTCGACCGGGACGCCGGCCGCTCCGTACGCTGGGCCCAGCCGTTCGCTCGGAGGTGCTGCCCCGTGGTCGACTTTCGGGACTCTCCCCGTGAAGCCGCGTTCCGCGCCGAAGTCCGCGAGTTTCTCGACCGAGAGTTCTCCGACGAGCACGCCCGGCTCGTGGCCGAGAACGTCGAGTGGGGCCTCTTCAACGCCGCCTACCGGCGTGACCCCCGCCTCGCGGAGCTGAACCGGCAGTGGCAGCGGAAGCTCTTCGAGCGCGGCTGGGCTGCCCCCGCCTGGCCGAAGGAGTACGGCGGCGCCGGGCTCAGCGTGAAGGAGCAGTTCATCCTTGCGGAGGAGTTCACCTGGCGGCGCGCGCCACGCCCTGGCGGCATCGGCATCGGCTGGGCCGGGCCCACGATCATGCTGTACGGCACCGAGGAGCAGAAGCGCCGCTTCCTGCCGAAGATCCTCTCCGGCGATGAGCAGTGGTGCCAGCTCTTCAGCGAGCCTGGTGCCGGGTCCGACCTCGCCTCGCTCCAGACCCGGGCCGTGCGCGATGGCGACGAATACATCGTGAACGGCCAGAAGATCTGGACTTCGGGCGCCCACACCGCCCATTGGGGCATCCTCCTCGCGCGCACCGACCCCGAGGCGCCGAAGCACCGCGGCATCTCCTACTTCCTCGTCGATATGAAGTCGCCGGGCATCACGGTGCGCCCCCTGGTGAACATGCTCGGTAGCCACGAATTCAACGAGGTCTTCTTCGAGGACGTTCGCATCCCGAAAGAGAACCTCCTCGGCGAGGAGAACCGGGGCTGGTACGTGGCCGCAGCCACCCTCGACATCGAGCGAAGCGGCATCGCCACCAGCGTGAGCCACCAGCTCATCGTGCGCGACCTGGTGCGGTACGCGAAGGAGGCGCCGAAGGGCCAGTCCACGCTCGCCGCCAATCCCACCGTGCGCGTCGAGCTCGCCGAACGGGCCATCGAAGCGCAGGTGGAGTCCCTCCTCTCCTACGTGATCATCTCCCTGCAGGACCGGGGTATCGTCCCCAACCGCGAGGCCTCGATCGCGAAGCTCTTCTCCTCCGAGCTCGACGTCCGCCTCTCGGTGACGGCGATGCACCTCGCCGGGCTGTACGGGCAGCTCACCGACCGGGACGACCCGCGGAACATGAGCGGCCGCATCGCCCGCTTCTACATGCACGCCACGACGAGCACCATCGGCGGGGGCACGAGCGAGATCCAGCGGAACATCATCGCCATGCGCGGCCTCAACCTCCCTCGAGGGTAGCCGCTCACTCGAACCTCCTTCTCCCGCCAACGGAGGACTGACCTCCCCTCGGCGCACGGGCCGTGTGCCGCGCTGCCCCCGTGCTTCCTCGGCGCGGGGTCGGAGGCCGATGCTTCGCGATATCCTCGTCAGCGACACCCCTGCCCAGGAGCTCGCCCGTGTTGAAGCCCGGCACACCCGCGCCCGACTTCACCGCCACGCTCGACGACGGAACCCCCTTCCGGCTCTCGGACGAGCGCGGGAAGCGCCACGTCGTCCTCTACTTCTACCCGAAGGACTTCACCCCCGGCTGCACGGCGCAGGCGTGCTCCTTCCGGGACAACTACGACGCCATCCGAGCGAAGGGGGCGGTGGTCATCGGTGTGAGCGCTGACGACGCCGATTCGCACGTCCGGTTCCGTGAGCGGCACGAACTCCCCTTTCCGCTCATCGCCGACACGGACGGGAGGCTGCGCGACCTGTATGACGTGAAGGGCTGGTTGCCGTTCCTGCCGCCCCGCGTGACGTACGTCATCGACAAGGAGGGGATCATCCGAGCGGCCCTCCGCCACGACCTGCGCGTGGGCGCCCACGTGCCCGAGGTCTTGGAGGCGCTCGAACGGCTCGAGGCCGCGGCGCGCTAGGGCTTCAGGGAGAGGGGACTCGCGACGACCCATTCCACCCCGAACGGGTCGCGCACCACGCCGCTCCGAAGGCCGAGCCCGTTCGTCGGCGGCGCGAGGAGCTCGGCGCCGAGGCTGACCGCCTCGCCCAGCGTCTCGTCAGCGCTCGGCACCATGAGCCGAATGCGGATGGCCGCCAGTGCCGTACCGCCGACGGGCCGGGCGCCGGCTGCGTCGAGCGCCTCGACAAGGAGGAGGTCGTCGCCGAACTCGAGCTCGGCCCGAACCAGTCTCCCCTCGGAGTCGTCGAGCCGATACCGCCGCTCGGCAGCAAAAGCCTGGCGATAGAACGCGACCCCGCTCTCGGGGTCGCGGAGGAGGAGTTGGGGCGCGATCGCGCGCCGGAAGCGGAACTGTACGAGGTCCATGGAAGGGGGTCCTACTCTCTCCGGGCGAGCCGTCTCGCCCTGCCGAGAAGTGTCTCACAGAACGAGATAGGGCGCAATAGCGTTCCGTGAAGAATCAGCCGGTGTCCGACGCTCCCTGCGGAGCTCTCCAGTGTCCCGACCGGCCGCCCGCCTTCTCGAGCAGCCGAATGCCCTCGATGCGCATCCCGCGCTCGACGGCCTTGCACATGTCGTAGACGGTGAGGGCGGCGACGGCGACCGCCGTGAGGGCCTCCATCTCGACGCCGGTGGGAGCGGCCGTGCGCACCGACGCCTCGATGCGGAGGCGGTCCGGCCCGGCCCGTTCGAACCGCACCTCGGCCGCCGTGATGGCGAGGGGGTGACAGAGCGGGATGAGCTCCGCCGTCCGCTTCGCCGCCATGATGCCCGCGATGCGGGCTGCTGCCAGCACGTCGCCCTTCGGCACTCCCCCCTGCTCGATGAGGTCGAGGGTGGCGGCCGAAGCGGCGATGAACCCTTCCGCCCGTGCCCAGCGCTCCGTCTCGGGCTTCTCCGTGACGTCGACCATTCGTGCCCGGCCGGCATCGTCCAGGTGTGTCAGGCGGGGTTCATCCTCGCCAGGGGCCATGGTGCCGCCGCCACATCAGGGATTCGTACCAGTAGACCGCCGCGTACCCGAGTGCGCCTGCCACAACGCCGCCCGGGATGCCGAGCCACGGCGAAACCCAGGTATCGGCAGCGATGATGCCGATGCCCATCGCAGGGAGGAAGGCGAGGAAGGCTGCGCGGCGCCGTTCCTCTTCGAACCGCTGCCGCAGGGGGTGCTTCGCGGTCATCGGCCCGAGTGTACGCCCCAGCCTCCTTCCTGTCCCCCCGACCTATCGATTCGTTTCACCTGAACCATGCCGAGAATCCCGCTGCAGCGCTCGGACGCCCCAGCCGATCATTTACGCGAGGAGAGGCCGTCCGGTGAAAGTCGTTATCTTCGCGCCGAATACCCGGGCCGAGCGGCGTCTGCGTGCCCGTTTCGAGGCGTGGGGGTTGGAGCCCGTCAGCCCCAACGCCGCAGGCGACCCTCCCGACGTCGTCGTCGTCTGCGGCCCCGATATCGGTCCGCTCCTCGACCAGGTGGAACGGTGGCTGCCGAAGTTCCGCACGCGGCCGCCGGTCGTCGCGGTGAACGTGGACCGCTCCACCGTGACCCCGGCGGAGATGGCCCGCTGCGACGCCGTGGTGCTGGGCCGGCTCCGCCGAGACGAGTTCGCCGCGCGCCTCCAGGCCGCGACGAGGCGCCGTATCTTCCAGGGGGCTGGCCGGCCGTTCCGCGCCCTGGTCGAGGCGCTTCCCCTCGGCGTGTTCGCGACCAACCCGCAAGGCGCCTGCGAGTTCACCAACCCGGCCTACCGGCGCATCACCGGCCTCTCGGCCGAAGAGGCCGAAGGCACGGGGTGGGCCAAGGCCTTCCATCCCGAAGACCGGGACGCCCTCTTCGATGCCTGGACCGCTGCCACCCTCGAAGGGAAGCCGTACCACGGTGTCGTGCGGATGACGCGCCCGGACGGTACCACCGCCTGGGTGCGCATCACCACCGGGCTCGTGCGCGACGGCGGGCGCACCCTTGGCCACGTGGGCGTCCTCGAAGACATCACCCAACAGCGGGAGGCCGAACAGCGCCTGCGTGAGGCGCACACGCTCCTCGACGTCATCCAGCGCGCCTCCCTCGACGCCATCTTCGTGGTGGGGAAGAAGCGCGAGGTGCTGTACTTCAACGAGCGCGTCATCGAGCTCTGGCAGCTCGGCGGCACGCGGAACCTAGCCCGGTACGAAGACCGCATGGCCCTCCTCGAATCGCAGATGCGGGAGCCCCACCGCTTCCGTCGCTTCGTCGAGGCTGCCTACGCCGACCCGAATCTCACCGGGCGGATGGACATCGTCCTGAACGACGGCCGCGTCTTCGAGCTGTACACAGCGCCGGCCATCACCCCGGACGGAGAGTGGATCGGCCGGGTCTGGTACTACCGAGACATCACCGACCGGCGCCGGGCGGAGGAGGAGCGGGACCGCTACTTCCGCTACTCCATCGACCTCCTGGCCATCCTCGATGTCGACGCCCAGTTCGTGCGAGTGAACCCCGCCTGGACACGCGTCCTCGGCTGGACCGAAGAGGAGCTTCTCGGCCGCAGCATCTTCGACTTCGTCCACCCTGAGGATGCCCGGGGCTCCGCCGATGCCGTCGTCCGGGTGCGCAACGGCGAGGAGCTCCGCGACGTGCGCGCCCGCTATCGGACGAAGGACGGCGGATACCGCTGGCTCTCCTGGAACGTCGCCCCAACCCGGGTGTACGCCTACGCCGTCGTCCGCGACGTGACGGAGCTGGTCGAAGCGCATGAGCGCCAGGAGGAGCTCCTCGCCGCCCTCGAGGCGCGCATGCGCGACTTGGAGGAGCAGGCCCGCGCACTCGACGAGCTTCGCGGCCAGGCGGAGTACGCGGCCACCCACGACGCCCTCACCGGCGTGTGGAGCCGCCGCGCCTGGTTCGACGCCGCGGCCGAAATCCGGCCCAAGGCGCTCGCCCTCTTCGACATCGACCACTTCAAGCGCATCAACGACACCTACGGCCATCCCGCGGGCGACGCCGTCATCGTGGAGGTATGTCGGCGACTCGAGCAGGCCCTGGGGAGCGACACCGTTCTCGGCCGGCTCGGCGGCGAGGAGTTCGGCGCCCTCTTCCAGTGCGACCCCGCCGAGGCCGAGCGTCGCGCAGAAGCGGCCGTGGCGCACGTGGCGGCCGAGCCGGTCCGGGTCGACCGCCGGACCGCCATTCCTGTGTCCGTGAGCGCCGGACTCTCGGCCTGGCGGGCTGCCGCCGGCTCCCGCGAGGCATCGCTCGCCCGCACGTACGAGGCGGCCGACAAGGCCCTTTACCGCGCGAAGCGGGCAGGGAGGAACCGGCTCGTCGTGGCGCAAGGCCGCGCTGCCGCAGCCTGAGCGGCCGCGCCCAGAGCCCAAGCCCACCGCTGACGGGAAGACCTCGAGCTCGCCCGAGAAGGCCAACGGCTGCGGCCGTCGGCGCCATCCCCCGCCCGCTCGGGAGCGCTCCCGCGGCGAGGCCGCCCGCACCGGGAAGCGGGAGCTTCGGCTGTCGGGAGCCTCGCGCACGACGGGCGACCGGGCCTTTCTCCGCCCGTTACGGGCGACGACCTTCGCTTCGTGGGCGGCCAGGTGCGCGACCGTCCCAGAAGGAGCGGGCCGAAGCCCGGGCGTCCGCTCCCGTGGCGCCCCGTCCGCCCACGAGCGTTGCCGACCATCGGCAGCGCACGGCGCGTGGCCTCGTGTGTCGCCACCCATCCCAGGCCCGTGAAGCTGCACCGACGTCGGGGCATCGGCAGTCAGGAGGATGCGCCGCTCGCCCCACCGCTCGTCGGCGGCGGCAGCGCGGATGGCAGGGGCGGACACGGAGCGACTTCGTCCCGCCGCGAAGCTCTGGGGATTCCACGCGGCCCTGCGCACGCCGACCGATGCCGCGTCGGCACCCTTCGTCGACCTACCCCCGCGCCCCCACCGCAACGCGCGATGTCCGGCCAACGCGGAGCGGGAGCCGCTTCAGTCCATGGAGGATGAAGTTCTCCCCCCACTCCGGCTCGCCCGCGAGTTCGATGCGGTCGAAGGTGTCGGCGAGCCTCCGCAGGGCGATCTGCCCCTCGAGCCGGGCCAGCGGAGCCCCGAGGCAGTAGTGGATCCCCTGGCCGAAGGAGAAGTGCCGAATCTCCGACCGGCCGATGTCGAGCCGGTCCGGGTCGGGGAACACTGCGGGGTCGCGGTTCGCCGCGCCCAGCAGGAGCACCATCCCCTGCCCCTTGCGGATGAGGCGCCCTTGAAACTCGAAGTCGCGGAGCGCGATACGGGAGGTCGCCTGGACGGGGCTGTCGTACCGGAGGAGCTCTTCGACCGCGTTCTCGGTGAGCTCCGGCTCGCGGCGGAAGCGTTCGAGCTGGTCGGGATTGCGCAGGAGGGCGAGGAGACCGTTCCCGATGAGGTTCGTGGTCGTTTCGTTCCCGGCCACGAGCAGGAGGATGATCGTCGAAAACACCTCGTCGCGGGTGAGCCGGTCCCCCGCCTCCTCCGCCTGGACGAGCGCGCTGATGAGGTCGTCTCGGGGCGCCCTCCGGCGGTCCTCGACGATGGGCTCGAGGTAGGCGCGGAGCTCCTGGCGCGATTGCCGCGCCCGGATGAGGATCTCGGGCCGATTCGCGTCGAGGGAGCCCGCCAGGTCATCGGACCACTTGCGGAACCGCGCGCGGTCCTCGGGCGGAATGCCGAGCAGTTCGGCGATGACCGTGACGGGAAGGGGAACCGCGAAGTCGTGGATGAGGTCGACGCTTCCCTTCGCCTCGAGCTCGGTCAGGAGACCATCCACGATCGCCTCGATGCGGGGCCGCAGCTCCTGGACACGACGGGGCGTGAAGGCTTTGGCGACCAGTCCCCGGAGACGGGTATGGTCGGGCGGGTCGAGGCGCAGGAAGGACGGCCGCTGATCCGGGTCGACGAGCCCCCGTCGCTCCAAACGCCGACGCTCCTGCTCGTAGCGGCGGCGGTTCCGGTCATCGGCCGAGTGGCTCGGGTCGCGGAGGATGGTCGATACGTCCGCGTAGCGGGAGAAGACCCACGCATCGGCCACCCGCGACCGGTGAATGGGGTCTCGCTCGCGCAGGCGACGGTACAACGGGTACGGGTTGGTCCGGTACTGCCGGTCCAGCAGGTCGAAGGCCACCCCCGATTCGAGGCGCTCCCAGAGCAACAAGCCCCGGTAGGCCGTGCGCTCGATCGTTCGCTCGAGCCAGTTCGGCAGACGCATGGCATTCCCCCTTCGCGACGATCCCCGTTCGGAGGGAGTATACCGATCGGTAAGGGGCGCGCCCACCAGGGTCGTGCGCTCCGCCGTGGCGAAGGCCGGCCTCCGGCGTATCGCTCGTAAGACCCCCGGAACGCGTAGGCCGCCTTTCGCCTCCAAGCTTCCGACGCGCCCCGCGGCTAGCCCGCCCGGGTCCCTGTTCCGCTGAATGCCCTGTGCCGCCCAACGGGTGCGATTGCCGCACGAGGGCTCCCCGAACCGACGGCCAGGCGAGGCCTAGCCCAGCGGCGAAAAGGGGGAAGGAGCTCGCGCCGTCGCACCATACGCACCGCCATCCGAGGCGATCCTGCCCTCCGTTCCTGGGGAGGGCCCCGCAGCCGAGCCCCCACCGCGGGAGCCCGGCTACTCCTCGATGGCGGCGTAGACGAGGTTCTTCAGTTGTCCGCGGAAGTTGAAGGTGGCCGAGGGCATGAGCTGCGTCATGAAGATCACGACGAGGTCCTCGCGCCAGTCCACCCAGAAGATGGTCGAGGCAGCCCCGCCCCAGTAGAAATCGCCCCGGGCCGGCGAGCCTGCGGCCACCGGGTCGATGGTCATGGCGAAGCCGAGCCCGAAGCCGACACCGGCGTACGGCGTCTCGGAGAAGGCGCCGAGGGCCACGCTCGCCAGATCCCCGCCGCCGGGGAGGTGATTCTCCGTCATCAGTTCCAGCGTGCGCGCGCCCAGGATGCGGACACCGTCGAGCTCTCCCCGTCGGCGCAGCATCTCGCAGAAGCGGAAGTAGTCGGCGGTCGTTCCGACCAGCCCACCACCTCCCGAGGGGAACGTCGGCCGCTCCAAGTACGGGCTCGATTCGGGGTCGTCGGCCAGGCGCAACGTCTTCGCCGCCGTGCGTTCGTAGTTGGCGGCGAAGCGCTCCCGCTTCTCCGGCGGCACCCAGAATGCCGTGTCGCGCATCCCCAAGGGTTCGAAGATCTCCTCCTCCAGGTACTGGTCGAACGGCCGGCCGGAGAGCGCCTCCACCAGGTAGCCGCAGACGTCGGTGGCGTAGGAGTACATCCATCGAGTGCCGGGGTCGTAGAAGAGGGGCACCGTTGCCAGCTCTTCGACGAAGCTCCGAAGCGTCGCCCCGCGCTGGCGGACGATCCCGCGCTGGCGGTACAGCTTGTCCACGGGATGGTCGCTCCAGCCGTAGGAGAGTCCCGCCGTATGGGTGAGGAGGTGGCGGAAGGTCATCGGCCCCGCCGGCGGGCGCGTCACCATCGTCTCGCCCTCACCGGAGACGTACACCTGCTGCTGCCGCCATTCGGGGAGCACCCGGTACACGGCGTCGTTCAGTTGGAAGAGCCCCCGCTCGAAGAGCTGCATGAGGGCAACGGAGGTGATGGGCTTCGTCATCGAATAGATGCGGAAGATGGTGTCGTCCCGCATCGGACGGCGTCGCTCCAAATCCATGAAGCCGAAGGAGCGGAAGTAGGCTGGGACCCCGCGGCGGGCCACCAGCACCTGGCAGCCGGCGATCTTCTGCGGCTCGATGTAGTGGCGCTCCAGGTGCTCCGTGATGCGCTCCAAGCGTGCGGCGGAGAAGCCGGCGAGGCGCGGCGAGGTTTCCATCGGGCCACCTCCGAAAACGCGACCGGGGCTCGGCGAGGCCGGCGGCGGCAGTCTACCAAGCTGCCGCTGCCACCTCCAGCGTCGTCAGCGCCGCGATGAAACGTCGATGACGAGAGCGGACGGGTTCGCGGCCGTCGTCACGGTGAAGGGCTGGTTGTCGATGACTCCCACCGCCCACTGAACCCGCCCCTCGAAGTCGCAGACCAGCTCCATTTCGAGCACCACGCTCCCGAAGCCGCGGATTTTCGTGGCCGGCACGGTCACCTTGCCAGCGTCGTCGTGAGCAGCGGCCGGCTCGAAGGTCACGAGCATGGAGGCGCCGCCGCGCAGGGACACGGTTTCTCCGGAGCCGCAGCGCTTCACCTCGTCGACGTACTCGACGCGGTAGCCGGGGAGGTCTCCCTCGAATGCGAAGGTGATGCGCTCCGCGCCACTGACCGTCGCCACTCGCGCCTGGGTCTGCACCGGGGTGCCACTGCCGCCGAAGGGGCCTTCTACGGGGCTGGGGCGGGGTTTCGGTGTGCGCACCGGCGTTGGGGTCAGGGTAGGGAGGGTGCTGAAGTCTTCCTCCTCCTGACCACCTCCTCCGCCGCACCCGGCAGCGATGACCACCGCTCCGAGCAGGACGAGGACGGCGAGCGACCAGGCGCGGAGCACAGCCTCACCTCCTTGTTGACAGGGATCCGAATGGCGGAGGGATTGTGGCACACGCTGAGGCGCGGCGGAACGGCTAATTCGAACCTCGTAAACGATCGGTGCGGCGCCAGTGTGATCAGGGTTGGTCAGGGTCGCCACTCTTCGGCCCATCGCCGGCGCCGCTCCATGGCCTCGGCATGGGTGTAGCCGAGCAGCCTCTCCAGCTGGGCGAAATGCTCGTCGTCATGGGCCGCCACTGCCTCGAGCCAACCCCGGAGGGAGACCTCCCGGCCTCCGGTGATCCTGCCGCGCCGCTCCCAGTGCTCCGCATCGAGCTGGGCAGCGGCATTGAGGAGCGCTTGCCGTTGCAGCGCGAAGTCCCCCAAGAGCTGCTCCTTCCGGTCACGGCCGCGCCAGCGGCGAAGGGCCCACGCCGCCTGGTCGAAGGCGGGAAGCTCCGGCTCCTCCTCGACGAGGATGCGCGCGAAGCCGGTCCGCCACACGAGCAGCTCCAGGTCGCGGAGGTGGGCCAGCACCTCCCGGGCGGACCAGGCGCCCGCGGGCGCAGCGTCCAGGGCGACGTCCGAGGCATCGGCCACCAGCTGGGCGAGCCGCCGAGGCGTTACCGCGAGCCGTTCGAGGAGCGCCTCCGTCTCCACGCTGCGCAGGGTAGCACGGCTGGGGCGCCGTTGTTCCTTCGCTTGAAGCGAATCCCTAGGATGAGGCGTATGAGCGAACCGAGGATGTTTCGCGTCCCCACGGCCGACGGCGAACTCGCCGTCTACGAGTGGAGCGGCACCGAGCCGACCGTGCTGCTCGCCCACGCCACCGGCTTCCACGGCCGCGTCTGGGACCAGGTGGTGCGACGCCTGCCCGGAATGCGGGCCATCGCCTTCGATTTCCGGGGCCACGGCCGCAGCAGCAAGCCCGCACCCCCCTACGACTGGCGCTGGTTCGGCGAGGACGTCATCGCGATCGTCGACGCGCTCGGACTGCAACAGTGCATCGCTGCGGGGCACTCGAAGGGCGGCCACGCCATCACGTACGCGGCGGCCCACCGGCCGGACGCCTTCGCCGCCCTCCTCCTCATCGACCCGGTCATCCTGCCCGAGGCGGCGTACGGGCGGGAGCGGTTCGCGGGCGAGCACTTCGCCGCCCGGCGCCGGAACGAATGGGCGTCGCCAGAGGAGATGTTCGAGCGCTTCGCCAGCCGCGAGCCCTTCTCGCGCTGGGACCGCGCTGTGCTCTGGGACTACTGCCGATACGGGCTACTCCCCAGCCCTTCCGGACATGGGTACGTGCTCGCCTGCCCGCCGGCAGTGGAGGCTTCCATCTACGCCGGGAGCTGGGGGAGGAACATCTACCCGGAGATCGCGCGGGTCCGCATCCCCGTGAAGGTGCTGCGGGCTCGACCCCGCGGCGCCGACGCGGTCGGCACCGACATGTCGGCTTCTCCCACGGCCCCCGACCTCGCTCGCCGGTTCGCACTGGGTGAGGACACGGAGCTGCCGGAGCACACGCACTTCATCCCGATGGAGGCGCCCGGCCTGGTGGCGGAAGAGATCCGGCGGCTCGCGGCGAGATGTGCCGTGCACGAATAGTTGTTGCCGCAACGATCGGCGACGCAAATATCATCACATGGCCGGAATTCGCGACGCTATTTAGCACTCCTCCGCCTGCAGTGATAACTGGCGGCACAAGGGATGCCGATCCTTTACGGGAATCCCCTACTTGTTACCGCCAAATTCCCCGATACGATGCGGGACAATGGCTGCCCAATCCGCCATCGGGACCGGCGACGAGGCGTGGCGCCTCCTCGACGAGGCGCATGCGCGCCTCGTCGCTCACATCGAGCGCGACCTCGCGGAGGAGTGCGGCCTTTCGATGCCTCAGTTCCGTGCCCTGGCCGCGCTCGCATCAGCACCCGGCGGCTATCGCATGAACGGCCTGGCCCAAACCCTGCACATGAGCAAGAGCGGCCTCACCCGCCTGGTCGACCGGCTCGAGGCCCAGGGGTGGGTCGCGCGGAGCCCCGCCGACGACGACCGCCGCGCCATCCGCGCCACCCTCACCACGTCGGGGGAGGGCGTGTTCCAGCGGGCGCTGCCGGTGTACCAGCGGAGCCTGCGGGAGACGCTCTACTCCGTTCTCTCGGCTCCCGAGGTCGCGGCGCTCTCGGAGCTGCTACGCCGGCTGGTGGAGGGACTGGACGCGGGGCCGGCGCTCTGAGGTGCCGGCGGCCCTTCGGCGGTCGCTCCCGGGAGCCAGCCCCGAGCCACCGCCCTCGCTTCGTCCACCACGAGGAACGCGTCGGGGTCCACCTCCTGCACGAGCGCCGTGACGCGCGGGGCGAGTTTGCGCGGCGCCAGGGTGTGCACGATGCCCACCCGCCCGTCGCGGCCTTCGCCCCAGCTCAGGGTGGCGCCGAACCCTTCCGTCCGTAACGCTTCCGCCACTTCCCGCGCCCGCCGCGGGGAGACCGCACGTACGTTCACGTACCCCACAGCCAGCCGCCGCTCGATCCGGATGCCCACGATCGTCCCCACGGAGAAGCCGCTGCAGTACGCCAGCAGCGCCGGCCAGTCCGTCAGGTCGCGCACCACCGCGCCGATGGCCACCACGTACACGAGCACCTCGGCGAACCCGAGGGCGGCCGACCAGAGCTCCATGCCCCGGTTCGTGAGCAGCACCCGCACCGTCCCGAGCGCCACGCCGACCACGCGTAGCGCGAAGATCCCGAAGGCGGTGGCTGCGACCGCGAGCCCTTCCGGCATCGGAATCCCGGGGACCTCAGCCGTAGACGAGCGTCCGGTCGATGAGCGCGCGGCTGATGACGACCCGCTGAATCTGGCTCGTCCCCTCGACGATCATGAGCTGGCGGGCGTCGCGGTAATGACGCTCGAGCGGATGGTCCTTCATGTACCCCTGGGCACCGAGGACCTGCAGGGCGTTGAACGCCACCCGGTTCGCCATCTCCGTCGCGAAGGCTTTCGCGATGGAGAGATGGTGCGCGTACTCCCGTGTGTACTTCCCCTGGTCGACCAGCCAGGCTGCCCGGTAGACGAGCATCCGCGCCGCCTCGATCTCGATGGCCATGTCGGCGAACATGAACTGGATCGCCTCGAAGTCGATCACCGATTGGCCGAATGCCTTCCGCTGCCGCGCCCACTCGAGGGCGTAGGAGAGCGCCCCCTCGGCCAGGCCGATGCCCCGGGCACCCACGGTCGGCCGCATGCAGTTCAGGGTGAGCATCGCCGTGTTGAAGCCGCGGCCCTCTTCGCCTCCGAGCAGGTTCTCGGCCGGCACCCGCACATCCTGGAAGCTGAAGTGCGCCGTGGGCACGCTCCGCACACCCATCTTGTCGTCGGTGCGATCGATGCGAACCCCTGGCGACTTGGCATCGACGACGAAGGCGCTGATGCCTTTCGCTCCCGGCCCGCCCGTGCGCGCGAAGACGATGAGGAAGTCGGCGACCGTGCCGCCGGAGATGTACACCTTGTTCCCGTTCAGGATGTAGTCATCGCCGTCGCGGACGGCTCGGGTCTCGAGGTTCGCCGCGTCGGAGCCGTGGTCCGGTTCGGTGAGACAGAAGGCCCCGCGGATATCGCCCCGGGCAGCCGCAGGCAGCCAGCGCTGCTGCTGCTCCTTCGTGCCCCCGAGGACGATGGGGCGCGTGGGCAGCCCGGAGAGGACGAGCATGAGGCCGGCGCCGCACTCGTACTTGGCCACTTCCTCGATGGCGAGGCAGAGGGCGAGGATGCCGTTCCCCGTCCCGCCCATCTCCTCGGGGATGGCCATCCCCAAGAGCCCCGCCTGCTTGAAGGCCTGGAAGAAGTCCTCCGGATACTCGCAGGTCTCGTCGACCTCCTTGGCTCGCGGGGCGATCACTTCACGGGCGATGCGCCGGGCGGTTTCCTTGATGAGCCGGTGTTCTTCGCTCAGCTCGAACTCCATCGCGGGCGACTCCTGGCGTTCGTTTTCCGCCAGTGTACCCGCCTTCCCCTCCCACGCTCTCGCCGAAAACGGCTTCCTCCCGCTCAGGCGAGGAGCGGCGCCACGAGAGCCTCCACGGCGGGCAGCAGGTCGTCGCCCACAGCGGTTCCCACGATGCCGCCCGACGCATCGACCACCGCGACGCCGAGCCTCGATTCCAGGCCGGAGAGCCCGAACGCCGAGGGCAACTTCCCGTCCCAATCGGGGCACATCACCAGGTACTGGGCGGGGTCGCGCCCTGGCCCGAGCGCTGCCGCCAGCTCCCGGTACCGGTTGGCCAGGGCTCCCTCCGCCATCTTGCGCATCAGACGCGGCACGCCGCTGACATCGACCACGCTGGCGATGACGACCGCGGAGGGGTCCGGGAAACGCTCCCGAAGCGCCGTCCTGAGCGCCGTCGCCCGGTCGGCAGTCGTCTGGTTGGTGAAGATGAGAACGAGCGCCGCCCCCGGCTGGCGGAGCCGAACCTGGCGGCCCGACACTACGGAGGTGATGGTTTGGTCGGGCGCCAACCGAGCCTCTTCCCCCATGCGATTCTCCTCGTGAATCGGATTCGCTTCGAGGGCCGATTATGCCTCGGAGAGACACTCCTTGCGAGGGACGACCGGCTCCCTTGCCAAGGCAGCTCCCCACGCCGTAACGTTCCCTCGCGATGCCCTACGCCCACGCCAACGGAATCGATCTCTACTACGAAACCTTCGGGAATCCTGGCGACCCTCCGGTCCTCCTGGTGATGGGGCTCGGCGCCCAGCTCATCCTCTGGGAGGAGGAGTTCTGTCGGGGACTGGCCGACCGCGGCTTCTTCGTCATCCGGTACGACAACCGCGACGTCGGCCTCTCCACGAAGATCGAGGGCGGCCCCGAGCCCGACATCCAGAAGGCGCTGGCGGGCGACCACTCGACCGCTTCCTACACGCTCTGGGACATGGCCGATGACGCCGCCGGCCTGCTCGACGCCCTGGGCATCGAGCACGCCCACGCCGTCGGCGCCTCGATGGGAGGCATGATCGTCCAATGCCTGGCGATCGCCCACCCGCAGCGGGTCCGGTCGCTGGTGTCCATTATGTCGACTGTCGGCAACCCGAACGTCGGCCAGCCGAAGCCCGAGGCCATGGCCGCCCTGCTCGCTCCGCCGCCGCCCACGCGCGAGGAGGCCATCGAGCAGGCCGTGCGGACGTGGCGGGTCATCGGCTCGCCGGCCTACCCGCGCGACGAAGCCGAGCTGCGGGCGCAAGCAGCGGCAGCCTACGACCGGTGCTGGTACCCCATCGGCACGGCCCGCCAGCTCGTCGCCATCCTCGCCACCGGCGACCGGACGGAGGCGCTCCGTTCGGTGCGCGTCCCGGCGCTCGTCATCCACGGCGAGGACGACCCGCTCGTGACCCTGAGTGGCGGCGTCGCCACCGCCGAGGCGATTCCGGGTGCGAAGCTGGTCACCTTCCCGGGGATGGGGCACGACCTGCCCCGCCAGCTTTGGCCGCAGATCCTTGATGCCATCGCGGAGCACGCCCGCGCCGCCGACGCGTCCCGCTAGCCGGCGTCCTTAGAGCCGCAGCGGCCGCACCGGGGAGAGGATGAGGTCAGGCTCCTCGCGCCAGCGATCGGCCGGGAGCACGTCCACGTACAGCTCCACCTCGTTCCCGTCGGGGTCGAGTACGTAGAGGCTGTGCGTCACCGTGTGGTCGGCAGTGCCGACAACGGGCACGCCCGCCTCCTGGAGCTGGCGCGCGGCTTCGCGCAGCTCCTCGTCGCTGTCACCGATTTTCAGCCCGATGTGGTAGAGCCCGACCCGCGGAGACGGCGGGACGGGATGAGCCCCTTCGCCAACCTCGATGAGCAGAAGCTCGTGGTGTGTCCTCCCCGAGGAGTAGAGCGCGGCCCGTTCGCCCCAGAGGGCGATCTCCTCCCATCCCAAGAGGTCGCGGTAGAACCGGCGCGAGCGCTCGAGGTTGCGGACGTAGAGGACGACGTGCCCCAGTTCGCGGACGCGCATGACTGCAACCCCCTTCCAGGCGAAGATACCAGCTTCAGGGGCCCTCCGGCGGCGAGATCAGCTGCGTTTGGGTGACGACGGCCAAGAGCCTCCCATCGGGGTCGGTGACCCGGGTTTGCCAGGTCATCGTGCGGCGGCCCTTGTGGAGCGGGGTCGTCTCGCCGCGCACGACCGTTCCCTCGCGCCCTGGAGCGAAGAAGTTGCTCTTCGACTCGATGGTGGTGGTCCCGGCACCCGGCGGGATGGTCGCGACCGTCGCCACCGCACCGAGCGTGTCGGCGAAGGCCATGATCGCCCCACCATGGAGGATGCCCGGTACCGTGCACAGCTCGCGGCGAACCTCGAGCTCCGCCGTGACGCGTTCGGGCGAGACTTCGAGGAGGCGGACGCCGAGGAGGTCGGGGAGGAAGCCCCGCAGGCGGTCGCGGTAAGCGTCGAGACGTTCGGTCATTGGGTAGGCTCCTTCCGGCCGCCTGGGGAGGCCCGTTCCCCGGCGCGGGGGTTGCGGATAGGATACCCCTCAGGCCGCGGCCCGCCGAACCCGCGGCACACGCCCCTGGAGGTCGCTATGCGGTACGAAATCCGGTACAGCCCCTCCTACGCCTTGGCCATCATCGCCCTCGACGCGGGTGAGGCGATCCAGGCGGAGGCCGGAGCTATGGTCAGCATGTCGGACGGCATCCGCATGGACACCGGCGTGCGCGGCGGGCTGATGGCCGGCCTGAAGCGCACCCTTCTCGGCGGGGAAAGTTTCTTCATCAACACCTTCACCGCCGAGCGGCCAGCACACGTGACCGTGGCGCCGTCGCTGCCGGGGGACATCATCGCCCTGGAGGTCGGCGACCAGCCCCTCTTCGTGCAATCCGGTTCGTTCCTGGCCGCCACGCCCGAGGTGAAGGTCGACACCTCGTGGGGCGGCGCGAAGACGTTCTTCTCGAGCGAGGGCCTCTTCCTTCTGAAGTGCACCGGGCAGGGAACGGTGTGGCTTTCGAGCTACGGCGCCATCCACGAGGTGAACCTCGAACCGGGCGAGCGGTACATCGTCGACACGGGCCACATGGTGGCCTTCGATGCATCGGTGAAGTACGAGGTCGGTCGTGCAGGGGGATGGAAGTCGACGCTCCTAGGCGGGGAGGGGCTGGTGTGCAAGCTCACAGGGCCCGGGCGGTTCTACCTGCAGACGCGCAGCCCGGCGAGCTTCCTGTCGTGGCTCGTCCCCAAGCTTCCGGGCAAGCGCGAATAGGACCCCGCTATCCAATCTCGATCCCATCGACGCCCAGCAGCGCCCAGAACTCCCCCTCTTCGATCATCGGAATCCCGTATCTCCTGGCCATCCGGGCTTTGGTCGATTGGGAGTAAAGGTCGGCGCACACAAGGACGTCGAGCTTCTTCGTCACCGAGTCTCTCACGACCAATCCCGCCCTGCGCGCGAGCCTCTCGGCCATTTCGCGGGAGAGGTACTCCCCCTTGTAGCGGCACATCGATTCCCCGGTGAAACAAACGCTCATCCCGGGAGTAAGCTGCAGCCCGGCGGCAGGCGGAGCGGGGGGCATCCGCCGTGCGTCCTGCACCAACGCCTCGAGCTCCTCGTCCGGCACGCCCAGCAGGCGCGACACGTCCCACAGATACTCCCGCTCTTCGTCCGAAATGCGGCCGTCCTCCCAGGCGTAAGCGACTGCCGAGCGGAGAAACTCCCGGTGAAGCTCGGCGAGCGTCTCGGAAGTGAGGCCCCACGACAGCGCCACCTCGGCAAGAGCTCGCTCCTCGTCCGGCGTCAGGCTGCGGTCCTCCAGGGCCCGCGAGAGGAGCTCGAGGTACGCATGCGCTCCTGGACTCTCATGGCGAGGTGTGGGGACCCGGTCGAACATGCCAGCGAGTGGCGTGCGTTCGAGCCCTGGGGAGGAGATGCGCGATTTCGGCCGACCCCTGACCGGGATTCGCGGCCAATCGCTCCCCGGGCTCGGCTGCCGTATGGTCGCGGCCTCCAGAACGGTGGGGTGAGGACCCCGCTGCAAAAGGTGTAGGAAGAGACGAGCGGTCGCCTCGGCATCGTCGGCAGCCACGTGCCAGGACCTCGGCGGCAGGCCGCAAAGTTCGCAGAGGGTCGCCAGACGGTAGTTGGGCGCATCCAGCTCTCTCCGTGCCAGTTCCAGCGTGCAAATGCCACGCAGGGGCGGCAGCGGAGCCCCGATGCGCAGGAATTCCGACACGAGGAATCCCGCGTCGAACCGCGCGTTGTGCGCGACGAGCAAACGGCCCTCGAGCCGCGCTGCGACATGCCCGGCGATGTCCCCGAACTCCGGCGCGTCGACGAGGTCTCTGGGGCGTATCCCGTGTCGTCGCACGGGCCCCGGGTCTCTCCTGGGATTCACCAACGTGTCGAATCGTTCCTCCACCTTCCCTGTCGGGTCGAGGGTTACGAGCGCAACTTCGACGACCCGATCTCTGCGGGGAAAGAACCCGGTCGTTTCGAGGTCGACGACCACGACTGGAGCGGGGAGCTTGGCCCGAATGACCGGTAGCGCCTCCGGAGAGCCACGTACGATATTCCGCTCTCTTCGGAACCCCCAGAATGGCATTCTCTCGCCCTGCGGTCACGGAAATTGGGAGAATTCTATTCCCCGAAAATACGGGCCGTACAGGAGGAATCCTCTACCCTTCCGCGGCGGTGCGGAGGGCGCGAAGGTTCGCCGGCGGGGTGTCCGGAGGCACGGTGCATTCCGGCGCGAGGAGGAATCGCCACCCGCTCGTCGACTCGATGGCATCGTGCGCCTCCCCAGCCACCTCCTCGGGAGTCCCCGAAGGCATCGTCCGGCGGTGGTCGACGCCGCCCATCACCGCCGCCCCAGTCCGCGCCTGCACCTCCGCCAACGAAGGGTTCCCAGCCGAGCGCGAGGCCCAGTGGAAGGCCGCCGCCGGATAGTCGAGCAGCTCGAAGAGGAGGTTCCGCTCGCGGCAGACGTGGAGTATGGTGAACGGCGCCCCCGCCGCCGCCTCGAGAACCCGGAGGTCGTACGGCCGGGCGAATCGTCGGTGCTCCTCGGCTCCGATGGTGTCCGATGTTCCCCACTCCACCGTCGCGAAGAAGATCCCCGAGGCACCCCGTTCGAGGCAGGCCGCGACGTAGGCCGCCAGCGTCTCGGCCACCGCCCCCAGCGCGCCCTCCAGGAGTTCGGGGGCCTCAGCCATCGCCCGACGCACCGGCTCGACACCGCCCGCTGCGCGGCTGAGCACCGCCAGCGGACAGAAGAGCGTCTGAACGACCGGCGCCTCACCAGCGAGAGCCCCGGTGACCCGGGCGAGGGCATCGAGCTGCTCGGCGAACGGCGCCGACGTGCGCGGGTCGATGGGCGCGAAGCGACTCAGGTCGGCAGGCTCACGCCATGCCGGCTCGAGGAGCTCGGGCTGGCGACCCGGGAGCGGCCGGAAGCGCGCTCCCCAGGCCTCGGCGTAGTAGGTCGCCCTGGGGTTCAGCTTGATGAAGTCCCATCCGTAGCGGCGGTACGCCTCCAGCGCTGCCTCCGCCAGCTCGGCCGCCGACCACTCGCGGCCGAAATCGTGCCACCAGGCGGAAACCGGCACCCGGTCGACCGGTTCGCCCCGCAAGGCCGCCATCACACGCTCGAACCGTTCGCTGGCCACGGTCGAGGGGCAGTATAGCCCCGCGGCAGCCCTTCGTCTGTCACCAACGGCGCTGTTAACGTTGACATTCACCTCCTCCCGACGCTACGGTCGGGTCGATGCTCCTCGCTTCGGACGCACCGCTGGCCCGCATCGCCGCAGAGCTCTGCGCTGCCCGCGGCAACTACGTTTCGGGCGAACGCCTCGCTCAGTCGCTCGGGCTCAGCCGGAACGCCGTTTGGAAGCACGTCCTCCGGCTCCGGCGCCTCGGCTACCAGGTAGAGTCGAGCCGCCGCCTCGGTCACCGGCTGGTATCGCCCTCGAGCCGTCCCTTTCCCTGGGAGGTCGCGCAGGCGCTGCGAACGCGCACCTTCGGGCGCGCCTACCGTTTCGTCGACCGAGCCGATTCTACCCAGGCGATCGCGCGGGCCTGGGCCGCGAACGGCGCGCCCGAGGGCGCGGTCGTGCTCGCCGAGGAGCAGACCGCGGGTCGAGGCCGGAAGGGGGCGTCCTTCATCGCTCCCCGGGGCGGGCTCTGGTGCTCGATCGTCCTTCGGCCGCAGCGGCCCGCCACCGAGGCGCCCGTGCTCGCCATGCTCGGCGCCGCTGCCGCCGCCGCAACGCTGGCGCGACTGGGCGCCCCGGACGTCTCCCTCTGGTGGCCGAAGGAGGTGCTCGTCCGAGGCCGGAAGGCGGGAGGCGTCCTCGCCGAGGTGGCCGCCGACCAGGACGACATCCGCGAGGCCATCCTCGGCATCGGGCTGAACATCAACCTCCGTCCGGAGGACTTCCCACCCGGCATCCGGGAGCACGCCGTCTCCCTGCTGATGCTCTCCGGGGAAGAGGTGTCCCTCGCCCGAGCGGCGGCAGTCCTGTTCGAAGAGCTCGAGTCCCTTGCCGACGCCTACCGGTCCGAGGGGCCACCGGCGGTGGCGCGCGCCTGGCGCGCCTTCCCCGGGCTCGAAGGCCGGCGCGTCCGCGTCCAAACACCGGAGGGCGAGGTGCGCGGCGTGGTTCTCGGGGTCTCCGATGCGGGAGCCCTCCGGGTCGCGAGGGGCAGCGAGGAAGTAGCCATCGCTTCGGGCATCGTTCTCCCCGAGGGGGAAGCATGAGCGCGGCCTCACTACGAGCGGTACCCACTTCGAAGCCGGCGGGACGGCGATGCCGGCGGTAACCGTGAACGGGATGGAGATCGCCTACGCCGACCGCGGCGACCCCACCGGCCGACCGGTTCTCTTCCTTCCGGGGCTGGGGGGAGACGGACGCTGGTGGCGCCCGGTGACGGACCGCTTCGCCCGCCCCTTCCGCTGCCTCCTGGTGGACCCGCGCGACGCCGGGCGGAGCGGGCGCGCCTCCAAGCCGTACACCGTCGCCGATATGGCGATCGACATCGCCTGCCTCGCCGACGCCCTCGGGCTGGAGCTCTTCGACGTCGTGGGGTTCTCCATGGGCGGCGCCATCGCCCAGGAGCTCGCCATTACCCGCCCGGAGCGGGTGCGCCGGCTGGTGCTCATCGCCACCTACACTTCCGGGGACCCGCGAGGGAGCGAACTCTTCCGCGGGCTGGCGGCGCTTCGCCGACGGCTGCCGGCCGCCGAGTACTGCCGCATCCTCTTCCCCTGGGTTTACACGCACGGCGAGTACCGGCGCCCCGGGTTCATCGAGGAGGCGATTGCGCGAGCTGCCGCCGACCCCCTGTGGCAAGAGCCCGAGGCGTACGAGCGCCAGGTGGAGGCGGCCATCGCCTACTGCTCCGAAGGACGTCTCGGTGCGGTCCGTGCCCCCGCGCTCCTCATCTTCGGCGACGAAGACCTCATGACGCCCCTGCGCTTCGCCCGCCGTCTGCTGGCCGAACTCCCGGATGCGCGCCTGGCGGTCCTGGCCGGCGCAGGCCACGGCCTCCTCGCTACACGCCCCACCGAGGTCGCAGCACTCATCGAGGGTTTCCTCGCCGAAGCGTGAGGGCGCCCTACGCCAGACGCTTCCATTCGCCCGCGGGTGTGCGACGGTAGAGCGACCCGGGCGGCAGCGCGCCGGCGACCGGTCCGCCCCACAGGGCGGCGGCGAGGATCCTAACCCCCTGAACCACCCGCGGACCCGGGCGGGAGAAGTACCCGTTGGCATCGACCGCGAAAAGGCGACCCTCCCTCACGGCGCGCAGGTCCTGCCAGTCGGGGTACGCGTTGGTGAACTCGGGGAAGCGCCGCACCGTTTCCTCGGCATCGAAGCCACAGGGCGCGAGAACGATGACGTCCGGGTCTGCGGTCGCCAGCTCCTCCCAGGCGATGCGTCGAGAGGGCTCGCCCGGCCGCCCGAACACGTCACGGCCGCCTGCCGCCTCGACCATCTCCGGCACCCAGTGGCCCCCGCAGAAGAGGGGGTCGAGCCACTCGCAAAGGAACACCGACGGCCGTGTCCCGGCCCGAGGGGCGACGAGCGCCCGCACCGCGGCCAGCTCCTCGCGAAGGCCGCCCGCGAGGGCTGCGCCCCGCTCGGGGACGCCCAGCGCCTGGGCCGCCCGCTCGATGCAGGTGAAGATCCCCTCCAGGTCCTCCGGGTCGAGGGAGACGATCGCCGCCGAGCGGGGCATGGTACATACCGCTCCTTCGACTGCGTCGTACGGAACGGCGCAGACATCGCAGAGCGCCTGAGTGAGGACCACGTCCGGCTCCAGCCGACGGAGGAGCTCAGCATCGAGCTCGTACACCGTGTGGGCGTCGCCCCGCAACGAGGCCGACACCGCGCGGTCGATCTCCCGCGACGGGAGGGATGGAGGCAGAAGGCTGCGTGTCAGCTTGGGAAGCGCCCGGACCTCGGGCGGCGTGTCGCACTCGTGCGTCACCCCGACCAGACGGTCGGCCAGCCCGAGGCCTGCCACAATCTCGGTCGCGGAGGGGAGGAGGGAGGCGATGCGAGCGGCGGGCATGGCTCCATGGTACCCCCGGCTCGAGCCTCCGGCAGGCGTCGCGCCCTCCGAACGCGGTTCACGACGTAGACTCGGTCCCGGTGCCCAAGCTTCGCCTCTTCGCGTTCGCCCGCGACCACCGGGGAATCCTCTCCTCACAGCAGGTGCTCCGAGCCATTTGGCTGGGTGCACTGATCGGCACCGTGGCCGGCTTCGGCGCCATCGGGTTCTTCCTCGCCATCGAGCACAGCACCGACTTCTTCCTCGGTCGGCTCGCCGGGTACCGCCCTCCGCAGCCTCTGGGAGAAGGCGGGGGAGCGGGTGTGGGGCCGGCCCGGGCATGGGCGCTTCCGCTCGTGCTCGGCCTGGGCGGCCTGCTCTCGGGCGTCATCGTCTTCTCGCTCGCCCCCGAGGCTGAGGGGCACGGGACCGATGCGGCCATCGCTGCCTTCCACCGGCGTGCCGGAAGGGTCAACCTGCGGGTCATCCCCGTGAAGCTCGTCGCCTCGGCCATCACCATCGGCTCGGGCGGAGCCGCAGGCAGGGAGGGGCCGACGGCCCAGGTGGGTGCCGGCTTCGGGTCGCTCATCGCCGATTTGCTCCGTCTCGGACCCGCCGAGCGCAGGCGTGCCCTCGCCGCCGGGATGGGTGCCGGCATCGGAGCGATCTTCCGCGCGCCACTCGGGGGAGCGATGATGGCGGCCGAAGCCCTCTACCGCCACGACCTCGAGGCGGACGTCATCCTCCTGGGGCTCATCGCCTCCATCACCGCCTACGCCATCTTCGGCGCCTGGAGCGACTACGAGCCGATGTTCGGCTTGGCGCAGGGCTTCACCTTCCGCCATCCCCAAGAGCTCATCTGGTACGCAATCCTCGGGGTGCTGTGCGGAGCCATCGGCATCCTCTACGTCAAAACGTTCTACGGCACCCGTGCCCTCTTTCGGCGGCTGCGGATGCCGGCCATGCTGAAGCCCGCCCTGGGCGGCCTCGCCGCCGGCGCCATCGGTTTCGCTGCACCGGAGGCCATCCACGTCGGGTACGGCTTCGTGCAGCAGGCGCTCACCCGGGAAGGGGCACTCTCGTTCGACCTCTGGCTTCTCCTCCTCCTGCCATTCGCACGCATCCTCACCACCTCGCTCACGGTCGGTTCCGGGGGTTCGGGGGGCGTTTTCGGTCCGGGGATGGTCATCGGCGGTCTGACGGGCGCCGGGGCGTGGCGGTTGCTCCACGGCGTGCCGGGATTCCCCGCCGAGCCCGGCCCCGTCGTGATCGTGGCGATGATCGCCACCTTCGGGGCGGTGGCCCACGCGCCGCTGGCGATGCTGCTGATGGTCGGCGAAATGACGGGGAACCTCTCCTTGCTCGCTCCGGCGATGCTTGCGGTCGCGGTCGCCACGCTGCTGGTAGGCGACGTCACCATCTACGAGGCCCAGGTACCGACGCGCGCCGATTCCCCCGCCCACCGCGGGCGGTACGCCTTCCCGCTCCTCTCCACGTTGCCGGCCGGCCGAGCCGCCTACCCCGTCCCGCTGCTCGAGGCATCCGTTCCTGCCGCCGCCGCGCTCGAAGCGCTTCGGGCCTCCCATGCTTCCTTCGGCATCGTCGTCGAGAACGGACGCATCGTCGGGGAGCTCACGGCCGAAGACGCACGGACCGCTGCCGGGTCGCCTCGCACCGCCGGCTCGCTGGCGCGCCCAATTCCCGCGGTGGTCACGGCCGAGACGCCGCTGGACGAAGCGCTCGACCTGCTCGCGAACCACGAACGACGATGGCTGCCGGTGGTACAACGACCGGGCGGACCGGTGGTCGGAGCCATCGATACGAGGACACTCCTCCGCGCCTACCGCCGCGCGGTGCGGATGCAAGCGAGACCGGTTGCCCCGATCGGCGAGGGGCTCGAAGCTATCCAGCTCGTCCTGCCGCCCGATAGCCCGCTCGCCGGGAAGAAGCTCGCGGAGGCGAATCTGCCTCCTGGTGTCCGGATCCTCGTCTTCACGCGCCAGGGCGAAACGGCGGTGCCCTCGGGCGACACCCGACTGGAGGCGGGCGACGTCGTCACCGTGGCCCTGCCTCCGGGGCGTCGCGATGCCGTCCTGAAAGCGGTCCTCGGAACCATCGGCGCTGCGGGGCTCTGAGCGCGCCCCATCTTCGAGGGCACCAGGTTACACTGGCGCCATGACCCGCGCGGCGGCCTTCGCCGCGGTCGTAATCCTCCTGGTCGTCGCCGGCTGCGGCCGAGAACCTGCGCCCACCCCGACCCGGGGGTCGACGCCCTCCGTTCCCCGCGACACTGCCTCACCCTCCGCCCCTGCCTCGACGGCCACACCTCTCCCGAAACCGTCCCCCTCCCCAGGCTCCTCGACGACGGTTGCCCCGGAGGAACGAACCTACACCGTCCAGCCGGGCGACACCCTCTTCTCCATCGCACGCCGCTTCGGCACAACCGCCGATGCCATCGCCGCCTGCAACAGCATCGCCGACCCGAACCGCATCGAGACCGGCATGGTGCTCGTCATCCCCTCGGCCACGGTGCCCACGCCCTCTCCCGACGTTCCCACCCCGAGCACCCTCATCCGCCACGGCGACCGCGCCAGCAGGGTGGTGGCCCTCACCCTCGACATGGGCGGCCGCGTCGAGCCCGCACTCGACATCATGCGCTGGCTCATCGCCCGGGGCGTGCCCGCCACCATCTTCATCACCGGTGCGATGGTCGAAAGCCCGAACACCGACGCAGGACGGGAGGTCGTGGCCCTCGTCGCCGCACACCCCAAGCTGTTCGAATTGGGAAACCACAGCTACTCCCATCCCGACTTCCGGGAGCTGGACGCCGACGCCATCCGCCGCGAACTCCTCCGCACGGAGGCGGCGGTAGCCGCGGCCGCCCCCGGGCTCGCCATGCGTCCCCGCTTCCGCCCGCCCTACGGAGGCGTCGACGAGGCCGTGCTCGCCGCGGTGGGCGCAGTGGGGTACGGCCAGACGGTCCTCTGGGACATCGACACCATCGACTGGCGGCCGGTCTCGGAGGGAGGCCCCACGGCGGCGGAGATCGCCGCCAAGGTCGTCGGCCAAGCCCAGGGCGGCTCCATCATCCTCATGCACCTCGGCGGCTACGAGACGCTCGCCGCGCTGCCCGCCATCGTCGACGGCCTGCTCGCCCGCGGCTTCACCCTGGTCCGCGTGAGCGAGGTCGTCCCCTCGCCCACGGGGGCCGTTCGCTAGCTGCAGCGAAGGCGACCGGCGTCGTACGAACCTCGGACCGGGGCCTGGCCCGTCTGAGCTGCCGATCCACCGTGAAAGGACCCACCCGGGCCCGGGAGCGCTCGCGTCCGTTCGTCGGCCCTCCTGGTCGCGGCGGGGCTCCGGTTGCAGCTCGCGTCCGCCTGCGGCGGGAGGGACGACCTCCTTCCCCGAGGGATGGGAGGTCCGCCGGACAGACGGGTCGTGCTGCCGGCACAATTGCTGGCCGCCGCCGAAGAGGAACTCCCCGGCCTTGCTCGCTTCGCTCCGCGAGAGCTACCCCGGTTACGACTCTCGGCCTAGGTGGAGCGCCAGGTAAGCGCGTTCGACTTCATCGCCTTGGACATGCCCGATGCCGAGGCCGGCGTCGGCTTCATCACGAACCTGAACGTCTCCAATTTCCCGGCAGACTCCACTCCTCCCGTCCGCGAGGTGGTGGCGGGCGACCTCGAGAACCTCGAGACCGCGTTGGAGGCGGAAGTGCTTGGGGTGGAGGAACTCCCAGTCGCGGGCGTGCCGGCCATCCGCGCTTCGCCGCACACGCGCGCCATCCACTTCCACCTGCTGCAAACCCTGTGGGTCTTCCGCACCGGAGGAGCCTCGCGCCTCGATCCCCTGTGGTACAAAGCGGAATGGCTGCGCCGCGGCGACAAGGAGCCGGCTTTCGACCGAGATCGCCGAGAGCTTCCGCCTGCGAGACCGAGCAGGCGGTGCGAACCCGGGAGCTGCGCCAACGCGATGCAGCCGGCACGATAGCCGCGCATGAGCGTGAGCGAGGCGGCAGCGGGGGCCATTTTGGCGGTCGTCTATGCCGGGCTTGCCCTCGGCTTCCTCCCGGGCGTACGCATGAACCGGGCAGGCATCGCGGTCACGGGCGCGGCATTGGTGGTGGCGCTCGGCCTGCTCGACTTGGAGGAAGCCTGGGCGGCGCTCGATGCGGTCACCCTCGTGTTCCTCTTCGGTGTCATGGTCCTCAACGCGCAGCTCGCCCAGAGTGGGTTCTTCGCCGCTGTCATGGCCAGGCTGGTGCGTTTCGCCGCGAGCCCCTTCGCCTTCCTTGTGGCGCTCGTCTTCGGAGCCGGAGCGCTCTCCGCCGTCTTCCTCAACGACACGATGGCCATCATGCTCACGCCGTTGGTGGTGCTCGCCTCTCGCGCGTATCGCGTTCGCCCGCTCCCCTATCTGCTCGCGCTCGCTGCAGCCACGAACATCGGCTCTGTCGCGACCGTGAACGGTAACCCGCAGAACATCATCGTGGGCTCGCTCTCCAGGATCTCCTATGGACGGTTCGTCGCGGAGCTCCTGCCCGTCGCAGCCGCCGGCCTCGTCCTCGAGGTGGCCTGGCTCTGGTTCCTCTTCCCCGAGGTCCGCTCGCGCGCGCCCGTCGCCCACGGCCGGCCCTTCCGCTATCGGATACACCGCTGGCTCGCCTGGAAAGGGGGCATCGCCGCCGCAGGGATGCTGGCGGCGTTCGTCCTCGGCGCTCCCTATGCCGAAGCGGCGCTCGTCACGGCCGCGATCCTCCTCGTCTCACGTCGTGTCCGCTCCGAGCGCCTCCTGGAGCGGGTCGATTGGCAGCTCCTCCTCCTCTTCGGAGGGCTGTTCATCGTCACCCGCGGCGTCGACGAGCTCGGCGTTCTCGAGCTCGCGGCCAACATGGCCCGCAGCACCCCCGCCTTCGCGCTCCTCACCGCCGGGCTTTCGAACGTCATCTCCAACGTCCCCGCCGTGCTCCTCTTGGCGCCGCTCGTGCCTCCGGGAGACGAGGCCCGCTGGCTCCTCCTGGCGGCCGTTTCGACGCTGGCCGGCAACCTCACCCTCTTGGGCTCGGTCGCGAACCTCATCGTGGCCGAGGCCGCCCGCCGCGAGGGCGAACGCCTCGGTTTCTGGGATCATTTCAAATTCGGCGCGCCTCTCGCTGCCGTCACATGTCTGCTCGCCGGCGCCTGGCTCCTGCGCTGAGGCGTACCGGGCCGTGCTAGACTCCTCGACGACGATGTTCCGGCCCCCAGGACGTGTCCCGACCTCCGCCCGCCTCATGGCCGTCGCCGCGGCCGCGGCCGTGGTCGTGGTGGCATGCGGCGGGGGCGGCAGCGGGCGCGACCTTCCCCTTCCGGAGCGGACGCTCGCCGTGAGCAGCGCTGCCTTCGAAGACGGCTCCTCGATCCCCGTGGAGTTCACCTGCGAGGGGGCCGACCGCTCTCCGCCGCTTGCCTGGGAGAGCGGCCCGCCTGGCACCGCAGCCTATGCGATCGTTGTCGACGATCCCGACGCGCCGGGCGGCATCTTCGTCCACTGGACGGTGTGGAACCTCCCCCCATCCGACACCGGCCTGCCGGCCGGAGCGAGCAGCAGCGGCACCCTGCCCCCGGCTGTGCGCGAGGGTCGGAACGACTTCGGCCGGAACGGCTGGGGAGGCCCTTGCCCCCCGAAGGGCGACGAGGCTCACCGCTACCGCTTCCGCGTGTACGCCCTCCGCGAGCCCCTCGACCTGCCGCCCGGAGCACCGCCCGGGCGCGTGCTCGACCGCCTGGAGGGCAACGTGCTCGCCTGGGGCGAGCTCACCGGCACCTTCGCCCGCTAGACGGCCCGGCGCAGCGCCCTTCGGCCGAGGAAGCGCCGGAGCTGTGCCGACTCCATCGCCGGCGCGAAGTAGCGCCCCTGGGCGAAGGTGCACCCGACTTCCCGCACCAAGGCTGACTGCTCCGGACTTTCGACCCCCTCCGCCGTGACGGTCAGGCCGAGCCCCTCGGCAAGCTGTACCACGGATTGCACGATGGCGGTCGCGCGTTCGCTTCGGCCGAGGGAGGCCACGAAGGACGGGTCCACCTTCAGCCCGTCGACGGGTAGGAGCTCGAGGTAGGAGAGCGACGAGTACCCCGTGCCGAAGTCGTCGATGACGACGCGGACGCCTAAGGCGCGGAGCTCGGCGAGGTTCTCGGCCGCGGTGGACACGTCCCGCATGAGCACGGTTTCGGTGATTTCGACCCCCAGCACCGCCGGGTCCGCCCCCGCGCGGGCCAGTGCGGCCCGGACGATCCCGGCCAAGCCCGGCTGGGAGAACTCCGTGCCGCTGAGGTTCACAAAGACGACGGGCGCCGGCCCTGCCGCTGGGACGGCGCTCCGCAGGTCGACCGCTTGCCGCGCGGCCTCCTCGATGACCCAACGTCCGATTTTCAGGATCTCCCCCGATTCCTCGGCGAGCTCGAGGAACTGCGCCGGCGTCAGCACGCCCCTGTGTGGATGATGCCAGCGCAGCAACGCTTCGAATCCCGCTACGAGGCCATCGTCCAGCCGGTAGATGGGCTGGTAGTGGAGCCGCAACTGCCCGCGCTTCACCGCTCGTCGCAGCCCCGCCTCCAGGGTCAGCCGCTCCTCCGCCGGCTCCTCCCATTCCGCCGCGAAGAGTGCGAATCTCCCCCGTCCCTCCTCTTTCGCCCGGTACAGCGCGATGTCGGCGTGGCGCAGCAGGTCCTGGGCTGTATCGCGGCCTGGCACGCCGACGGCGACGCCAACGCTCGCGGTGGCGACCAGGTCGTGACCGTCGATCGAATAGGGGCGCTCGCAGGCCGCCAGGACCGCACGCGCACACTCGATCGCCTCGGCCTCGGCCCGCTCTCCGCGGATGAGCAGCACGAACTCGTCCCCGGCGAGTCGGGCGAGGAGACGGTGAGGCGCCATCAGTCGTTGGAGGCGCCGGCTGAGCACCACGAGCAGCCGGTCGCCCGTTCCGTGTCCGAGGCTGTCGTTGATGAGCTTGAAGCGGTCCAGGTCGAAGAGGAGGATCGCCACCTGCTCATCGGGACCGGCGTCGCGGAGCGCCTGTCTCAGCGCCGCGAGGAACCGCGCGCGGTTGGGGAGTCCGGTCAGCGGATCGTGGTACGCCTGGTGTACGAGCGCGTCCGCCGAACTCCGGTACGCCTCTGCCAGGGCCAGGATAGCGCGGCCCGCATCCCGGACCTCGGCCAGCGCCAGGCCGCCACTGGGCAGCGGTTCCCCTCGCTCCGCGAGCGCCAGCAGTCTGCGCACTTCCCGGAAGGCTCGGCGTGTGGCCAGGGAGCACGCGAATCCGGCAGTGGTCGCCCCTGCGGCAGCGGAGAGGGCGGCTGCCGGCACCGCCGCCGCTGGCGGTGCGGCGAGAGCGGCAGCGACGGGCAGGAAGGCGGCGAAAGCGACGACCCTCGCGACGAAACCCGCCAGCGATCCGCCAACCGCGGCCCGCAGGACGAGGCCCCACAGCACCCGCACCGGAGACAATGGCCCGCTCCCAGGCAACCCTTCTGGATTCCGTCCTCATTCGAACAGTCGACGCCCGAGTGCGCGGTCGAAAGTGGTTCGCCCCTCAGCGGAGCATCCATTCGCCGAAGAACCAGCGGGGGCGGGCGCGAGGGCCGTAACTCAACCCGAACCGCCGGATGGCCGTGTCCCGCACCAAATCCACCGCCTCCTGGGGCGAGTCGGTGATGGCCAGCGAGGCCAGGTCGGCGGGGTCGATGGTGCCCTCACGGAGCAGCGTATCGCGCATGAAGTCGATGAGCGGCCGCCAGAACTCCCTGCCGAACAGCACCACGGGGAAGTTTTCGATTTTCCCCGTTTGGATGAGCGTCGCCGTTTCGAACACCTCGTCGAGCGTCCCGAGCCCGCCGGGGAAGACGATGAAGGCGTAGGAGTACTTGACCAGCATCACCTTGCGGACGAAGAAGTAGCGGAAGGTGACCAGCTTATCGAGGTAGGGGTTCGGGTACTCGTTCGGGAGGTCGATGAGGCAGCCGACGGAGAGGCCGCCTGCCTCCTTGGCGCCGCGGTTGGCCGCTTCCATGATGCCGGGGCCGCCGCCGGTCATGACCGTGAACCCCGCTTCGGCGAGCAGGCGGCCGGTTTCGCGCGCCGCCTGGTAGTAGGGGTTCTCGGGGGTGAAGCGGGCCGAGCCGAAGATGGTGACGCAGGGGCCGACGAAGTGGAGGGCGCGGAAGCCCTTCATGAATTCGGCGAAGATGCGGAGAGCGCGGGCGAGCTCCGAGCCGCGGGGTTGCGGACCGGAGAGGAAGCGGCGCTCCTCGCGTCCGTTGGGGAGGACGGTGCCGTAGGGCGGCACCGCTTGGGGTCGCTCGTCGCGCTCGGCCATGGCACTTCGATCTTCGGCCGCAGCCGCGCCGCCCGCCAGTGGTGGAGCTCACGCGCTCACGGGGCCGCGTCCTCGCTCAGTTCCGCGTAAGGCCCGGCACTACGACCCGATGCGGCCCAGCCGTCGGCGGCGTCGGTGTGGGAGTCGGAGTCGGGGTGGGGCTGCGAGTCGGCGTTGGCGTGGGCGTTGGTGTCGGTGTCGCTGTTGGGGTCGGAGTGGGAGCAGGCGAAGCCAGAGAGTAAGCAAAGGAGCACCCTCGGGATTGGCAATAGGAAACAAGAGCGGTCACAACCTCGCTCGTGAACATCACTCCCCAGTTTCGAGTCGGACTTTGCCCAGTTAGCACCCCCATCACAACAGCGGTCGAGGAGTACGGCCAGTATGCCCGACTGCCCTCTGGCTTTACCAAAATCACCGCCGAACCGCTTTGCCCTGGCTCGCCGTCGATAGAGGTCCCAAACAGCGGCTCGCCCCATACTTCATCCGGATACCACGCGCTCGACGCCGGCTGAACCTGACCCACCATCTGACATCCGCTTTCACCGCAAGCCGACTCCGGATATCCCATGGACATAAGCCGAAAGTCCTGTCGGAAGAGCCTGGGATCTATCGGCACGATCCACGGTGCGGACACAGTAGGGAACGGGCCAATCTGGGGCGCATCCCAGCTTGCTTCTCGTATCTTGATCAGAGCTATGTCATATTTCAGGCTTTCTGGTTCGGGTGCCTCCACCCATCCTCTGGGGATGGCAAAGTCTTCGATGTAGGCCACCCCGCCGCCGTACGGGAATACAGGTCGCCCGAACGCGTCGATTGTTGCCCCAGGCACAACCAGGACAGCCGCCGCAACGGATAGCGACTGCCTATCGTACAAGCAATGAGCCGCCGTAATCCCGGCGTTCCAGTTGAGCAATAAGCCTGAGCAAATCTTCGCCGTGTCGTTATCAAAAAGCGCGATATTGAGGGTCACCCACTTCGCAACTGAGTTCGTGATTAATCTCTGGTCGGTGATTGGCACCCTATCGTCCGGGCTAAAGACCGTCGCCCCCGAAACGTTTCCTGAATTAGGAAGCGGGAGGGGATTCGGTGCGTTCTGGAGAACGCGGTAGACCTCACGCTCGGCCCACTTCGACAGTTCTGGATGACTCGGAACGGGCAGCGGCGCCCACGGATCGGAGGGCGGGTCCGCAACGCCCGTCGCAGGCAACGAAAACGCCAGCAGCGCCAAACAGGCAACTGAGGAGAAGGTCGCAGCAAGTCTTACCTTCCTCGTCAAGGGCCACCGCTCCCGAGGTTCTGCGCGGAATTCTACCCGTACACCGCGTCAACCCCTGTCGCGTTCGTCGCCGCCCCTATGCCAAGTTCGTATCTCCATCTTCACCCCCAGCACCCGTTCCAGCGGCAACGCTTCTCTCCACGGACCAAGTCCTCCGCGAGTCCGAGTTGGAGGTAGCGTCGAAGTCCGTCTCAGAGGTGCGGGTCGAGGTCGGAGACCGAGCCTCTGTAGGCATCGGCGTCGGCGATTCTCTTCTCCCCGCGGGGCGCGTCAACCCCTGTCGCATTCTTCCGCCTCGCCATTCCAACTTCGCATTCCCAAGATTCCCACCGGTGCGCGAGCGGGAACGTCCCCAGGCTCCCGCCCCATTCCTCCCGGACGGACCACCCCGCGCGGAGCAGGAGCCGTGCACGCCACCTCGCGAGGCCGAACCACCGCCGCCGCTCTCGCCGAGGCCCTCGGCGGGGCCGTGAGCTTCAACGGCCTCCCAACGAGCTACGAGGTCCCGAGGACCGCCGACCGCCGAAACTCCGCAGGCGATCGCCGTCGCCCGACGCCGGGTCGCTCCCTTCGAACCCTTGGACCCCGTACCTCGAACGTCCGGGGCCGCTACCCCCGGTCGGACCGGACAACGAGCCTCGTCGGTCACCTCCCCCATGCCGACGGACCCCGACCCTCACTTCGGCCCCATCGCGGCCGACCCTGTCCGGGTCCGTACCGGGCGCGACTGTCCCAGGGCGCGCCCCTAGGCCCTCGCCTCCCTGCAGCCGCTCTCATGTGCGTGCCCGGAGGCGGCCGAGGCCACCGCTCCGGAGGAGGCCCAGCTCCTGCGGGAGGCTCGCGACCCCCTCCGGCAGCCGCACTCGGCGTCGCAACGCGCGGCGGCCCCCGGTACAGGTCCGGGGGCCGCCGCTCGATGGGGGGAGACGACGGCTGGAACGGGCGTCGGCCTCAGTACTCCTCGGGCATCGGTGGCGGTGCAGCCGGTGGCTCCGGGATCTCCGCCACCAGCGTCTCGGTGGTGAGCACCAATGCACCGATCGAGACGGCGTTCTCGAGGGCGGTGCGGCAGACCTTCACCGGGTCGACGATGCCCAGCTCGAACATGTCGCCCCAGCGGTCCTTCTCCGCGTCCCACCCCTCGTTCGGGTTCTCCCGCTGCTTCACCCGCTGGACGATGACCGCGCCCTCGAGGCCCGCGTTCTCGGCGATGAGCCGCGTCGGCTCCTCCAACGCTTCGGCCAGGAGCCGCATGCCCGCCGCCTCCTCGGGGTCTTCGGTCTTCTCCGCCAGCTCGAGCACCGCCTTCTGGGCGCGGATGTAGGCCACGCCGCCGCCGGGCACGACGCCCTCGTCGACCGCTGCGCGGGTCGCGCTCAGCGCGTCCTCGACGCGGGCCTTCTTCTCCTTCAGCTCCACTTCGGTGGCGGCGCCCACCTTGATGACCGCGACACCGCCGGCCAGCTTCGCCAGGCGCTCCTGCAGCTTCTCGCGGTCGAAGTCGCTGGTTGCATCCTCGATCTGCGCCTTGATCTGCTTGATGCGCGCCTGGATGGCCTCGTCCGAGCCCATGCCCTCGATGATCGTCGTGTCGTCCTTGTTGGCGACGACTCGGCGGGCGCGGCCGAGGTCGGCGACGGTCGCCTTCTCGAAGGTGAGCCCCAGCTCCTCCGTGATGACGGTGCCGCCGGTGAGGATGGCGATGTCCTCCAGCATCGCCTTCCGGCGCTCACCGAAGCCGGGCGCCTTCACGGCGAGGGCGTTGATGGTGCCCCGCATCTTGTTCACCACCAGGGTGGCGAGGGCCTCGCCCTCCATGTCGTCGCAAATGAAGACGATGTCCTTCGAGACCTGGAGGACCTTCTCGAGCAGAGGGAGGATTTCGTGAATGGAGGAGAGCTTCTTGTCGGTGATGACGATGTACGGGTTCTCGACGACCGCCTCCATGCGGTCGGGGTTCGTGACGAAGTAGGGCGAGACGTAGCCGCGGTCGAGCTGGAGGCCGTCGACGAACTCCGTCTCGAACTTGATGCCCCGGCCCTCCTCGACGGTGATGACGCCGTCCTTGCCCACCTTCTCCATCACATCGGCGATGAGCTCGCCGATGTACCTGTCGTTCGCCGAGATGGAGGCGACGTGGGCGATTTGATCCTTGGTGAGGACCGGGCGCGCCTGGCGCCGCAGGTCCTCCACCACCACGGGCAGGGCCTTCTCCAGGCCGCGCTTCACGGCCATGGGGTTGACGCCCGAGGCGACGATCTTCATCGCCCCGCGGACGATCGCCTGGGCGAGCACGGTGGCGGTCGTCGTGCCATCGCCGGCGACGTCGTTCGTCTTCGTCGCCACCTGCTTGGCGAGCTGGGCGCCCATGTTCTCGAAGGGGTCTTCGAGCTCGATCTCCCGGGCGACGGTGACGCCGTCCTTGGTGATGCTGGGCGCGCCGTACTTCTTCTCGATGACGACGACGCGGCCCCGCGGCCCAAGCGTGACCTTCACGGCATCGGCGAGAGCGTCGACGCCGTCCTTGAGCGCTTTGCGGGCTGCCTCGTCGAACAGCAGCTGCTTGGCAGTCATGGGCTGCTCCTCCCTGGGGAAGGATGGCGCGCCCCGCGGGCTCGCCGCGGGGCGCAGTGCGGATCCGTCAGACGATGATCTTGGCGAGGACGTCCTTCTCGTTCAGGACGATGTACTCCTCGCCGTCGAGCTTCACCTCGGTCCCCGTGTACTTGGCGTAGAGGATCCGGTCGCCCACCTGGATGTCCATCGGCACCCGCTTGCCGTTGTCATCGAGCCGGCCAGGGCCCACCGCCACCACTTCGCCCTGCTGCGGCTTCTCCTTGGCCGTGTCCGGGATGACGAGACCGCTGGCGGTGACCTCTTCGTGCTTCAGCGGCCGGATGACGATCCGGTCGGCAAGGGGCTCGAGCTTCGACTTCGTCTTCGTTGCCGTCTTGGCCATGGTGCGCGAATCCTCCTGCTGCGTCCTGTGGGTTGGGATTCGACCCGATGTTAGCACTCTCGCCCGAAGAGTGCTAGAGCGGGGCCGCTCGCCCTTCCGCGGGGCGCTCTGCCACACTGGCCTTGTGAGCGTTTCCCGCGCCGACCTCCTCGAGGCCTTCCGCCGCCGCGGCCGCCAACTGTGGGTCGTCGGCGGGGCCATCCGCGACCGGCTGCTCGGGATCGCCGGCAGCGACGCCGACTACGCCACCGACGCCCTTCCCGACGAGGTGGAGGCCATCGCGCGCGAGCTGGGGGCGCCCGTCACCACGGTGGGGAAGAAGTACGGCACCATCGGCATCCTCGTCGACGGGCGCTGGACCGAGATCACCACCTTCCGCGGCGAGTCGTACACGGCCGGCAGCCGCTGGCCCGACGTGCGGTTCGGAACCAGCATCGAGGAGGACCTTGCCCGTCGGGACTTCACCGTCAACGCCATCGCCGAGAACGCTTTCACCGGGGAGCAGATCGACCTCTTCGGAGGCGCCGAGGACGTCGCCGCCCGCATCATCCGCGCCGTCGGCGACCCGGCGACCCGCTTCCGCGAAGACCCGCTCCGCATCCTCCGCGGCATCCGCTTCGCAAGCCAGCTCGGCTTCACCATCGAGCCCCGCACCCTCGAGGGCATGCGGGCGACGGCGCACCTCATCGAAACCCTCAGCCAGGAGCGGGTCACTGCCGAGCTCGACCGCATGCTCCAAGGGCGCGAACCGGCGCGCGGGCTCGAGTACCTGCGGGAGACCGGCGCGCTCCGCTACGCCCTCCCCGAATTGGAGCCGATGGTGGGCTGCGAGCAGAACCGCTTCCACAAGTTCGACGTCTGGGGCCATACCGTGGCGACCGTAGATGCCATCGACGTGGGCGAGGAGCGCCGGCTCCGGCGCTGGGCCGCCCTCCTCCACGACCTCGGCAAGCCGGCCGTCCGCCACCCGAAGCCGAACGGCGAGTGGGGCTTCTACCGCCACGAAGTGGTCGGCGCCGAGCTCGCCGCCGCGCTCCTCGATCGCCTCCGCTTCGGCCGGCGCGAGGCCGAGAGCGTGGTCCTCCTCGTGCGGCGACACATGGACCGCCCCGACCCGGACGACCCGAAGGCCGTGCGGCGCTTCATGGCCCGGCTGCGGGGGCACTGGCGGGACCTTCTCGCCTTGAAGCGAGCCGACAACGCCTCCCACACCTACGACGACCGGGAGTACCACGACCGCCTCGAGGCGGCCTGCGAACGCGTCGAACGGGAAGAGGCCGAACTCCTCCGCGCCCGCAGCCCGCTCTCCGGTGACGAGCTCATGGCCATCTTCGGGCGGCCACCCGGGCCGTGGATCGCCCGCGTGAAGGAGCGGCTCAGCTCCCTCGTGCTCGATGGCGAACTCGCCCCGGGCGACAAAGAAGCCGCCGCCCGCATCGCCCGCGAACTCCTGGAATCGCAGCGGGTGTGAGCCCTACCTCTCGGCCGCCGACGCCGCCGCACTCTCCTCCAGGTCGACGATCCAGAGGCGTTCGTTCTCCATCCAGCGCGTGCGCAACCTCCCGCGGAGGCGAAAGTCGCCCGCCTCGATGGTGACGAGGCGCCCTCCCCGGCCGAAGTAGTAGCCGAGGAGGTTTCCCTTCCCCACCACCCGGGAGAGGAGGAGGGCGCCGCCCCCGTCGGCCAAGCGCATCACCGCCGAGGCGAGGTAGTTCCCCGCCGCATCGAAGACGTCGCAGAGGCGCGTCTCCCGATGGCCGATGGACGGGCCGGAGTTCGGGACCTGCCGCTTCGCCATACCGCTCCTCCTTTCCCGGCATCCGCTGCCGAGATGCGCGGCTCGACCATAATCCGGACATTCACCGCCCGTCTACTAGGGAAAGTCCCGAGGGGGCAGATCAATGCGAAATCTTCACCGTTGCTCGGCGTCGTCCCAGCGCCACGCCCGGAGGATCGTCCCCCCGCCAAGCACCTCCTCCCCTCGATACAGCACGAGCGCCTGGCCTGGGGTGAGGGCCCGCTGGCGCCTGCGGAAGCGCACCACGACCCGGTCTCCCTCGGCCCGAACGAGGACCGCCGGTGCCGGCTCGGCCTTGGAGCGCGCCTTCGCCTCGACCTCGGCCCCCGGAGGTGGCGCGCAGCCCGCCGTCCACCGCACCTCCTCCGCCTCGACGGTGTCCGCGAACAGCTCCTCTTCCGGGCCGACGACGACGACGTTGGCCGCCGCGTCGATGGCCGTCACGTACCGCGGCTCGCCGAGCGCGATGCCCAGCCCGCGCCGCTGGCCGATGGTGTAGGCGGCCACGCCGTGGTGGCGACCCACCACACGGCCCTCGGTATCGACGATGGGCCCGGGCGTCGGCGGGACCCGCTCCGCCACGAAGCGGCGGTAGTCGTTGCCGGGCACGAAGCAGATCTCCACGCTGTCGGGTTTGTCGGCAACGTCGAGCCCCAGACGCCGGGCATGGGCGCGGACCTCGGCCTTCGAGAATTCGCCGATGGGAAGCAGGAGCCTGGCCAGCTCCCGCTGGCCGAGCATGTACAGGACGTACGACTGGTCCTTCGCCGGGTCGCGAGCCCGCAACAGCCGGTGCAGCCCGCCCCCCTCGTCGCGGAGGACGCGGCCGTAGTGGCCGGTGGCCAGGAAATCGGCCCCGAGGGCCTGGGCTCGTTCGAACAGGACGCGGAACTTGATGTGTTCGTTGCACCGGATGCAGGGGTTCGGAGTGCGCCCGGCCGCGTAGTCGGCCACGAACGGCTCGACGACGAAGCGGCGGAACTCCTCCTCGAAGTTGAGCACGTAGTGTCGGATGCCGAGCTGACCCGCGGCGCGGCGGGCGTCGTCGATGTCCTCGACGCTGCAGCACTGCTGGCGACCGCGGAACTCGTCGGGGCGGGGGATGGTCCACAGGCGCATGGTCACGCCGATGACCTCGTACCCCGCCTCGGCGAGAAGGGCGGCGGCGACGGTGCTATCGACACCGCCGGACATGCCGACGAGGACGCGAGGGCGGCTCATGGGAGGTTCGCTATAATCCTTTCACCCGGAACCGCCGGGGCGAGGTGCAGCCGCTGGATTCGGAAGCGCTGGCCCACCGGGCGATCGATATCCTCTCCGATCGGCAGGCGTCCGATATCGCGCTGCTCGACATTTCGCGGGTGGTGACGTTCGCCGACTACTTCGTGATCGCGACGGCCGTCTCCCCGCTTCAGTTTAAGGCCCTCATCGAAAACCTGGAAAAGGAGCTGCGCCGCGAGGGTGCCAGCCTCCGCGCCGTGGAGGGGACCCCCGATAGCGGCTGGGTGCTGCTCGACTTCGGCGACGTCATCGTCCACCTCTTCTCGCCGCCCCAGCGCGAGTACTACCGGCTGGAAGAGCTGTGGAGCCGGGCTGCACCGATCGTCCGCTTTACCTGAACGCGAGCGTTATACTGCCCCCACCAACACCACGAACCGGGAGGGAGTAGACCGCATGGAGTACCGACGCCTCGGCCGCTCCGGCCTCGAAGTGTCCGTCGTCGGGCTGGGGTGCAACAACTTCGGCCGGCGCATCGGCCCGGAGGAAGCCCGCGCTGTCGTCGAGAAGGCGCTCGACCTCGGGATCAACTTCTTCGACACGGCGAATGTCTACGGCGGCGGGGGGCGCTCCGAAGAGATCCTCGGCGAGATCCTCCAGGGGCGCCGCCACCAGGTGGTCATCGCCACGAAGTTCGGCAACCCGATGGGCGAGGGGCCGATGCAGCGAGGCGGAAGCCGCCGCCACATCATGGAGCAGGTCGAAGCCTCCCTTCGCCGTCTGCGCACCGATTACATCGACCTCTACCAGATGCACGCTCCCGACCCGAACACGCCGATCGAGGAGACGCTGCGGGCCCTCGACGACCTGGTGCGGGCGGGGAAGGTGCGCTACATCGGCAATTCGAACTTCGCGGGGTGGCAGGTGGTGCAGGCACACCTCATCGCCGAGCACCGCGGCCTGACCCCCTTCATTTCGGCCCAGAACGAGTACTCGCTCCTCGACCGCCGCATCGAGCGGGAGCTGGTCCCCGCCTGCCAGGCGTGTGGTCTCGGCATCTTGCCGTACTTCCCGCTGGCCAGCGGCCTCCTCACCGGCAAGTACCGGCGGGGCGAACCGCCACCGCCGGGAACCCGACTCGCCGCCTGGCCCGGGGCGGAGCGTATCCTCACCGACCGCAACTTCGACCTGGTTGAGAAGCTCACCGCCTTCGCCGAGGCCCGCGGCCACACCATCCTCGACCTCGCCATCGGCTGGCTCGCCTCCAAGCCGTACATCGGCTCCGTCATCGCGGGGGCAACCAAGCCGGAGCAGGTGGAGCAGAACGTCCGCGCCGCCGAGTGGCGGCTCACCCCCGAGGAGATGGCGGAGGTGGATGCCCTGACCCAGCGGTGAACGCCGCGACCGGGAGCCGCAGGGCGGGCCCCTCCGCCCCGCCGTAGCGGAGGCACCTGCATGACGAGCACGGCCCTCGCCGATTACCGCCGGAAGAAGGACGCCTTCTTCCGCAGCCACCCATCCTCGCCGCTCACCCCGGAGCAGCAAGCGCGGTTCACCGGCCTCAGCTACTTTCCCGAGAACCCCGAGCTCGTTTTCGTCATCGAGCCCGAGCTGCTTGCCGAACCGGACCCCGTCACCTTGGCTACCACCGACGGAGGCGAGCGCGTCTACCTCCGCTGGGCCCGCGTGACCTTCCAGGTGGCGGGCCGCGCCGTCAGCCTGACGGTATTCCGCGACCCCGAGACCGGCACGCTCTTCCTCCCCTTCACCGACGCGACCGCGGGTGAGGAGACCTACGGGGACGGACGGTACCTCGAGCCCCGGCTGTTGCCCGACGGCCGCGTGCTGCTGGATTTCAACTACGCCGAGAACCCGTACTGCAGCTACAACGAGAACTGGGCTTGTGCCCTGCCCCCGCCCGAAAACCGCATCCCCGTCCCCATCCGCGCGGGGGAGCGCCGCTTCGAGGACCACGGCTGAACCTCGTTCCGGCGCGGCTTCGCAGGGGAAGGCTACACTGGCGGAGGGTCGCGCGACAGCGGAGCAAGGGGGCAAGGCATTGGGAGGCATCCGCGCCGAGGGGCTCACCAAGGTGTACCGGCGGGGAGGCGTCCGCGCGGTCGACGGCATCGACCTCGACGTCCGCGAAGGGCAGATCTTCGCCTTCCTCGGGGAGAACGGCTCGGGGAAGACCACCACCGTCCGGATGCTCACCACCCTTCTGCGTCCCACTTCGGGACGGGCATGGGTTGCCGGGTTCGACGTCGTCGAGCGCCCGGGGGACGTGCGCCGGGCGGCGGGCGTCGCCCTCCAGGAGGTCGGGCTCGACGACCTCCAGACCGCGCGGGAGCTTCTGGAGCTCCAGGCCCGGCTCTTCGGCCTCTCGAGGGGCGAAGCGCGTCGCCGCGCCGGCGAGCTCCTGGCCGTCGTCGGGCTCGAAGCCGATGCCGACCGGCGCCTCGGCACCTACTCCGGAGGTATGCGCCGCCGGCTCGACCTCGCGGCCGCCCTCGTCCACCGGCCGCGCGTCCTCTTTCTCGACGAGCCCACGACCGGCCTCGACCCCGGCTCGCGGGAGAGCGTGTGGCAGTACATCCGCTCCATCAACCGCGAAGAGGGGGTCACCGTCTTCCTCACCACCCAGTACCTGGAGGAGGCCGACCGCCTCGCCGACGAGGTGGCCATCATCCACCGGGGCCGCATCGTCGCCCAAGGCAGCCCCGAGGCCTTGAAGTCGAGCATCGGCGCCGACGTCATCGCCGTCGAGCTCGGCGAGGACCCTTCCGCTATCGCGCTCGCCGTCGAAGCCCTCACCCCTCTCACGGCTGCGGCCGAAAAGCGCGTCGCCGACGGTCACCTCTACCTGTACGTGCGCGAAGGGGCCCGGCTCGTGCCGCGCGTGGTGGTCGAACTGGAGCGGGTGGGCGTGCGGCCGCGGGCGGTGACCGTCGCCCGGCCGACCCTCGACGACGTCTTCCTGCGCATCACCGGGCACCACCTTGCCGTTCAGCCGCCATCCACGGCAGGGGACGGCGCGGCGGGCCCCCGAGCCAACCTTCGGGCAGCGAAGTCACCCGAGCGGGAGGGCGACCGGTGAACACGCTCCGCGCCACTTGGCTCCTCACCATCCGAGCCCTTCGCGAGATCGTGCGCCAGCCGGTGAACGAGGTCGGTAACCTCGTCATCCCTCTCTTCTTCTTCGCCGTGACCGTCGGAGCTGTCGGGCGGGTCGCCGAGAGGGCCTTCGGGGTCGAGAACTTCACCGGTTTCCAGATGCCCGTCGCCGTGCTCAACGCCGCCGCGAGCGGGACTGCGGGCTTGGCGATCACCCAGGACGTGGTGAGCGGCTACTTCGAGAAGCTGCTGTTGACGCCGGCGCCCCGCTTCGCGGTCGTGTTCGGGCGCGTCACGGCCGACAGCGTGAAGGCTGCCGTCCTGGCAGCGCTCATCGCCGGCATCGGACTGCTCGTCGGAACGGGGTTTGCAGCCGGGCCGCTGGGGTTCCTTCTCCTGGTCGGGATGGCCGGGGCCTTCGGGTTCGTCTTCTCGGCCTTCGGCGTGGCCTTCGGACTGCGGACCGGGAGCCCACAGGCAGCGCAGCTCTCCTTCCTGCTCTTCTTCCCGCTCCTTTTCCTCTCGCCCGCCTTCGCGCCGAAGGAGGTCTTCGCGCCCTGGCTCTCCTTCGCCGCCACCATCAACCCCGTCACCTACGTCCTCGAAGGCATGCGCTCGCTCGTCCTCGAGGGCTGGGACGGGGGTGCGCTCCTTCGGGCGTTCGGGGCCATCGCGGGAATCGGGGGGTTCACTCTGAGCCTGACGGCCTGGGCGCTGCGCTCCCGCGGCTGAAGACGGGCCCACGGGCCGCCGCCAGCGCCGAAGAGGCCGTGGCCGCGAGGAAGAGGAGTACCGCCGCCACGTTCAGGACCGCGCCCGCCTCGCGGAGGGACGCCTGGCCGGCAAGGTCGCCGCTCACCCGCACGACGAGCCCCGCCTGCAGGAGCAGGAGCTGCGCGTAGAACCCGCGCCGGTACGGCACGCGTACCCCGAGAACACCCGGGAGGATGATGAGCGCGTGCCCGAACACCATCGCCATGACGAACCCGAGGAAGAAGGCATGGAGCATGGCGTCGTACCGGAGACCTGCGGCGAATTCCTTCGGCCAGAGGGCGTACAGCACCCCGGCGGCCACGAGCCAGCCGAACCCACTGAGGAGACAGGCGGCGATGTAGCGCGCTTGTCCCGAAGAGCGGATGGTCCGCCAGGCGACGTCGTAGCGGGCGAGCCAGAGGGCCAGGGCGGCCAGGCCGAAGCCCTGCACTCGGACTCCCACTCGCAGGTCGGCGACGGTGAGGAGTGCGCCGACCACCACCAGTCCGGCTGCCGGGGCGAAGAGGAGCACCGCCCGCGCTCCCGGGGCTCGAAACCGCCCCAGCTCGAGCCGTTCCCCGGCGATGGTGAGGGCCAGGAACGCCGTCCACCACGGCACCAGCTCCACGGTCCCCACCCCGGCGAGCCCGCGGAGGGCGGACCCGAGCCAGGCCGCCGCTCCAGCCAGGAGTACCGCGGCGCTCGCCTCCGGACGAAGGCGAAACACCTCGGCGAACACCGCCACGAGCACGGCCGCTGCCACCGTGAAGGCGGCCCACGCCGCTTCTAGGCTGCCACCGGCGAGGAGCAGCGCAGCCCCCACCGCCGACGCAAGGGGCCCCAGCCACGCCCAGGGCCTCCCGAGCCCGACCGCCCGCTCGACGGCGATGAGGGTTCCCAGGAACCCCGATACCATCAACGGGCCGTGGCGGAGGGGAGCGGCTTCGGGCAGCCGCGGAACCTCGACCCCCGCGCGCGCAAGTCCGGCAGCCATGCCCAGAAGGAGAGCCGCACCTCCGAGGGCCATGACGGGTACGCGGAGAAGCGACGCGCGGGTATTTCCGTAGGACTCCGACCGTTTCATGGGACGAGCCTACGGCAGCCGGGCGCCGCCGGAAGCGGCCGGACGGGGAAGTTCGGAGGGGCCGGACGGCCGAGGCGGATCGCTCAGGCGGCGCGGCGGGGACGTTGTCGCCGCTCCAGCCGGTCGGCGAGCTGGTTCGCGACGCGGATGGCTTTCGCGAGGGAGACGTAGACGCCTGCCTCCCACTGATCGCGGAGGCGTCGGGCTTCGGCGATGAGACGCTCGGGTTCGGGCTGCTGCTCGGCCATGGCTGGCTGCCCTTCGCAGGCTCTCGCCTTCAGGATCGGCCGGGTGGTTCGGCGCCTTGAGGCCCGATGCGCTCCCAGGAAGCCACGAGCTCGGCGAAGTGCCGGCGGACCGCTTCCCCGACCTCGGGAGGAATGAGCTCCCCGAAGAAGCGCAGACGGAGCTCCAGGTAGTCGAGGGCGGCGGCGGCGCTGGTGACGTCGTCGTTCTCGGCCGCCTCCGCCGCCAGGGCGGCAGCGAGCCGCTCGGTGGCGTCGGCGGCGGCCTCGGCAGCGCGGGTGGAATCCGCTTCGCGCGGGAGGCCGAGAAGTCGGGCGAGCTGGCGCGTCCGCTCGTCGGCCGACATCTGGCCTAGCGGGCGGTCTCTTGCCGCTCCCGTTCGTTCGAAGGCTTGAGCTTGCTGTAGCAGGTGCTGCAGTACACCGGACGCTCGCCCCGAGGCACGAACGGCACCTCGGTCATCTGCCCGCACTCGGCGCAGGCGGCAGGGTGCATCTGGCGAGGGGTCTTGCCGCCGAAGCTGGCGAAGTTGCCGTACCGGACGTAGCCGTCCTGTGCCTCCAGGCTGCTGGCGCTCTGTTTCCGGGCCGAACGGCAGGCCGGGCACCGGCTAGGCTGGTTCATCAGCCCCTTGTTCGCGTAGAACTCCTGCTCTCCGGCGGTGAACACGAAGATGGTGCCGCAATCGCGGCAGGTGAGCTGCTTATCGGCAAATGCCAATGCTCCCGGACTCCTTCCCGTACTCCGCTCGCAGCGGGCCTCGCCACCAGCGTACCAGATACGCCAGAAGGGCATAGCCAACCATCACGCACGCTCCGGCCCCCCTTCCGCGAGGGGGATGGCCACGGTGAAGCAGGTCCCGACGCCGACGGTGGAGCGGACCCGCACGCCCCCGTTGTGGCGGCGAACGATGCCGAGCACGCTCGCCAACCCCAAGCCGCGCCCGGCGAACTTCGTCGAGAAGAAGGGGTCGAAGATCCGCCCCAGCGTCTCGGCGCGGATCCCCGGGCCGGTGTCCTCCACCTCCACGATGCCGAAGCGTCCTGGCCGGGCCGCGCCGGCCGGAACCCAGCCCTCGGCCGCGAGCTGCTCCTCGCTCAGGTCGGCCACGGTCGTGCGAACCGTCACCCGGCCGCGCGCGCCTGCCAACGCCTCCCGCGCGTTCGAGAGGAGGTTCACCACCACTCGCGAAAGGGCTTGCTCTTCGCCGCGGACGACCACCGGCTCGGCGGCCAGCTCCAGCACGAGGCGAACGTTCCCCTCCATGGTGCCCCGCACGATCGCGGCTGCCTCCTGGGCCACCGCGTTCAGGTCGCAGCGGCCTTGGGCAGGCTCGCCAGCCCCGGCGAAGTCGAGCATCTGGCGCACGAGCGCCGCCGCCCTCCTCGCCGCTGCCTCGATGTCTCCGAGGGCCTGTACGGCCTCCCCGCTCGTGCCTCCCAAGGCCGCCCTGGCGATGCTGGCGTTGCCGAGGATGGCGGTGAGCAGGTTGTTGAAGTCGTGGGCGATACCCGCGGCCATCACCGTGAGGCTCTCGAACTTCCGCCGCTCGAGCTCCGCTTCCCGGGCGACGTATTCCGCCGTCGCATCCGCAATGGCGCCTACCATCCGCACCGCTCGGCCTTCTTCGTTCCGGATGGCGTAGGCGCGCTCACGGGCGAAGCGGTAGGTGCCGTCGGCGTGCCGATACCGGTACTCGCCTCGCCAGATGATGCCCCGCTCGGCGTGGAACTTCCGGAGCGAGGCCCGCAAGGCCTCGGCATCGTCCGGATGGACGTGAACGAACCAGGTCGGCCAGTCCGGTACTTCCTCGGGACGGTAGCCGAAAACCTCCGTGAGGCCGGAGGACCAAGCGATGCGGCCATCGTCGGCTGTCCACTCGTACACGGCGGCGAACTGCGCCTCGGCGACGAGGCGATACCGCTCCTCGCTCTCCCGGAGCTGCTCCTCGGCTCGGCGCCGAGTCGTCACGTCCTGGTACGTTCCGACGATGAGCCGCGGGAGCCCGCTCCGGCCGCGGCTCACGACGCTGGCGTGGATGGAGAGCCACCGCCAGTCACCGCTACGGTCGCGGACGCGCACCTCGCAGGCGTACGTATCGATGTCGCCGCGGAAGGCTGCTTCGACGATGCCGCTCGCCGCCTCCCGGTCAGCCGGGTGCACGGCCTCGAGCCACTCGTTCGCGGAGGCTCCCCGCACCGGGTCGATAGCGATGGCCGGGTCGCTCGCGTACTCGATCCGCAAACGGTCGGCGCGCACGTCGTACGTCCAGAAGCCGAGCTGGGCGGCACGCCGAGCGAGGCGGAGGCGTTCCTCCCGCTCGGCCAGCGCCTCCCGCGCCCGCCGCTCCTCCTCGATGTCCCAGAAGCTGGCGAGAACGGCGCCGATTCGCGGGTCGTGGAGCAGGTTCCGGCCGACCAGCCGCAGCCAGCGGTACGTTCCGTCGGCACGACGCCCGCGAAGCTCCAACTCCGCCGTTCCGTTCGGCGTGGCGAGCAGCTCCCGGAAGGCAGCCTTGGTTCGCTCCACGTCCTCTGGGTGGACGTTCTCGAACGCGTCAGCGCCGACTCGCTCCCTCGGGTCCCATCCAAGGACGCGCACGAGGGTAGGACCGAGGTAGCGGAAGCGGCCGTCGGGGCCGATGAGTGCGATCGCCTCGTGCACCTCGGCGAGGACGGCGAGCAGCGTCTCCCGCCCGATGGCCGGCTCGGGCTGCCGAAGCTCGCTGGCCGTTGCTCTCCTCCTCATGCCGTCACGGCAACGATTGCTGCCAGCCTACAGCTGACTTGCGGTTCGGCATATGGGGCATACCCCTACGTGGAACGGTGCAGCGACCGCGCCTCTCCCGTAGGCTGATCGCGTCCGTGGCGCCGACGGTCGGGCACTCCAGCGGCTTCATCGTCAGGGCGGCCGAGCCGGCCGACGCCCCAACGGCCGCGTCGGTCGTCCGCGAGGCGTACGGAGACTTGCTCGAGTCGTGTCCAGCCGCCGCCGAGGCTGCGGACGCTGAACGGCTGGCGATGCTCATCCAGACCGGCGCGGCCGTCCTCGTCGCGGAAGGGCAGTCCGGCATCGTCGGCGCCGCGTCGTGGCGGGAGGACGACGGCGCGGCGTGGATCGAGTTCGCTGCTTCGGTCCAGCCGAGGGCAGGCCGAGCCCTGGTCCGCACCATCGAGCGACGCGCCCAGGACCGAGGGCTTCGATTCGCCCGGGTCGCGGTCGTTGAGGGCTCGCGGGCCCAAGCCGCCTTCGCTTTCTGGGGGTACACGCCCGTGGCCCGGCGCGAGGGCGTCGCGCGCCCCCTGCTCGTCCTCGAGCGGCGTCTGCCGCTCCTCACCGTTCGCGAGGTCCGCCGCGCCGACGCCGAGGCCTTGGCCAGCCTCACGGGGCGGGACGCGTGGTTCTTCGCCGAGCTGGCCCGGCCCGGCTGGTACGCCGCTGCCGATGGGGAGCGGGTGGTGGGCGTCGTGTGGGCCGAGCGCCGCGAGGCCGACTGGCGCGTGGGCGGGCCCCTCCTGCTCGAGGAGTACCGCGGCCGAGGGCTCGAACGCTGGATGCTGGAACGCGCCGCCCAGTACGCCGCGATGCACGGAGCTCAGCGCATCGTCGCCGCCGCGAGCCCGCTGCTCATCCCCCTTGCCCGCGAACTGGAGGAACGGGGCTGGCAGCGGGAGGGCGACCGCTTCGTCCGCGACCTCATCGCCTTCCCGCCGCTGCTGGAAACGCTCGTGTAGGCCAGCCCGGCTCAGGCCGCCTTCTGCCCCAGCTTCTGCAGGGCACGAACCAGCGAGCCGGAAATGCGGGCGTAGGCGCTCCCCTGCTCCATCAACCGCTCCGCCTCGGCTTTTCGGCCCATGAGCGCCAACGAGAGCACCTTCGCCGCCTCCTGGTGGAACTCCCGGTGCAGCTCTCGAATCTCCCGGACGAGCGAGTCGCCCGGGAAGCGGACCACGGCATCGCCGTAAATCCACTTGCCGAGGACGCACTGGTCGTCGACCTTCACCTGGTCGACGGTCCATTCGCTCTTCCCCGTTTCGATTGCCTGGCGCAGGCGAATCTTCCACTGGCCGTGGGCAGCGATAGCCTTCGTGACGAGCGCCTCGAGTTCCGACACAGTCCGAGCCTCCCCGTCGTGGAGTGGAGTCGCCGGAAGTGTCGGCTCGGAACAAGGAAGCCTTGAGGGCTCACTCCGCGCCGGGGGCTCCCGCCGGCGTCGGCGGGTGTGCAGCCTCCCGTCTGCGGAGGAGGGCGGAGCCGACAACGGCCGCCACGAGCACCGACACGATGAAGGCGAGGGAGAAGGCCGGGTGGACCTTGTAGAAGTCGGACGCGAGCATCTTTCCGCCGACGAAGACGAGGATCACTGCCAGTGCCGGCCGTAGCAGCGCTATGGAGCGCAGGTAGCCGGCCACCACGAAGTAGAGGGCCCGCAGCCCCAGGATGGCGAAGATGTTCGAGGTGAAGACGATGAAGGGGTCGTCGGTGATGGCGTAGATAGCCGGCACCGAATCGACCGCGAAGGCGAGGTCCGTCATTTCGATGAAGATGAGCACGAGGAAGAGCGGCGTCGCGTACCGCACCCCGTGCTCCCGCACGAAGAACTTCTGGCCCCGGTAGCCGTCAGTCACTGGAAAGATTCGCCGGGCGAGCCGCAGCACCCGGCTTCGGCGCAGGTCGGGCTCGTGCTGCTCCTCGCGCAGGAAGCGGATGCCGGTGAACACCAGGAACGCGCCGAAGAGGTAGACGGTGAAATGGAGGGTGGAGAGGAGAAAGCCGGCGAAGGCGATGAGGATGGCGCGCATCACCAACGCCCCCACGATGCCCCAGAAGAGCACGCGATGCTGGTACGCGGCTGGCACCGCGAAGGCGGAGAAGATGAGCACGAAGACGAAGATGTTGTCGACGCTCAGCGACTTCTCGACGATGTAGCCGGTGGTCCAGCGGAGGCCGTCCTCGAAGCCGCGCACGAGGTAGACGCCGGCATTGAAGATAAGCGCCAGGCCAATCCACACGATGCTCCAGACGAGCGCCTCTCGCCGCCCGACCTCGTGGGCCTCACGATGGAAGACGCCCAGGTCGATTGCCAGGAGAACCCCGACCAGGGCGAGGAAGCCTGCCCAGGGCGCGATGGTCATCAGGACGTCCATTGGCTAATCTCCGAACTCGAACAGGTCGCCCAACTTCTTCCACCAAGGCTTCTTCTTCGGCGGTAGGGCGTACCGGTCTCCGCGGCGGTACCGGTAACGGTGCTCCCAGTCGTCGTCCCACTCCTCCTCGTCCCACCCCCTCCGGGGGTAACGGGCGGAGTACTCGTACCGGCCGTCATCATCCTGGTAGCGGCGTGGTGGCCGCCCCGGGTGCCGCTTCCCTCCCCCTGGCGGCACGTCCTCCCAGTGGCGGCGGGGCTGCCCTCTCGGGGGTTCCCACTCCTCCTCGTAGTGGTACCGCTTCTTCCGTCGTTCGAAGAGCGCTTCGAAGAGTTCGTCGAGCATGTGCTCCCAGCTCCGAGCCTGCGCGGGAGCGGCCCGGGTACGAAACGACCCTGGCCGCAACCACGCGGTGGTGTGGCCAGGGTCTCACCGACGAGTCGAGCGCTCGCGGCCGGCCGGCGCTGGGGGCGCGTCCTGACGACCGGCCTCGGCCCTTGCGGGGCCGCGGTTACTCCCCCTGTCATTCCGAGGCTACGGTTGGCGGACCGGACGGGTCAACTGGCAGGAGGGCAGGGAAGCCCTGCGAAGCTGCCGATGATCGGGGTGTGGCGAAGGTCGGGTACGCCATCTTGGCCCTCGCGGTCACGCTGCCGGCGTTCCTCTACGCCGTCGATTGGGGTGGCGTCGAACTCCCCTTCCTCGCTCCGTCTCCGACCGAGCCGCCGTCGCTCGCCCTTCTCGGAACGCCAGCGCCTCCGCCGGAGGTGACGCTCGACCCCGCCGCGCTCTTCGCCGCGCCTGAAGGCGCCGACCCCCTCAGTCCCGCCCTCTGGCAGCCCGCTACCCAGCTCCTGGCGGCTGCCGGGACTCCCGCGGGCTGGACGGCGCTCTGCCGGGCATTCGGCTCCGCCGCGGGAGTGGAGCGCGCCGCCGCGCCGCTCACGGGCGCGCTCGCCTGCAGCGCCGACCCCTCCCTCCTGCCCGTGCAGCGGCTGGCCGCGCTCGTCCTCGAGGCGAAGGCACAGCTCGTCCTCTGGCTTCGCGCTGCCCCCGGGAGCAGCAGCGCCGCGGTCGCCGCCCGCCAGGCTGCCATTCGCGGAGCCTGCACCGTCCTCCCCGAGGCGCGAAGCGACGGAGGGCCGGCGGCCGAGGCATGCCGCTCCGCCCTCGACACCTCCTACCTGGAAGGAGACCCCGCGAGGACGCTCTCCCAGCTCGACGCGGCCTACGCGGCCCTCGCCGACCTCATCGCCGCCCGAGATCCGACCATCGCCCCCGAGCCCGCCTTCCCGGCAACCCCTTGACGGACGACCGGCGCTCCCCGAGGAGCGGCGCCGGGAGTACACTCCCGGCGTGGACCGGCCCGTCGCCGTGCTCGCCCTCCCCCTGCCGGAAGAGGCGATCAGCCGCATCGCCGCCGCCTGCGACGTCCGCTCCCTCCCCTGGCCGCCGTCCCGCGCCGAGCTCATCCACGCCCTGGCCGAAGCCGAAGGGCTTCTCGTCTCCAACCAAACGCCGATTACCGCCGACCTCCTGGAGGTCGCACCCCGCCTCCGCGTCCTCTCCGGGTTCGGCGTCGGCTACGACCTCTTCGACGTCGGCGCAGCCACCGCGCGGGGCGTCGCCGTCTGCAATACGCCCGACGTCCTCAGCGATGCCGTCGCCGACCTGACGATGGCGCTCCTCCTGGCCCTTGCCCGGCGGCTCTTCGAGAACGCCGCCTATGCGCGCGAGGGCTGGCCCGCTCGTCTCCCACCGCCCCCGCTCGGCTGGGACCTCCGCGGCAAGACGCTGGGCATCGTGGGCATGGGGCGCATCGGCCGGGCCGTGGCCCACCGCGCCCGCGCCTTCGGCATGCGCATCCGCTGGTTCGACATCCGTCCCGACGCCGGCGACCCCTCGGAACGCGCCCCCTCCTTGGCTAGCCTCCTCGCCGAAGCGGATGCCGTCACGCTCCACGTCGACCTCAACCCCTCCACCGCTGGTCTCATCGGCGAACGGGAGCTCGCCCTGATGAAGCCGACGGCCGTCCTCGTGAACACCTCCCGGGGGGCCGTCGTCGACCAGCCGTCCCTCGTCGCCGCGCTCCGGGCAGGGCGCATCGCCGGGGCTGCCCTCGACGTCCTCGAGACCGAACCCCCCGCACCCGACGACCCCATCCTCCGGGCGCCGAACGTCATCCTCCTCCCCCACGTCGGTTCGGCGACGGCCGAGACGCGCGCCGCGATGCTCGACCTGGCGATCGAGAACCTCCTGGCGGTTCTCGCCGGCCGCGTGCCCCCCGCCTGTGTGAACCCCGAGGCGCTTCCCCGCGCCCTGAGACGGTAGCGAACCGCTCATGCCCGAGATTCCGGAACTGGAGGCGATTCGCAGCTTCCTCGCCGATCGGCTCCCCGGCCGACGGGTGGAGGCGGCCGAACCGCGCATCCCGCCCGTCTTCCGCACTCCCACCGCCGAGCTTCGGGAGCGCCTCCCCGGCGATGTGTTCGGCGTTCCGCTGCGGCACGGGAAGTACCTCCTTCTCCCCTTCGCCAGCGGTATGGTCCTCGCCATCAACCCGATGCTCACGGGCCGATTCCAGTACCTGCCCGCCAGCGAGCCCCTTGCGAAACGCACCTGCCTGCGCGTCGGTATCGAAGGGGGTAACGACCTCCGCTACGTCGACGAGCGCGTGATGGGGAAGCTCTACTTCCTCCCGGCGGAGAGCCTCGCGCGGATCCCGGGGTGGAGCGACGCGGGGCCGGATTTCCTGGACCCCGCTCTCGACGAGGAAGCGTGGCTCGAACGGGTCCGGCGCTTTCGCGGAGCCATCAAGGCCGTGCTGACGAACGCGAAGTTCGTGCAGGGAATCGGCAACGCCTACGCGGACGAGATCCTGTGGGAAGCCGGGGTCAACCCCTTCACGCCTCGCACCGCCCTGAGCGACGCCCAGCTCCGAGCCATCTTCCGAGCGGGACGTGCGGTGATGGCCTGGGCCGAGCCGCTCGCTGCCGCGGCCATGATCCGGGGCGACCGCCTCGACTACGACGAACGGCGGGAGTTCCTGCGCGTCCACCGCCGGGGCGGGCAGCCATGTCCGCGCTGCGGAACACCCATCAGCGAAATCACCGCCGGCGGCCGCGTCACCAGTTTCTGCCGGGCATGTCAGCCGGGTGGTCCGCTCATCGGCCGGGGTCGACCCGGGGCGTGAAAGCGGCGATGGCCGCCAGCAGCTCCTCGTGCGCGAACGGCTTCGCCAGCACCGGCAGGCCGTACCGCTCGGCGAGCTCCACCACCCCGCGGTCCGACGTCGCCCCCGTCACGAGGAGAACCCGCCCCACGTACGCCGGGTCGACCCTCCGGATCTCCTCGAGCACCGCGTCGGCCGTCTCGCCTTGGAGGCGGTAGTCGCAGAGAACCGCGTCGGGTTTCCACTCGCGCACGGCCGCCACCGCCTCGCCCACCGTGGCGGCGCAGCGCACCTGGTGTCCCGCCGAAGCGAGCAGTCGCTCCGCCATCCGCCGGATACCCGGCTCGTCGTCCACCACGAGGACCCGGCACGGCCGGGCGTTTCCGCGGCCGTCCCGTGTGTCCTCCTCCGGCTCAGCGTCACTGGCGGCCAGCGGAAGCGTGAAGCGGAAGCAGGTCGCCCCGGCCTCGTTTTCGAGCCAGATCCGGCCCCCGTGTGATTCCACGATGCTCCGGGAGAGGCTGAGCCCCAGCCCGGTGCCCCGTCCCGACTTCGTGGTGAAGAACGGCTCGAAGATGCGGTCGCGCGCTTCGGGCGGAACGCCAGGACCGTTGTCGCCCACTTCCACGACCGCGTGGTCCCCCTCCTCCCAGGCCCGGATCCAGAGGCGGGCACCGGCTCGGCCTTCGAGCGCCTGCTCCGCGTTCGTCACCAAGTTGAGCACCACCTGGGTCACCTGCCCCTCCGACCCCATCACCGGCCGAGCGACGCCCACATCGACCTCCGAGGTGAGTCCGCCCTGGCGCCAGCCTGCCTCCCTCAGCCGCGCGACGTGGTCGACCACGTCACGGAGGTCGAACGGCTTCCGCTCGGGCGTCCCCGGCCGGGCGATGAAGAGGAGGTCGCGGACGATGTTCCGCGCGCGGAGCGCCTCGCGGCGGATGAGCTCCAGCTCTTCGCGCACGCCGGCTCCGGCTGGGCTTTGTGCGGCCAATTCGGCGAACCCGAGGACCGACGTGAGGGGGTTGTTCAGTTCGTGGGCGACGCCGCTCACGATCTCGCCGATGGTCGCGAGCCGCGAGGCCCGCTCCATCTCCTCGCGATGGCGCTCCTCCCGCTCCTTCGCCTCCACCTCGGCGGTGACGTCGCTCGCCACGCAGACCACCGAGAACTCCGGGTGCTCCAGCGGCACGAGTTCGAAATCCCACCATCGTCGCCGGCCATCGATCACCCACGACGTGCGGCCCACGGCGCGCTGGCGCTGTTGCAGCGCCGTCGCCAGCGCCTCGCCTGCCTCCTTGGGGAGGCGAGGAAGGTGGGCGACAACGCCGCGGAGCCTCCGCTCCGGGTCCACCAGGTCGGCGATGAAGCGCCCACCCTCGTTCGCCCACACGAGCCGGACGTCCTTGTCGAGCAGCAGGATCGCCTCGGAGAGGGATTCCAGGATCACCTCCATCGTCCGCCGGAGGCGGTCGGCGTCTTCCGCCAGGCGGGCGTTCCGGAGCGCGGGGGCGACCACGTTCGCCACCAGGGAAACGAGCCCGACGGTGCGTTCGTCGAAGCGGAACCCGGAGGCGCGCGAGGCGGCCAGCAGATGTCCAACGAGTTCGCCGCCCGACGATGCGGCGACGACCGCTACGCTGGGCGAACGCGCCCCGGCCGCCGCCAAGGGTTCGGGGAGCCTCTCGAACGAGAAGACGATGTCGCCTGTCAGGGGCAGGCCCGGGAGGGCCTCCCGCGGGAGCACGCCCAGGGGAGCGTTCCGGCCGGCAGCTACCCGGAACGAGGATTCGCCGACGAAGGCCCATCCGATGACCGGCCGCGGTACGATGCGCCCCACGGCGCCGGCCAGCGCCCGCACCGTCTCCTCGGTGGAGGCGTGCGCCGCAGCCACTGCCGCTGCCCGCGCCAGCACCTCCCGCTGCTCCGCCTCCAGCCTCGCGCGCGCCAGCGCCCGCTCGCGGCCGAGGGCCTGGGCGATGAGCGTCGCCAACGTCCGCACGAACCAATCGTCGGTCGGCGTGGGCCGCCGTTCGGAGCGCCAACCGACGACGAGTGCGCCGAGGGTGCCCTCGGGGTCGTCGAGACGGCCCAGCCAGATCCTGCGGACCCCTTGCCCCAGGAGCCTCCGGGCGATGCCCTCCGGCAGCTCCTCTGTGGCGGCGATTTCCGGCTTCCGGAGCGCCGCCACCCTCCTCTCGAGCCAGGCGGCCTCTTGGCGGCTGAGGTGCGACCACGGCCGCACGGTTCCCGGGTGGGCACCCGACGCGCGAAGCTGGCCCTCGACCGCGCGGAAGAGGAGCAGCAGGTCGAAGGGCAGCTCCTCCTGTCCACGCCCAGCGAGCTCGACGAAGAGCGTCTCCACGGGCGCCCCACCGCCCAGAAGGATGGAGACGTCGTTGAGGAGCCGGGAGCGGCTGGCCCAACGCTGGGCGATAGCCAGCCGCACCTCCTCACGCAGGGCGTGGGAGAGGAAGCGCGCCGCCGCGCGCAAAAACTCCTGCTCTTCGTCGTTGAAGGGCTCGGAGGCGGTACGGGCCACGGTGAAGAGGCCAACCACCTCCTCTTCCAGCGTGAGCAGCGAGGACCACCCCCACTGCAGCCCGAAGCTTCGGAAGAGCTCGAGAACGGGGGAATCACCCTCGGTGCGGTACAGCAGCCCCTCCGGATGGCGCCGAAGGGTCTCGACGTCCGCCTCCTGCACGCGGGGCACGCCACCGACGTCCCGGGCCCGCTCTTCCGGATAGATGGCCACCACCCGCCACGTGTTCGCCTCCGTGTCCCGGGCGAGGAGAGAGGCGTAGTCGACCGCTGCGCCCTCCACGAGCCGCGACGCGAACGAACCGAACACCTCCGCCAGGGTGCGCCGCTCGATGGCCAGCCGGGCGAGCGACAACAACAGGTCGGTAGCGGGCCGGTCGCGAACCATGGGACCCATCATGTCTACCGCAGCAGGGCCGAACGGCCTAGTAGGGTAGTTCCCGACGTCACGAAGGTGTCACGCAGGGGGTTCGAACACGGCGCTCGACGAACGGGCTGCGCCGGCATCGGCGGTGACGAGGGGGCAGGGTCAGGGACGAGGCCGCGCGCCTGGAGGTGGCCGATGAGGCGCCGCCTCTCGGGGCGCCGACAGGTGCGCCAGCTCTCGGGCATCGACACGGGCGCCCCCCGCGCGGCGTCCCCTCGCGCGCCGCCGCCGGGGGCTCGAGCGCCGAGCTGTTGTTCTTCGTCCCCGGCGTCCGTACGTCCGGTGAACGGCGCAGCGAACGCCGACATCGTCCACCGTCGGCGGCCGCATCCTCCGCAGCGCTCCGGAGAACTAGCGCGGACCGAGTCGGCTCGAGTCCACGGTTTCGCAGCCTGCTCCCTCGTGGTTGCCCAGGGTCGAGAGGCGACCCCGGGCAGCGGAGGAAGGGCGGCGCCTCCCTGTCCTCCGCGACGCGAACGACGTTGCCCTCGCGTTCGACTTGCGGCGGAGCCAGCTCGACCTGGGCTCCAGCTGGCCGAGCATCGCGTCCTACCGGACAACCAGCGTCCCGGTCATGAAGTCGGGGTGGAAGTTGCAGCGGAAGAAGTACTCGCCGGGTTGGCTCGGGGCGGTGAAGGTCACCTCGACCGTACCGCCCGGCTGGGCGGCGGGGCTGGAGGCGATGCCCTCGATGGCCTGGGCGTTCGTGTAGGCCGCGAAGTTGTGCGGCACTCCGTCGGCGTTCCGAAGGCGGACCGTCACCAGTGCGCCCGCCGGGACCTCGATCCGCCCCCGGCTGAAGGCGAAGTTCTGCGCCGTGAGGTCGACCACCGTCGGGCCGCCGGTCGGGGACTGGGTCGCCCGCGGGGCGGACGTTGGAGTCGGCGTCGGCTGAGGCGCCGGCGTGGAGGTAGGCTGGGCCGCAGGACGCGATGTCGGGGTGGGCGTCGGGGCGGACGTCGTGGGAGAGGCTCCGGGCCGGGTCGGGCTCGCCCCTGGACCGGCGGAGCCGGGGTATTCGGGTAGACCGGCGTCCGAGCCGGCCCGGGTGGGGGAGGCCGCGGGCGTTTCTGCTGCCGTCGCCGGGCGCTCCTCCGGCGATGGGCTGGCGGCGCCCGAACCATCCCCTCCGCCGCAGGCCCCTGCGACGAGCGCCGCCAGCACCAGGAGAACGACGACGGAAGGAGCGTGACGGGGGGTGCAGACCATGTCCACCTCCTCTCCCCTCCTTCGCTCGGGAGGTCCCCTCCGATCACTCCCACTCGCCCGCGCCTTCACCGGCCCTTCACCGGCCCGGGCGGCGGCCCCGCGCTCGTGGCTTGGTAGACTCGTCGGCATGGAAGCCGAGCCCATCCGCCGCACCTACACCTCGCAGCGTTTGGAGCTGAGCTACGTCGTCTGGGGCGACGAAGCGAACCCGCCGCTCATCCTGATTCACGGCACCCGCGACCACGCCCGCTCCTGGGACCGGGTGGCGGTGCGCCTCGCCGACCGGTACTGCATCTACGCCCCCGACCTTCGAGGTCACGGTGACTCCGCCTGGGCCATCGGTGGGCAGTACTCCATCATCGACTACGTCCTCGATATCCACGCCCTCGCCGAGACCATCGGCCGGCCCCCCTACACGGTGATCGGCCACTCCCTGGGCGGGTCCGTTGCCCTCCTCTACGCGGGCACCTTCCCGGAACACGTTTCCCGTCTGGTGAGCATCGAAGGAATCGGCGGTTTGTGGCGCCGGGAGCGCGTTCCGGCGCACCTCCGCATGCGACAGTGGGTGAGCGACATGCGAGCGCTCGAGCGGCGTCAGCCCCGTGTCTATCCCTCCATCGAGGCGGCCGCCCAGCGAATGCTGGAGGCGAACCCCCACCTCACGCCCGAGCTGGCGCGCCATCTCACCATCCACGGCGTGCGCCCGGTGGAGGGCGGCTACGTCTGGAAATTCGACAACTTCACCCGGGCGCATTCGCCCTACGAATTCAACATGGAGGATGCCAGGGACATCTGGAACCAGATCCGCTGCCCCATCCTCATCATCTTCGGTGCCGAAAGCTGGACGCAGCGGGGCATGGCCGTCGACCTCAGCCCCTTCCACGATTGCCGTTCCGTCGTCATCCCCGGGGCGGGCCACTGGGTGCACCACGACCAGCTCGACGCCGTGATGCGCGAGGTCGAGGCCTTCCTGGCGAGCTGAGTTCGGCGGCAACGGCACGGAAAGAGCCACCTTCCTGCCGGTGGTCCCTTTCCCGCCGCGTGGTATCGTGGCTCGCGGATGCGCGCGGCGGGCGCCGGGTGCCGGGGCCGAGGCTGCGCGCCGAGACACCCGTCGGCAGGCAGGTGGCATGTCGAACCGTCAGCTCCGTCGCGAACTCCGCCGCAGCGGCCAGGTGACCCGCGCCGGCGCACGCCGCCCCACCCCGCCATCCCGCGGCGGCGGGTCGAGCTCCCTCCTCTCCTTCCCCTTCATCGCCGGCGTCGCCGTCCTCGTCCTCGTGCTCGTCGGCCTCCTCGTCTGGTTCTCCATGAGCACCGGCGGAGGCGACGGCGGCTCGGAGGCCGTCGCCGAGATCGAGCAGGGGTCGGCCCTCATCGCCGAACTGAAGGAGATGGGCCTCGTCGACGGCACGAGCGTCGGCCGTGAGGACGCCCCGCTGCACCTGGAGGCGTACGAGGACTTCCAGTGCCCCTTCTGTCTCCGCTTCACCGCCTTCCAGGAGGGCCAGCTCCTGGAGCAGTACGTGAAGACAGGGCAGCTCCGCCTCACCTACCGACACTTCCCCGTGTTCTCCGGGCGGGAGTCGGTGCAGGCCGCCCAAGCCTCCCTCTGCGCCGCCGAGCAGAACGCCTTCTGGGAGTACCACCATAAACTCTTCCGCGTCCAGGCCGAGGCCGGACAGATCGAAAACGAGCGCATCAACGTGGGGCGCTTCAGCGATGAGAACCTGAAACGGTACGCCCAGGAGCTCGGCCTGGACATGGAGCGGTTCAACGCCTGCTTCGACAGCGACAAGTATCTCGACCAGGTGCAGAAGGATAAGGCCGAAGGTCAGTCGTACGGTCTCACCGGCACCCCGAGCTTCGTCCTCAACGGTCGCCCGCTCGTCGGCGGTGCGCCCCAGACCATCGACGGCTGGAAGTCCATCTTCGACCAGGTGTTGGGCTCTTCGTCGAGTCCGACCCCGGCTCCGACGGAAACGCCGACCGCAAACCCGACGGCCGCCGCCACGCCGACCCCCTAGGGCATGCGGACCGTCCTTCGAACGCCGTGGACCTGGACCGCCCTCGCGGCCGCTGCCGCGGTCGTCATGGGCGGCCTTGCCGCCTGGGCCTTCGCCAGGGGGGAGGGAGCCGATGCCGGGCCCCAGCTCGCCTCACCGGAGGCCCTTCGCCAGCCGGTCCACTGGCACGCCGACTTCCGCGTGGTCATCCGCGGCGAGGCGTTCGAATTCGACGACCCGCGCTTCATCTCCACCGAGGAGCGGGAGCTGAGCCCGAACGTCCACATCCACGCCCCGCGGCACAACGTCGTCCACGTCCACCGGGAGCAGACCACGTGGGGCGAGTTCTTCGAGTCGCTGGGCGTCGGCCTCACCCAGGCGTGCCTGCGCCTCCCCGGGCGGGGCGAATTCTGCTCCGACGAGCGGGAGCGCCTGCGGTTCTTCGTCAACGGCGTCGAGGTGGACGACATCCGCTTCCTTCCCATTGCCGACCTCCAGCGCGTCCTCGTCTACTACGGCCCCGAGGACGCGGAGGCGGTGGCAGCCCGCTTCGACGAGTGGGTGAGCGACGAGGCCTGCATCGTGTCCGGGCTGTGCCAAGGGCGCATCCCGCCCGAGGGGCTCGAGAACGAGCCCTGCGCGATCGGCGGAGCCGCCTGCCACTAGGGTGACGAGTCGCCGCCCCGGGCAGCCGGAGGTTCGGGCAACGGGCCGCGGGCTTGCTCATAGGCGTGCGCCACGCGGCAGAGCAGCGCCTCCTCGAACGGGCGCCCCGCGAAGGAGATCCCCACCGGCATCCCGGAATCGCCGAAGCCGCAGGGCACGGAGATGACCGGCTGGCCCGTGTGGTCCCAGGGGCTCGTCAACGAGGCGTAGCGGTACACCGTGGCGTCGATCTCCTCGAAGCGGCAGGCCACCATCGGGCAGGTGGGCAGCATGATGACATCGACCTCGCGCATCAGCTCCCGGATGCGCTCCGTGAAGTGCCGCCGAAGGCGCAGGTCGGCGAGGTACTCCACCGCCGTGACGGCCAGGCCGCGCAGGAAGAGCGCCCGCAGGTCGTCGCTGTATCGCTCGGGCATCTCCCTCAGCCAGCGGACGTGGTAGGCGGCCGCTTCGGCCACCAGCACCCGCGTGGTGGCCATCTCGGCGAAGTAGGGAAGCGTCACCTCCGTCACCCGAGCGCCGAGGCCGGCCACGGTTCGCACCGCCTCTTCGCAGGCGCGCCGCACGTCCGGCGTCACCCGTTCGAATTGCTCCCAGGCGACACCGATGCGCACCCCGTCGATCGGTCGCCCGAGCTCGGCCGCGGCGTCGAACTCAGGGACGTCGGCCGAGGTAGGGTCGGCCGGGTCGTAGCCCGCCATGACGTTGAGGGCGAGGGCGGCGTCTTCGACCGTCCGCGCCAGCGGGCCCACGTGGTCGAGCGACCACGCCAGAGGCACCACGCCCGCCCGGGAGACCAACCCGTAGGTCGGCATGAGCCCAACCACCCCGCACAGCGCCGCCGGGATACGGACCGAGCCCCCGGTGTCGGTCCCCACGGCCATGAAGCATTCGAACGCCGCCACCGCCGCGCCCGACCCCCCGCTGGACCCCCCGGGGTGCCGCTGCGTGTCCCAGGGGTTGGCCACCGGCCCATACCAGCGGTTGGCGCTGGTGACTCCGTAGGCGAACTCGTGCAGGTTCAGCTTTCCGAGGAGGACCGCTCCCCCGTCCCGAAGCCGGCGGACCACCGTCGCATCCTCCTCGGGAAGCCAGTCCCGAAGGATGTCCGACCCGGCGGTGGTGCGCACACCCTTCGTCTGGCAGAGGTCCTTCACCGCCACCGGGATGCCGTGCAGAGGGCCGCGATCCCGTCCAGCACGAAGCTCCTCATCGGCCCGCCGGGCGTCGGCCAGCGCCTGGTCGGCCAGCACGGTGATGAAGGCGTTGAGGACAGGTTCGACGGCGTCGATCTGGGAGAGGCAGGCCTCGGTGAGCTCCGCGCTCGTCACCTCACCGGCACGCAGCCGACGGCCAGCCTCGGCGATGGTCAGACGGGTGAGGTCCGTCAGGCGTTCGGCCACCGCTGCACCACCGGACGGAGCGCTGGTTCGTCGGCGATCTCGGAGTGGAGCCCGGCCGCATACCGGCCGATGGCCGCTACCCGTTCCGCATCTTCCCGGGGCACGCGGACGCCCGCGCGCCGGAAGAGCCATTGCAGCTCCTCGACGGTCGGCTGACTCATCGTCGGCAACTCCTTCACTGGCCTGTGGCAGCTTCGGCCCTCACTCTAGCCCGCCCCGTCGCCCGACGCAGCCCTGAGCGCCGCCGCGGCCCGGCGAACCTCCGGCGCGCGTTCGAGGAGCCCCACAAACTGGGACGTCGACAGCCCCACGGCGCGCGCGGCCGCAGCATACCTCCCCTGGGACGCCAGCAGGGCGTCGAGCGCCAGCGCCGCAAGGCGGGCGTAATCGGGGTTCCGCGGGTCGATGCGCACCGCACCCCCAGCAATATACCGCGCGAGCTCCGCTGGCCACGCGAAGGCATCGCCCTGAAACCGCTCCCGTACCTCGCAGGCGATGCGCAGTCGGAGCCGCCGCAAGGCCCGCCGGCGGTTCTCGGCGAGCGAGCGGGACTCGGACGCGGCGGCGCTCACTCCGCTCGGACGGTGGTGCAACCGGACCCCGGTGGCGTTCTTCTGCCGGTGCTGGCCGCCGGGCCCACCGGAGCGGAACCGCTCCTCCTCGCAGTCGCGGGCAAGCTCCTCGTCCCCGGCGGCCAGCCAGCGGTCGCGTTCGCTCACTGCGCGCCCTTCGCCGTTGCCCGAAGCACGAGGCCCGGGCACACTCCCGCCATGCAGCCCGCGGGCGCGCCCCTCGTCTGGCTCGACATGGAGATGACCGGGCTCGACCCGGAGCGGCACACCATCCTCGAACTCGCCCTCATCATCACCGATGGGCAGCTCGCGGTCATCGCCGAACTGGGCCCGCTCGTGATCCACCAGCCCGAGGAGGTGTTAGCGGCGATGGATCCGTGGTGCGTCGAACACCATGGCGCATCCGGTCTCACGGAGGCATCCCGCCGCTCGCGCCTTTCCCTGGCCGAAGCCGAAGCTCGGGCCCTCGCCTTCCTGGAAAGCCGCCTTCGCCCCGGCGAGGCCCCGCTGGCCGGGAACTCCGTCCATGTCGACCGTGCCTTTCTCGCCCGGCACATGCCCCGCCTGCACGACTTCTTCCACTACCGGAACGTGGACGTTTCGACGGTGAAGGAGCTGGCGCGCCGCTGGTACCCGGCCCTGCAGCCGCCGAAGAAGGCCGAGCGCCACCGCGCCCTCGACGACCTTCGGGAATCGATCGCGGAGCTCCGCTTCTACCGGGAGACTATTTTCCGCGAGCCGGAAGAGATCCGCGCCGGTGCCGAGAACGTAACGAAGGAGGGACGCGAAGCGGGCGCGCCACCCGAGGAGTAGGGAAGCTCTGCAAGGCGGAGGGAAGCACGAACCAAGCAGCGTGCGGCGCGCCCGCACTCTCATTCTACCAGCGCCGCAACCCCCTCGGTTAGCATAAGCGGAAGAACCGCGCAACCCGAGCACGAGGAGCCGCATGCCCGCGACCCTTGTCCTCCTCCGCCACGGCGAGAGCACCTGGAACAAGGAGAACCTCTTTACCGGTTGGACCGACGTGCCCCTCAGCGAGCGGGGCGTCGAGGAGGCCCGGACCGCAGGCCGCCTCATGCGGGAGGAGGGGCTCGTCTTCGACATCGTCTTCACCTCCCTCCTCGCGAGGGCTATCCGCACCGCCGAGATCGCCCTCGAGGAGCTCGGCCAAAGCTGGCTGCCGGTCGAGCGTTCCTGGCGGCTGAACGAACGCCACTACGGTGCCCTTCAGGGACTCAACAAAAAGGAGCTCGCGGAGCGGTACGGGAGCGAGCAGGTGTTCCGCTGGCGGCGAAGCTACGACGTGCCCCCGCCACCTCTCGAGCCGGATGACCCGCGCCATCCTCGGCACGACCCCCGCTACCGCCTCCTCCCTCCGGAGGTCCTGCCCGCGACGGAGTGCCTGAAAGACGTGGTGGCGCGCATGCTCCCCTACTGGCAGGACGCCATCGCTCCCCGATTGCTCGAGGGGAAGCGGGTGCTGGTGGTGGCGCACGGGAACAGCCTGCGTGCCCTGGTGAAGCACCTCGACCGCATCAGCGACGAGGCCGTCGCCGAGCTGAACATCCCGACGGGCATCCCCCTCCTCTACCGCCTCGACGACGAGCTGCGGCCTATCGAGCGGCGATACCTGGGGGACGAAGACGCCGCCCGCGCCGCCGCCGAAGCCGTCGCCCGCCAGGCCGGCTGACCCCACTACCACCAGAGGACGTCATCGAGCGGGTCCTCCGCAGCGTCGATGTCCGCTTCCTCCTCCGCCTCCCAGAGGCTCGTCCCCAGATACTTCCAGCCGCCGTCCGCGAAGATCATCACCACGTTCCCCCGCTCGATCCGCTTGGCGATGCGCATCGCCGCGTGCAGCACGGCCCCGCTGGAGATCCCGCCGAAGATCCCCTCCGCCAGCATCGCCCGCCGCGCGTGCGAGAACGCGTGCCGGTTCCCGACGATGATCTTCGCGTCGAGCACGGACTCGTCCAGCACCGGCGGGATGAACCCATCGGCAAGTGAATGGAGCCCTTGCACGTGCACCCCGAGGCGCGGCTCGACCCCGACCACCTTGCAGGCGGGATTCGCCTCCTTCAGCCGGCGGCCGACGCCGGTGATGGTCCCTCCCGTCCCCAGCCCGGCGACGAAGACGTCGACTCGGTCCAGGTCGGCCAGGATCTCCGCCGCAGTCCCCTCGTAGTGGGCGAGCGCGTTCTCGGGGTCGCCGAACTGGTTCAGGAGGTAGGCCCCCTCGTCCCGGGCGATCGTCTGGGCCGCTTCGTAGGCCGTCTTGATGCCCGCCTGCCGAGGAATGCGCCGCACCCGCGCCCCGAAGGACCGCAGCAGCAGCTCGATTTCCGGGTAGACGCTTTCGGGGACGCACACCTCCACCGGGTGCCCCAGCAGCCGCCCGAAGAGCGCCAGGGAGACGCCGGTGTTCCCCGTCGATGCCTCGACAACCGGCTGGCCCGGCCGCAGCGCGCCGGCCGCCCGTGCACGCTCCAAGAGCCTCACCACCACGCGGTCCTTGATGCTGCCGGTGGGGTTCTGCCCTTCGAGCTTCGCGAAGAAGCGCACGCCCGGCTTCGGCGAGAGCCGCTTCAGCTCCACCAGCGGCGTCTTCCCCACAAGGTCGGCGACCGAAGCCGCGACGTCCACTCCACCCTCTCAGAACGGCAAGCCGGATTTCCCCAACAGCGTCCGCGCCAGGCAGACCCTACCCAGGTGGCCGTTCCCGTGGCCGATGAGTCCGTGGCCGATGGCCTCCATCCGCGGGACCACGCCCCACGGCCAGATGCGCACCGGCGACGCAAGGTACTCCTCGCTCATCGCGGCGATGCGCGGCACGATGGCCTCCTTCACCGCCCGGACGTACTCCAGGAACTCCTCGGCCGGCGGGAAGCGCAGGGCATACGCCTCCTCCGGGGGCATACCCGTCCCCTGGTTCACCCGCGGGAGCCCCCAGCGAACGTCGAACCCGCCCCGCAGCCAGACTGGCTGCTCTCGATCGAAGGCGAAATGGATGATGTTGTCGGCCGTCCGGACGACGTGCCAGATGTCGAAGCCGATGGAGTTCGTCCGCCCACCGTGCGTGTCGTTCAGCTCCTCGGGGCTCAGCCCCGTGAGTCCCATCTCACAGTAGTCGAGGAGCCGCTCCACCAGGCGCGAGTACTGAGCGGCCACGGTCGGCGGGTTCCCGAAGCCCGGGAGGTTCCCTTCGGGCTGGGCCATGGCGCGTTCCTCCAGAGCAGGTTCGCACCCTAGCGTAGGCCATCGCCGGAGCCCGCGCGCCTCCGTGCCGTTACCGTCGCCGTGCGCCGCCGCCGGAAGGAGCTACCCTGCGAGGGTTTCGCTACCGGGTGGCCCGTAGCCTCGACGGCTTCATCGCCGGCGCTCACGGCCGATTCCACTGGATCGCCGAGGCGCAGGAAATCGACTCCGCCGGGCTCTTCGAGGATGTCGACACCCTGCTCATGGACGGGAGGACGGAGGACCCTCGACCTCGACGACCCCACCTTCGGCCCCTTCCTCGAAGGGAAGAGCCGGCTTGTCGTCTCCCGCACGCTGAGGCCGGAGGAGCGTTCCCACCTCACCGTCGTTCCGAGCCTGGAGTCTTCGGCGGCGGGAGACCCTTCCGCTCCCTCCTCCAACTGGGCTTCCTCGATACGGTCGAGGTCACGGTCGTTCCCATCCTCCTCGGAGGCGACGCGCCCTTCCTGCCCCCGCCGGTTCCCCGGGGTCGCCTCTAGTCGACCGACGTGCGGCGTTACGAGCCCTCCGGCACCCTGCTCCTGACGCACGTCCCGCTCCCGGGTGGCGATTCATAGCTCAGAGCGATAGCTGCGACGGCAGACCTTCGTGGCTCGTGGGCCTGCTGCCCGGTACAATCGGGCGTACGCGCGTTCCCGACACGACCCCCAGGAAGGAGTCCGCTTCGTTATGGAAGATGTCGTCCTCGTCAGTGGCTGTCGCACGGCCATCGGCCGCTTCCAGGGTTCCCTGGCGGACGTTCCCGCCTCCGACCTCGCCGCCACCGTCATCCGCGAAGCGGTGAACCGGGCCGGCATCCAGCCCGAGCACGTCGACCACGTGGTGATGGGCATCGTCGGCCAGGTGGCGGAGGACGCCTACCTCTCGCGGCACGCCGCCGTGAAGGCGGGGCTGCCCATCGGCACGCCGGCCATGAACGTGAACCGGATCTGCGGGAGCGGCCTCGAGGCCATCAACACCGCCAGCCGGCTCATCCTTTCCGGTGACGCGCAGGTGGTGGTGGCCGGTGGCGCCGAGAACATGAGCCGCATGCCCTACTACCTCCGCAAGGCGCGCTTCGGCTACCGGCTCGGCCACGATGCCATCGAGGACGGCATCATCCACATGCTTACCGACCCCTTCCACGGCTACCACATGGGCATCACGGCGGAGAATCTCGCCGAGCGCTTCCAGATCAGTCGCGAAGCCCAGGATGCCCTCGCCGCCGAGAGCCAGCGCCGCGCCCTCAACGCCATCGAGAAGGGGTACTTCAAAAGCCAGATCGTCCCCGTCACTGTGCGCGTGGGCCGCGAGGAGAAGGTGTTCGACACCGACGAGCATCCTCGGCCCACCGACGAGGCGACCCTCGCCAAGCTCCGCCCCGCCTTCAAGGAGGGCGGCATGGTCACGGCGGGGAACGCCTCGGGCATCAACGACGGCGCTGCGGCCGTGGTCGTGATGAGCGCCACCCGTGCGAAGGAGCTGGGGGTCACCCCGAAGATGCGCATCGTCGCCCGTGCCGAGGCCGGCGTCGACCCCGCCATCATGGGTTCGGGGCCCATCCCGGCCATCCGCAAAGCGCTCGAGAAGGCGAAGCTCTCCCTCGACCAGATCGACTGCATCGAGCTGAACGAAGCCTTCGCCAGCGTAGCCTGCGCCTGCGCCAGCGAGCTTTGCCTCGACCCGGCGAAGACGAACCCGAACGGCGGGGCCATCGCCCTGGGCCACCCCATCGGGGCCACCGGCGCCATCCTCACCGTCAAGCTGATGTACGAACTGGAGCGGACCGGCGGCCGCTTCGGCATCGTGAGCCTCTGCATCGGCGGCGGCCAGGGCATCGCCACCATCTTCGAACGCATCGGCTGAGGCCACCGTCATCCGTGCTCCGCGCGAGCCCCGCCCTCCCCGGCGGGGCTCGGCCGTCCTTCGGGCCTATCGCGGTGGCTGGATGCACTCCGGCGCGGCGCGCACCTCCAGCGTCTTGAACGCCCGAACCTCCCGTTCGTAGGCACCCAAATGGCCGTACCGCCCGGGCTCCGAGAGCTCGCCCTCGAAGCGGACGTAGAACGCCTGCGGTGCCACCGGCTGCCAGCCCGCCGCCTGCAGCGCCTCCTGGAAGCCGGAGTCGGGCTCGGGGATGAGCCAGTAGGTGGGCCCCGCCGGACGGCAGAGCTCGCCGGGGACGAAGTTCGACGTCTCGAAGGCGGTGTAGTACGTCCCTTCGAAGGTGTCTAGGCGCCCGCCGTCCTCGCTCCCGCAGGCCGCCAGCAGCGCGGCGGATACGGCGGCCAGCGCCACCCACCGGAATTCAGGCATCGCCGCCTTCCTCGAGCGCTTCCAGCGCCGCCGCGATCTCCGGATGCGGCGCCCACTGGCCCTTTACCAGCACCTGGCGGTCCCAGGGGAAGATGACGAAGGCATCGGTGACGAGGCCGCTGACGTCCGGCGCGGGTTCGGCCCAGGAGTGGCTGGCGAGCGCCGCCGTCACCACCCGCCCGGCCCCGAGCTCGTGGGCGCGGAGCGTGAGGATGCGCAACGTGGTGCCCGTGTCGACGATGTCGTCGACCACGGCCACCGTCTTCCCGGCCACTTCGGCCGCGAGCGGTACGCGCCAGGTGGGCTCTTCGTACACCACCTCGTCATCGACCCGCCGGCTCAGCCGCACGGGGATGAGCTCCTTCCGCAGCATGATGGCGAGTTGCGTGGCCGGGAAGAGCCCACCCCGGGCGTTCCCCACGACGAGGTCGGGGCGGTAGGGCTCCAAAAGTTCCGCCATGCGGATGCAGAGCTCGCCGAAGTCGCGCCAGCTCATCTCGTACACACCGGAGCGGCGGGCGTAGTCGTACGGCTTCATGCCGCGCAGTCTACTCCACGGCGGTCGGGGAATTGCAGTATCGTCAGGGCCGGCTCCGTGCCGCATGCTCGGAGCAGGAACCCGCTCCAGGAGTCGATGATGGCAGGGCAGAACCGGAGGCAGCGGCGCTCGATGTTCGCCGCCGTTTGCCAGCGCTTCGACGAGGCCGCGCGCTTCGCCCGCCCCTACCCGCCTGGTCTCCTCGACCAGATCAAGGCGTGCAACGCCGTCCTCCACGTCCAGTTCCCCATCCGCCTCGACGACGGCAGCGTGCGCGTCATCGAGGGGTACCGAGCGCAGCACAGCCATCACCGCCTCCCCTGCAAGGGGGGCATCCGCTACGCGCCGAACGTCACCCAGGACGAGGTGATGGGGCTCGCCGCGCTGATGACCTACAAGTGCGCGATCGTCGACGTGCCCTTCGGGGGAGCGAAGGGCGGCATCTGCATAGACTCCCGCAAGGAACCGCCGGAGATCGTGGAGCGGGCCACCCGGCGGTACACCGCCGAACTCGCCGCCCGGAACTTCATCGGGCCGGGTATCGACGTCCCGGCCCCCGACTACGGGAGCGGCGAGCGCGAGATGGCCTGGATCGCCGACACCTACCGCGCCCTCAACCCCACCCAGCTCGACGCCTACGCCTGCGTCACCGGCAAGCCCCTCAGCCTGCACGGCATCGAAGGGCGGCGCGAGGCCACCGGCCTCGGTGTCTACTACGGCCTAGCCGAAGCGCTCGACGACCCGGAGGAGATGCGCCGCCTCGGCCTGGCGCCCGGCCTCGCGGGAAAGCGCGTCGTCGTCCAGGGGTTCGGGAACGTCGGCTACCACGCCGCCAAGTACCTGGCCGAAGGGGGCGCGGTCGTCGTCTCGGTCTCCACAATCGAGGGTGCCCTCTACGACCCCGACGGGCTGGACATCGAGGCGGTGCGTCGGCACATCGAGGCATCAGGTACGATCCGCGACTTCCCGGCGCCGCACTTCCTCCCCAATCCGGCGGAGGCGCTGGAGCTCGACTGCGACATCCTCGTCCCCGCAGCGCTCGAGAACCAGATCACCGCCGAGAACGCCCCGCGCATCCGCGCCCGCATCGTGGCCGAGGCGGCGAACGACCCCACCACGCCGGAGGGGGAGGCCATCCTCCTTCAGCGCGGGATCTTCGTCATCCCGGACGTCTACCTCAACGCGGGCGGCGTCACCGTCTCCTACTTCGAATGGCTGAAGAACCTTTCGCACGTCTCCTTCGACCGGATGAGCCGCCGCTACCAGGAGAACGCCAACGCGAAGGTGATCGAGGCCATCGAGGCGCTCACGGAGAGCCGCCTCAGCGAGGACCAGCGGGCGCGCCTCACCCGCGGGCCGGACGAGATCGATTTCGTCCAGGCAGCCCTGGCCGACACGATGGTCCACGCCTACCGGGCCATCCACACGACTTGGCGGACTCGGCAGCTTCCCAGCCTGCGGGTGGCCGCCTACCTCATCGCCATCGAGAAAGTGGCCAACGACTACTTGACCCTCGGCATCTTCCCCTGAGATCGGCGGGGGTGGGTCAGCGGCGTTTCGCTTCGCCGTAGTCGCCGAAGGGGGCGTCCCGGCGGCGGATGGCCTCCCGGAAGCCGACCTCTCGAAAGCTCTCCACCCAGCGGAGCGCCTCCTCCGTGTGCCGCGCGATCCCGTCGAAGAGCGTCCCCAGGAGCTGGGTGGTCCGCAAGCCCATGTTCTCGAACGCCTGGTTGATGAGCAGCTTGTTCAGCGCAAGCTGATTCGCCGGGATGTGCCGGAAGCGCCGCGCGTACGCCTCCGTCTCCTCCGCCAAGCGATCGGGCGGAAAGACTTTCGAGCAAAGGCCGATTCGGTAGGCCGTCGCCGCATCGATCTGGTCCCCGGAAAGCAGGAACTGCTTCGCGTGCTCGAGACCCAACCGGTACACCCAGAGCATCGTCGTGGGCGTGCCGTAAATACGTGAAGGCGGGTAGCCGATGATCGCGTCCTCCGCCATGAAGATGAGGTCGGCGCAGAGGGCCAGGTCGGTGGCGCCGCCCAGGCAGTACCCATGGATTTGGGCGATGACCGGCTTCGGGCACTCCCAGAGCGTCATGAAGCGGCGCATGTTGTGGCCCATGAAGGCGAGGTCCCGCACCGGGTCCCAGGCGCCGGGACGGGGTTCGGGCCGGGGCGCCCCGAAGCGGGGCCGGAAGCCGGCCCCGGCCTCGCCGCCGGCCGTGAGGTCGTACCCCGCCGAGAAGGTTCGCCCCGCCCCGCGGAGGATGATGCACGACACCGCCTCCGAGAGGGTGGCGCGCTCGACCGCGTCGGCGATCCCCTGGATCATGGCCTCGTTGAGCGTGTTCAGCTTTTCGGGCCGGTTCAGGGTCACGATGGCGAGCGAGTCCCGCTCCTCGTAGAGCACGGGCGGGGCGTTCTGGGCCTCGCTCATTCGCCCACCTCCCGCGCCACCTCCGCCGCCTTGCGCAGCTCCGCGAGGACCGTCTCCCGGTCCGCCGACGGCAGCCGGAAGATCACGCGGTCGACACCGATCTCCTTGTAGGTGCGGACCAGGTCGGGCCGAGGAGGAGCGCCGAAGACGGATACCGGGATGTAGCCCCGTCCGGCAGCGGCCGCCCGCTCCCGCAGCTCGGCGATGCGCGGGGCGAGGTCGGGCCCCCGCCCGGCGATGGGCATCCACTCGTCGCCGTACTCGAGCACACGGTCGAGCGTACCGGGGCCGTTCCCGCCGACGACGATGGGCGGGTGGGGCTTCTGGACCGGCTTCGGCCACTGCCAGATGGGATCGAAGTTCACGTACCGGCCGTGGTATTCGGCGTTCTCCTGGGTCCAGATGGCCTTCATGGCCAGGATGCGCTCCCGCATGATGCGCCACCGCAGCTTCGGGTTGGTGCCGTGGTTCTCCATCTCCTCGTAGTTCCAGCCGCCGCCGACGCCGAAGAGGAAGCGGCCGTTGGAGAGGAAGTCGACCGTGGACACCTCCTTCGCGGTGGTGATCGGGTCCCGTTCCACCACCAGGCAGATGCCAGTGCCGAGCTTCAGCCTGGTGGTCACCACCGCTACGGCGGCGAGGGCGGCGAAGGGGTCGAGCGTGTGCCAGTACTCCTTCGGGAGCTCCGCCCCGCCAGGCCACGGGCTGCGGCGGCTAGCGGGGATGTGCGTGTGCTCCGGGAACCAGAGTGATTCGAAGCCAAGGTCCTCCGCAGCGCGGCCGAGCTCGGTGACCGGGATGGTGTAGTCGGTAGGGAAGATCTCGACGGCGTACTTCATCCTTTGCCCCTCAGTTGGTCGAGCGGGAGTTCGCTGCTCCGCCGATCCTACGAGGCGGAACCTTCGGGCGCACAGGAGGCGGGAGAGAGGCTTTCGGCCGGGGTGGAAGGCCACTCCGGAGCCCCGGCTTCGCTTTCCCGGGCCTCCTCCACGGGGGCGTCCTCGAACGCGGCCCGGAAGCGCGGGCGGCGGTCCACCGTGAGCCGGAAGATGTCGGGCCGGCTGTAGTGCCCGCCATGGTCCGCGATCATCTTGTGCACCATCACCGTCCCCAGGTTCGCTTTCGCCGTCAGCACCCCCTCCTCGTCGTCGAGGGGGCCGGCGAGCAGCCGCCCGTCCGGTCCGAAGATCCCCGAGTGGCCGTTCATGGGCCGCACGATCTCCCGCAGGTCCTCCGGAATGTCCGATTCGCGCAGGAGGCCGCCCGCCATCACGACGTAGGCCGCCGCCTGCATGGCGAAGGCCGCGGAGAGCGTTTCCTGGCGGGTCCCGGTCCAGCCGGGCCAGGCGGCGGCGTGGAAGTGAACCCCTTGGGCGACGAGCGCGTACGTCGGCAGCACCATCTGGTGCTCCCAGCAGTTGAGGCCCGACAGCTTCCCGTACGGGCGTTCGTACACCCGTAGGGTCGACCCGTCGCCCTCACCCCACACGATGCGTTCGTACATCGTGGGCTTCAGCTTCCGATGCTTTCCCAGCAGCTTCCCCTCCCGGCCGATGAAGAGGAGGGTGCAGTAGACCGTCCCGCCGGTCACGGCGTCGCGCTCGGCCACACCGATGACGACGTCGATGCCCGCCCGCTTCGCCGCCCGGCAGAGGGCATCGGTCGCCGGCGAGGGGACTTCGACCGCGTTCAAGACGAACCGGCGCAGCGCCGACCCGAAGCGCCGATGTCCGCACCACTCGGCGAACGAGGCGTACCCGGGAATCCACGTCTCGCCGAAGACGGCGAGGTCGGCCCCGGCTTCCGCCGCCTTGTCGATCCAGAGGCAGGCCTTCTCCACCGAGGCGTCGCGGTCGAGGTACACCGGCGCCGCCTGCACTGCCGCCAGCGTGACATCGGGGAACTCGTCGCCCATCATCCGCCTCCTTGGCCAGTACTCGCGTCTCGCTCCTTACACCATCACCACGGCGCCTTTCAGGCCGCGCCGCTCGAGCCGGGCGGCGTACGCCTCGTCGGCCCGGTCGAGGGGAAAGCGGTGCGTCACGACCCGGTCGAGGGCCGGCAGCCGCGGGAGCATCGCCGCCGCCCGCGCGTAGAGGCGCAGCGGCGCGTTCTGGGTGCCCACGAGCCGGAGTTCGTCGTAATGGAGCTGGTTCGCGTCGAGCGAGAGCGTCGTCCCGGGCGGGAAGCCGGCGAAGAGGTTGACCCTGCCCATCTTCCTCGCCAGGCGCAGCGCCTGGGGCGCCGCCTCGGCGAGGCCGACGGCCACCGCCACCGCCGGGAACCCCTCGCCGCTCGTAAGGCCCATCCCTCGCTCGAAAGCCTCTTGCGGCGCGCAGGCCACATCCGCCCCCAGCTCGAGAGCAGCCTCGCGACGCTCCGCATCGGGCTCGACCACGAGGATCGGGCCGGCGCCCATCGCCCGTGCGGCCACGACGTGGAGCAGGCCCATGGGACCCCCTCCGACGACTGCCAGGCCTTCGCCCGCGGCCACGCCCAGCGCTTCCAGCGAGGCCAGCACGCAGGCCAGGGGCTCGACCATCGCCCGGCGCTCGGCCGGAAGGGAAGGGTCGACGGGGAGGAGGTGTCCGCCGGCCTCGAGCTCCCGCGGGATGCGCACGAACTCGGCGCACCCCCCGTCGAGGTCGTAACCGAGGGTGCGTCTGCGGCTGCACCGGTTCCGGTACCCATCCCGGCAGAAGCCGCACCAGCCGCAGGCGACGATGGGGCACACCGCCACCACCGCCCCGAGCGGCGTGCGCGCTCCCGGACCCGCGGCGACCACCTCCCCCGTGAATTCGTGGCCGGGGATGACGCCCGGCTGGGCACGTTTCTCGCCCAGGAAGACGCGCACATCGCTATTGCACAGCCCCACAGCGTGGACGCGCAGGACCACCTCGCCCGGCCCCGGCTCAGGGTCGGGGACCTCGGTCACCGCCACCCGCCCCGGTGCGAAGAAGCGCAGCGCCCGCATGGCCGCAGCGTACGACGTCCCCACTACGGGCGCACCCCGGTCGACGGCCTTCCCCCGGACCGCTACCCTTCGCTCGAAGCGAACGATTGGGAGGGTCGCCGTGGAGTTCCGGCACATCACCTACGAGGTGCGCGACGCCGTTGCGTGGCTCACCCTCAACCGCCCGGAGAAGTTGAACGCCATGACCTGGGCCTCCTGGGCCGAGGTCGAGAACGCCATCTCGGCCGCCGACGGCGACGACGGCGTGCGTGCCGTCGTCATCACGGGTGCCGGGCGCGGATTCTGCGCCGGCACCGACCTCACCGCCGCCGATCAGGGGGAGGACGAGGTGCCCCGCCCGTTCCCGCCCCGCGAGGCGCTGACCCGGAGTCGGTACCGCGCGACCGAGCTCGTGTGGAACTGCCGGAAACCCGTGGTCGCCGCCGTGAACGGCCCCTGTGTGGGGGCCGGCTTCTCGCTGGCCCTCGCCTGCGACATCCGCATCGCTTCCGAACAGGCCCGCTTCAGCGCCATCTTCGTCCGGCGAGGGCTCTCCGCCGATATGGGCTGCACCTGGTTCCTGCCCCGCATCGTCGGCCTCTCCGAGGCCCTGCGTATGCTCTACACCGGCCGCATGGTGGACGCCCAGGAAGCGCTGCGCCTCGGGCTTGTCAGCGAGGTCGTCCCCCACGAGGAGCTGCTGGCGCGAGTCGAGGCCTTCGCCGCCGACATCGCCCACGGTCCCACCGTCGCCATCGAGACGATGAAGCGGTTGGCGCGGGAGTCCCTCACCGCCGACCTCGCCTCGCACATCGAGCGGGAGGAGTACCTGCAGCAGGCCGTCCGCCGCACGGAGGACTTCCAGGAGGGGGTTCGCTCCTTCCTCGAGAAACGGGAGCCCGTCTTCCGCGGCCGCTAGCCCTCCTCCATCTCCAGGGCCTCGGCGGCGGCCGCCTCCGGCTGCCACACCAGCTCGACGGAGCCGAAGCGAACACGGTCCCCGGGCCGCACTCCCGCCCGTCGCAGGGCCTTCGCCACTCCCCAGCGCTCCAGACGGCGCACGATCTCGTCCTCCGCCCCCTCCATCCCGGTGTCGGTCATCTCCACGAAGCGAACCACCCTCTCTCCCTCGACGGCGAACCGCCCATCCCCCTCCCGCACGACACGGAACCGCTCCTGCGGCGCCGGGCGGAGCACCGGCACGCTCTCCACCCCCCGGGCAGCCTCCGCCTCCCGCGCCGCCCTCACGAGCTCCATCAACCTCGCAACGAGGGGCTCCAACCCCTGCCGCTCCAGCGCCGAGATAACGAATGTCTCGCGGCCCGTGTGGTCGGTGAGCAACGCCGCCGCCCGCTGCGCCGCCTCTCCATCGAGGTCCGCTTTCGTGACCACGAGCACCTCCGGGATCGAATCCAACGAGGGGTCGTAGGCACGCAGCTCCCCGCGGATGAGCTCGTAATCGGTGACCGGGTCGGGCGACGTGCAATCGACGAGGTGGGCCAGCACCCGGCACCGGCGAACGTGCTTGAGGAACTCGAACCCCAGGCCGTACCCTTCGCTGGCCCCCTCGATGAGCCCAGGGAGGTCTGCGAGCGTGAACCGCTCCCACCCGACTTCGACCACCCCTAGCATCGGCTCGAGCGTCGTGAACGGGTAGGCCGCGATCTTCGGCTTCGCGTTCGAGACCGCAGCCAGCAGCGTCGACTTCCCCGCGTTCGGGAGGCCCAGCAAGCCGACGTCCGCAAGCAGCCGCAGCTCGAGCCGCAGCACCACGCGTTGCCCCGGCTCGCCCTTCTGCGAGTAGTGGGGCGCCTGGTTCGTGCTGGTCGCGAAGCGCTTGTTCCCCCAACCGCCCCGCCCACCCCGCGCCACCAGCACACGCTGGCCCGGGCGCTTCAGGTCGGCGATGACATCGCCGCTCGCCTCGTCGATGACCACGGTCCCCACCGGGACATCGAGCACGAGGTCCTCGCCGTCGGCCCCATGTTTGAGGTTCGCCGCGCCGTTCCCGCCGGGCCCCGCCTCGAACCGCCGCCTCGAGCGGTACTGCTCCAGGGTGTAGACGTCGTCCACGGCGCGGAGGTACACATCCCCCCCGCGGCCCCCGTCTCCCCCGTCGGGGCCCCCTTTGGGCACGAACTTTTCGCGGTGGAAGCTCACATACCCGTGGCCACCGCGCCCCCCGATGACCTCGATGACGACCGAATCCAACATCCTACTGCCATCGTAGCAGCCGGCCCCCGCCCCACCTCAGAGCACGGCCACCGCCATCGCGCCGCCCACCGCCAACGCCGTCCCTGCCAAACGCGCCGGTGTAGCCCGCTCTCCGAGGACGAGGATCGCGAGAGGGAGGCCCCACACCGGCGAGGTGGAGGAGAGCACCGCCGTGCGCGCTGCACCGGCATCCTGGAGAGCGAGGATGTAGAGGAGGCTTCCGACTCCCGTCCCGACGAGTCCGGCCGTGGCCGCCCCCACGAGCAGCCTCCAGTTGCCGACGAGCTGCCCTGCCCCATTCCTGTCCGCCGCAACCGCCAGGAGCGTGAGGGCGATGGCCGCTACCGGCGTCCGCACCGCGCCGACGGCCAGCGGAGGAAGGTCCCCTTGGCCCCACGTCAGCCAGAGCGTCGCCGCCGTCCACAGCGCCGCAATGGAGCCCACGAAGGCCAATTCCTCCCACCGCGACGCGCCGGCCGCGCCTCCGCCCGATACCGCGACGGGTTCTCTCCCGCGTGTCAGCAGCCACACTCCTGCCACGATCGCTGCCCCGCCGACCCCGAGCCCCGGGGTGAAGGGTTCGCCGAGGAGCACCACCCCTCCCAACACCGTGAGCCCAATGAAGCCCGACATCGTGGCGGGGAACACGGACCCCATCCCGAAGCGCGCGAGGGCGCGAATGTACAGCGTGTCTCCGGCCGCATAGGCGAGGATGCCGCTCCCTGCCACGGCAGCGGCGGCTCCCGGCGTGATGCCAGGAAGCGCCATCGCATCGCCGAGAACGGTCGCCACGAGGAGAATGAAGGCCGAGGCGACCCAAAGGCGTACGACCCCGATCCAAAGTGGCGACGCCGCCTGGCCCAGGGCGCGCAGCATGGTGCTGGTGATGGCCCAGAGGAAGGCTGCGGTGAGCGCCATCCCCTCTCCCAAGGGATCCCCCTAGGCAGCCGAGCTGGTCGGCGGGATGAGGATGACGAGGAAGGTGCCGGGAAGCAGGGGATCCGCCGGTGGGAGCTTCGCTTCGCGGTCGGTAGGGAGGGTGGATTCGGGCTGGGTTGGCACGGGAGTTCGAGGGCATGATGCCGGAATCGCTGGCCTCGGGCGAGGGGCGGGGAGCGCCGAGGCGGCGGGGATAGGGGAATCTCCGGGTGATTCCCCGGGGATTCCCCGAGTAGGGCGTGGGGTCTGTGGAAGGGACGCGGGAGCGCCGACGCTGTAAGCGTGGGGCCGGGCCAACCGTCGGAACTCCAGTGGGAGCAGGCACTCGTACGCGTCCTCCGGGACCCGGAGCGGATCGCGCTGTACCGACAGCCGATCGTCGACCTCCGGCGCGGCGTCACGGCTGGCTTCGAGCTGCTCGCCCGCTTCGCCGACCCAGAGGTGGACGCGCCGCCCTTCGAATGGTTCCGGCAGGCGTACGCCTTCGGCTTGGGGCCACGGCTGGAGGCGGCGGTCGTGCGCCAGGCGCTCCGCCTGCGGGACGAGCTTCCGCCGAACACCTTCCTCACGGTGAACCTGGACCCGGCAGCGGTCGCCCACCCGGATGCGGCGGAGGTGTTGCTCGTCGAGACAAGGCTGGACCGGGTGGTCATCGAGATCACGGAGACGAGCCCGCTCGGGGACGTCGGCGAGCTCGGCCGGGTCGCCAAGGAGCTGCGAGAGCGGGGGGCGTTCATCGCCGTCGACGACACGGGCACGGGGTACGCCGGGCTGGAGCGGCTCCTTGCCGTACGACCGCAGTTCGTCAAGGTGGACCGCGCCTTCGTGGAAGGCGTCGACCAGGACGGGGCGAAGCGGGCGCTCCTGGAGCTGGTGGGGCACTTCGCCTCCCGGCTCGACGCCTGGGTGGTTGCGGAGGGGATCGAGCGGGTGGAGGAGCTCGCGGAGCTCATCCGTCTCGGCGTTCCTCTCGGCCAGGGGTTCCTCTTGAACCGCCCGGCGCCGGAATTCCGTCCCCTCCCCCGCGAGATCGGCGAGCTCATCCGGCGCGTCGCGGAGCGCCGGCGGCTCGGACTGGTGGCCGAAGCTCTCCTGGAAGCGGCCGAGGCGGTCCGCGAGGGTGAGCTTCCCCCGGGCAGGATTGCCGTGGTCGTGGACGGCTGGGGCCGCCCGCTCCGGGTGTGGGATGGAGAGCGCGACGGGGCGGCGATGAAGATTTCCCCCTCGACGGCCGTCGCGCAGGCAGCCCGCCGGGCGATGCTCCGCCCGTACGGGGAGCGCTTCCTTCCCCTGACGGTGGTCGACGACGCGGGCCGGCTGCTGGGGATTGTCCGCGTGGAGCGGATGGTGGAGGTCCTGGCGAGCGAGGCGGCGGCCTGAGCATCCGCCCAGGCCGCCGAGGCGAATGGCTGGTGGCGAGGAAGGGGCTACGCTGCTGGGCGGATGAGCCGGCGGACTTCCTCCATCACCTCCGGCGGGACCTCGGCCATCCCGTGGTCGGCGCGGGCGTGGCGTACCACGGCGGCGAAGATCTCCTCGTCGGTGGCGAAGCGGAACGTGGCGGTGCAGCCGGGGACGACGTCGCCGCAATGGAACTCCTTCATCCGATGCGCACCTCCTCGATGGCGATTACGAGCGGATCATCGGCATCGCGAGGTCGGGAGCGCAGTGGCCTGCGAGGGAGCACGTATGACGGCGATCACGAACCGGCCGCTGGTTCGGCGCGGAGGGGGACGGCTTCCGCTCGGCGCCGTCGAGCGACTGCCTCGTCCTCGCCCATGAGGGCTTCGGCGGCGCGGGCGGCTTCGCGCTCGTACGTCATCCGATAGAGGGTGGCGTAGATGCCGTTCTTCGCCAGCAGCTCCTCGTGGGTGCCAATTTCGGCGATCTCGCCGTGGTCCAGCACCACAATGCGGTCGGCGGAGCGGATGGTGGAGAGGCGGTGAGCGATGACGAAGGAGGTGCGGTTCTCCAGGAGGCGTTTGAGGGCGCGTTGGATGACGGCTTCGGTCTGGGTGTCCACGTAGGCCGTGGCCTCGTCGAGGATGAGGATCCGCGGCTTGGCGACGATGGCCCGGGCGAAGCTGATGAGCTGCCGCTGACCCACGGAGAGGTTGTGGCCTCCCTGCACGATCTCGGTGTCGTAGCCGTTCGGCAGCCGCTCGATGAACTCGTGGGCACCGACCGCCTTCGCCGCCTCGATGATCTCCTCGTCGGTGACGTCGGGCCGGCCGTAGGCGATGTTCTCGCGGATTGTGCCGCTGAAAAGGTACGGGTTCTGCAGCACCACGCCCATGTGGCGGGTGAGGGAGCGCCGCTTGATGTCCCGGATGTCGATGCCGTCGACGCGGATCGCCCCGCTGGTCACGTCGTAGCCGCGGGCAAGCAGGGCCGTGATCGTGGTCTTCCCTGCGCCGGTGTGGCCGACGAGGGCGATGGTCTCCCCGGGCTCGACGTGGAGGGTGATGTGCTTCAGCACCGGCACCCCGGGAACGTATTCGAAGCAGACGTCTTCGAAATCGATGCGTCCCTCGACGTGGTCCAGCTCGATGGCGTCCGGCTTGTCCTTCACCCTCGGCTCGGTATCGAGCACCTCGAAGATGCGCTGGCCGCCTGCCATCGCCCGCTGGAGCATCGTGTACTGGAGGACGAGGTCGCGGATGGGGTCGAAGAAGCGGCTCACGTAGACCGCGAAGGCGGTGAGGGCACCGAGGGTGGTGGCGACGTCCACGGAGGAGGCGCGCAGGGCGATGAAGCCGCCGACGACGAGGACGAGGGCCGTCGCCACGGCGACGGCGAGCTCGATCACAGGCATGATGGCGGCCGTCAGCATCCCCGCCCAGATGTTCGCGTTCCGGTTCTCCTGGTTGAGCCGGTCGAAGAGGCGGGCGTTCACATCCTCCCGGGAGAGGGATTGGATGGCGCGCACGCCGGCCACGTTTTCGCCCAACGTTCCGTAGAGCTGGCTGATCTTCACCCGGACGTTGATGAACGCCGCCCGAGCATGGCGCGCCCACCAGACCATGATGGCCACGAGGGGTGGCACCACGGCGAAGGTGACGAGGGCGAGCTGCCAATCGAGGATGAGGAGGGTCGTCACCACGATGGCCAGCCCGACGAAGTCGGAGGCGAAGGTGAGCGAGCCGCTGGTGAGGAGCTCCTGCATCACCGTGACGTCGCTCGTGAGGCGGCTGATGATGCGGCCCACCTCCATGTCGTCGAAGAAGCTAAGGGAGAGGCCTTGGATATGCTCGTACATCTGGGTGCGGAGTTGATGGAGGAGCCGCGTACCGACCCAGGCGGTGAGGAGCTGCTGGATGCGGGCGGCAACGAACGTCGTCACCGCCAGGCCGCCCATCGTGGCCGTGAGCCAGTACACCCGCTCGAGGTCGTGGGCGAGGCCCGCCTTGACCGTGAAGCCGATGAGGAGCGGCTGGAGGAACTGGGTGACGGCGATGACCACCATGCAGACGAGCGAGGCAGCCACTCGCCACTTGTACGGCTTGAGGTAGGGAAGCAGCCGCCGGACGACTTCGGCGTCGTACGGCTTCCCCAGGTACTCCTCCGTCCAGCCGTCGAAGCCGGCGCGGGCGAAGCGGTTCATCCCCGGCCCGCCGGGTTGGCCGCCGATCCCGATGCTCCATCCGCCGGCGCCTGCACCTCCCCAGAACGCCATCAGCTCCCCCCTCCCGGAGCGGGCGCCGCGCGGAAGCCCCGCTGCAAACCGGCTGCCCGCTCGTCCGCGAGAACCTTCCCGAGCGCCTCCTCCTGGTCCTTCAGCTCCAGTTCGTAGATGCGGCGGTAGAGCCCCTCCTGAGCGATGAGCTCGGCGTGTGTGCCACGCTGGATGATCCGGCCGCGGTCGAGGACGATGATCTCGTCCGCCCGCATGATCGTGCGTAGCCGCTGGGCGATGACGAAGGTCGTCCGGCCCGTCATCAGCTCGTGCAGGGCTTGCTGGATGAGGAACTCCGTCTGGCTGTCGACGCTGGCGGTGGCGTCGTCGAGGATGAGGATCTTCGGGTCGAGAAGGAGGGTGCGGGCGATGGCGATGCGCTGCTTCTGGCCGCCGGAGAGGGTGACGCCCCGTTCACCGACCCACTCGTCGTAGCCGTTCGGCAGGCTGACGATGAAGTCGTGGATGCGGGCCGCCTTCGCGACCCGCTCGATCTCCTCCTGGGTCGCATCGGGCCGGCCGTAGGCGATGTTGTCGCGGATGGTCCCCACGAAGAGGAAGACGTCCTGCTGGACGATCCCGATGTTCTTCCGGAGCGACTCGATGGTCACGTCGCGGATGTCGATGCCGTCGATGGTGATCCGGCCGGCGGAAACGTCGTAGAAGCGCGGGATGAGGTTGACGATGGTGGACTTGCCGCTGCCCGCCGGCCCGAGCAGGGCGATGAGCTTCCCGGGCGGGGCGTCGATGGTGATGTCGTGCAGGACCGGGCTCACGTTGTTGTAGGCGAAGGAGACGTTCTCGAAACGAACGTGCCCCTTGACGTCGCGGAGGACGATGGCGTTCGGCTTCTCCTTCACCTCGGACTCGGCGTCGATCAATTCGAAGACGCGCTCGGCGGCGCTCGCCGCCCGGGCGAAGATGTTGATGATCCAGCCGAGCGAGCGCACCGGGAGCTGGAGGAGGTTGAGCCAGAGGACGAAGGTGAGGAGCGCACCCGGCGCCAATTGCCCCCGGGCGATGAGCCAGGAGCCGAAGCCCACCGTGGCCGCAATCTGTGCCATCGAGATGGCGTTCATCAGGGGGGCGTGGAACGCCTGGATGCGGGCCTGCGTGTAGTTCAGGTCCGCTTGCCTCTGCGAGACCCGCCGGAACTTCTCCGCCTCGTACTCCTCGCGGGCGAAGGCCTTCACCACCCGGATGCCCGAGAGGCCTTCCTCCGAGACCTGGGTGAGCATCGCCTGGTTCTGCTGGATCTCCATCCAGAGAGGACGCAGCCGCCGGCTCGTGACGATGGAGCGCCAGGCGATGATGGGGAAGGAGACGATGCTCACCAGCGCCAGCTGCCAGTTGATGGCGAACATGCCGCCGAGGGCCACGAAGAGGAGGAGGACGATGTAGAAGAGCCGGATGCCTCCCATGTTGAAGAAGATGCGGATGTTCTCCACGTCCTGGGTCGCCCGGGACATGATCTGCCCGGAGTGGACCCGGTCGTGGTAGGCGAAGCTGAGGCGCTGGATGTTGTCGTAGATGCGGTTCCGGAGGTCGTAGGCCACCCGCTGGCCGATGTTCTCGCCCAGGAACTGCTGCCCGAAGGCGGCGAGGCCGCGTCCGATGGCCACGAGGACGATCGCCAGCGCCGCCAGGAGGAGGAGCCGCTCGTTGCCGGCGAAGTCGACCGCGATGCCCCGCTCGTTCCGCACCGGCTTCAGGCCGAAGTCGATGGCCCAGCCCACCAGGAGGGGGTTCAGCATCACCAGCCCGGCCGAGGCGATGGTGCAGAGCACGCCTGCGACGAAGAGCCAGCGGTAGGGCTTCAGGTACGGCAGAAGGCGGAGGAGGTAACGCACGAGGCCGGGCCCCCTTTGCTCTATGCAAAGTATGACCCACGCGCGCACCTTGACGCAAACGTGAAGGTTTCCCGGCTGACCTGACCGCGAACGTGCGGGCCGTCACATCCCAGGAAGGATCACTGCAGGACGATGGGGAGAGCACAACACGAGGGGAACGGAGGAGGGACCGATGTTCGGCAGGAGCCGGGGTCGAACCTCGACGCAGTTCGTGCCGCTCGCCCGGGCTCAGGAGCTGGAGGAGCTCTTCCACGCCTCGCACGCGCGGCCCGTGGTGCTCTTCCTCCACGACCCGCACTGCGCTGTGAGCGCCGTCGCGCGGTTCCGGCTTCGCGGCGTGGGCGGCGAGATACGGGTCCTCGACGTCGCTGCCGACGACTCGCTCAAGTGGCGAATCGAGCGGAAAACAGGGGTGCGGCACGAATCGCCGCAGGTGCTCGTCCTCTCGGAGGGGCGGGCGCTCTGGCACGCCTCCCACGGCGACATCACTGCCGAGGCCGTCCAGCGGGCGTTGGACGCTGCCGGCGGGGCCGCCGGAAGCACAGAGGCGGGCGACGCCATCGACCGCTAAGGCTCGGCGGCGCCGGGCGGCCCCTCGGCCACCCCCAGCTCGCGGAGGAGGGCGACCACGCGGCTGCGGATCTCGTCGCGGATAGGACGGACGGCTTCGAGCGGCAGGCCGGCGGGGTCGGGGACGGGCCAATCGAGGTAACGCTTGCCCGGGAGTGCGGGGCAGGCGTCGCCGCAGCCCATGGTGACGATCACGTCGGAGCGGGCGAGGTCCTCCTCCGTCCAGCGACGTGGCCGCTCCTCCGCCAGGTCGATGCCGAGTTCGGCCATCGCAGCGACCGCCGAGGGGTTCACCTCGGCCGCGGGCTCCGAGCCGCCGCTCAGGACCTCGACGCGTCCGGCGGAAAGGCGGCGAGCGAAGGCCGCGGCCATCTGGGAGCGGCCGGCGTTGTGGACGCAGAGGAAGAGGATGGTCGGCCTCTTCATGCCGCCTCCCCCTTCGGGCGGGAAGCCGGTGCATCGGGGAGCGCCGCGAAGGGGAAGCCGGCGGCCCCGCCGGGATGTCCGGCCCGGTGAGCCCAGCGGGCGGAGGGCAACCTGGCGCGCTTCGCCGGGACGGATGAGCGGTCCGGGTTCGGGGAGGCGTCGGCGACCCCTCCCCAGCCGCCGGCCGCGGCCGCGACGCAGCCCCTTCCGGCGACCGGGGCGCAGGCGCGGTCGGCCCCTGGAGGGAACAGGATGGCCAGGGGAAAGAGGGTAAGGGCCGGGTCGGAGCAGCACGCCGCCTCGACACCGCCCATCGCCGGGGTCGGTACGCCGACGTCGATGGGGGACCCGACCGTGCTGCGGATGGTGGTTCTACCTGCCGCCGTACCGCCGCGCTGCCCCATCCCGGACACGGAAAGCCGGCGCGGCCCCAACTGGCCCGCGCGGACGAAGGTGTGCGCGCAGATGGCGCGGGAGCCCGGGAGGTGGCCGTACCCAGCCATCGGGGGCGCCATCGCGACCCCGACTGCTGGGCCGACCCTTATGGCCGCGGCCCGGCCGTCGGAAGCGTTCCGCACGGACATGGCGCTCCGGCCGGCAACGAGCAGGAAGGCCGTTCCGAGGAGCCCGGTGTGCGCGGCAGCGGGGCAGGGAGGCGTCACGGCATCCGAGCATCGCAGTGGCCGATGAACGGCTTGTTAGCGAGGCATTGCGTACGACGGCGGGTCGCGGTATGGTCCCCGGGCGGACGGAGGAACCCGCTCGGAGGCGAACGATGCTTCGAACGACCGGCCGCATCGCGTTCTCGGCCCTGCTGCTATCTCTCTTCGCGGCCTTCTGGCCGGGCGGCGTGCGGGCGGAGTCGCCCCCGCTCAGCGAGCCAGAAGCCGAACTGGAGGCGGCGCTCCACTGCCCGGCGTCGTTCGGGTCGGCTGTTCGCGGACCCGTGCTCCTCGTGCCCGGCACGGGGCTCACCGGTCCGGAGAACTGGGATTGGGGCTTCGCGCCGGCCCTGGTAGCGGAGGGGTTCGACGTCTGCACCGTCGACACGAAGGCGTACGGCACCGGCGATGTGCAGCTGACAGCCGAGCGAGTCGTGTTCGCCATCCGCCGGATGTACGCGGTTACGGGGAAGCCCGTCTCGGTCGTCGGGTACAGCCAGGGCGGGCTGAACATTCGCTGGGCGCTCGCCTTCTGGCCCGATGTGCGCGCGGTGGTGCGCGATGTCGTCGGGTTGGCGCCTGCGAACGGCGGGACCGATGCGGCAGCGGCCTTTTGCGGGGCGGGTGCGTGCCCGGCGGCCATCTGGCAGATGGTGCCGGGTTCCAAGCTGCTCCGGGCGCTCGCGGCTGCGGGCGACGTCTTCCCCGGGCCGGACTGGACGGTGATCTATTCGGAGACCGACGATGTCGTGGTGCCGCCCGCCGCTCGGTCCCCGCTGCCGCAGCGTCCGGGCGTGCAGGTGCGGAACATCGCCGTGCAGGAGCTGTGCCCGGAGTCGCAGCTTCTCCACATCCAGTTCCCGGCTGACGGGGTGGTGTTCGCCCTCGTGCTCGATGCCCTCCTCAACGACGGGCCGGCGGACCCGGCGCGGGTGCCCTCGTCGGTCTGCGGGACGCTCGTGCCGGGCGTGACGCCGGCCCTCGCGGCGGCGAAGGCGGAGGAGCTCGGAGGGCTCGCCTTCCAGCGCATCGCCGCCGGAGAGATGCTGACGGAGGAGCCGCCGCTGGCGCCGTACGCCGCCGGGCTGCTTCCGTCGCCCTCGCCGACCGCGACGCCCGCGGCTCCGCGGACCGGCTCGGGTAGGGCCGAGGGAGGGGCGGGAGGCGGGGCGCCGTGGGCGCTGGCAGCGGCCGCTCTGCTCCTCGCCGCCGCCTGCGCGAGCGCTCGCCTGGCCCGAAGGTCGCCCTGACCGAGGACGCGACCTACTCGCCCTCCGGCGCCGCGAAGCGGTAGAGCGTCCCGACGGCGTTGACGACGAACGCTTCGGGCAGGGCGGCGACAATGACCTTGAGACCGCAGCGCCGTCCGGGCTTCCCCTGCGTTCGAACGGGCGTGAAGAGTCGTCAGCAGTGGTTCCTAGTCGGGTTCCGGTGAGGGAGGCCCCGACAAGCGGCGTTGGCGGTGGCTGCGGGGGAGGAGGGTGTGCGATGGCCCCCCTCCCTGGTCCAGCGCGCGCCCGCCCCTCGAAGCCTGCGAGCGCCCCACCGGAGCGAACCTTCCCCGGACGGCGGGTTGCGCGAGGCGTACGTGCAGGCGGACAGGCGTCGCCATCGAGCTGGCGGCTGGGGAGCCACGGCGGGTGCCGAAGGCTCGGAAGCGGCACCGGGACGCCGGCGAGGTGGGACGGAGCTTCGTTTTCGTACGGGGGAATGACAAAGAGCGTCAGGAGATGACGCGGTCGTGCGGTAGAATCCCGCCAACAGGCCGGCGGGTTGCCGAGTACGCAGTTGGGGTCGCGATGCGCGTGACGGTGTCGGGTGGAGGGCGAGTACGCGTGGCGAGGCGTCAATCGTTGCCGGACTGGAGGTGGCGCGCCCGCCTCCCCGTACTTGCATGGTGGCGCACGTGCTCCGAGCTGGCGGCCGGAGCCCGGCCATTCAACGAGGTGAGGCAGCGATGGGGCAGCTCGATGGGGATACAACGAGACAGGTACAGGACGCCCACCTGTCGGGAGCGGCGGTCGTCGATGTCCATTTCCGTCTGCATGGGCTCGTAGGCCCGGCTGTTCTTATTCCGGCAGACCACGGGTACGCCCTCTTCGGCGCACTGAGTCGACTGCTGCCGTGGCTGCACGGCAGCCCTCTCGTGGGGGTCCATCCCATCCGGGGGCAGCTCGTCGGCAACCGAGCGCTGGCCCTGACTCCCGCTTCTACTCTCGCGTTCCGCGTGCCTGTGACGGTGCTCCCGGGACTTCTGCCCCTGGCCGGCCAGTCAATTGACCTCGAAGGGACGGTGCTGCGCGTCGGGCTTCCGCACGTGCGGGCGCTGAGGCCCTCGCCGGTGCTGTCAAGTCGGCTGGTCACGATCAAGGGGATGCTCGAACCCGATGCCTTCCTGGAGGCCGCTCGTAGGCAGCTCGCGGAGCTCGGGGTCGATGGTCAGCCAGCTCTGCTGGAGCGCGCCGGGACGCGGGCTATCGAGGGGCGAGGGGCCGCGCCTTCCTCGCCCTGGATTCGTAGGACACTGCGTGTCAGGGACAAAGAGGTGGTCGGCTACGCCCTCCGTGTCGCCGGATTGAGCCCGGAGGCCTCGATTCGGCTGCAGATTGCCGGACTGGGGGGCAGGCGCCGCTTCGGCTGCGGCATCTTCCTCCCCGAACGGACTTCAACTCCCACTCAAGCCGTGCAGGAGACCGGGGAGCGCTCGAACTGAAAGCTCGAGAGAGTGCGGCAGATGGCCAGTGTTGCACCGAAACGATTGCTCGCGAAAAGCTCGACCACTCCTGATGAGCCGCGAGAGGCCGAAACACTTCCCGGCCACCTGAAGGGAGTGGGCCGGGTTGCCCGAGCCCTCGTCGAACGTCGGGGCGATGCAATCCTGTCAGCGCTCGGGCTCGCCCCCGACCGGTACCGGGATTGGCTCCGGGCGGCCGTACTGGCCGGGGCCTTGCTTCACGACATCGGGAAGGCGAACGACCAGTTCCAGCTGGTGGTGAGGGGGCGGGGGCTCCCCCAGGCATTGCGACACGAGGTCGTGGGCGCGTGGCTGATCTCATCGCAGGAACGATTGAAGGATTGGCTCTTCGCCGGCCTCCGCCGGCCCGTTTGCCTGCTCGCGCTCCGCGCTGTTCTCGGTCACCACCTCCAGTTCGAGCCGGGCCGGTCGCTCAGGGCGCGCCCATCAGGGACGACGGTAATGGACGTCTTCTCCGAGCATCCCGACTTTGTCGGCGCCCTCAACGCCTTCGGGAGGGAGCTCGGGAGAGGAGCACCCCCGTCACTTCCGCGACTCCGCATCGAGTTAGCGGACCCGGAAGCGCTTCAACCGGTCGAGGGCCTCGTATTGGAGGTCGACGAGTGGTGGCAGCAATGCTCCGAGGAGGAACGGCGCCTCGCTGGGGCAGTGGCTGCTACCGTCATCGCCGCCGATGTTTGCGGCTCGGCGCTCCTCCGCGACGGGAAGCACGAGCCTGCGAATTGGGCCGCCGAAGCGCTCTCCCAAACGTGCTCCGGGGGCGACCTCCGGGACGTGGTGCGAAGGAGGTTGGGCGACCAGCCTCCGCGCCCGTTCCAGAAGGCGGTGGCGGAAACACGCACGAGAGTGACGCTGCTTACCGCCGGGTGCGGAGCCGGGAAGACCGTCGCGGCGTACCTTTGGGCAGCGCGCCACGCGGTGGGGAGAAAACTCTTCTTCTCCTATCCCACGACCGGAACTGCGACGGAGGGGTTCGCCACGTACGCGCTGCCGGAGTTCGCAGGCGATACCAAGCTCGTTCACAGCCGCGCGTCCTTCGATATCGTGCGGTTCCTGGAAAACGGGTCTGAGGGTGAGGAAAGTTACGCCGTTCGCGAACTCGTCCGGTACCAAGGGCTGAACCCCTGGGGTGCGAAGGTCGTCGTGTGCACTGCCGACGCCGTCCTCGGCCTCGTTCAGCTGAATCGCGTAGGGGTTTTCAGCTTCCCCGCACTGGCGGGCTCAGCCTTCGTGTTCGACGAGGTGCATCTCTACGACGATAAGCTTTTCGGCGCGCTCCTCGCGTTCATCGCCGCCTTCCGAGGAGCGCCCATCCTGCTCATGACGGCCACGCTCCCGCCTGCGCGGAGGCGCGCCCTCGAGGAGCTGTGCGACAAGCTGGGCGAGGAGCTCTCCGAGTTCGCGGGACCGGAGGAGCTGGAGACGCTGCCGCGGTACGAGCTCGCGAGCGCATCCCGCGAGGAGGCGTTCGAGCGGGCTGTGCGTGCCGCCCGCGACGGGCTGCGAGTGCTCTGGGTCGCCAACACCGTGGAGCGTGCGGTAGCGGTGGCGAAGCAGGCCGAGACCTTCGGCATTCGCGTCGAGCCGTATCACAGCCGATACCGGTACGAGGACCGGTTGAAGCGGCACGAGGCGGTGGTCGGAAGCTTTCGGCCGGGCTCGTCGTGCGAGGGGATCCTGGCTGCCACCACTCAAGTCTGCGAGGTCTCCCTCGACATCTCGGCGGACCTGCTCGTAACCGAGCTCGCCCCGATCGCGTCGCTCATCCAGCGCTTCGGCCGACTCAACCGCTGGGCAACTCCGGAATCCGGAGAGGGACCGAAGCAGGCGCTGGTTATCGAACCGCCGGACTCCTCGCCGTATCGCAGAGAGGATCTCGAGCGCGCCCGACGCTGGCTCGGAGATGTGGCAGGGCGGCCGGTCTCCCAGCGGGAGCTGAGCGAGGCATTTGTCCACGTCCTCCAGTCGGAGCCTCCACCGCGGAGTGTCCGCAGTGCTTGGCTCGACGAGGCCTGGCACCTCGAACCGGCGCCCCTGCGCGAGCCGGGCGCGACGGTGCCCGTGGTGCGGGAGGAGGACCTCCCGTCATGCAGGGATGGCCGAGGTCGAGTATGTGCTGACCGGCTCGTGGCCTGCACCATCCCGATGCTGTGGCGCCCGGTGGCCGAGCAAGCGGTGCGTTGGAGCACCGAGCGAGGGGTGCTGGTAGCCCCGCCCGGCAGCATCGAGTACTCGCCCCGATGGGGCGCACGTTGGAGGACGTAGCTTCGTGGAGGTGAGCGGACTGAGATGCCTGCAACGAAAAGAGGAACGAAGGGGACGGCAACGGGCGGGACGCTCCGCATCGGGCTCTTCGACCCGGGCATGACGCCGCTCCATCGGGCCGGGCTCGCCGGACTGTGGATGACGCTCGCGGCCCTCGATGAGCGACCGGAAGACTCGGAAACGCGGGAACGCCTCCAGAGCCTCGGCGGGTCGTGGGAGCGAGCGAGGGACTCGGTCACGTTCACCTGGAGCGGGGAAGGAAAAGCGTTCTTTTCGGAGCTGATTCGGCAATCGTTCCGTCTCACCGAGGACGGGAGGTTCTGGTTTCTGGGGCTCGGACATCCCGATGGTCACAAGGATGGAGGCACGGTCCTGCAGGCCGCCGTTCTGGAGACGTTCCTACAACACCCCAGAACACGCGAAGCCGACGAGGCCAAAAACCCCTCGGGCAGGCTCGTGCTCGATATCGATGGTAACAACCTTCGTTTTTCCTATAGGGTTGTACGGTGGTACAAACACCAGAAGTGTGCGGAAATATTTAGGCATACAAAGCAGAACGGTGTCCGGACTTGGCTCATCCCTGGAGGAATCGTTCGTCACCAAGTGTTCGAGCGTGAGACCGAATTGGTAGAGGATCCTGGACTTTGGCTCGCCCTGCTCTACGCACCCGTGGGGTCGATCTACTTCCGGATTCGCAGCTATGCGCGGGGTGTCAAGCCCCAGTTCTGCCTCGCCGTCCCCGACCTGGACGACCTCGAGCGGTACGCGCGGATGAGAAGGCTCTTCCTCTCGAGTCCGGTCCAGGACTTGGTCGTCGCCGGCGTCGCCGATGCGGGCCTCAGGGTGCTGGCCAAGCTCGAAGCAGAGCGGTTGATAGCAAAGGGAGTGGCAGCCAGGTGCCACGTCTTCGCCTTCGGGGTTGCGCCCTGGGCGCGGCAACAACGAACCCGCGTCGACCGGTACGTCGTCGAAGGTGTCGGGGGAAAAGAGCTCCGGATGTTCCGGAACGCTGTTCACCTCCTGCCCACGCTTGCCGCGCGCCCGCTCCCCAATGAGCGCCCGGAAGAGGCGGAGGGTCCGTCGCAAGGTTCGGTCGGTGGGGGTTCCCGGCGGAGCAGGCGAGGTGCAACCGGCGGGCGAGGTGACGCGGCAGGGCCGGAAGGGGACAGTGAGGGGGACGGCGGCGAGTTGAATTGGGAGGTGAGCCCGCTTCTGGACCTCGTAGCCCGCAATGTCGCTGCGGGCAGGCCCTGGTGGAACGGGGTGACTTCCTTGATACGCGCGCCCGATACGTGGGCGCAGTGGCGGCGTTATGACCGAGCGTTGGCCATGCGCCGTCGAAGGAGCGACTTGAAATCCGCGCCAGGAGGAGTAGCTGCAATGGTCTCGCAACCGGATGCGTTCACCACCGCAGAAGAGGCGATCGTCGAAGCCTGCCAGGAAGCGTGGCGCCGCCGCTTGGGAGCGCTGAGCGAGAGAGCGAGGACCAGGGGCGAGCGCTTCCAGGACCTCGTCGAGCGGGAGCGGGAACGGCTCAGGATAGCGTTCGCCCACTGCAAGAACGCTGAGAGTCTCCGCGCAGCGCTCATCGACTTCTGGTCGAGAGCCGGCACGATTCCGACGCTCCGCGAGCGCTGGCGCGAGGTCCTGCCCTACCTGGGTCCGGAGCGGTGGCAGCTGACGAGAGACCTCGCCCTCCTCGCCCTGGTGAGCTACGCGGCTCAGGAGGAGAACCGCGAGGCAAGCAACGGCGCCGACCGCGCCGAAGAGCTGCCGGAGGGCAGCTGACGGACGCGGGGAAAAGTGGAATGACCTATGACCATGGGAGGGAGAGAAGCGATGGCGAAGCACCTCTTCGGAATCATCTGCACGCACCACGGAACGGCCGCCAACAATCGAGCCGAGACCGAGGGGAACATCACGACGCTCCAGAAGATCCTCTGGAACGACGCCATCCATACCACCGTGTCGGCCGAGGCCATCCGGTGGGCGCTCCGCTACGTCTGGCAGCGGAAAGGCCTTCCGACCAACCGGCGGTGGCAGGACGACCTGAATCGTCACACGTGGGAGGACCCGGAGTTCAAGCGAGGGGCTGAGGAGTTCATCGACGACGATGTCCTGGGGTTCATGTCGGCGAAAGCCGCGCCTGCCGAGGGAAGCGAAGCGCAAAAAGAAGGGCGGCGCGGTCGGGCGCGAGGAACCGCCAATGTCCGGCGTGCACGTCTGGAAGTGACGCGAGCGGTTTCGCTCACACCGTGGTCCGGCGACATCACCTTCAACGCTGCCAGCATCAATGCGACCCCCTCGGCCGCACTGCAGGGGGACTTCCCGGTGCCGTACGGAACCGAGGTCCACGCCACGCGCTACCAGTACGGCTTCGCGCTCACGCCGGCCGACCTGGCGCGCCCCGAGCGGGCCTTGCACGTGGTCGACGGCTTCGTGGAACTCGGCGAAGTGGCGGGCAACCACGCCCGCTTCCTCTTCGACTTCTCGCCCGAGTCGGTGGTGTTCCGTTGGACGGACGACTTCGCTCCCCGGATCCTCTACGCGTTCCGCGACGACAGGAACGCCGTACGTGCGCCGGCGCTGCTGGAGCGCGTTCGGTCGGGCGACATCGCAGCCGACGAGCTGGTCGTCGGAGGAGCGCTCAGCGCCACCCCGGACGGTGAGGAGCTGAGGAGCCGCGGCGCCAAGGTGTTCGCCGGCGTGAAGGAAGCGGCAGCTGAAGTCAAACGCATCCTCCGAGACTTCCTGGCGTCCCCTGGCTGAGGTTCGGGGCGTGGCCTGCCGGAGGCGAGGGCGGCTTTGCCAGTAGCTCGAGCGACCCGGAGCCCGCGACGACGAACCGGACTGGGCAGAGCGAAGAGAGGGAGGGCTTGCATGATGGTTTCCGCGGTCACCTGTTACGTTTCGGTACCCATCGCGTCCTTCCGCTCCCCGCGGGCACGCGAGTATCTCGAAACACTCCCCGTCCCGCCCCCCGCCACCGTGTATGGGATGTTGTGCTCGGCGGTGGGAGAGTGGGACCGCAACGCCCACGTCGGCGCGGAGCTGGCGGTCGGGGTCCTTTCCCAGCCACGGCTCTCCCGCGTCGTGCGGACGACCTGGAGCGTCAGTGACAAGAGGTTTCCGCCGGGCGTCGAAGGGAATCAAAGGCTGGACTTTCAGGAGTTGCTCATCGGCGTCAAGCTCGCGATAGGCGTTCGTCCTGGAGCGAACGAGGGGCACCCGAAGCTCGCCGAGCGAGTCTCGCAAGCGTTCGCGGATCCCGGCTCGGTTTCGCGATGCGGTGGACTCTCCCTGGGAGAGAGCACGCACCTCGTGGACGAGCTGCGGCCACTTCGACCGGAGGACGTCATAGGTGTCGAGCCGACCTGGCTCGTCCCGGACCCGGCCGGGCCGCTCGCGCTTCCCGTCTGGGTCGACCACGTCGGCGCGGCAGGCACGGTGTACCGGCAATTCCGGCTTCAGCGCGGGTCACCCGGTGACGGAGAACCGCCGAGCGAAGCCTGGGTGCCGATCCTTCGACCCGATGATGAGCGCTGACGGGATGACAAGCGGCCAGGACGCCTCGGTGCCCGGCGCAGCGATGCCGGGAGGGAGCTCCGGTGTCCTGGAGGCGGACGAGCCGATCCGGGTGATGGGCCTGCACTCCCTCACGTACTGTGAGAGGCTCTTCTACCTCGAAGAGGTCGAGGGGATCCTCTTGGCGGACGAGGCGGTGTATGCCGGCCGGGCACTTCACGAAGAGCGGGGAGAGCTCGACCCGAGCGGCACCGAGCTGCGAGGACTCGAGGTATCGAGCGAGCGGTTGGGCTTACGGGGCCGCGTCGACGCAGTCCGGACGAGAGAGGGAAATCTGGTCCCGTACGAACACAAGCGGGGGCGGGCGTTCCGTGACGCGCAGGGCCAGCCGACGGCCTGGCCGTCCGACGCCTTGCAAGTGGCAGCGTACGCAATGCTTCTGGAGGAGCGGTTCGGGCGGCCCGTCCCGGAGGGCCGTGTTCGGTACCACGCGGAGAACGTGACCGTGAGGGTTCCACTCACGGAAGAGCTTCGCGCTGCAGTAGTTGCGGCTGTCGCTCGCGCCCGGTCCGTTCGCGCACGGCTGGAGCGCCCGCCGGTGTCCGACGACGAGCGGCGTTGCGCACGCTGCTCCCTGGCACCCGTATGCCTCCCCGAAGAGGAGCGGTTCGCCTTGGGAACGGCTGGGGAGCCGGCAAGGCTCTTTCCGGCGGTGCCCGACCGGGAAGTGGTCCACGTGATGACGGCAGGCGCCATGGTGCGGCGCTCGGGTGAACGGCTCGTAATCAGAGCAGGCGACTCCGAGCTCGAATCGCTGCCCATCCGGGCGGTCGGTGCGCTAGTGCTCCATGGAGCGGTGCAGGTCAGCGCCCAAGCGCTTCAACTCTGCCTCGCACACGATGTGTCGGTGCACTGGCTCACGGCCGGCGGCCGGTACATGGGGAGCCTCGCGCCGTCGGCAGGGAGCGTTCAGCGCCGTTTGCGCCAATATGCCGCTGTGACCGACCCGGGGACGGCGCTGCGTCTCGCCCGCCGGCTGGTCAGCGCCAGAGTGGAGAGCCAGTTGCGTTTCCTGCTCCGGGCGACGAGGGGCGATGGGGAGGCTCGAACGGCGGTGGCAGAGACGGTAGCTGTCCTCCGGGCGCAGCTGAAACAGGTCGCTCGGGCTGAAGGGGTCGCTGCGCTGCGCGGCTATGAGGGAGTGGCGTCGAAGGCCTACTTCGCTGCACTTCCCCTGCTTATTCACCAGGAGATGCGCTCGCTCCTTGCGCCTCGCGGGCGGAGCCGCAGGCCTCCCCGGGACCGATTCAACGCAGCGCTCAGCTTCGGCTACGCTCTCCTGTACAGCCGCGTGCAGCAATCGATCCTCGCCGTTGGACTTGATCCTGCCCTCGGCTTCTATCACGCGCCGCGCTCGGCGGCATATCCGCTTGCCCTAGACGTGATGGAGCTCTTTCGAGTCCCGTTATGGGATATGCCCCTGGTCGCCTCGATCAATCGGCGGCAGTGGAGTTCGTCCGATTTCGTCGAAGCAGGGGGCAGCATTTGGCTATCCGACAGCGGGCGCAGGAAGGCTGCGAAGTTATTCGAGGATAGGCTTGCGGAGAGCTGGAAGCATCCTGTTCTCGGCTACTCTCTGAGCTACGCTAGAACCATCGAGCTTGAGGTTAGACTTCTCGAGAAAGAATGGACGGGGTCTCCCGGACTTTTTGCGCGGCTAAGGCTCAGGTAATGGCGCGACGATGGTATCTCATCGCTTACGATGTCCGCGACGACCTTCGCTTGCGGCGTACTGCGCGGTTACTCGAGGGCTACGGCGACCGCGTGCAGTATAGCGTGTTCCGGTGCCGTCTAACGTCCCTGGAGATCGAGAGGCTGCGGTGGGAGCTGTCCATGGTGCTCGAGAAGGAGGATGACCTGATGATCCTTCCCCTGTGCGATCGCTGCTCCGGCGCCGTGGCTCGCCACGGATTCACGACCGAGGAAAAGGATGAGCTGTATCGCATCGTCTAAACCTGCGTTCAAGGATCGGCGGGTGGCGGGCCCGTTCAGGAGTGGGAGCGTGACCGTAAGCGGCCTTGGGCGGGGGGTGCTTGAAAATCGCCCCGCGGTTAGATTCGCCACGCAGGGTGCCGTGCAAAAACCTCTGATGCCGAAAGGCGTTGAGCACACGTCCTCGGCGGCGAAGCCGTAGGCCAGGAGCTGCTGTGCAAAAACCTCTGATGCCGAAAGGCGTTGAGCACATGATCCGCACGTTGTTGAATGCCCCCTCAACCAGTGCAAAAACCTCTGATGCCGAAAGGCGTTGAGCACCCGGGCCACCGCGGGTCAGCGGCGAGAGTGACGGATGTGCAAAAACCTCTGATGCCGAAAGGCGTTGAGCACCAGGCACTCCTCGGGCTCACGCTCCTCTACGTCCGTGCAAAAACCTCTGATGCCGAAAGGCGTTGAGCACTAGTGGTCCTGCGGAATAATTAGGAGGTAAGGACATGCGGGTGCAAAAACCTCTGATGCCGAAAGGCGTTGAGCACGTGGCCTCAAGCTGAGTGTCGCCCAGGTCGGCCCACGTGCAAAAACCTCTGATGCCGAAAGGCGTTGAGCACGTGGTGGACGGACGTCACGCTGACGCTCGAGGAGGTGGTGCAAAAACCTCTGATGCCGAAAGG